>NZ_JBIWFK010000004.1:0-758454 GCF_044763015.1 Streptomyces sp. NPDC096324 | reverse complement strand
ACGATTCCTTGAAAGGACAGCCCGAAGCGTCAATCGTTCGGTGGGTCAGGCCGCCGAGCGATGCCACGACCCATCCTCACAGTCGTTCGTCCGGCAGGGCGCTCCACCTTGACGCCCTGAACCACGCCCGCTCCACGGTGTATGGGTCGACGGCAGACGGGATGGGAGCCGGGGTGAGTGGCGGGTAGGGGGCACAGCTACCGCGCCCCCTCCAGGTCACCCGAATGGCATTTGATCAGGTGAGCGGGTTCCGCTGGCCTTGTTAGAGGCCGCCGACCTTGACGGGGAACTTCTCGATGACGGCGATCACCTTCGTCTCGTCCTCCGGGTCGACCAGTTCGACGGGCTTCTCCAGCTGGTAGAGGTCTCCCCGGGGCGGGTACTGGGTCAGCTGTCCGATGAGGACCATCGGCTCCTTGGTGACCGTGACCACCGGGTCGCCCTCGGGCTGATCGAAGATCATCGTGAAGCTCAGGATGTCGCGGTGCTCGTACTTGGGCGGGAACTGCTGGGTCAAGGACAGCGTGCTCTTCGCGTCGACGTCGATCTCGTTCTGTTCGATGGTGACGCTGCCCCCGACGCCCTCCGGGAAGTCCGCAGACACCCTGTGCCCGACGACCCGCAGGCGCACGGAGTTGATCGGGTCGTTGGGGTTCACATCGACGCGATGCTTGATGCCGCCCCGGAAGTCGAGGCTGTGGAGCTGGCCCTTATAGCGGACCGGCGTGTTGATGGCGAGGCGCGAGCAAGGGATCTCGGCGCCGATCGGCGGAAGTCCGGGCATGTCGCGGAATCCTTACGTGAGCGGGGATGCAGACACCCGCTATCCAAGCGGGGCCGCCCGCTCCCTCCCCCCCCATTCACCCCGTCGTGGGCACGCTCCCTCGGCCGAAAGGCGCGCCCCCGTAAGATTTACGCCCAGTAGCCGGGGCGCCCTCGTAGAAACAGCACGCAGTGCTCCTGGACCGTCGACCGTGACCCACTGGGCTGCGTGAGTCATCAAGGCTCCACCGACCACATGATCAAGTTCACGGTGCCTGCCACAACCGTGCCAGAACGGACGGGGAACACCAGGGAGCGGCGGGGACTGACGTGATCCGGGAACGAGAACGGCCCCTGACCAAACTTGCTGGTCAGGGGTCGATTCCCTTTAGGGTGGCGGCGCCAGGATTCGAACCTGGGAAGGCGAAGCCGGCAGATTCACAGACTCCAGCTACCCGCTAGATCGAAGACAGCAGCACAGAGCCTCCACCCAGAACTCCGAGCGGAGGCTCTATCCAACGACTGTGAGATCGCCAGGTCAGCGTGCGACGGGGCCCGTATCGCATGCGACAAAGCTCAGGGCATCGAGAGCCTGACTGGCCCACGGGGCAGGGCAGGAAAGGTTGACGTTGGCAAGGGGGGCGCCTACGGCACCCACGAGCTGGTTCGCCGCCCCGCTCATGTTGACTGGCGCAGCAGCGGTTTGGCCGAAGCCGCTAGGTGTCGGGTCTGCGCTGGCTGTCGTACCGCTACCGAGGACTACGGCGCCGACCAGCAACACGACCGCACTGATCTTTCTTCCACGCATCAGGATTGCTCCGTTCTTTCATGTCAGCGCCTGGAGTGGTGCTGCTCGCCAGAACGACTGCAATCTGATCTTGGTCACTCCATGGGGAGTACAGCAGCGAAATACCGCAACCTTCGCGACCAGCCCCGACGGCCATCGGCCCTGGGTGACCTTCTGACGTGCCCGGCAGCCCTCAGCGACCATCGTGCCCATAGTTCGGGACGAAGAGGCCGTGGGTTCAAATCCCGCCACCCCGACACACGACAGAGGCCCATTCACTTGATCGCGAATGGGCCTCTGTCGTGCGTACAACAACCGCTATGGCTCTTGCCGACCGTCCTGGGCCGACGGCTCCTCCGCCCGCTTCTGCTGCATGCGCTTGCCCTTCTTTTCCTTCTTCTGCTTGCTGCCGCCGCCCGCCGCCTTGTCGAGCTTGCGGAGCGCCCGGCGGGTCTCGACAGAGGGCACGTGCGTGTAGACCTCCATCGTGACCGCGATCTCCGAACAGCGGAGGATCCGCATCGCGATCCGGGGGTGGATGCCAAGTGCCCGCGCGAGCGCGGGCCAAGTGGAGAACTGTAAAAAACACTGATGGGCCGGTCGACTCCAAGTTGGCGTTCATGATGAGGCTCGGAAGCCACCCCGGCCCCCGAAGTCTGACGTTGAATTCATGATTCCGCCAATTCTGTGCGACTGGACGGCCAACGGCACATGTCCGTGTGGGACCGAGTGAGCTGGCGGTTTACCGAGGGGCGCACGGTGTACATAGTGAGTCCTGCGCCCGTCCTGTGCAGGTGCAGGTGCGTGCGGAGGGGGAAAGCCGTGGTGCGCTACGTTCACCATCAATTGGCGGTGATCGTTGAGGTGGGGGTCGCCGTGGCGGTCACCGCGCCTGTGGTCTTCGGCGTGCGCGGGCTACCGCAGGCCGACAGCGAAAAGGCGCTCCTCGCGCTCTACTTCATAGGCGCCGTCGGGTTCTCCGGCCTGCTGGCGATTTCGACCCGGTCGCGCTGGCTGGGCGGCGAGAAGTACCGTTTCGAGAGCATAGTCTCCCTGACCGACCCCGAGGCGATACTTCCTACCCCGCATGAGTCCATGCGCCGTAGCTTTGACGGACTCTTCGTTGTCCACATCGCACTGTTGTCCCTGGTTTTCGGCCTGCTCTGGGATCCCTGGGGCATCGCTTGGGGGCTCGGCTTGATACCGGATCGAATCGTCATGGGTGTGTACGTGTTCTTCTGGGAGCGGCGCCACGGCATACTCCTGTGGTACGGCAATGTCGAAGAACAACCTCTAGGAAAAGGCCAGTTCTTCTATTCCTCGCCGCGGTTCTCGACACCTGGATGAGATCGATCTGCCCTACCGAGGGGCGCACGGTCTACATAGCGGTCCTGCGTCCTGAGCGGGCGCGTACGGAGGGGGAAAGCCGTGGTGCGCTACGTTCACCATCAATTCTCGGCAATCATTGAGGCGGGGGTCGCCGCGGTCGTCACCGCGCCCGTGGTCTTCGGCGTTCGCGGACTGCCACAGGTCGACAGCAAAACGGTGTTTGTCGCGCTGTGCCTTATAGGGGCCATAGGGTTCTCCGGCCTGCTGGCGGTTTCGTTCCGGTCGCACTGGCTGGGCGGCCAGAAAAACGACTTCGAGACCGCAGTCCCCCTGACCGACCCCGAGGCTATAGTCCCGACCTCCCGCGAATCCATGCGCCGCAGTTTTAACGGATCCTTAGTTGTCTCCGTCGCACTGGTCTCCCTGGTTTTCGGCCTGCTCCGGGATCCCTGGGGCATCGCTTGGGGGCTCGTCTTCATACCGGATCGAATCGTCAAGGGTGTGTACGTGTTCTTCTGGGAGCGGCGCCACGGCATACTCCTGTGGCGCGGCAACGTCGAAGAACAACCCCTGGGCAAGGGCCAGTTCCTCTACTCCTCGCCGCGGATCGCGACGCTGGGGTGAGTTCGCTCTGTCCTGCTGGACCGCCGTCGATCGACGGGGCCGCCGGATCTGACGATTTGGTGGAACTGGGTGGATCTGCCGGACGATCCCTTGGAGGTCTGTCCAGTGCCGGAGTTGTTTCGCTGACATCCAAAGCTGACATCAACGCCCACGGACCGCTGCGGCATCGGGCGGTTACAGATGACTCTTGCGCACGCGGCTAGGCCATGCCAAGGACGAGTTGGACCGAACTTACAAGGCGGATGTCGGCGGTTCGAAACCGTCCGCGCCCACCAGTCTCAGGACACGGACAAGGCCCAGGTCAGCCGGTGTGAATCCGGTGATCTGGGCCTCTGTCATTTCCGGCCGATGGGGCCGTCGTGCCACTCACGTGCCAGATGGGCCGGGCGGAGGCCGCCTTGTATGCGTCCGTCAGTAGTCAGTGAGGTCCACGATCACATCGCAGTGCGGATCGTCGGAAGGTTTGTGCAGATGTTCGTTCGCCAGGAACGCGGGGGAAACCATGGCGCCGAGCAGGCCGGGCCCCGTATGGCTGATCAGCACGTCCACACCGTACGTACGATCCCGCTCAGGTGAACGGAAATAGAGGCGCATGTCGTCGTCACCCGCGATGACGGCCCCGATGAAGAGCGGCTTCCATGACACATGCATCGTGATGAAGGAACGAGCGAGATCGAATAGACGGGACGTGGCCGCCTGCTCGATGTCTGGTTCAGGAGAGTTCACAGCCTGGCCCATGCCGGACATTTGTTTCCCCGCTGATTATGGCAGTACGCCGTGATGACGCCGATTTTCTGACTGCGACCGGCATTGTAGTGGCCGTCCGGGGTTTTCTGCGTGTACTGCACGACAACGGTGATCTTCACCTGCCTCGGCCTCGGCCCTGTCCTCCGGGTCGTTCGTCTGGCACTTGACCCGTTGGTCCCAAGGGTGCGGTACTACGGGCATCGGAGCGGCACTGGCAGTCCCCGCCATGAGGGAAGCGCCGAATGTGACGGCGGCAGCGAGCGTCATGATCTTCTTCATGAAGAAGATCGCACCATCAGCCTTCGATAATCAACAGGCGCCTATCGGACAAATTGCCGGACTGGAAAAAGGCTGCCTTTCGTCTGAATTTCAACTGCCTGCAATTCGGGCCTTTGGCGTCCCGATCAAACAAGGGATGCCGTAGGGCCTGCAGATCTCCCTCAGGGATTACGCCTGCCCCCTGCGAAACCGCGCCCTCATTTAGGTCAGCATCTGACCTCTATGGCTCCTAGTGTCCTTCTTGCCCGGCGGAACACGAACCACGGAAGGCAGCGACCATGAGTGAGACCGTGACTGTCAACGAACTGGCGGCCGAGGACCCGGCCGTCACCGGCGAGCGTGCCGACTTGCTGGAGGTGCTGGCCAAGCACCGGGGCTTCCTGCGTTTCACCACCCGCGACCTCACCGACGAGGAGGCCGGGCGCCGGACCACCGCCAGCCGGCTGTGTCTGGGCGGCCTGATCAAGCACGTCGCCGCGGTCGAGCGGTCCTGGGTGCGGTTCATCGTGGACGGCCCGTCGGTAATGCCCGACTTCACCGACATGACCGAGGCCGACTGGGCCCGGCGGGCCGACGAGTTCCGGATGCTGCCCGGCGAGACGCTGGCCGGTGTGCTCG
Source organism: Streptomyces sp. NPDC096324 (assembly GCF_044763015.1). NCBI lineage: Bacteria > Bacillati > Actinomycetota > Actinomycetes > Kitasatosporales > Streptomycetaceae > Streptomyces > Streptomyces sp. NPDC096324. Next base: position 753,308 of record NZ_JBIWFK010000004.1, on the reverse strand, counting down.
CCGACTACGCCGAAGTGGCCCGTCGGACCGACGAGTTGGTCGTCACCCTGCCCGACCTGGACGCCACGCAACCTCTGCCGGAAGCCCCGTGGTCCGAGCCGGGCGGGCGATGGTCGGCCCGCCGCGTGCTGATGCACATCATCGCCGAGACCGCCCAGCACGCCGGCCACGCCGACATCATCCGAGAGTCCCTGGACGGCGCCAAGACCATGGGTTAGCCGGCGGCGCGGTGGGTCGTGTCGCCGTCCACACGGTCGGGGGCGATACGACCCGTGCCTCGGTCGCCGGGACCGCCACAGCAGACCGAAAGCCCTCTGGTACAGCCGTTTCCGCCGGCACCCTCATGAAGAGGTTCGTCAGCTTGTAACAGGCTCCGTGTATGCGGCGGGGTCGAGCCGACTGCCGGTCATTCCTCTTGGGCTGGTGCGCCTCGGCCTATGGCCATCGACCAGCGCACGCCCGAAGGTGCCTGGACGGATACGACTCCGCCGCGGGCCACGCCTTCGATCGCCATCTCGTTGTATGCGGTGTTCACCTTGTCGGCGACGCAGTCCAGCGGGAAAGAGACGTGGACGGACTGCACCGCGACCTTGATCTTCCCCTTGCCCAGGCAGTTCACCGCGACGATGAGCGCGTCGCTCTTCCTGCCCTTGCCGAACGGGATACTGGCACTCCCGCCGGTCACGTTCTGGTGGCCGGCGAGTGTTTCGCCCCCGTCCAGCGTCGGGGGCTTCTGCGTCGGGGGCCGAGTGGCGCTCGGCGGGGTGGTGATCGTCGCCGAGCCCGAGTCGGACGCGTGCGTGGGCCGGCCGGACTGCTTGGCATCGGCGTGCTCCGACGTGCAGGCAGCGACCGTGAGCAGCGCGGCGGCGCACGCGATGATCAGCCCCACGGGGTTTCGGTGCGACAAGTCATGGCTCCTGGATGGTCCAACTGATGCCGTGCGGTGCGTAGATGGTCGCGCTTCTCCTGCTTCCCCTGCCGCAGTCGACGTACCCGTCCCGGGGTGTGCGCACGCTCGAACCGATCTGCTCCCTCGGTGAGTTGGATCACGGTGCGGCAGCGAAATGCCGCAACCACGGCAACCCCTCGCGTCGTCAGTGTTCTTGCCCGGCCCGGACTGCGTCCGAGCCTGTCACCTGAGATCGCTACGATGCGCGCGGGGCCGCGCCCCAGGAGGCGCGGAATCGTTTCCGAGGGGGATACCTGTGTTCGTGCTGTCCATTCTGCTGCTCATAACCGCGGTGGTGCTCTTCCTTGTCGGCCGTGGCCGCACCGCCGCGGGCAACTGGAAGCTCGGGGCGGCGCTCAGCGCCGTGGCGGGCGTGCTGGCGGGCGTCTTCGCCTGCGTCCATGTCGTGAGTGCCTCCGAGGTCGGCGTGCCGGTGACCTTCGGCAAGACCGGTACGCCGCTGGTCTCGGGCATCCACTTCACGTCACCGTTCACCGACGTCACGTCCTTCTCCACCCGCCCGGTGGATCTCGACCTCAACGGCAAGGACGTGGTCGAGGTCCGCTCCTCCCAGGGCGGAGTGCTCTACGCGGACGTCACCATCAAGTGGGCCGTGGTGCCGGCCAAGGCGATCGAGCTGTACCGGCTGGCGGGCACCGAGGACGCGGTCGAGGAGCGGCTGGTGCTCCCGGACAGCCGCGAGATCGTCCGCAACGTCTTCGCGAAGCACACCAGCGAGGAGGGTTACGCATCCGGGCGCGAGCAGATCAGCTCGGAGATCGCCGACCTCGTCAAGGAGCGGCTGGCGCCCCGCGGCATCGACGTCACCTCCGTCAACCTGCGCAACGTGCGGCCGTCGGAGAAGTTGCAGGACCAGATCGACAAGAAGATCCAGCAGGAGCAGGCCACCGAGCGGGCCACCGAGGCGGCGCGTACGGCGAAGGCGGAGGCGGAGCGCAAGCGGATCGAGGCCGAGGGCATCGCCCGCGCCAACAAGATCATCGAGCAGTCGCTGAGCGACAAGGTGCTGTACAACCAGTGCCTCGAGGCCTACAAGGAAGCCGCGAAGTCCAACCCGGTGTACGCGGTGCCGTGCGGCACGGACTCGGGCGGCACGCCGGTCATCGTGGACGGCCGCAAGAAGTGATGTCGCAGCGGCCAACGCCGTTCGCCCCGTTCCGGGGGTGACGGAGGCGATGGGCGCGACGGCTGTGGTGGGCGTGACCGGTGGCATCGGCCTCGTACAGCCACAGGCAACGGTGAGCCACCGGTCTCAGGACTCGACACAGGCCCAGGCCGACCGGCGCGAGCAGCCGGAAGGCCTGGGCCTCGGTCTGGGCGTCACTGGGCCGGGATCGGCTGGGTGAGGTTCACCGGGTTGCCGTCGGGGTCCTGGATGTGGGCGACGCGCTGTCCCCACGGCATGTCGTTGGGGCCGCCGTGGACCGAGCCGCCCAGCGCCTTCACCCGGCCGAGCGTCTCGTCGACGTCGTCGACACCGATGCTGAGCAGGATCCGCGGAGCCGCCGCCCCCGTCTCCGGGTTCTCCTTGGCCACCAACCCGAGGTCGGTGTCGCCGATGCGCAGGCCGAGGTAGAAGACCGGGCCCTCCTCCGGTACCCGGAAGATCTCCTCGGCGCCGAACAATTTCGTATAGAAGCCCAGCAGGACGTCGTGGTTGGCGGTGATGATCACGGGCTGGATGGTGGACATGGCACTCCTGTCGGGAACGGTCGTATCGCTGGGTAGACCGTCCGGGGCCGGTGAACTCATCGGCGAGACCGCGACGCCCGACGATCGCCGACCGGCCGTTTGCTTCCCCCGTCAGAACCGGCGCCTACGACGGCTCGTCACGCGTGTGTTTCAGCCGCATCCGGGCGTCGACCTTGTCCGGAGGGGCTATGTCCGACCAGAAGCGGTGGCCCGAGACGAACACGGTGAGCTCGAGCTCGCGTCGGCGGAGCTTCTCGACCTCGGCCTGTTCGTCGTCGGTCCAGCCGGGGGAGGCGGGGCGTTCCACCTTGCGCCAGCCGCCGGTGTCGCTGAAGCCGTCCAGCGGCTCCACCGACCAGGGGAGTCGTTTCAGCAGGGCCAGCAGCTCGGCCCGGACCTGGTGCAGCTCCTCCTGACCGGCGAGGAGGTCACTTGGAAAGTCATAGGTCGCAGCCACACGGCAATGCTACGCCTGTTCGATTTTGTGGTGCGAGTTCCTTCCGGGACTTCACGCGAACGAGTGTTCCGAACGAGGGTTCGATACGAGGAGGAATCGTCAGGTGAGACTGCACAGTTTGAACTGGACAGTTTGAGCTGGGCGATCTACGGTGGCCGCATGGACCACAGCGGCAATCGGCCGAACGACGCGGGCGTCTCGGATTCCGCGGCGCGTGCCGCGCAGGATCTGCGCGTCGCGTTCAGCCTGCTCAGGCGGCGGATCCGCGAGGTGTCCGAGACACGGGACCCGGCAGGGGGCTCGGCACGGGGCTCGGCCCAGGACCCGGCCCAGGACCTCACCCCCTCCCAGATCTCCGCGCTCACCCTGGTGAGTAAGAGCGGGGCCGCCACGGCCAGTGCGCTGGCGGCGGTCGAAGGTGTGCGCCCGCAGTCGATGGCCGCCACGCTCGCGGCCCTCGACCAGTTCGGCCTCATCCAGCGCAACCCCGACCCCGGGGACGGCCGGCGTCAGCTCGTGACGCTCACGGACGCCGGGCGCGAGCGCGTCGAAGGCACCCGGCAGGCCCGTTCGGAGTGGCTCGCCCGGGCCTTCGAGGAGCGCTGCACGGAGGACGAGCGGCAGACCGTCATCGCGGCGATGGCGCTGCTGGAACGGCTCACCCGGTCGTGATACCCACCCTCCGCGACTGGCTCCAGCACCGGATCACCCCCACACGGCACCGCCCGCCCGACCGTTTCGACCGCCGGCTGATCGCCCCGATGGTCCTCGGGACCGTACTGAATCCCGTCAACTCCTCCATGATCGCCGTGGCGCTGGTGCCGATCGGCAGGGCGCTCGGCGCGTCCCCGGCGGACACCGCGTGGCTGGTCTCCGGGCTCTATCTCGCCACCGCCGTGGGACAGCCCGTCATCGGACGGCTCGTCGACCTCTACGGACCTCGTCGGCTGTATCTCGTCGGTACGGCCATGGTGGGCGTCGCCGGACTTCTGGGTGCCCTCTCCCCGAACCTCGGCGCGCTCGTCGCCGCCCGGGTGCTGCTCGGACTCGGCACCTCGGCCGCCTATCCCGCCGCGATGCACCTGACGCGCGGCGAGGCCGAGCGCACCGGGCAGAGCAGCCCGGCCGGTGTGCTCACCGCGCTCGCCGTCTCCGCGCAGACCGTCGCCGTGGTCGGGCCCACCCTGGGCGGCCTGCTCATCGGCGTCGGCGGCTGGCGCACCATCTTCCTCGTCAACGTGCCGCTGTCCCTGGCCTGTCTGGTCCTCGGAACCCTGCGGCTGCCGAAGACCGCGAAACCGGCGACGGCCCACCCCGCCCACGCGGAGGCGTCCGGGCCGTCCGCGTCCGGTGCGCGTGGTGTCGACCTCGTCGGCATGGCCCTGTTCACCGCCCTGCTCGTCTCGCTGATGCTGTTCCTGATGAGACCGCGAGCGGCGGACTGGTACCTGCCGGTGCTCGCGCTCGTCGCCGGGGCCGCCTTCGCGCGGTGGGAACTGCGGGTCCCGGAGCCGTTCGTCGACCTGCGGGTGCTCGGCGGCAACGGACCGATGCTGGCCACCTTCGTGCGCCAGTTCCTCAGCTACACCACTGCCTACGCCTTCCTCTACGGGTTCACGCAGTGGATGGAGGAGGGGCACGGGCTGCACGCGGCCGGCGCCGGACTGGTCCTGCTGCCGCTGTCGCTCAGCGGACTCGTCGTCTCCGGCCTGACCGGACGGCGGGAGTCCGTCCGCGGCAAGCTCGTGGTCGGGAGTCTCGTCCAGGTCGCCGGGTGCCTGGCGATGCTGGCCCTGGACGCGGGCAGCGCGATCTGGCTCCTCGCCGCCGTCGGCGCGCTCATGGGTGTGCCGCAGGGACTCAATGGCCTGGCCAATCAGAATGCCCTCTACCGGCAGGCCGACCCCGCCCGGATCGGCTCGGCGGCCGGGCTGCTGCGCACGTTCATGTACCTCGGCGCGATGGCGGCCTCCGCCGCCGACGCGGCCTTCTTCACGCACGGCGCCGACACCGGCGGCCTGCACCACCTGGCCCTCTTCATGCTCGCCGGAGCCGTACTGCTCCTGGCCGTGACCCTCATCGACCGATCCCTTCGCGACCCCACCCCCCGAAAGGCCTGACCATGGCAGTCACCACGCTCGACCCCCGCACCGCGCTCGTCCTCATCGACCTTCAGCACGGCATCGTCGGGAACCCGGCCGTCGCCCCGAACACCGGCGCCGACGTCGTGGAGCGCTCCGTCCGGCTCGCGGACGCGTTCCGCGGCCACGACCTCCCGGTCGTCCTCGTCCGGGTCACCGCCGCCGCCGACGGCGCCGACGCCGTACGCGGCCGGATCGACGGCCCGAGCCGCGCCCGCAGTTTCCCCGAGGGCTGGGACGTCATCGTCGACGAACTGGCCGGGCACCCCGAGGACATCAGCGTGACCAAGCGGAACTGGGGCGCCTTCTACGGCACCGACCTCGACCTGCAGCTGCGCCGCCGCGGGATCACCCAGATCGTGCTGGCCGGCATCGCCACCAGCATCGGCGTCGAGTCCTCGGCGCGCGCCGCGCACGAACACGGCTACCACGTCACCCTCGCCACCGACGCCATGTCCGACCTCGACCCCGAGACGCACCGCAACAGCGTCGAGCGGATCTTCCCCCGCCTCGGTGAGACCGGCACGACCGAGGAGATCGTCGAGCTGCTCGACAAGACCCGGGTCTGATCGGTCAACTCGCCGGGCCCGCGAGTATTTTGGGGCCGTGACTCTGGATGATCTTCGCGTGTTCGTCGCCGTCTGCCGGGCCGGAAGCCTGAGCGCCGTGGCCCGGGAGCTGGGCTGCACGCAGTCGGCGGTGAGCCAGCACGTACGCCGGCTGGAACGCGAGGTCGGGCTCGGACTCGTCGAGAGGCAGGCCCGGGGCGTGGTGCCCACCCGCGCCGGGCGGCTCCTCGAACGGGCCGCCGCCGACGGCATCGCCGGGCTCGACCTCGCGCTGCGCGGGCTCGACGAACTGGCGCGCGGGGGCGGCGGTACGGTGCGGATCGCCACCGGCGGCACCACCGTGCGGCACTTCATGGCCGAGGCCGTGGTCGAGTTCCGGGGGCGGTACCCCAAGGTCAGCCTGGAGTTCCAGACCGAGAACTCCAGCCGAGGCTGCTTCGAGGCGCTCGCCGACCACGGACTCGACCTCGCCTGGGTCACCCTCGGCCCTCCCGTGCGCGGGATCGAGCAGCGGGCCGTGGTCGAACTCCCCTGGGTGCTCGCCGTGCGTGCCGACGACGAACTCGCCGCGCGGGAAAGGATCGAGGCGGAGGAACTGGCCGGACTGCGGATCGTCGGACTTCCCGAGCGGTCCACCTCTCGTGCCCATCTCGACACCGCTTACCGGGAATTGGGGATACCGGCGAGCGCCTCCGACACCAGCGTCGCCGACTGGGACACCGCGATCCTGCTCGCCGAACTCGGCCTCGGCCACGCCGTCGTCCCAGCCCTGCCCGGTCTGCCCGGGCACAGACACCCCCGCCTGCGCTTCCTCCCCGTACCGGCCCTGCCGCCCCTCGCGGTCGGCTGGGCGGTCCGCCGCTGGGACGCCCTGTCACCCGCCGCGCACGCCTTCGCCGACACGGTGGCCCGGCACTGCTCGGACGCCGGCACGGTGGCGGGGCACTGACACCGGCGCGACGCCGGGGACCGGCGCCGACACCGGTCCCCGTACCACCCGTGCACGGTCGGGCGAACACCCTTGCAGAGTCGGACGAACACCCTTGCAGAGTCGGACGAACACCCTTGCAGAGTCGGACGAACACCCTTGCGGGGTCCGGCGGTTCGGCCCGGACCCAGCAGCGCCGGGCACGGCACGCCGACCGTCAGTCGTCCGTGCCGGCGAGCGGCGTCAGATGCCGGACCAGTTCGCCCGCCACCGGAACCGGCACCCCGGTCCGCTCCGCCGCCCGCAGCAACGCGCCGCCGATCGCGTCGAGTTCGAGGGTGCGACCCGCCTCGGCGTCCCGCTGCATCGAGGACCTGGTGGCCGCGGGGAAGGCGTCGTAACGGGCGAGGGCGGTCGCCGGATCGGTGGCCGCTCCGCACGCGCGACCCACCGCGGCCGTCTCCTCGACGAGAGCGGTCAACTCGGCGCGGTGCAGCGTGCGTACGTCGCCCACCGGCACCCCGTACCGGGTCGTCAGCAGGGCGAACGGCGCGAGGAACGCCATCTTCGCCCAAAGCGTCGCCGACTCGCCGTCCTGGACCCGGGCGTGCAGCCCGGCCCACTCCAGGGCCCCGGCGAACGCCTCGACGCGCGCCCGGGGTGCCGTGTCGGAGGTGAGGTCGAGCTCGGCGAACGGGCTGCCGTGCTCGATCACCCCGGGGGCGATCCGCGTCGACTCGACGCGGATCACCGCGGGGGCCACCTGCTCCGGGCGGTAGCGCTCGCGCAGCAGCGCCGGGTGCTCGACACCGTTCAGGAGCGGGACGATCAGTCCCTCCTCGCCCAGGGCCTTCGCCGGGAGACGCTCCAGCGCGGCGTCCAGGGCCGTCGCCTTGACCGCGATCAGGCACACGTCGGCCGGCTCGCGCAGTTCGGTGTCGGCCGCCACCCGCGCCGTGAAGTCGCCGAAGTGGCCGCTGCGCACCTCGATGCCGTCCGCGGCCAGCCTCCGCGCCGTCTCGTCACCGGCGAGGCAGACGACCCGGTGACCGGCGCGGGACAGGAGCGCCGCGAGCAGCCCGCCGACCCCTCCCGGACCCAGCACGGCCACCGTCAGCGCGTCGTTCGCCATAGATCCTCGCTTCTGTCCACGGGACCCGAACGGGCCCCGGAGATGGTCACAAGACGCGGCGACCCGAGTCAATCCTCGGAGGAGCTTGCCGAACACCAAGCAATCACTGGGATGTTGTGCGGACCGGACCGCGCGGGGCCGCTACGGCACCCGTACCGAAGCCCCGGGCTCCAGCAGCCGCAGCCGGTCCGTGAGACCCGCCCGCGCGAACGCCTTCGTCAGGGTCGAACCGTCCTGCGTGAAGTGACCCCAGTGCTCGAAGTGCAGCGGGACCACCCGGACGGCGCCGAGGATCTCCGCGGCCCGCGCCGCGTCCTCGCTGGTCAGGGTGAGCGGGGCGTCCGGCACCAGCGGGGTGCGCGCCGCGCCCGCGAACAGCACGGCCACGTCGAAGGGGCCCTCCTGCTCCGCGATCTCCCGTACGACGTCCAGGGACGCGTTGTCACCGCTCACGTACACCTTGGGCAGCTCCTCCCCGGACAGCACGAAGCCGGTCACCTCGCCCACGAGAGGCAGCGAGCCGTCGGGCCCGTGCTGCGCCGGAACGGCCGTCACGCGCAGGGCTCCGCCGTCCGGACGCGCCAGCTCGACGGATTCCCAGGGGCCGAGGGCGCGTACGGGGGCGCCGATCCGCTCGTACGCCGATGCCGTCGACAGGGTCACCGGGGCACTCCGGAGGTACCCGCGCCCGGACGCGTCCAGGTTGTCGGGGTGCTGGTCGTGCGAGAGCAGGACGGCGTCGACCGGGCCGATCCTCTCGGCCGGGAGCGCCGGTCCGGCGGTCTTCACCAGCTTCCGTGAGCCGACGGGGTACTCGCCGGGAGCGTCGAAGGTCGGATCGGTCAGGAGCCGCAGGCCGCCGATCGCGATGACGGCGGTGGGGCCGCCGACGTAGGTGATCTCCACTGAGGTCATGTTCTGCTCAATCCGGCGAACCGGCGGCGCTATTCCCGGCCCGGACGGGCCGCCTCGCGCGAGCGGTGACCACGACGGCGCCGGACGCGCGAGACTGGACCCATGTGCCGCAGCATCAAGACACTTCGCCCGCCCGCGATCCCCGAGGAAGCGACCGAGGAGGAGATCCGCGCCGCCGCTCTGCAGTACGTCCGCAAGGTGTCCGGGTTCCGTGCCCCGGCCGCCCACAACCGTGAGGTCTTCGACCGCGCCGTCGAGGCGGTCGCGGCCGCCACGGCCGAACTGCTGGACCACCTGGAGGTGCGCGGGGCGGCGACCCAGCACGCCGGATGACCGACCGGACGCCTCGCCCGGCGCACGGTCGGGGCGGTCCGTGGGACGGCGTGCCCCTGGGCCCTCACCCGAGGGCGCCGTACGCCCGTACGCCTGCGTGCTCGTACGGCCCGCGTGTCCGCGTGCCTGTGCGACCCTGTCCGCCCCTGTGCCCTCGAGCCGGGACTCAGGCGCCCGCTTCCCGCTCCCGTACCGCGGGACGGCGTACGACGTACGCCGCGCCCGCACCCGCGATGAACAGGGCCCCGACCGAGACGGCCGCCGTGAGCCAGGTGGCGCCCAGCCACTGGCCGCCGAAGTAGCCGAGGGCGACGCTGTAGCCCGCCCACGCCAGGCCGGCGAGGACCGACCAGGGCAGGAAGTCGCGGACCCGGCGGTGCGCGGCGCCCGCGCCGAGCGAGACGACCGAGCGGCCGGCCGGAGCGAAACGGGCGACGACCACGAGCACACCGCCGCCGCTCGCCAGGACCTGGCCGAGACGTTCCTGCGCCCGGGTCAGGCGGCGGGACCGGGCGATGGCGCGAACCAGACGGTCGCCACCCCGCCAGGCGAGGCGGTACGCCGCCAGGTCACCGAGGACCGAGGCCGTGGCCGCGCAGAGGGTGAGCACCAGGATGTCGGGCACGGCGTGCGGGACGTTGCCGGTCGCCGTGGCGGAGCCCGCCGCGGCCGTCGCCGCCGTGATGACCAGGACTCCGCTCGGCAGAACGGGCAGGAAGACATCGAGAACGATGGACACGGCGATCACCGCGTAGATCCATGGGCTGCCTGTCAGCGACCCCACACTCTCCAGCACCGAAACTCTCCCCCGACCACCCCGTGAGCCCGACCGCGCCACTCCTCGCGACGGAGCGGCGTGCGGTCTGTGACCGCCATACAGCGTACGCCGCGGATGGTGCGGAAGATCCTCCGGGGACGCATGTGTCGGTGACATCACGTTCACACGCCCGCACGCTCCGGTATGCGGGACGGCGCCGGCGACCGCGCGGAATGCGCCTATTCCGGGGTGATCCGGGACTCCGCCACCGTCGTCAGCCGGGCACCTCCGGCCGCACGGCCGAGGCCGTCGCCGCGCGCCCGCCGTGCCTGTTCGAGCCTCAGGGAGGCCGAACGGCCGTGCAGGGTAAGGGTCATGAGCTGATTGCCGAACCAAGGGCCCCCGGTTTTCCGCCACTCGACCGGCGGCCGTGCGCAACCGCCGTGCCGGGCAAGGAGGGTGCCGAGCAGCCGGGCGGGGCGGCTCCAGCCGAAGCGGAAGCCGAGCCGTACGGAGAGCGGGATGGAGTTGTGGACGGGGGAGCAGGTCAGCTGGAGAACGCGGGCCGAGGGCTGCCGGGCGGGGTCGCTCCAGACCGGATCGGCGACGTAGGCGTGGTGCACGTCTCCCGACAGCACGCACACGGTCGCCGGTGCCCGCTCGTCCGAGCCGGCCTCGGCGATCAGCTCCGTCAGTTCCGTGAACGACTCCGGGAACGCCGCCCAGTGCTCCAGGTCGGCCGCTCGGCGCAGCCGCTCGCCGAACCGCGCCCAGCGCCCGCCCCGGTCGCCCCGGCACAGGGCGGCGTCCCACGTCTCCACGTGATGGATCAGCGGAGGCAGCAGCCAGGGCAGTGACGTGCCTATCAGCAGGTGGTCCCGGGACTCCGGCGTCTCCAGGGCCTGCTCCCGCAGCCAGGCCGCCTCCCCGGGATCGAGCATCGCCCGGTCCTTCTCGTCCAGGACGCGGGCCGCGCGGGTGTCGAGCATCAGGACACGGGTCCGGCCGAAGTCGCGGCGGTAGCTCCAGCGGACCGAGGCCGGGTCGGTGTCGGCCTGGGCGGCGAAGGCGCGCAGCACGTCCGTGCCGTCGGGGGTCTCGCGCACGGCCGCGTAGAGACGGTCCCGGGAGAGCTCGGTGGGGGAGAGGTTGCCGAGGTGCTGGTGGACCCAGTACGACATCAGACCGCTGAGCACCCGCTCGCGCCACCACGGGGTCGCCCGGATCTCCGCGAGCCAGGACGCGCTGGTGTTCCAGTCGTCGATGACGTCGTGGTCGTCGAAGATCATGCAGCTCGGTACGGTCGACAGCAGCCAGCGGATCTCGGGGTCGAGCCAGGACTCGTAGTAGAGGCGGGTGTACTCCTCGTAGTCCGCGACCTGGTGGCCCGGGGGGTCCGCGAGACCCCGGCGCGCGGCGATCCAGGCGCGGGTGGCCCTGGAGACCTCGTCCGCGTACACCTGGTCGCCCAACAGCAGGAGGACGTCCGGGCGTTCGGCGTCCGGGGCCTCGGCGATCCGGGCGGCGAGGGTGTCCAGCGCGTCGGGTCCCACCGGGTCCTTCTCGTCCGCGGGCGGCGATGCCCACCGGCAGGAACCGAAGGTGACGCGGACGGCGGCGTCCTCGCCCCCGGGGGTGCGGACGACCGAGGGGGGAAAGCGCGAGTCGGGTGGCGGCCACACGGCCGCGCCGTCCAGCAGGATCTCGTACGAGGTGGTCGTGCCCGGCGTCAGTCCGTCCACCGGCACCAGTGCGTAGTGATGGCCCGCCACCTGGAAGGTGCGGGCCTGTCCGCGGGTGCCGTCCGCGCAGCGCACCTCGGCGGTGCACGGGCGGCTCGCCTCGACCCAGAAGGTCGCCGACGAGCCGTCCACGTACCTCAGCAGCGGCCCCAGGCGCAGCTCGGCCATGGTGATCCCCCTCCTCCGTCGCCCCGTACGGTACGGAACGACGGAGGCCCGTGGGGAGGTTCCGGAGACCGTGAAACACCGTGGGGGGACGGTGCCCGGAACCCTGGCGGCCCGCGGCCGCCGGTCTGCGCGGCGGGTGCGGGTCAGCAGCCGGCGAGGACCGAGCTCAGCTTGGTCTTCTCGGCGGAGTCGATCTTGAGGTTGTAGTAGTACTTCACCTGCACCCAGGCGCGGACGTAGGTGCAGGCGTACGCGGTGCGCGAGGGCATCCACTCGGCCGGGTCCTTGTCGCCCTTGGACTGGTTGACGTTGTCCGTGACGGCGAGGAGCTGCGGGCGGGTGACGTCGTTGGCGAAGGCCTGGCGCTGGGCCGTGGTCCAGGCGCCGGCGCCGGAGTCCCAGGCCTCGGCGAGTGGGACGAGGTGGTCGATGTCGACGTCGGAGGCGGCGGTCCAGGTGGCGCCGTCGTAGACGGAGTACCAGCTGCCGCCGGTGGCCACACATGCGGAGTCGGTGGTCACGTTGGAGCCGTCGCGCTTGAGGATGTACTCACGGGTGTTGCACGTGCCGCTGATCGTGATCCAGGTCGGGAAGAGGTCGCGGGAGTAGCCGGTGCGGTTCTCGGTCGCGACGGTGAGGGACGCGAGGTAGGTGCGGGCGGTGGCCGCGCTGACCGGGGTGGGGAGGGCGGCGGAGGCGGTCGGGCCGGTGAAAACTCCGGCCATGGCTATCAGACCTGTGATGCCTGCGAGTATGCTCAGCCGTCGACGCGCGTAGACCTTGGGCATGCGAACTCCCTTGTGGTGTGGGGGTGTTGGGGTGCGGGCGAACGAATGCTCGCGGCGTCGTGTTGCCGTGAGGTAAGTGCGCGGTTAGAAAATAATGACGCGTTCATGACATAACAAGGTTCATGACAGAACTTTCTCCGACGTCCTGGTGTCCAGGGCGGGGGACTTTCGGCCCTGGGGGGCCGCCTCGCGGGTCGCGTACCATGGACGGCGCAGAAGGGGAGTAGCTCTTCGCCGGACCGTCGACATACTGCTCAGCTCGTCTGAGCCGGCGCCCGGAGGCAGGCCTCGATCATGAGGCCGGCCAGCGAGACCTTCGGCAAGCAGTGCACTTGCCCTGCCGGGCTTTCCGGTGTGGGTGCTTGTGCCCGTGCCTCCCGGCGCGGGTGTTGCTGTGTGCTGCCGTGCCGAGGTGTCGCGCAGTCACAGCACGCGCAATCGCAACACTCTCGGCGGGGCAGCCCGACCGATTGAGGAATTTTGATCAGCTTCAGCGTGATGGCGCTCGTCTTCGGTGTCGTCTTCCTTGCCGAACTGCCCGACAAGACCGCGCTCGCCGGCCTCGTCCTCGGCACCCGCTACCGCGCTTCGTACGTCTTCGTCGGCGTCGCCGCCGCCTTCGCCGTCCATGTGACGCTCGCCGTCGCGGCGGGCAGCGTGCTGACGCTGTTGCCGCAGCAGATCGTGCACGCCGTCACCGGTGTGCTGTTTCTCGGCGGGGCCGCTGTGCTGCTGATGAAGAAGGACGAGGACGAGGAAGAGGTCCGCAAGCCGGCGAACCAGACGTTCTGGAAGGTGTCCGGAGCGGGCTTCATGCTCATCCTCGTCGCCGAGTTCGGCGACCTCACGCAGATCATGACGGCGAACCTCGCCGCGCGGTACGACGATCCGCTGTCGGTGGGGCTCGGTGCGGTGCTGGGGCTGTGGGCCGTGGCGGGGCTGGGGATCGTGGGCGGCAAGGCGCTGATGAAGCGGGTGCCGTTGTCGTTGATCACCAAGGTGGCGGCTGTGTTGATGACGGGGCTCGGGGTCTGGAGCCTGTACGAGGCCGTGGCGGGCTGAGTCCGCTCGCCCCTGCGTGGTTGTCGGTGGGCGTTGGTCGCGCCGGCGTCGGGGGCGTTGCCGGTCCCTTGTCGTGCGGGGCCGTGTCCGCGGTCGCGGGTTCGGGCGGTGGGTGGGTCGGGGCCGTGCCGGTGCATCAGCCCGTCGCCGTTGGACGCAGACGTGACCGTCGGTGGCGACGGGCATCGATGTACCGGCACGTCCCCGACGGCGCGTTCCCGGCTGCGGATGCGGAATCCAGACGGTCACAGCCCCGACCGGGACACATTCCAGCCCCGACCGGGGCAAATTTCAGCCCCTCCGGCGTTTGAGGAGCGGGGTCTGGGGCGGAGCCCCAGGGTCCGCCTCACTCCGGGGCGCCATTTCGGGTGCCGGGGCCAGTTTCAGCCCCTCCGGCGTTTGAGAGGCGGGGTCCGGGGCGGAGCCCCGGGTACGGGTCGGGTAGGGGCGGAGGGGGCGAGAATCCTTCCCCCGGTTTCCACCCCCTGGTGTGGGCAGGGTTGTCCTGGGGTTGGGCGGGGCGAGTGGCGCTGGGCGGGGTTGTTTTGTATGTTGTAGGAACAAAGTGGTTCCCGTCCGCATCTCCCTGACCGGCGGGCGGGGCCGCCTTGTTTCCCGGGGGTGTACTGGTCCCCCTACCTGTGTTTTGGAGCATCGATGACGACGGCCACCACCGTTCTGACCGCCCGTGCCCTCCTGCTCGACATGGACGGGACCCTCGTCAACTCGGATGTCGTCGTCGAGCGCTGCTGGCGCGGCTGGGCCGACCGGCACGGGCTGGACGGCGACGAGGTCATGAAGGTCGTCCACGGCCGGCAGGGGTACGCCTCGATGGCGGTGCTGTTGCCGGACCGTCCCATGGAGCAGAACTACGCGGACAACGCGCGGATGCTGGCCGAGGAGACCGCCGACATGGAGGGCGTTGTCGCGATCCCGGGTGCGCCGGAGTTCCTCGCCTCCCTCGTCGGAGTGCCGCACGCCCTCGTCACCTCGGCGGATGTGGCGCTGTCCAGTGGGCGGATGGCCGCCGCGGGGCTCGGGCTTCCCGATGTCCGGGTCACCGCCGAGTCCGTCGGTGCCAGCAAGCCGGATCCCGAGGGGTTCCTCAAGGGTGCGGCCGAGCTGGGGATCGCTCCTGAGGACTGTGTCGTCTTCGAGGACTCCGGGGCGGGGATCGCTGCGGGGCGGGCGGCTGGGATGCGGGTCGTGGGTGTCGGTCCTCGGGCCGGGTTCCATGGGCCGGATGTGCTTGTTCGTGATCTGACCGAGGTGCGGGTCGAGGTTCTCGGAGGCGGAGCCGTCCGGCTTCACATCGGCTGACCGGAGCGGGGGCCGGGTTTTCGGCCCACCCCCCGGAAGGGTTCCCCTCAGGGGGCGGATCCCCCCGGGGACGGATCCCCCCGGTCGCGGTCGCGGTCGCGGTCGCGGGGAGTGGGGGGCTGGGCCGAGAGTTCTCGCCCCTCCGCCCCTACCCTCCCCCAAGGTCTCGGCTTCGCTCGACCAGGGGGGACCCCCATCGCACCTGGGGCTCCGCCCCAGACCCCGCTCCTCAAACGCCGGAGGGGCTGAAACCTTGTCGGCGCCGCCACCGCGACGCACCCGCAGTCGGCCACGCACCGTCGGGGACGTGCCGGTACATCGATGCCCGTCGCCACCGACGGTCACCTCTCCGTCCAACGGCGACGGGCTGATGCACCGGCACGGCCCCGACCCACCCACCGGCCGAACCCGTGAGCGCCGACGGCGAGCTACGGCTGGGACGTCTCCGCCTCCAGGCTCGCCCGTGTGGCCGGGCCGTACACGCCGGGGTCGTCGCCCGAGATGCCCCGCGCCCACTGGTACCAGCGCACGGCGTCCTCCAGGTGACGGTCGAACTGGCCGTCGGCCCTGTGCATGTACATCCTGAGCTGGCTCAGCCGAAGCTGGAGCTCGGTCACCTCGGACCCGCTGTCGCCGCGCCGCAGGGTCGGTCCTGCCAGCGTGTTCGAACCGCCGCCCCCCGTGGAGGCCACGGACCCCGTCGCGGTCGCCGTCGCGCTCGGCTCGGCGGACGTCGGCGACGCCGAGGCGGACGAGGACGGTGTGGCCGACGTGTCGGAGGCGGACACCGACGGAGACGGGCTCGCGCTGAGCGAGGCCGACGGGGACGGCGAGGCGGACTCCGCCGAGGACGCGCTCGACGACGGCACCGCGGAGGCCGTGTCCGACAGGACGTCCGGCACGCTCGCCCTGACGTCCTTCGGCTGGGCCTCGTCCCGCGCGGGAGGGTCGTAGGAGAGCAGTCCGCTCGCGACCCCCGCCGCGGCCACCACGGTCACCACGACTCCGGTGACGGCGAGGACCCCGGTGCGCCGGCGGCGCTTGGACCGACGCGAGGGCGAGGCCCCCTGTCCGGCCTCCGGCGGGCGCGCGTTCTCGTGGAAGAGGCGGACGTCGGTGGCGCGCGCCTCCGAGGGGAGCGCCTTCAGCCGCATGGTCGCGTCGGCCGGCATCGGCGCCGACGGCGTGTCCACCTCCGGCGGCAGCGGTGCCGAGTACGGGGCCGGGTCCGCCGGTACCGGGGCCAGGCGCATGGTCGCGTCGGCCGGTACCGGAGCCGGGCCGAGGTTCGCGTCCGCCGGGATCGCGGAGAGCTGCATGGTCGAAGCGGCCGCGTCCTCCCCGTTCGCGGGCGGCATCGGTATTCCGCCGACCGGTGGCACGCCGGCCACGGAGCCCGTCGGTTCGCCACCCCCGCCGGGTGCGACGCCATGGAAGCCCTCCGGCGCCCACGCCCCCTCCGGCACCCACGCCCCCTCCGGCGTCCAGGCACCCGCTTCCGCGGCGGTCCAGGCCTCACCGGCCGCCGGCGCGGCCTGCCAGGAGCCCGTGCCGGCCGGGTACGGGGCGCCGGCGCCCTCGGCCGGTCCCAGGCCCCCTCCCGCGTGCCCGGAGTCCTCCGGGCCCAGTTCTACGTAGGGCCGTATGCGCAGCGGGTTGAAGTCCTCCGCCGCCGCGGCCTCGGCCGAGCGCTCGTCGCGCAGGGCGTCGGACGCCCTGCGCGTACAGGCGCAGGACGGGGTGCCGTCCTGCGCCCGGTGTGCGGCGCACTCGGGGCAGACATGCCCGGTCGGTTCAGTCACGAGTGGGTCCCTCCCCCCTGAAAACTCCAGTGATTATCCGGACGACCTTCATACAACCTTCAAGCAGCCCCCCTGAATAGCAGATTCCGGTTGGCTCGACAGGCCATAACCGGACACACCGATCAGGATGGAGGGTGACCGGGACCCTCGGTGCTCAGGGAGGCCGCATGACCGGGGACGCGCACGGTTCCGACACACCGTCCGGCCGGGGACCGGAAGGGGTGGAGGCGCCGACCGGCGGCGGCATGGGCGAGCCGCCCGGACTGCACGACTCGGTCGAGGTGAGCGAGTCGGCCGTGCGCCGCCGCAGCGCCGCGGAGACCGACGCCCGGGACTCGGTGCACGGCAGCGTCTTCGTGTCCATCGGCGCCCTGCTGCTCGGCATGCTGCTGGCCGCCCTGGATCAGACGATCGTGTCCACCGCGCTGCCGACCATCGTGAGCGACCTAGGCGGTCTGGAGCACCTGTCCTGGGTGGTCACGGCGTACCTGCTCGCGTCCACGGCGGCGACCCCGCTGTGGGGCAAGCTCGGCGACCAGTACGGCCGCAAGAGACTCTTCCAGGCGGCGATCGTGATCTTCCTGGTCGGGTCGGCGCTGTGCGGCATGTCGCAGAACATGGGCGAGCTGATCGCCTTCCGGGCGGTGCAGGGACTCGGCGGCGGCGGTCTGATGGTGCTGTCGATGGCGATCGTCGGCGATCTCGTCCCGCCGCGTGAACGGGGCAAGTACCAGGGGCTGTTCGGTGCGGTGTTCGGCGCGACGAGTGTGCTGGGACCGCTGCTCGGCGGGCTGTTCACGGAACATCTGAGCTGGCGCTGGGTCTTCTACATCAACCTGCCCGTCGGCGTCGTGGCGCTCGTGGTGATCGCCGCGGTCCTGCACATCCCGAGGAAGTCGGCACGCCACGTCATCGACTACGCCGGTACGTTCCTGATCGCCGCGGTCGCCACCTGCCTGGTCCTGGTGGCCTCGCTGGGCGGCACCACCTGGGACTGGGACTCGCCGCAGGTCATCGGACTCGTGATCGTCGGCGTGGTCCTCGGCGTCGCCTTCGTCGCGGTGGAGCGACGCGCGGCCGAACCCGTGCTGCCGCTCAAGCTGTTCCGGGTCCACACCTTCACGCTGTCCGCGATCATCAGCTTCATCGTGGGCTTCGCGATGTTCGGCGCGATGACCTATCTGCCGACGTTCCTCCAGGTCGTGCAGGGCGTCTCGCCCACCATGTCCGGCGTGCACATGCTGCCGATGGTGTTCGGGCTGTTGCTGTCGTCCACGGTCTCCGGGCAGATCGTCAGCCGTACCGGCCGCTGGAAGGTGTTCCCGGTCGCGGGCACCGGGATCACCGCCCTGGGACTGCTCCTGCTGCACCAGCTGGACGAGAACAGCAGCACCGGGATCATGAGCACGTACTTCTTCGTGTTCGGCCTGGGCCTCGGCCTCGTGATGCAGGTGCTCGTCCTGATCGTGCAGAACGCGGTGTCGTACGAGGATCTGGGCGTCGCCACCTCCGGGGCCACCTTCTTCCGGTCCATCGGCGCCTCGTTCGGCGTCGCGATCTTCGGCACGGTCTTCGCGGGCCGCCTCGGCGACAACCTGACGAAGGCGCTGGCCGGACAGCAGCTTCCACCCGGCGTCACGACGGACTCCCTGAAGGCGGACCCGAAGGGGATCGGCCAGTTGCCGGCCGACCTGCGGCAGCCCGTCCTGCACGCGTTCTCGACCTCGATCACCGACGTCTTCCTGTACGCGGCCCCGGTCGCCCTCCTCGGGTTCGTGCTGGCCTGGTTCCTGCGCGAGGACAGACTGCGCGGCTCCGTCACGGCACCCGACGTCACGGAGACACTCGCGAGCAACCCGGTCGAGCGGTCGTCGTACGACGAGGTGTGCCGGGCGCTGTCCGTGCTCGGCACCCGCGAGGGGCGCCGCGAGATCTACGAGAAGATCACCGCGCGCGCCGGCTACGACCTCATGCCGGCGGCGAGCTGGCTGCTGCTGCGGATCAAGAAGTACGGGTGGGCGGAGCCCGCTCTCCTGGCCGAGCACAGCGCGGTTCCCCTGGACATCGTTCTGGCCGCCGCCCGCCAGATCGAGGAACGCCGGTTCGCCCGCCGCGAGGGCCTGGACCTGGTCCTGACCGACGAGGGCCGTGTCGCCGCCGGGAATCTGTCCAGGGCCCGCGAGGAGTCCTTCGCCGATCTGCTCGGCGACTGGTGGACGCCGGACCGTCCGACCGACCTCACGCAGCTGGTGGCGGAGCTGAACGAGGAGATGTGCGGGTCCGACGCGGAACGCCCGCACGAGAGAGCCCCGGCCGCCCGCCCGCAGGGGGAACCGGCGTGACGGCCTGACCGTCAGCCGGTCAGGTCCTTCCGGAACCAGTGCTCCGCGTAGGCCTGGTCGTTGTGCGCCGCGGTCTCCTCGTAGCCGTGCCGCGCGTACAGGGCCCGCGCCTCGACGAGGTCGGAGCGGGTGTCGAGGACGAGCCGCCGGGCGCCCAGGCCGCGCGCCGCCGCCTCGGCGGCCGCCAGCAGGAGCGGGGCCGCGCCCTCGCCGCGCAGGTCCGCGCGGACGAAGACCCGGCGCAGCTCGCCCGTCGTGGCGTCGAGCATCCGGATTCCCGCCGTGCCGCCGGGCTCACCGTCGTGGCGCGCGACGAGCAGCACGCCCGCGGGCGGCGCGAACTCGGCGCCGGTCTCCGCGGCGATCTCCCGCTCCAGCTCGTCGGGATCCGTCGTACGTCCTTCGTGCACCTCGTACCACCGGTCGCTGACCTCGGTGTAGTACGCCCGCCAAAGGGCCGCGGCGGCGGGGGAGTCGAAGGGTTCGGGGGCCACGCTCCAGGAGCCCCGCGCGGCGGACGGCGATCGGGTCATGCCGGCCATTGTCGGCGGGTGCCACCCGGGGCACGCAACCGGATAAGGAGCTCCGGCCGAACGGCGCAACGAGGAAGGGGCGTTGACCTCGGCACCGTCCCCGGGGCCGTTTGAGGCCCGGGTTCCGGGCAACCCGGTCCAGGAACCGGCCCGTTGGGTCGAGAACCGGGAAGGCACCCATGTCCACAGGCGTGATCATCGCTCTGATCATCGTGGCGGCCCTGGCCGTTGTCGCGGCCGCCCTGATCCTCCGCGCCCGAAGGCCGCCGGGCGGGCGCGCCCTGCGGCGGCGCTTCGGACCGGAGTACGACCGGACCGTCGCCCGGCACGACGGCGACACCCAGGCCGCCGAACGCGACCTCAACGAGCGCGTGAAGCGGCACGGCGCACTGCGCGAGCGGCCGCTCGAACCCGCGGCCAGGGAACGGTACGCGGCCGGCTGGACGGCCGCCCAGGAACGCTTCGTCGACTCGCCCCAGGAGGCGGTGGCCGAGGCCGACCGTCTGCTCGGCGAGCTGGCCGGTGAGCGCGGATTCCCTGACGGGGACCGTTACGAGGAGCAGGTGTCCGCGCTCTCCGTCCACCACGGACACCACGTCCACGGGTACCGCAGTGTGCACCGGGCCGCGCTGGCCCGCACCGGCGGGGGCGGGAACGGCGGTGTCGACACCGAGAAGCTGCGCGAGGCCATGCTGGAGGCCCGCGACCTCTTCGACGACCTGCTGACCCCGACCCGCGAGGACACCGCGCCCGGCAGGGCGCGCGACACGGACGACGTCAGCGCCACCGAGGCCACCCGCCCGGAGCGCAGCAGGCGGTTCGCCCTGACCAAGGACAGCCGGGGCGCCGAGCCGGCGGAGAACGCCGGGCGCGCCGGGAACGCAGGGCGCGCCGAGAACGGCGAGAACGGTGAGAACGCCGAGAGCAGCAGGACGTCCACCCCCGACACTCGCTCCCACCTTCCCTGGTCCTTCACCAGGCGTCAGGCGAAGGGGAGTTGAAGAAGGTGAGCACCATGAAGCCAGACCAGGATCCCGAGCGCACCCCGTCCCACGAGGCCGCCGCCACGAAGGGGCGTGTGGGCCCCGGCCCCGCCGGGCCCCGCGAGGCCGGACTGAAGGGCCGCGTGACCCCCGTACCCCCCGAGCGTTCCCCGGACGACCGGGCGGACGGCGACCGCGGTGAGGGCGAGGACGTGTCGCGCCGCGAGGCTCTGAAGGGCCGGGTGGACCCCGTGTCCACCGAGCCCGCCCCGGGCGGGACCGGCGACCCGGACCGGAACGGCGACCGTGCCGGGGACGGCGCCGGCTCGGCCGTCCGCCCGGCCGGGACCGGTACGTCGTCCCGCGCGACGACGGGCGCCGGCGTCGACGAGCGGGGTGCCGCCCCGGCCGACGGCCGCGCGGGGCGTACGGGCGCCGGCCCCGTGTCACCGGTACCCGACACGTCCGGTGCCTCCGACGACGGACCCGGTCCGCGTCCCGTGTCGCGCGGCGCCGCGGGAGCGCACCCCCGGGGCGGCCCGGCGGACACCGAGGGGCGCCCGGCGGATTCCGCCGGGCGGGACGAGCGGATGCTGCCGCTCGACGAGCACGACAAGTTCTCGCTGCGGATGCGGCACGCGGTCGGCGGGTTCGTCGACGGGCCGCAGGCCTCCGTGGAGGAGGCCGACCAGGTGCTGGAGGAGCTCGCGGGCCGGTTCACGGAAGCCGTGACCCGGCGGCGGCGCGACCTGCGTACGTCGTGGCGGTCCGGCGGCGAGGACAAGGCGACCGGCGAGGACACGGAGCGGCTCCGGCTCGCCCTGCGGGACTACCGCGAGATGACCGAGCGGCTCCTGCGGCTCTGAGCCCGGCTCGGAGCCTTCCCCGGTGAATGAGGCCGCGCCCCGGACGACGCCCCGGGACGCGGCCTCACACCGGTCCGGCGAGAGTGCCTGCGAGGCGCCGCCGGGCACGGGAACCTCGCGGACACGACCTAGGGTCGCGGGCCGCCCGGGGCCGGGTTCTCGCGGGCCGCGTGCCACTCCTGGACGATCTTCTCCACGTCGTACGGCTTGAGGCCGAGCGGAGGTCCGGGCGGCGGCTTGAACATCATGTCGCGGATCTTGACGTTGACGTCCTCGACGGCCCGCCGCACCGCCCGCTCGGACGGAAGCGTGGGAACCGCCGCGAGCACGTCCTCCGCCTCCTTGCGCAGGGCCAGCGTGGGCGGCAGGACGGACAGGCCCTCACGGGCCATCTTCCGCTTGATCCACCAGAGTTCGTCGTACGGGGTGTCGGTGACCTCCGGCAGCGGCTTGCCCGCGCCGGGGAGTTCCGTGAATTCGCCGCGGGCCTCCGCCTGGCGGATCTGCCGGTCGACCCACGACTCGAAGCTGACACCCGGTGGCTTGCGCTCGGTCATGAGTCCATTGTGCCGGAGGTCACACGGCGACGGTGAAGGTCGAATTATCATGCGGCGGCGACGGGGCAACCTCGTTCCCCGTCAGGACAATTGGACCAGCACCTCACGAAGGAGCGCGCGTTGCTCGAACTCACCATGGCCTCGGTGACCGGAGGGGACGCCGGAGCGACGGCCGGGATGCAGATGGCCGACGCGCCGAGCGACCCCGGAGCCATGCTGCGGGTGGGCCGGGACCGGGCCGTGTGCCGTCTCGCGACCCCCGACGACTGGCTGTTCGTCTCCCGGGTCCACCTGGAGTTCCTGTGCGGTCCGGACGGCTCCTGGCAGGTCAGCTGGCTCCGGGGTTCCCACGCGGAGCCGTCCTCCGAGGTCCGGCTGATCCTCACGGGACTCCAGCCCCAGCCGCTTCCGTACGGCGGGACGGCCCGACTCCCGGCGGGCGGCTCCGGTGAACTCGTCATCCAGGACCGCACCGGGCCCCACACCGTGAACGTGGGTTTCTACCACGAGGTCTGAGCCCGGTGAGGGGGTGCGGCGGCGCGAGGCCGGGCGGTCAGGCCCGTACGCGGGCCAGCGCGAAGCCGTCGTACCCCTTGCTGCCCACCGTCTGCACCGCCGTGCCGTCCAACTTCGGGTGGGTGGCGATCAGTTCGAGCGCGGCCCGGGTGCCCCGCACGCTCGGGTCGGTGCTCGTCCCGTCGGTCACCGCTCCACCGCGGACCACGTTGTCGAGGACGATCACGCTGCCGGGCCGGGTGAGCCGGACCGCCCACTCGATGTAGTGGGCGTTGTTCACCTTGTCCGCGTCGATGAAGACGAGGTCGAACGGCTCCGGATGCTCGTCCGCCAGCTTCGGCAGGCTCTCCAGGGCGGGGCCCACCCGCACCTCGGCGATCTTGTCGAGGCCGGCCCGCGCGAGATTGGCGCGGGCGACCTCGGCGTGCCGGGGCTCGTACTCGAGGGTGATCAGCGTCCCGTCGGCGGGCAGGGCGCGGCCCAGCCAGATCGTGCTGTAGCCGCCGAGCGTGCCGATCTCCAGGATGCGGCGGGCTCCCTGGATCTCGGCGAGCAACTGGAGCAGCTTGCCCTGGTTCGGCGCGACGCCGATGGGGGGCAGTCCGGCCGCGTCGCTGTCGTGCAGCGCGGCGGCGAGGACTTCGTCGGCGGGGGCCAGGAGGTGGGTGAAGTGGTCGTCGACGTCGTTCCAGACCTGCGACTCGCTCATGCACCGGGCCTTTCATAGCCTAGTTAGATGCGCTAAGGACTTCCGTCTCGAACCTAGCTCCCGGCGCCCCCGCGTGCCAGCGGGATTCGGGCCCCGCGCGTCGGCGGGGCGCGGGGCCCGCGGACGTCAGCGGCGGGCGGGTTCCACGGCGGGCGCCGAGCCCGGCAGCGGCCGGCCCGCCGACTCCGTCATGAACCAGACGGCTGCACCGCCGATCACGGCCGCGGCCATCATGTAGTACGCGGGCATCATCATGTTCCCGGTCGCCCCGATGAGGGCGGTGACGACCAGCGGGGTCGTGCCGCCGAAGAGCGAGACGGAGACGTTGAAGCCGATCGAGAGAGAGCCGTAACGGACCCGGGTCGGGAAGAGCGCAGGGAGCGCGGAGGGCATCGCGGCCGTGAAGCACACCAGCAGCAGACCGAGGGCGCCCATGCCGAGCGCGACGGCGAGCAGACTGCCCTGGCGGATCAGCAGCAGCGCCGGGACGGACAGGGCGAGGAAACCGGCACAGCCCGCGGCGATCACCGGGCGGCGGCCGATCCGGTCGGTCAGGGCGCCCGCGAAGGGCTGCACGACCATCATCAGCGCCATCACACCGAGGACGACGAGCAGACCGTGCGTCTCGTCGTACTTGAGCTCGCTGGTCAGATAGCTCGGCATGTAGGACAGCAGCATGTAGTCGGTGACGTTGAAGACCAGCACCAGGCCCATGCACAGCAGCAGGGTGCGCCACTGGCCGGCGACCATCTCGCGCAGCGGCACCTTGGGACGGGCGGCCTCGGACTTCTCCAGCTCCGCGGCGAACGCCGGGGTCTCCTCCAGACGCATCCGCAGATAGAGGCCGACGATGCCCATCGGGCCCGCGATCAGGAACGGGACGCGCCAGCCCCAGGACAGCAGGTCGTCGGTGGACAGCAGGGCGGTCATGAGGGTCACCAGACCCGCGCCGCCGATGTATCCGGCCAGCGTGCCGAACTCCAGCCAGCTTCCGAGGAAGCCGCGCTTCTTGTCCGGCGCGTACTCGGCGATGAAGGTCGTGGCGCCCGCGTACTCGCCGCCGGTGGAGAAGCCCTGCACCAGACGGGCCACGAGCAGCAGGACCGGAGCGCCGACGCCGATCGTGGCGTACGACGGGATCAGACCGATCGCGAAGGTGCCCGCCGCCATCAGGATCATGGTGAGCGCGAGGACCTTCTGGCGGCCGATCCGGTCGCCGAGCGGGCCGAAGACCATGCCGCCGAGCGGGCGGACGAGGAAGGCCGCAGCGAAGGCGCCGAACGTCGAGAGGAGCTGGGCGGTCGGGTTGCCCGAGGGGAAGAAGACCTTGCCCAGGGTCACCGCGATGTAGCTGTAGACGCCGAAGTCGAACCACTCCATCGCGTTGCCGAGCGCCGCCGCTTTCACGGCACGCCTGACCAGCGCGGGGTCGGTGACGGTGACCTCGGAGGGGACGGGGCGGGCGGAAGCCGGGACACGTACGGCGGGGGCCGTCGGGGTCGCGGTCGGGGTAGCGGTCGGCAAGAGCCTTCCTTTCTCCGGGGACAGGGACGGGTCCGCCCGGGAGCGGGCCCGGGGGCTCGCACAGGTGACCCGTGAAGGTGACCCGCGGGTGACCCGGGGCGGACCGGCGGCCCGTCCGGAGACGGGCCGAAAAGCGACCTTAGGGCCCTTTGCCCCCGTCGCGTGGGGTACGCGACCGGGTGCGCAGCGCACATAAAGGCGGCGTACGCAGGCGTGACGAGAGATCCGCGGAGGGTCTCGCGGGGGGTCGTCTGTGAGTCATGTCGCGGGTCCGGCCGGGAACCGACCCCTTCGCCGACCGTCGATATTCGGACAAAGCGGAGAGGGTGTTCAGGCCGCTCCGGGCCCGCCGTGCCGCCCGGCGACGGTGGCCGTGACACGCGAGGTCCTGATATGGGTTGACATAAGGGATCTGTGAGACACAGACCGGTCAATGGGTCGGGAGGGCCGACAGGGCGTGGCGAACGTGGAGCACGGCGGACGGCCGGGCGAAGGCATCGTGGGAGCGCCGGAGACGGTGCGGGCACGACTGCGCGCGCTTCGCGTCGTGCTCTGGGCCGTCGCCGCGATACTCGCCGTACGGCAGCTCGCCGCCGTCCTCAGCACGCCCAAGGCGGACCGGCTGACGGACCTGGAGACCTGGGTCGGCCCGAACGGCGTACTGCACGTGAAGGGCTCGCTGTACGACTCGACACAGTTCACCGGCACCCCGTTCGGCGGCCTCGTCCTCAAACCCCTCACCCGGTCGGCCGAACAGGCCCTCGGCTGGGGCTGGACCTTCGGCACCCTGCTGCTCGTCGTGGCGCTCGGCCTGGTCGCCGCCCGCGCGCTGCCGCCGCCCGTGAGCCGACGGACCTCGCTGCTCGCCGCGCCCGTGGCCGTCAGCCTGCTGATGCTGTCGCTCCCCGTGCGCAACGCCCTCTATCTCGGCCAGACCAGCATCATCCCGGTGCTGCTCGTCCTGCTCGGCTGCTTCGTCGTCCGCGGCGAGCGCCTCTGCGGGGTCCTCATCGGGCTCGCGGCGGCCCTCCAGCCGACCGTGCTGCTCTTCGCCCCGCTGCTCTGGTTCACCGGCCGCCGCCGCGCCGCCGCCTCCACCGGCCTCACGTTCGTCGCCCTCACCGCGCTCGCCTGGGCCGCGATGCCGCGCGACTCGAACACGTACTGGGTGCACCACCTGGCGGGCGTCGGCCTCGGCAAGTCCGCCGACGACCTCGCCAACCAGTCCCTGCACGGCGCACTGCTGCGGCTCGGCCTCACCGGGCCGCTGGAGGTCGGCCTCTTCCTGGCGCTCGGCGCGGCCGTCGCCGTCCTGGGGCTGCGCCGCGCGGTGCGCTACGCCCGCGACGGACAGTTGCTGCTCGCCGTCGCGGTGACCGGCTGCGTCGCCGTCGCCGTCTCGCCCACCACCTGGCAGCACCAGGTCCTGTGGGTCCTGCTCGCCCTCGTCGGCCGGGTCGGCCGGAAGACCTCCGACCGCTATGTGTGGCCCGTCGCGGTCGTCCTCGTCATGACACTGCCCGCCCGGATGATCCTTCCTGACATGCCGGTGCTCGAACCGGTGCGCGACAACGTGGTGCTGATCGCCGCGCTGGCCGCCGCCGCGGCCGTACCGTTCCTGTCCCGTACGTCCCCGTCCTACCGGGCCCCGGTCCCCACCGTCCACGCGCCGCCCGCCACCACCCGGTGGAGGCGGATCCCGCTGCTGCCGTCCGGCCGGGTCCTCACCCGCACGAACCTGCTCCTCGAACTGCTCCTGATCCGTGTCGGGTACTCCGCCTACCAGCAGGTCAGGCTCGCCGCGACGGGCGGCACCAACTCGGGCGGGCGGGCCACCGCCGAGCAACACGGCCGGCAGGTCCTCGCCGTCGAGCGGTTTCTGCATCTGGACGTCGAGCGCTGGGTCAACCACGCGGTGGTGGGGGTTCCCGGCCTGAGGGATTTCTTCGACTTCTACTACCAGTCGTTCCACTTCGGCGTCCCGCTCACCATCCTCGCCGTGCTCTACGTCCGCCGCCCGGCCGACCACCGCTGGGCGCGTTCCGCCCTCGGCTTCGCCACCCTCCTCGCCCTCGTCGGGTTCTGGCTCTACCCGCTCGCCCCGCCCCGCCTGATGCCGGGTCTCGGCGTGATCGACACCGTGCACGGGGTGCAGGACTTCTCCAAGCCCGACTACGGCACGCTGACCGAGCTGACCAACCAGTACGCGGCGATGCCCTCGCTCCACTTCGGGTGGTCCCTGTGGTGCGGGATCGTCATCGTGGTGCTGGCACCCAGGTGGTGGATGAAGGCGCTGGGCCTGCTGCACCCGCTGCTCACGGTCTCCTCGATCGTGGCGACCGGAAACCACTGGGTCCTGGACGCCGTCGGCGGCGCGGCCGTCGTCGCCGTGGGCTTCGGCCTGACGTATCTCATCAGCGGCCCGCGGGTCCGCGCGGACGTGGAACCGGCCGGGGCCGGAGCCGGGGTAGGGCCGCCGGTTCGTGCGGTGGGGCGTACGCCGGGGTGATCGGGTCGGGGTGAGATGGGGTGGGGTGGGGAGGTCGGGTCGTGGGTCCGGGCGGTCGGGTCGTGGGGTCGGGCGGTCAGGTCGGGGGTCGGGCGATCCGGTGTGTGTCGAGGTGACGGGCGGGTGCGGGTGCGGGTGCGGGTGCGGTCTCGGGGGAGGCAGAGGCGGGCGCGGGGGTGCCCCTGCCTCCCTCGGGACGGGCCGGCGGTGCCGGGAGGTCGCCGGCCCGAGCGTGTGCGGCCCGCTACGCGTGCCGGACCTGGAGTTCCTTGACGCCGTTCAGCCAGGCGGAGCGGAGGCGGCGGGGGTCGCCGGCCAGCCGCAGATCCGGCATCGCGTCGGCGATCGCGTTGAAGATCAGGTCGATCTCCAGCGTGGCCAGGGACTTGCCGAGGCAGAAGTGCGGACCGCCGCCGCCGAAGCCGAGGTGCGGGTTGGGGTCCCGGGTGATGTCGAAGACCTCGGGGTTCCCGAACACCTCGGGGTCGTTGTTCGCGGAGGAGTAGAAGATGCCGACGCGGTCGCCCTTCCTGATCCGCTGCCCGCCCAGTTCGGTGTCCTGGGTCGCGGTGCGCTGGAAGGCGACGACGGGGGTCGCCCAGCGGACGATCTCCTCGGCGGTGGTCTTCGGCCGCTCCCTCTTGTAGAGGTCCCACTGGTCGGGGTGGGTGAGCAGCGCGTGCATCCCGTGGGTGATGGCGTTGCGGGTCGTCTCGTTGCCGGCGACCGCCAGCAGCAGCACGAAGAAGCCGAACTCGTCGGAGGCGAGGTTCCCCTGGTCCTCCGCCGCCACCAGCGTGCTGACGATGTCCTTGGCGGGGCACTGCTTGCGGTCCGCGGCCATGTTCATCGCGTACGAGATGAGTTCGGTGGCCGACTCGGCGCCGATCTCCTCGGTGATCGCGTACTCCGGATCGTCGTACGCCACCATCTTGTTGGACCAGTCGAAGATCTTGACGCGGTCCTCCTGCGGGACGCCGATCAGCTCGGCTATCGCCTGCAGCGGCAGTTCGCAGGCGACCTGGGTGACGAAGTCGAAGGAGCCGTCGGGGGCGGCCTGCGCGAGCGCGTTCGCGACGATCGAACCGGCCCGGGCGCGCAGCGCGTCCTCCAGGGAGCGGATGGCGCGCGGGGTGAAGCCGCGCTGCACGATCTGCCGGACCCGGGTGTGTTCGGGCGGGTCCATGTTCAGCATGATGAGCCGCTGGACCTCGATCTGCTCGCGCTGGATGTGCTCGTTGAAGCGGATGACGGCCGTGTTGAGGAACGAGGAGAACAACTCGGGGTGCGTCGAGACGTACTTGACGTCCGAGTGCCGGGTGACGGCCCAGTAGCCGTCGTCCTCGAAGCCCGCCACACCGGGCTGTTGCGGGATCCAGTGGA
Organism: Streptomyces sp. NPDC096324; assembly: GCF_044763015.1. Classification (NCBI taxonomy): domain Bacteria; kingdom Bacillati; phylum Actinomycetota; class Actinomycetes; order Kitasatosporales; family Streptomycetaceae; genus Streptomyces; species Streptomyces sp. NPDC096324. Next base: position 724,607 of record NZ_JBIWFK010000004.1, on the reverse strand, counting down.
CCGGCTCGGCCCGGCGCAGCTCGGCGAACTCCGGGAGGGGTACGCGATGGTGGAGCACATCGGGGTCGGTGAAATCGAACCCGTCGGGCAGCGCTGGACAGGACATCGGCAACTCCAGGCTCTTTCTCGCACGTGATTCTGACGGGTCATCAGGAACATGGAATCGCCGTGAAGGTAGTAACGGGTTCTACAAGTGGCAAGAGGTGCGGGCCTCCCAATTCCGTGCGGGATTGGTGCAGATCACGACTTCCGGAGCTGCACGACCCTTGCGGCGCGGGGGGTTCGCTCAGCAAACTGCACGCAGAACTGGTACGCGTTCTAGTTCTGTGCGGTGGGTGGGCCGGGACGCCCCGCGCTGCGCGGTTCAGCCAGGGCCTGGCCGCCGGGCAGGCCTGAGGAGAGGACGAGCCCCCATGGCCGCGGAACCCGTGATCGTCGAAGCCGTACGGACCCCCATCGGCAAGCGCGGAGGCGCGCTCGCCAATCTGCACCCCGCCTATCTCCTGGGCGAGACCTACCGTGAACTCCTCGGCCGCACCGGCATCCCCGCCGACTGCGTCGAGCAGATCGTCGGCGGCACGGTGACCCACGCCGGCGAACAGTCGATGAACCCCGCGCGCACCGCCTGGCTGACCGTCGGACTGCCCTACGAGACGGCCGCGACGACCGTCGACTGCCAGTGCGGCTCCTCGCAGCAGGCCTCACACATGGTCGCCAACATGATCGCGGCGGGTGTCATCGACGTCGGGATCAGTTGCGGTGTCGAGGCGATGTCGCGGGTGCCGCTGGGCTCGGGGTCCAAACACGGGCCCGGCAAGCCGTTCCCCGACGAGTGGAACGTCGATCTGCCCAACCAGTTCGAGGCGGCCGAACGCATCGCCCGCCACCGCGGACTGACCCGCGAGAACGTCGACTCCCTCGGGCTCATCTCGCAGGAACGGGCCGCCGTCGCCTGGGGCGAGGAACGCTTCAAGCGCGAGACGTTCGCCGTGCAGGTGCCCACCACCGAGGACGAACAGCGGGCCGGGCAGGGCATGTGGCGGCTCGTCGACCGGGACGAGGGGCTGCGCGACACGTCCATGGAGGCGCTGGCGAAGCTGAAGCCGGTGATGCCGACGGCCGTTCACACGGCCGGCAACTCCTCCCAGATATCGGACGGTTCGGCAGCCATCCTGTGGGCCTCCAAGCGGATGGCGCGGGCGTTGAAGCTGCGGCCGCGGGCGCGGATCGTGGCCCAGGCGCTGGTGGGTTCGGACCCGCACTTCCACCTGGACGGGCCGATCGACGCCACCCGGGCCGTGCTCGGCAAGGCCGGGATGTCGCTGAAGGACATCGACCTCGTGGAGATCAACGAGGCGTTCGCGTCCGTGGTGCTGAGCTGGGCGCAGGTCTTCGGGCAGGACCTGGAGAAGGTGAACGTGAACGGGGGCGGGATCGCGCTCGGGCATCCGGTGGGGGCCACGGGGGCGCGGCTCATCACCACGGCGCTGCATGAACTGGAGCGTGCGGACAAGGAGTTCGCGTTGATCACGATGTGTGCAGGTGGGGGGCTCGCGACGGGGACGATCATTCAGCGGGTGTGAGGGGGTGCCGCGGGCTTGCGGTGGGTTGCCGTCGGCTCGCGGGCGCTACTCCCGGCCGGAGACGGTTGCCGCCAGGGCCGCCGGGATCAGGGCCGCGATCAGGAGAGGGAGCGCCAGGCCGTGGTGCAGGACCAGCCACGCGCCGAGCAGGGCGCCGGCCGCCATCGCCAGGACGGAGGCGGTCCGGCGCGGGGAGTGGTGGCCGGCGCCGCCGCCGGCGCGGCTGTCGGCGGCCAGGCCCGTGAGGGTCATCGTCAGCACGGTGGTCGTCAGGTCGGCGATGCCGAGTCTGCGTACCGTCGCGTTGCGCAGGCCCATCGCGAAGGCCGTCACGGCGATCACGGTGTAGGTGGTGGCGGTCGCGTGCGGGGCGGCGAAGGCCACCGCCGCGCAGGCGGCCGTCAGGGCTGCTTCGGCGGCGAGGATTTTGCGGGCCCAGGTGCGGCGGGGGCCGTCGCTCAGGCGCAGGGTGGTTCGTCCGCCGGTCGTGGCGCCGGCCACGAAGCAGCACAGGGAGGTGAGGGTGTGCGTTACGGAGAAGCCGGGGGCGCCGGCGGCGGCGAAGCCGAGCACGACCACGTTGCCGGTCATGTTGGCCGTGAAGACGTGGCCCAGGCCCAGGTAGCTCACCGCGTCGATGAGGCCGCTGACGACGGTCAGCGACAGCAGCGCGGGCACGAGGCGGAGGCCTTTTGACTCGGGGTCGGGCGTCGTGTCCATGGGGGTCAGTCCACCATGGGGCCGGGGTTGTGGCCCGGGTTCGGTCTGGTGGGTGGGTCGGGGCCGTGCCGGTGCATCAGCCCGTCGCCGTTGGACGGAGAGGTGACCGTCGGTGGCGACGGGCATCGATGTACCGGCACGTCCCCGACGGCGCGCGGCCGACTGCGGGTGCGAGATCCAGACGGTCACAGCCCCGGCCGGGAAGATCCAGCCCCTCCGGCGTTTGAGGAGCGGGGTCTGGGGCGGAGCCCCAGGGCGGGTCGGGTAGGGGCGGAGGGGGCGAAAGAAGGTTGTGGCCGGGCGGGGCCGGGAAGGGCGGGGTACGACGAAGGCGGCAGCCCCGGAACGGGGTGCCGCCTTGTGTGTGCTGGGCTGATCAGTACCAGCCGTTGGCCTGCCAGAAGCTCCAGGCGCCGGCCGGGCTGCCGTAGCGGGAGTTCATGTAGTCCAGACCCCACTTGATCTGGGTCTTGGGGTTGGTCTTCCAGTCGGAGCCGGCGGAGGCCATCTTCGAGCCGGGAAGAGCCTGGACCAGACCGTACGCACCGGAGGACGAGTTGGTGGCGCTGATGTTCCAGCCGCTCTCGTGCTCGACGATCTTGCTGAAGGCGTTGAACTGCGAGGCGTCCGGAATCATCGTGTGAGCGATCGACTTCGCGGCGGAGGCGGTGGTCGGCGTGGCGGCCTGGGCGGGCGCCGCGGCCAGGACCATACCGGCGGTGGCGGCGGCCACGGCGGTACCGGCGAGGGCCTTCTTCGGGGAAGAGACGATGCGGCGGATGACGGAGACGGACACGGAGAACCTGTTTCCTCGGGGACATGGAGTCGCTGGTACGCCGTGACCACGTGGTGTGTGGAAGGAGCGGCGTACGTCGGCGCCGCGGCCCGTGGGGGCTCGTGGCGCCTGGCGACGTCCTCAAGACAAACAGGATCCGAGCCCGTCCGCAATGACCCTTTTTACTAGTTGTGGTCGCATTCGGGGTGAACGGGTGGTGTGTGACCTGGCTCTCAAAGTGCAGGTCAGGGGGCGTATTGGCGGGGTCATGTCATGCGGTCTGGCCTACTAGGGTGCCTCGTATGTGACCTGCGCCCTGTGGGCCGGTTCACGCCGCTCCTGACGGACGGTGCGGGGGAGGCCACGCGGCGTCGGCCCACGATGTGACGTGGGTCCCGGATCACCGGGCGTCGAACGTGACCGGGCTCTCGAAGGCCGCCCGGCGTGTGGCCCGGCGCAGTGCCTTGAGGAGGGTCGGGCCGATCGTCACGGTGAGGACGACGGTGACGACCGCCCGCCCCAGGTCCCAGCCGAGGGAGGTGGCCAGGCAGTACGCGACGAAGCGGGCGAGGTTGGCGGGTACGGCGGCGTGCGGGTCGAAGGCGATGTTCGAGGCCAGCGCGTCCATGAAGGGCCAGCCGGCCAGGTTCATGACGGTGCCGTACGCGAAGGCGGCGACGAAGCCGTACCCGGCGAGCATCAGGAGCTCCGCTCGGCCGCGCAGCCGGTCCGGGCCCGGCAGGAGCCCGGCCCCCATCGTGAACCAGCCCATGGCCAGCATCTGGAAGGGCATCCAGGGCCCCACCCCGCCGGTCAGCAGCGCCGACGCGAACATGGTCACGGACCCGAGGACGTAGCCGAAACCCGGCCCGAGCACCCGGCCGCTCAGCACCATCAGGAAGAACATCGGCTCGATGCCGGCGGTCCCGGCCCCGATCGGCCGCAGCGCGGCGCCGGTCGCGGCCAGCACACCGAGCATGGCGACCGCCTTCGGGCCGAGACCCGACTCGGAGATCGTCGCCGCGACCACCGCGACCAGCAGGACGAGGAGCCCCGCGAACAGCCAGGGCGCGTCCTGGGCGTGCGCGCTCACCTGCGAACCGGGACCCGCGAAGAGCGGCCAGGCGAATCCGGCCGCTCCGGTCGCGCTGACCAGGACCAGGGCGGCGACGGAACGCGGGCCGAGACGGACCGCCCGCGCCTGGGGTTGGGGCTGAGGTCGGGGTTGGGACTTGGGGTGGGGGGCGGGCGCGCCGGTGGTGGTCATGCGAGGGCCCTTCCGACCTGGGCGACGGTGAGCCATGGCTCGGGGGCCAGGATCTTGGCGACCTGCGGGGCGAAGGACGGGGACGCGACGACCACCTCGGCGGTGGGACCGTCGGCGACGACCTCACCGTCCGCGAGGATCACCACACGGTCGGCGAGCTCGGCGGCGAGTTCCACGTCATGGGTGGCGAGCACGATGGCGTGCCCCTCGGCGGCCAGTCCGCGCAGCACGGAGACCAGCCGGGCCTTGGCCGCGTAGTCGAGGCCGCGGGTCGGCTCGTCGAGGAGGAGCAGCGGGGGGCGGGCCGTGAGGACGACGGCCAGCGCCAGCGCCAGCCGCTGCCCCTCCGACAGATCGCGGGGATGCGTGTCGTCCGCGATGTCCGGCAGCAGCTCGGACACCAGCGCCCGGCAGGTTCCGGCGGCGGCCCCGGCGTCCTCGTCGGCCGCCGCGCACTCGGCGGCCACCGTGTCCGCGTACAGCAGATCCCGCGGCTCCTGCGGTACGAGTCCCACACGGCGTACGAGGTCACGCGGCGCCATGTGACGCGGTGCCGCCCCGCCGACGCGGACGGATCCGGCGGCCGGTTCGACGAGCCCGACCAGCGCTCCGAGCAGCGTCGACTTCCCGGCGCCGTTGCGGCCCATCAGCGCGATGGTCTCTCCCGGTCCCACGGTCAGATCGACCCGCCGCAGCGCCTCGACGCGGCCGCGCCGGACCGCCAGCGACTCGATGACGGCCACTTCGGACGGCGGCGGCAGGGGGGCGGCCGCGCGGTCATGGCCGCGGCCGCGGAGGAGACGGGAGAGGGAGAACGGGGAGAGGGGGGTGGTTGGGCGTGCTGGTGCCGGGCGGAGGGGGAGGGGGCGGCGGGCGGCGGTGGGTTCGGCCGGGGGCGTGGCGGTGAGGCGTTCGCGCAGTGCTCCCGCCTGGCGTCGCGCGTCGCGCACGGTCAGGGGGAGCGGGGACCAGCCGGCCAGGCGGCCGAGCTCCACCACCGGCGGGCACACCGGGGAGACGGCCATGATCTCGGCCGGGGTGCCGAGCGTCAGCGGCGCTCCCGGCGCGGGCAGGAGGGCGAGCCGGTCGGCGTACTGGACGACGCGTTCCAGGCGGTGCTCGGCCATCAGGATCGTGGTGCCGAGGTCGTGGACCAGGCGCTGAAGGACGGCGAGGACCTCCTCGGCGGCGCCGGGGTCCAGGGCCGAGGTGGGCTCGTCGAGGACCAGGACCCGCGGGTGCGGGGTGAGCACCGAACCGATCGCGACCCGCTGCTGCTGGCCGCCGGACAGGGTGGCGATCGGGCGGTCGCGGAGGTCGGCCAGCGAGAGCAGGTCGAGGGTCTCCTCGACCCGGCGGCGCATCACGGCCGGTGCGAGGCCCAGCGACTCCATGCCGTAGGCGAGTTCGTCCTCCACCGTGTCCGTCACGAAGTGGGAGAGCGGGTCCTGGCCCACCGTGCCGACCACGTCCGCGAGTTCGCGCGGCTTGTGGGTACGGGTGTCCCGCCCCGCGACGGTGACCCGGCCGCGCAGCGTTCCGCCCGTGAAGTGCGGGACCAGTCCGCTCACCGCGCCCAGCACCGTCGACTTGCCGACCCCGGACGGGCCGACCAGCAGCACCAGTTCGCCCTCGGGTACCTCGAAGTCCACAGCCCGGACGGAGGGTTCGGCCGCTCCGGCGTACGTCACGGAGACATCCTCGAAGCGGATCACGCTGACTCCTCGGGGGCAGGTGCGGGGGCTCGCCGGGCGGCCGGGGCCGGGGCCGTGAAGGCGGGGAGCAGGCCGAGCAGGATCGCCGCCGCCGGCAGGAGCGGGAGGTCGGGGGCGACCAGGGGGATGACGCCGGGGCGCAGCGCGGCGGGGTCCTGGGAGGCGGCCACGATCATCAGGGCCGCGACCGCCACGCCCGACCCGGAGACCAGCCAGGCCCGGACGCCCCAGAGGTCCGGCCGGTACCGGGTCCGCGGTGAGCGTCGGCCGCCCAGCCACAGGCCGCCGAGCGCCGCGCCGAGCCCGGCCAGCAGGACCGGAAGGCCGTAGCTGTCGCCCGCCGCGGTCAGCAGCCCGTACGTGCCGGCGCAGACGCCGAGCAGGCCGCCCAGGGTGAGGGCTCCGGTGGTGCGGCGTACGGCGGCCGGGACCTGTGCCGTACGCCCGTACCCGCGTGCGTCCATCGCCGCCGCCAGCGCGACCGAACGCTCCAACGCGCCTTCCAGGACGGGGAGTCCGACGTGCAGCAGGCCGCGCAGCCCCCGGTCGGGTCGGCCGCGGAGTCGGCGCGCGGCGCGCAGCCGCTGGACGTCGGCGATCAGATGCGGCGCGAAGGTCAGTGCGACGACCACCGCGACGCCCGCCTCGTACAGCGCTCCCGGCAGCGACTTGAGCAGCCGTGCCGGGTTCGCCAGGGCGTTGGCCGCGCCGACGCAGACGAGGAGGGCGGCCAGCTTCAGGCCGTCGTAGAGCGCGAAGAGCAGGCCTTCGGCGGTGACCCGGCCGCCGATGCGCACCCCCTGTGCCCAGTGCGGGAGGGGGATCTCGGGGAGGGTGACGATCACGTGCGTGCCGGGGATCGGGGAGCCGAGGAAGACGGCGAAGGCCAGCCGGATGACGAGGACGGTCGCCGCCAGCTTCACGAACGCGGTGTAGGAACGGGCCCAGGGGGCGTCGGTGCGGTGGGTGGCCACCACAAAGCCCGCCACCGCCATGAGCAGCGCCAGCAGGAGCGGGTTGGTGGTGCGCGAGGCGGCCGTGCCGAGCCCCAGGGCCCAGACCCACCAGGCCCCGGGATGCAGGGCATTGGCACGGGTCGCCGCGGGGGCGAGCGTACGGGGGCGAGGCGAGGCGGTACGGCTCTCACTGCCGGTACCGCCGCGGGGGCGAAGAGGGGGGTGGGGGTGGGTGCGGGAGTCCGGCGCCGGCTCAGCACCGGCGGCGGGCGGTGGTGGTCCCGCCTGGCCGGTGCCGGACGGCGATCCGGTACGGCTGTCGCTCGGCGATGGCTCCGTCGGGGCGGCGGGCGGTGGTGATCCTGCCGGGTTCGGGGGCTGTGGTGTCGTCGACTCGGTCGTGTCCGGGGCCGGGGGGCGGGGGCCCGGCATGCCGGGTTCCGCGTGTTGTTCGGGCGGGCGGGAGCCCCACCGCTTCGGGGTGGTGGGGCGGTCGGCCTTCGTCATGAGTGGTGCCTAGCCCTTGCGCCGACGGGCCTGCCAGACGGCCGCCGCGCCCACCACGGCCACTGCTGCCGCTCCCGCCAACAGGCCCACCGAGGGGCCCTGGTGGGTTGGTGCGGAGGCGCCCGGGCGGGCGGACGCGGTCGGTCCGCCGGCTGCGACTGGCTCGCCGCAGCCCGTACGCGGGTAGCCGGTGATGGCGCAGAGGAGGGCGTTGGTGTCGTAGCGCAGGGGGGCGGCGACCTCGGCCAGGGCTTCGGCCGTGCTCGCGTCGGGGGCGACCTGGGCACAGGCGGTGCGCGCGGCCGGCGGACGTTCGCCGGACGGCGCGTCGGCGGCCGTGCCCGGGTCGATGACCAGGGCCACCCGCTTCTTGCCGTGCCGGGCGGGCGTCTTGGCGCATATCGCGGCGAACTCCCGCTCCCCGCGCGGCTGCACGGCGTGCCGGGAGTCCTCGCTCACCGCGAAGCGGAAGCCCTGGACGTCGCCGTCGGACGGCCGCGCGGTCGACGGGCCCTGGGTGGCGTAGGTCCACTTTCCGCCGGTCAGGTCCCAGAAGGACCAGTAGCGGTAGCCGACGGCTCCGGCCTGCCCCGCGCCGCCGAGGACGAGGAGCAGGAGAGCGGGCACGAGTGCCAGGGCGAGCGCAGCCGTCCGACGGGCGGTCACAGCTGGCGCTTCTTGTTGCGGCCGCTGATCAGGAAGCCGATGCCGATGCCCGCGACCAGGCCGACGCCGATGATCCACCAGACGCCGAGCCCGTTGCCGTCGTCCTTCTTCTCGTCGTTCTTCTTCTCGCTCGGGCTCGCCGAGGCGCCGGCGGCCGCCGCCGGGGCGGGGCCCGTGGCGTTCAGCTGGGCGACGAGGTCCTTGCCGCCGAAGTCGCGCGGGTCGGTGCCGGTGGCGTGCGCGGCGAAGACGAGCTGCGCGTACGCGGCCGGGCCGGACTTGGCCGCCCAGTCCGCGGAGTTCTTCTCCAGCCAGGCGAGCGGCTTCTGCGCGTCCTTCGTCGCGCCGATGGCCGCGAGGGCCACGACCGCGTCCGCCGTGTTCCCGTAGTCGGGCTGGTCCTCGGCGCCCGGGAGCGCGGACTTCAGGTACGAGGTCTTGGCCGTCACCTTGGCGAGATAGCCGGCGCCGTTCGCCGCCGCGTCCGCGATGTTGGGCGTGTCGGCGACGTGGCAACCCGTGAGGTCGAACGCCTTGCCGGTCTCCGCCACGAAGCCCTGGCCCATGCCGGCGGTCACGCCCGCAGCGGTCGCGTCCGCGTTCGCCACCAGCTTGCCCTTCTTGTCGGGCTGGTAGGCGAAGGCGCCGCCGTCCTCCCCGCCGCAGACCTTCGACAGCTTCACGAGGGTGTCGTAGGGGGACTTGCCGTCCTTGGTGACGCTCGCGGGCTTCTTGCCGACCGCCTTGAGCGCGCCGATCACGACGGACGTCGAGTTGGTGTCGCTGGGTCCGCCGGCCATGTAGCCCCAACCGCCGTCCTTGTTCTGCACGGACTTCAGCCAGGTCACGGCCTTGCCGGTGGCGTCGTCGTGCCCGCCGAGGGCGCCGAGCGCCTGGACGGCGGCCGCGGTGCTGTTGGTGTCGACCTGGGTCTTCGCGTCGCACGCGGCGGTCGCGTCGGCACGGTAGGCGGCGTACGCGCCGCTCGCGCACTGCTGACCGGTCAGCCAGTCCACGGCCTTGGCGGCGGGCCGCACGCCGACGGTGTGCTGGGCGAGCAGCGCGAGCGACTGGCGCCAGACGCCGTCGTAGGTCGGGTCGGCGGAGCCGAACAGGCCCGAGGGGAGGGCCACCGAGGGTGACGGAGACGGGGACGAGTCGGCTGCGGAGGCGGCCGGGGCGATCACCGCCCCGAGGACGGCGGTGGCGGCCAGTACCGCTGCGGTGCGGCGAACAGACATGACTCTCCCTGCGGGGAGCCGGGCAGCACCGGGCACACGGGGGTATCCGGGCGGCTCCGGCTCCGTATCCCTCGACGGTGCCGGCCGTCGGCGGGCTGCCGAGGGCACGAGCCGGTCACGTCCCGGGCGAGGCGATCCGGCTCACCACCGAAGTGGCTCACGGTTGCGGGTCAGCGCCGGATTTGCACCGGCTTCTCCTCGTACGGGTGTGATGACGACGCGCACACTCTACCGGCCGGTCCGAAGCCGCCGGTTGTCGCGTTCGGCACTGGCCCGGGGTGACCTGGGCGACATCCGCTAGGTTCGGGCCCATGCGAACGGGGAGACTGCTCGGCTCGGGGCGTTCGGCGGACGTCTACGAGATCGACGAGGCGTGGGTGCTGCGGCGGGACCGCGCGGGCTGGGGCAACGCGACGGCCGAGGCGGCGGTGATGCAGCACGTGCGCTCGCACGGCTATCCGGTGCCGGGTGTACGGGCCGCGACCCGCGGGGATCTGGTGATGGAGCGGCTGTCGGGGCCGACCATGCTGGAGGCCTTCGGGCTGGGTCTGCTCTCCGCCCAGGAAGCGGGCCTGACCCTGGCCAGGCTGCTGCGCAAGCTGCACGCGGTGCCCGCCCGGCTGTCCGACGACCCCGGTGTCCGTGTCCTTCATCTGGACCTGCACCCCGACAACGTGATGCTCACCCCGGACGGGCCGAAGGTCATCGACTGGTCCAACGCCGAGGAGGGGCCGCCCGGTCTCGACTGGGCGATGTCCGCCGTGATCCTCGCCCAGGTCGCCGTCGGCGGCGAGGCGATCGGGGGCGTGGCCGCCGAGACGCTGGAGGCGCTGCTCGACGGGAACGAGGAGCAGGTGACCGAGGCGGGGCTCGTGGAGGCGGGCCGGCGCCGTGCGGCCAACCCGACGATGAGTACGCGGGAGGTCGAACTCCTCGGTGAGGCGGACGGGTTGATACGGGAGCTGTTGGGCTGAGGGCGGCGGACGCGAACGCGGACGCGGGTGTCGTCCGGTGGTGTCACACCGCCGTGTACGTCACCGGGTCGCTGCCGGGTACCGCCTCCGCCCGCCCCAGTTTCACCAGGCGGCGGATGTGGGCCTCGGCCTCGGAGACCGCGATGTTCCGTGATCCGTAGGGGATGTCGGCCCAGGGGCGGTTCCACTCCATGCGCTCGGCGAGCTGCCAGGGTGTGAGCGGTACGCAGAGCAGGGCGAGCAGGCCGGTGAGCCGCTCCTCGTGGTGTGCGAGCAGCTCGGCGACCCGGGAGGGGGCGTCGGTGAACACGTGCTGGTGGGCCGGGAGCACCTCGGCGGGGCCGAGGCGGCCGACGCGCTCCAGGGAGTCGAGGTAGTCGCCGAGCGGATCGGCGATCTCCGCGAGGCCCTCGACGCCGCCCGCGTAGGGAGGGCGCCCGTGGGTGTCCGGGTCCTCGTAGAGGCCGATGTGCGGGGTGATCCTCGGCAGCAGGTGGTCGCCGGAGAACAGGCGTCCGTTGCCGGGCAGTCGCTCCGGGTGGGTCTCCTCCAGGTGGAGGCACACGTGTCCGGGAGTGTGGCCGGGGGTCCAGACGGCGCGCAGCCGGCGGCCGGGCAGGGGCAGGAGTTCGCCGGGGACGATCTCGCGGTCGGGCAGCGCGGGGGAGAAGCCGGGCAGGGTGCTGGGGCGGCGGAGCGCGCCGGGTGCCTCGCGGAGCGGGGCGACATGGTCCTCCGGGGCGCCGGAGGCGGTCAGCTTGGCGGCCATGTAGGCGAACCAGCCCTCGGGCCGGGTCTCGCGGGTGCGCCGGACGATCGCCGCGTCGGCGGCGTGCATCGCGATCCAGGCGCCGGACGCCTCCCGGACCCGGCCCGACAGACCGTGGTGGTCGGGGTGGTGGTGGGTGATGACCACGCCGTGGATCTCCGTGACCGAGGTTCCGCAGCCGGTGATCCCCTCGGTGAGGGTGTCCCAGGAGGCCGGGTCGTCCCAGCCGGTGTCGACGAGCACGGGGCCCGCGTCGGTGTCGACCAGATACACCAGCGTGTGGCCGAGCGGGTTGTCCGGGATGGGGACCCTGATCGACCGTACGCCCCCGCCGTGATCGGTCACCTGCGTCATGCGTTCCCACCCATCGCCGATTCCCGCCACTATAACTAGAACGAGTTCCAATGGGAGCCCAAGTCGACCGGTCCGTCCGCGTGGACGGCGGCCCGTCGCGGTGTCCGTGCCGTGGACTCATCCGACGAGAACTGGTATCAGTTCTCGTATCTGATGAAGCGTCAGAATCAGTGGCAGAGAGCGTCCTTGGGAGGCAGTCGGCCATGACCGAGCTCGTGGAACACGGACAGCTGTTCATCGGCGGGGAGTTGACCGACCCGCTCGGCAAGGACGTCATCGAGGTGATCTCGCCGCACACCGAGGAGGTCATCGGCCGGGTGCCGCACGCCTCGGCGGCGGACGTCGACCGCGCCGTCGCCGCCGCGCGCCGGGCGTTCGACGAGGGGCCCTGGCCGCGGACGAGCCTCGACGAGCGGATCGCGGTCGTGACCCGGATCAAGGACGCCATCGCCGTACGCCACGAGGAGATAGCCCGCGTCATCTCCTCGGAGAACGGCTCCCCGTACTCCTGGAGCGTCCTCGCGCAGGCCCTCGGCGCGATGATGGTGTGGGACACGGCGATCACGGTCGCGCGCGGCTACACGTACGAGGAGTCCCGCGACGGAGTGCTCGGCAAACTCCTCGTCCGCCGTGAGCCGGTGGGCGTGGTGGCGGCCGTGGTGCCCTGGAACGTCCCGCAGTTCGTCGCGGCGGCCAAGCTCGCCCCCGCGCTGCTGACCGGCTGCACCGTCGTACTGAAGCCGTCGCCCGAATCGCCCCTGGACGCCTATCTGCTGGGGGAGATCGCGAAGGAGGCCGGGCTGCCCGAAGGGGTGCTGTCGATCCTCCCGGCCGACCGTGAGGTCAGCGAGTACCTGGTCGGACACCCCGGCGTCGACAAGGTCTCCTTCACCGGCTCGGTCGCCGCCGGCAAGCGGGTGATGGAGGTCGCCTCCCGTCATCTCACCCGCGTGACACTGGAGTTGGGCGGAAAGTCGGCGGCCGTGGTGCTGCCCGACGCGGACCTCGCCACCGCGGTCCCCGGGATCGTCTCCGCGGCCTGGATGAACAACGGCCAGGCCTGCGTGGCCCAGACCCGCATCCTCGTGCCCCGCTCGCGCTACGACGAGTTCGCGGACGCCTTCGCCACGGCGGCGAACGCGCTGGTCGTCGGCGACCCGCTCGACCCGGCCACCCAGGTCGGCCCGCTCGTCGCCGAGCGGCAGCAGCGGCGCAACCTCGACTACATCCGCATCGGCCAGGAGGAGGGCGCCAAGATCCTCGCCGGCGGCGGGCGTCCGCAGGGCCTCGACCGCGGTTGGTACGTCGAGCCCACCCTGTTCGGGGACGTCGACAACACCATGCGCATCGCCCGGGAGGAGATCTTCGGCCCGGTGATCTGTCTGCTCCCCTACGGCGACGAGGCCGAGGCCGTGAAGATCGCCAACGACTCCGACTACGGGCTGAGCGGCAGTGTCTGGACGGCGGACGTCGCCCATGGCATCGACATCGCCCGCCAGGTCCGTACCGGCACCTACTCCGTGAACACCTTCAGCCTCGACATGATGGGCCCCTTCGGCGGCTACAAGAACTCGGGTCTCGGTCGGGAGTTCGGGCCCGAGGGGTTCGGGGAGTTCCTGGAGCACAAGATGATCCACCTGCCGGCCGGCTGGGAGGCCTGAGGATGGGTGACCGCTGGCAGGTCGAGGTCGACCGTTCCGTCTGCATCGGCTCGGCCCAGTGCGTCCACCTCGCCCCGGACGCCTTCCGCCTCGACGCCGCCATGCAGTCCCACCCCGTCGAGCCGGAGACCGACGCCAACGAGAAGATCCTCGAAGCGGCCGAGGGCTGCCCGGTGGAGGCCGTCATGATCTCGCTCCTGGCCGGCGGCGAGCCGGTGTTCCCGCCGGAGGAGTAGGCCGCCGGGCGCCGGCTTCGGCATCGGGATTCCGCGGGGGAGATCGAGTTCCCCGCGGGGGAGGGTGGGATCGCGGGCCTCTTCGGTGCCGCTTGCGTACGGCTGGGCACCGACGGGGAGCGGGAGGTCGTGTGGATCGAGCGGTTGCGCCCGGCCCGGGGGCGCGTGACGAACGCGCCCGTCACCGGCGGGCGGCGACACGGCGGTACCGGCCGGAGCCGGAGCGGTCCGGAGCGGGTGGGCCGGGAGCGGGGCTCCCGTTCGTACCGGCGTGGCCGTCGGCACCGGCGCTCCCGTTCGTACCGGCGTGCCCGTCGGCATCGGCGCTCCCCCTCGTACGGGTGCTTCCGCCCGTACGAGAGTTACCGGTCGTCCGGGCCGGTCAGGTCGATCAGGCGGCAGACCGTCTCGATGTCTATCTTGACCTGGGCGATCGAGGCACGGCCCGAGAGCCAGGTGATCAGCGCCGAATGCCAGGTGTGCTCGATGACCCGGACGGCGGAGAGCTGGGCCGGCGTCGGGTCGTCCAGCCCCATCGCGTCCAGGATGATCACCGTGGTCTGCCGCGAGACCTGGTCGACCTCGGGACTGACACTGCGGTCCGCGAAGGTGAGCGCGCGGACCATCGCGTCGGCCAGGTGGGGCTCCCGCTGGAGGGCGCGGAACGCCCGCATCAGGGTCTCCGCCACCCGCTCGGCGGCCGTGTCCCCGGCCGGCGGCTTCTTGCGCAGCGTGCCGTGCATGTGCTCGAGCTGGTCCTGCATCGTGGCGACCAGCAGATGCACCTTCGAGGGGAAGTAGCGGTACAGGGTGCCGAGAGCGACCTGCGACGACTCCGCGACCTCGCGCATCTGCACGGCGTCGAAACCGCCCCGGCTGGCGAGCTGCGCGCTCGCGTGCAGGATCCGGCGGCGGCGCGCCTCCTGCCGCTCGGTGAGCGGCGGCGAGGCGGGATGCGCGATGGAGTGCGGCCTGCTGTGCGCGCCGCCGGAGGACGCGGCGGGCGTGCTGGCCCCCGGCGCCGGTCGCGCGTTGTTCGAGTCCGCCTTGGCTTCCGCAGGCATGGGTCCGTTCCGTGACATCAGCGAGGGGGAGCGACGAGCCGGCCCGGCAGGGCGTGACACCACCGGGTGAACCAGGCGATCCAGCCGCCCGGTCGTGGCGTGAATCACCTGATCCACCGCTCACAGCGGCGCTACCTGCCGGTAGATTCAGTGCTCCGTGAACGATCAAGTCTGAAACTTGTTCTAGATTAGCGTCCCGGCGTAATCTCGCGGGAAAGTGCAGGGAGAAGGGGACCGGAAGTGACCGCTGAGGCCATGGAGGCGGACCCCGGGAAGGGCGCGGCAGCCGATGGGGGCCGACCCCTGAGCATCGCGCTCCTCACGTACAAGGGAAACCCGTTCTGCGGCGGCCAGGGTGTCTATGTACGGCATCTCTCCCGCGAACTCGCCCGCCTCGGCCACCGCGTCGAGGTCATCGGCTCCCAGCCCTACCCCGTGCTCGACGAAGGCCTGCCCGGCCTGAGCCTCACCGAGCTGCCCAGCCTGGACCTGTACCGCCAGCCCGACCCCTTCCGCACCCCGGGGCGCGACGAGTACCGCGACTGGATCGACGCCCTCGAGGTCGGCACGATGTGGACCGGCGGCTTCCCCGAGCCGCTGACCTTCTCGCTGCGCGCCCGCCGCCATCTGCGCGCCCGGCGCGGCGAGTTCGACGTCGTCCACGACAACCAGACCCTCGGCTACGGCCTCCTCGGGGACGTCGGCGCCCCGCTGGTCACCACCATCCACCACCCCATCACCGTCGACCGGCAGCTCGAACTGGACGCCGCCGAGGGCTGGCAGCGCCGCGCCTCCGTCCGCCGCTGGTACGCCTTCACCCGCATGCAGAAGCGCGTCGCGCGCCGCCTGCCGTCCGTGCTCACCGTCTCCGGAACGTCCCGTCAGGAGATCGTCGACCACCTGAGGGTCGAGCAGGACCGCATCCACGTCGTCCACATCGGCGCGGACACCGACCTCTTCTCGCCGGACCCGTCCGTGCCCCAGGTGCCGGGCCGCATCGTCACCACGTCCAGCGCCGACGTACCCCTCAAGGGTCTGGTGTTCCTCGTCGAGGCGCTCGCCAAGCTGCGGACCGAGCACCCGGGCGCGCACCTCGTCGTCGTCGGCAAGCGCGCCGAGGACGGGCCGGTCGCCCAGGCCATCGAGCGGTACGGCCTCGACGGCGCCGTCGAGTTCGTCAAGGGCATCTCCGACGCCGAACTCGTCGACCTCGTGCGCTCGGCCGAAGTCGCCTGCGTGCCCTCCCTGTACGAGGGCTTCTCGCTGCCCGCCGCCGAGGCGATGGCCACCGGGACCCCGCTGGTGGCCACCACCGGCGGAGCGATCCCGGAGGTCGCGGGCCCCGACGGCGAGACCTGCCTCGCGGTCCCGCCGGGCGACCCGGGAGCGCTGGCGGCGGCCCTCGGCCGGCTCCTCGGCGACCCCGCGCTGCGGGCACGGCTCGGCGCCGCCGGGCGCGAGCGCGTCCTCGCCCGCTTCACCTGGGCCAAGGCGGCCGAGGGCACGGTGGCCCACTACCGTGCGGCGATGGCCCTCCCCGCGTCCCGGCTCCGCTCGCGCGCGGCCGTCGCCGCGGGCACCGACGGGCGCGGCGGCTCCCCGGCGACCCCGGGACCCGACCGCGCCGAGGCCGCGGAAGCCACTCCCGCCGCCGTAGAACTAGTTGCAGCCAACCGCGAAAGCAGGGCCACGTGCTGACCGTCGACTTCTCCCGGTTCCCGCTCGCCCCCGGCGACCGCGTCCTGGACCTCGGATGCGGTGCCGGCCGGCACGCGTTCGAGTGCTACCGGCGCGGCGCGCAGGTCGTGGCGCTGGATCAGAACGGCGAGGAGATCCGCGAGGTCGCGAAGTGGTTCGCGGCGATGAAGGAGGCCGGGGAGGCGCCCGCCGGGGCCACCGCGACGGCCATGGAGGGCGACGCGCTCGCGCTGCCCTTCCCCGACGAGTCCTTCGACGTCGTGATCATCTCCGAGGTCATGGAGCACATCCCCGACGACAAGGGCGTCCTCGCCGAGATGGTCCGCGTGCTCAAGCCGGGCGGACGCATCGCCATCACCGTGCCGCGCTACGGCCCGGAGAAGGTCTGCTGGACCCTGTCCGACGCCTACCACGAGGTCGAGGGCGGCCACATCCGCATCTACAGGGCGGACGAACTGCTCGGGAAGATCCGCGAGGCCGGTCTGCGGCCCTACGGCTCGCACCACGCGCACGCGCTGCACTCGCCGTACTGGTGGCTGAAGTGCGCGTTCGGCGTCGACAACGACAAGGCGCTGCCCGTGCGGGCGTACCACAAGCTGCTGGTCTGGGACATCATGAAGAAGCCGCTGGCCACCCGGGTCGTCGAGCAGGCGCTGAACCCGCTGATCGGCAAGAGCTTCGTGGCGTACGCGACCAAGCCGCATCTGCCGGCGCTCGCCGGCACGCCGGACTCCGCGCAGGCCGTTTCCGAGGCGGACGCCACGTGACCACTCCCCGGCGGACAGAACACCTCGTCCTGCCCGGGGTCCTCACCGCGGAGGAGGCCGCCACCACGGTGCGCGGGATCCTCGCGGTGCAGCGCCCCGACGGAGCCATCCCGTGGTTCCGCGGCCACCACCTCGACCCGTGGGACCACACCGAGGCCGCCATGGCACTCGACGCGGCCGGCGAGCACGAGGCCGCCGAGCGGGCCTACGAGTGGCTGGCGCGGCACCAGAACGAGGACGGTTCCTGGTACGCGGCCTACGCCGACGGGGACTTCGAGGACGTCACCGACCGCGGCCGCGAGACCAACTTCTGCGCGTACATCGCGGTGGGCGTCTGGCACCACTACCTGGCGACCGGCGACGACGTCTTCCTGGACCGCATGTGGCCCGCCGTCTACGCGGCCGTGGAGTTCGTGCTGCGGCTCCAGCAGCCCGGCGGACAGATCGGCTGGAAGCGCGAGGACGACGGGACACCGGTCGACGACGCGCTGCTGACCGGGAGTTCGTCGGTCCACCACGCGCTGCGCTGCGCCCTCGCCATCGCCGAGCAGCGTGAGGAGCCGCAGCCCGACTGGGAGCTGGCCGTCGGCGCGCTGCGGCACGCCATCCGGCTGCACCCGGAGCGGTTCCTCGACAAGGACCGCTACTCCATGGACTGGTACTACCCGGTGCTCGGGGGCGCGTTGACGGGCGCCGAGGCCAAGTCCCGCATAGAGGAGGGCTGGGACCGCTTCGTGGTGCCCGGTCTCGGGGTGCGCTGCGTGATTCCCAACCCGTGGGTGACCGGCGGTGAATCGGCCGAACTCGCCCTGGCGCTCTGGGCGATGGGTGAGTCGGACCGTGCCCTGGAGATCCTCCAGTCCATCCAGCACCTGCGTGATCCGCGGTCCGGTCTGTACTGGACGGGCTATGTCTTCGAGGACCGGGCCGTCTGGCCCGAGGAGCTCACCAGCTGGACGGCGGGTTCCCTGCTCCTCGCGGTCGCCGCGCTGGGCGGCGACGAGCCCACCTGCGCGGTGTTCGGCGGCGAGCGTCTGCCGTCCGGGCTGGACCCCGACTGCTGCACGCCGACCCGCTGAAGGTCCGGACGGTCCCCGCTTCTCGGACCGTCCGGACGCTCCGGATCTTTTGAACTCTTCGAACTCTTCGGGCTCGTTGAACGCGTTGAACCCTTCGGGCTCTTCGGGTGTTCCCGGCCGTTTCGGTGCCGGTCAGTGACGGTGGATGCGGTTGGCCACCGCGTGGCCGATGAACAGATAGACGACGGCGGCGAGACCGTAGCCCGCGACGACACGCGCCCACTCCTTGTCGAAGGTGAACAGGTCGCGCGACCAGCCGGCGAGCCAGGCCGCGGTGTTGTGGATGAACTGCACGAGGTCGTTGCCACGATTGGCGTCGAGCAGATACATCAGGATCCAGAGACCGAGGATGACGGCCATGACGTCCGCGACGATCGCGATGACCGTCCCCGCTTGATTCGAACCGTTGCGATATCTAGGGGACATGTCGAGCGGATTGCCCGTCGTTCCCGGATGAAACCCGAACGGCTCCCGCCGGGTGGCACGTCCGCCGGGCCCGGGTGAGGCTGCCGGGGAGAGCCGTGTCCGCCCACGCGGGGCGAGCACCGGCGGACCGGGGAGAACCGTCCCCTCATCCGGAGGATCCCGTGCCCGTACCGATACGGCGCCTGATCGTGGCGCTGACCCTCTCCTGCGTCCTGATCGGCGGCGCCACGGCCTGCGGTGGCGGCGGATCGGGCCAGGACACCGCCACCGCGACGCGGTTGGCCGCCACCCCGACGCCCACCACGTCGGCCCAGAAGCAGCGGTTCGCCAAGACCCGCTTCGTGGCGAACGCGGGGCTCGCGGCCGGCGCCACCTACCAGTGGATCGTCAAGCCCTGGAAGGCGGGCACCTTCAAGAAGGGCGCAGAGGGCCGCAGGCTCGCGCTGATCAAGGCCGGGCTGGCCGGCGCCTTCGCGTACAACCGGCTCAAGGCCGCCTCCAAGAACGCCGAGGGCGACCCCCTGCTGTCCAAGGCCGTCGCCCCGCTCGCCGCGGGCATCGCCGCGCTCAAGGACCTTCCCGCGAAGCTCCGCAGCGGCGACTCAACGGACTCCGTCGTGAACTCCTTCGACGACATCATCAACAAGGTCAAGGCGGCGGGGAAGAGCGCGGGCGCGGAGGTCAAGGACCAGGTGCCCTCGGCGTCCCAGCTCAGCGGCGGCTAGCGCACCCGGGCCGGAGCGGGCGGGAACGGGCGTACCCTCCCTAGGAGTTCAGCTCGGCGAGCACGCGCAGGGTGCGGGGGTCCGGGGACAGCACCAGCAGGTCGGTCACCGGGCCCTTGCGCCACAACTCCAGGCGTTCGGCGATGCGTTCACGCGGTCCGACGAGGGAGATCTCGTCCGCGAAGGCGTCGGGTACGGCCAGGACGGCCTCTTCCCGGCGTCCTTCCAGGAACAGCCGCTGGATCCTGCGGGCCTCCTCCCCGAAGCCCATCCGGGCCATCAGATCGGCGTGGAAGTTGCGGGCCGCGTGCCCCATCCCGCCGATGTAGAAGCCGAGCATCGCCTTGACCGGCAGCAGCCCTTCGGCGACGTCGTCACAGACGTGCGCGCGGGCCATCGGCGCGACGAGGAAGCCCTCGGGCAGGTCGGTGAGCGAGGCCTCGTACGCCTGAGGACGTGTCGGCGACCAGTACAGCGGCAGCCAGCCGTCGGCGATCCGGGTCGTCTGCGCGATGTTCTTCGGCCCCTCGGCGCCGAGCAGGAGCGGCAGTTCGGCCCGCAGCGGATGCGTGATCGGCTTCAGCGCCTTGCCGAGCCCCGTGCCGTCGGCACCCCGGTACGGGTGGGAGTGGAAGCGGCCGTCCAGCTCGACCGGCCCCTCGCGCCGCAGGACCTGGCGTACGACGTCGACGTACTCCCGGGTCGCGGTCAGCGGCGACCTCGGGAACGGCCGTCCGTACCAGCCCTCGACGACCTGGGGCCCCGACAGGCCGAGGCCGAGCATCATGCGCCCGCCGGAGAGATGGTCGAGCGTGAGCGCGTGCATCGCGGTCGTGGTGGGGGAGCGGGCGGCCATCTGCGCGACGGCCGTGCCGAGCCGGATGCGCGTGGTCCGCGCGGCGATCCAGGTGAGCGGGGTGAACGCGTCCGAGCCCCAGGACTCCGCGGTCCACACCGAGTGATAGCCGAGCCGCTCCGCCTCCTGGGCGAGCGGCACATGGTCCGCCGAGGGACCGCGCCCCCAGTAGCCGAGTGCGAGACCGAGCCGCATGGCACCTCCAGAAGCAGAGTCCTGACGATCCGTCAGTTCCTGGCGTGCTGCGACTGTACGACAACGGCCCCCCGCCGGAAAGGGCGAGGGGCCGTCGCGAGAACGAGAAGCTGATCAGCCGCGCTGGATCCCCGAGGTGTCCTGAAGCACACCACGACGACCGTCCTGCGTCTGCGCCACGATGGTCGCGCCACGCTGCTCGACGGCCAGGTACCAGGTGCCCGGAGCCAGTTCGGCGATCGGCGTCGAGGCGCCTTCCTCCGAGAAGAGCGGCCGGGCGACCGGGACGGCGAACCAGAACGGCGAGAAGTCCTGGGCCGGCGACTGCGTCTGCGGAGCCGACGGCTGGCTCGGCTGACCGCCGAACGGCTGTGTGGGCTGCGAGGGCTGGGCGCCGTAGGGCTGCTGGCCGGGCTGACCGGGCTGGCCACCGGGCTGCGAGGCACCCGGGTAGCCGTAACCACCCTGCGGCTGACCGCCGTAGGGCGCCGGGGCGATCGGCGTCGGGGCGCCCACGAGGGCGGCCTGGAGGGCCGGGACCAGCGGGGTCGCGACGGCCGCGCCGGCCAGGACGAGGGCCGCGATGAAGCCGAGGATGAGACCGGCGGCGGCGCTGGCGCTGTCACCGACGTCCACGAGCGACCAGAACAGGGTCCACGCGACGAGAATCGTGAACGCCACGCCGACCGCGCCCAGGTCGAGCCCGAGAACCTTGCGGGGCTGCGGCAGGCAGCGGTTGACGACGATCAGGGCGGCGCCGATGACCCCGCCCATGTAGACGCCGAGGCCGTAGCCGAGGTTGTCCCAGGCGTTCACGTTAACGCTGTACCCGGAATACGAGTAGAGGTGCAGGAACGACGCGATGAAGAGCAACACCGCTGCTCCGATCACCACGCCGTCGCCTCGAGTGAGGGAGCGGATATTCACTTCAGGTCCTTCGTCAGTCGTCTCGTCGTCGGTGAGGCATCGCAGTACGCCGTGTCGCCGAACATGGTGCCGTTGTCGGGACTCGGTGTGAAGCGCGGGGGGTGGCCCTTTATCGTACGGACGACACTATCGTCCGGACGATCAGGGTGTCCGCCGGGTTGGGACCGTAGATCACTACCCGTGCAGGAAACCAACGATTCCTTCAGAGATCCCCCGTGCCGCTTTCTCACGCCAGGCGCCACTGGTGAGCAGCGCAGCGTCCTTCGTATCGCGCATGTTGCCGCACTCGATGAACACCTTCGGAACCGTTGACAGATTGAGACCGCCGAGATCCTTACGGACCACCAGTCCGGTGCCGTCACCGACGTAGTTGGAGGGCGCGCTGCCCGTCTCGCGGACGAACAGGCCGGCGATGTGCTCGCCGAGGTCGCGGGAGGCGGAGACGATCGGGCGGGTGTCGGCGGCCCCCGCGTGCACGGACGCCGGAAGGATCACGTGGAAGCCGCGGTTGCCGGCCGCCGATCCGTCGGCGTGCAGGGAGACGACCGCGTCCGCGTGCGCCGCGTTGCCGATACGGGCGCGCTCGTCGACGCAGGGGCCGAAGGAGCGGTCGCCGTCCTGGGTCAACTTCACCGTGGCGCCCTGCTTTTCGAGGATGGCCCGCATGCGGTGCGCGACGTCGAGGGTGAACCGGGCTTCCGTGTAACCCGCGTTGGTCGACGTGCCGGTGGTGTCGCACTCCTTCCAGTTCGTTCCGATGTTCACCTTGCGGTTGATCTCGGACGCGTGCCGGAAGTTGTCGGGGTTGTGCCCCGGGTCGATGACGATGACCTTGCCCTTGAGGGAGCCGGACGCGGCGGGCTTCGAGGACGAGGGCGAGGAGGAGGGCGAGGGGGGTGCCGAGGACGTACTCGGCTTGCCGTCGTCCGTCGTGGAGGCGGACGACGGAGCGGAAGGGGAGTCGGAGCCGGGCGCGGAGGACGAGGCCGGGGAGACGGCCCGGTCGGACCCGCCCCCCGAGTCGTCTCCCACGGTCTGCCACACCAGGTATCCGGCCAGTGCGCCGGGTACGAGCGCGGCGAGCGCGACGGTGAGCGGACCCCGCCGGGAACGGCGAGGTCGGGGCGGTTCGAAGTCTGGGCCTACGTACGACACGTCAGCGACTCTAACCGTGCGCTCAGATCCCTGCTCCGGTTCGCCGCAGTACGCGCAGTGAGCCGGTCGCCGAGGCCTCGGTGAACGCGCCCGATTCCAGGGCCCGGAGCCAGACGCGGTACGGCGCCTGGCCGGTGAACTCGTCGACCGGGTCCGGGAACACGTCGTGGATGACGAGGAGGCCGCCCTCGGCGACATGCGGCGCCCAGCCCTCGTAGTCGCCGCTCGCGTGCTCGTCGGTGTGGCCGCCGTCGACGAAGACGAGACCGAGGGGCGTGCCCCAGAACGCGGCGATCTGCGGCGAGCGGCCGACCAGCGCGACCACGTGCTCCTCCAGGCCCGCCCGGTGCAGGGTGCGGCGGAAGGTGGGGAGCGTGTCCATCAGGCCGATCTCCGGGTCGACCGTGGACGGGTCGTGGTACTCCCAGCCCGGCTGCTGCTCCTCGCTGCCCCGGTGGTGGTCGACCGTGATGGCGGTCACCCCGGCCTCGCGGGCCGCGTCCGCGAGCAGGATCGTGGAACGGCCGCAGTAGGTGCCGACCTCCAGGAGCGGCAGGCCGAGCCGCCCGGCCTCGACCGCGGCCGCGTGGAGCGCGAGACCCTCACCGCGCGGCATGAACCCCTTCGCGGCCTCGAAGGCGGCGAGGATCTCGGGCTTGGGTGCCGAGGACATGGGGTTTTCCTCCATCGGTGCGAACTCCATCGGTGCGAACAACGGGTACGCGCAGCATCGTGCACCACACCCCCGCCGCGTGGGCGGCGGGGGTGGCGATGATCACTCGCGGGAAGCCCGCGCGTCAGGCCGTGACGTCGGCGTTCTCGCCCGGGAGCGACAGGTCGAGGGCGACCGGCCGGTCGTCGCCCGTGTGCGTGGCCGACGAGGCGAGCGGGCCGTGTCCGGTGGCCCGTGCGGCGAGCACGTACGAGCCCTGGGCCGGCACGGCGAGCGCGTAGCTGCCGTCCTCGGCGGAGAGGGTGGCGCCCGCCTGGCGGCCGCGCCGGTCGATCAGGGTGACCTTGGCGCGGGCGACCGGGCCGCCCTCGGCGTCCAGCACCCGGCCGCGGAAACCGCCGAGCACCTCGTGCGCCCGCTCCAGCGCCGCGTCCTCCTCGCTGCTCGCCACCAGCGAGGGCTTGGTGGCCGGGTGGCGGCCCGGCAGGAACAGCGCCATCAGCAGGCCGACCGCGACCGCGCCCGTGGCGATCAGGAAGGACACGTGGAAGCCGCGCATGGTCGGGACGGCGACTCCGCCGACGTGGTGCGCCGTGTTGGCGAGCACCATGCCGATGACGGCGCTCGACACCGAGGTGCCGATGGAACGCATCAGGGTGTTCAGACCGTTGGCCGCGCCGGTCTCCGAGGCCGGGACGGAACCGATGATCAGGGCGGGCAGCGAGGAGTAGGCGAGGCCGATGCCCGCGCCGAGGATCACCGCGATGACCAGTGACTGCCAGGCGGCGCTCATCAGGCCGAGGCCGGCGCCGTAGCCGATGCCGATGATCACCATGCCGATGATCAGCGTGACCTTCGGGCCGTACTTCGCCGACAGGCGGGCGTACACGGGCGCCGTGACCATCATCGTCAGGCCGAGCGGCATGACGAGCAGGCCCGCGCTCACCATCGACTGGCCGAGTCCGTAGCCGGTGGACTTCGGGAGCTGGAGCAGTTGCGGCAGGACGAGGGAGACGACGTAGAAGGAGACGCCGACCATGATCGAGGCGAGGTTGGTGAAGAGGACGGCGGGGCGGGCCGTGGTGCGCAGATCGACCAGCGGGGCCTTCAGGCGCAGCTCCATCACGCCCCACAGGAGCAGCACGGCGACGGACGCGCCGAACAGGCCGAGGGTGGTGGGCGCGGTCCAGCCCCAGTCGCTGCCCTTGGTGATCGGCAGCAGGAAGAGCACGAGTCCGATGGACAGGCCGATCGCGCCGAGCACGTCGAAGGTGCCCTTGGCCCGCATCGGGGACTCCGGCACGACGAGGAGGGTGAGGGCGATGGAGAGGACGCCGAGGCCGGCGGCGCCGTAGAAGAGGGCGTGCCAGTTCGCGTGCTGGGCGACGAGGGCCGCGGCGGGCAGCGCGAGTCCGCCACCGACGCCGATGGAGGAGCTCATCAGGGCCATCGCGGAGCCGAGCTTCTCGCGGGGGAGCAGGTCGCGCATCAGGCCGATGCCGAGCGGGATCGCGCCCATCGCGAAGCCCTGGAGCGAGCGGCCCACGATCATCGGCAGCAGGGTGCTGGTCAGCGCGCTGATCAGGGCGCCGATCACCATGATGGACAGGCTGGTCAGCAGCATGCGCCGCTTGCCGAAGAGGTCGCCGAGGCGGCCCATGATCGGGGTGGCCACGGCACCCGCGAGCAGGGTCGAGGTCAGGACCCAGGTGGCGTTGCTGGGAGCGGTGTCCAGCAGCGTCGGCAGATCCTTGATGACCGGGACGAGCAGGGTCTGCATCACCGCGACAACGATGCCCGCGAAGGCGAGCACCGGCACGGTCGCGGCGCCGGGCCTCGGCGCGGGCCGGCCGGTCGTCGTGTGCGTCATTGAGGGGGGCCTCCAGGCCATAGCGAAGGGAGCTCTCGGGAGCGGAGCGAGGGGGGTTCCGTGCGGATGCTGGGGGACGGTCGGCCGGGGTGATCCATGGGGATGCGGGGGCGTCGGTCGGGTGATCCACGCGAGGTACGTGCAAGGGGAACCCGGTGTGCCCGGGCAACTATTCCGATGCTTCGGCGTACTAACGAATTCTTGACCGATCCATGGGTATCTGACCTATCGTCAGAATGGAACGTGTTCTAGTCTGGCGCCGATCCACGCACCTTGGGCCTTTGGGGAGGCATGCATGGGCATCGCGGTCACGCCGGAGCAAGGGGAGCTGGCCGAGGCCGTGCGCGGCTGGATCGCCCGCGCCGTGCCGCCCGAGGAGGTCCGCAAACTCCTGGACGTGCCGGGCGTCGGCAGACCTCCGTTCTGGGACGCGCTGGCCGCGCAGGGGCTGCTCGCCGTGCACCTGCCCGAGGTGTACGGGGGTGGCGGCGGCGATCTGGTCGACCTCGCCGTCGTCGTGGAGGAGGCCGCGCGGGCGGCGCTGCCCGGGCCCTTCGTGGCGAACGCCCTGGCGTCGGCGGTGCTGGCGGCGGAACTCGCGGCGGAACCGGGCCCGGCGGGTGATTCCATGCGGGAGCCGGGGCGCGCCGGTCTCGTACGGGCTTCGGGGCGCGCCGGTCTCGTACGGGCCCTGGGGTGCGGGGAGCGCATCGGCGCCGTCGCGTTCGGCGCCGGTTCCCTGACGGCTCTGGCGGTGGACGGCGGATACGTGCTGGACGGGACGGCGCCGCCGGTGCTGTCCGGCGCCGACGCGGACGTACTCGTCCTGGCGGCGACGATCGCCGGGCCCGCCCGCCTCCGCGACGCGGGCGGCACGCTCTGGCTGGTGGTGGACGCCGCCGGCCTGGCCGTCCGGCCGCACGGGAGTGCCGATCCGACCCGGGCGACCGCCGAGGTCCGGGCCCAGGGGTTACGGGTCCCCGCCGACCGCGTCCTTGCGGTCGACCCGTCGCTGGTCCGGGACCTCGCCGCCGTCGTCCTCGCCGCCGACGCCTGCGGCACCGCCGCCTGGTCGCTGGAGACGGCCGCCGGGCACGCCAGGGTCCGCGAGCAGTTCGGCCGCCCGATCGGACACTTCCAGGGCGTCAAGCACCTGTGCGCCGACATGCTGCTGCGGCTGGAGCAGGCGAGAGCCCTCACCTGGGACGCGGCACGCGCCGCGCAGGAGCCGCCCGGTGTACGGGAGCTGGTGGCCGCGCTCGCCGCCGGTACCGCCCTCGACGCCGCCGGTTCCTGCGCCAAGGACTGCGTCCAGATCCTCGGCGGCATCGGGTTCACCTGGGAGCACGACGCCCATCTGTATCTGCGCCGGGCCCTGGTGGCACGGCAGTTGCTCGGCCCCGGGAGCGGACACCTGCGGCGGGCCGTACGGCTCGCGCGAGACGGCGTACGGCGCGAACTGCGCCTGGAGCTGCCACCGGAGGCCTCCGCGTACCGGGCCGAGGCCCGTGCGACGGCCGACCGGGTGCGCGGGCTCGCACCGGCGGAGGTCCGCCGGGCGCTGGCGCCCACCGGCTACGCCGCCCCGCATCTGCCCCCGCCGTACGGCCTCGGCGCGGGCCCGGTCCAGCAGCTCGCCGTGCAGCAGGAGCTGACCGCGGCCGGAGTGCGGATCAGCGACCTGGGGATCGCGACCTGGGTCGTGCCCTCCCTCATCGCGCACGGCACCCGGCGACAGCAGGAGCGCTATCTGCTGCCCACCCTGCGCGGCGATGTCCTGTGGTGCCAGCTCTTCTCGGAGCCCGGCGCCGGATCCGACCTCGCCTCGCTGCGCACCAGCGCCGAGCGCACCGCCGACGGGCGATGGCGCATCAACGGCCAGAAGGTGTGGACGAGCGCGGCGCAGTGGGCCGACCACGGGATCCTCCTCGCCCGGACGAACCCGGCCGCGCCCAAGCACAAGGGGCTCACCTACTTCGTCGTCGACATGAAGACCACGGAGGGCATCGACATCCGTCCCCTGAAGGAGATCACCGGGGACTCCCTCTTCAACGAGGTCTGGTTCGACGACGTGCTGCTGCCCGCGGACGCGGTCGTCGGCGAGGTCGACGACGGCTGGCGGGTCGCCCGCAACACGCTCGGCAACGAACGCGTCCACATGGCCGACCAGTTGACCTTCGACACCGGCCTGGAGGCGCTGATACCGGCCGACGTCGACGGTCCCCGGCTGGGGGCGTTGCTGGCCGAGGCGCACGCCCTGGCCTGCGTCACGCTGCGCACCACCCTGCGCCGGGTCTCCGGCGTGGAGCCGGGCGCGGGCGCCTCCGTCCGCAAACTGGTGCAGACCGCGCACCAGCAGAAGGTCGCCGAGCTCGCGCTCGAACTCCTCGGCCCCGAAGGCGCGTTGTGCGAGGGCCCCGGCGAGCGGGCCGTGCACGGGTTCCTGCTCTCCCGGTGCCTGACCATCGCGGGCGGCACCACCCAGGTCCAGCTCAACGTCGTCGCCGAGCGCCTGCTCGGCCTGCCACGGGACTAGGAGCGTGCCATGAGGACGTACGTCGTCGGTGTCGGTATGACCAGGTTCGAGAAGCCCGAGACCAGGGGGTGGCAGTACTGGGACATGGTCCGCGAGGCCGGCTCCAACGCCCTGGCGGACGCGGGGATCTCCTACACGGACGTGGAACAGGTCCCCGTCGGCTACTGCTTCCAGCCGTCCACCGCCGGTCAGCGCGCCGCCTACGAACTCGGCCTGACCGGCGTGCCCGTCTACAACGTGAACAACAACTGTGCCACCGGGGCGAGCGCGTTGATGCTGGCCCGGCAGTTCGTGGAGGGCGGCGTCAGCGACTGCGTCCTGGCGCTGGGCTTCGAGAAGATGAAGCGGGGATCGCTCGGGTCGGGCGCCGACGGCGGCGACTTCTCCACCTCGCCCGTCGCCCGCCACTACGGGATCATGGCCGCCCGGCACGGCTTCGAGATGTCCCCGCCCACCGCGCAGATCTTCGGCGACGCGGCCCGCGAGCACATGGAGCGGTACGGCACGACCGAGGCCCAGCTCGCCGCCGTCGGCGCCAAGAACCACCGCCACTCGGCGCACAACCCCTACGCCCAGTTCCAGGACGTGTACTCCGTCGACGAGATCCTCGCCGCCAAGGCCGTGCACCGGCCGCTGACCAGACTCCAGTGCTCGCCCACCTCGGACGGAGCCGCCGCGGCCGTCGTCGTGTCCGAACGGTTCGCCGAGCGGCACGCGCTGGAGGACAAGGCGGTCGAAATCGTCGCGCAGGCGATGGCCACCGACACCGAGGAGTCCTTCGCCTCCGGCTCCTGCATCGACGTCGTCGGCCGGCCGATGTCGCGGGAGGCCGCGCGCCGGGTCTACGAGCGCTCCGGGCTCGGCATCGAGGACGTGGACGTCGTGGAGCTCCACGACTGCTTCTCCGTCAACGAACTGCTGACCTACGAGGCGCTCGGCATGTGCGCGGAGGGGGAGTCGGGCGAACTCGTCGAGTCCGGGGCGACGACGTACGGCGGACGCTGGGTGGTGAACCCCTCCGGCGGGCTGATCTCCAAGGGCCACCCCCTGGGGGCCACCGGGATCGCGCAAGTGGCCGAACTGGTCTGGCAGCTGCGAGGACAGGCCGAGGCGCGCCAGGTCCGGGGGGCACGGGTCGGGCTGGCCCACAACATCGGACTGGGCGGCGCGGCGGTGGTCACGCTGCTGCGCAGACCGTAGGGCCCGCCGGGCGTCGCCGGGCGCACGCGGCGCCGCGGACACCGACCTAGGTCCGGTGTCCTACGTCCCGCTGCGCCGAAATACCGATGCAAGGAGCGTCAGTGGGTTGAGAGCATGACAGCCATGCTCCGAGCCGCTGAAGACATCCGGACGACCGCCCGTACCGCCCCGCCCACCTGGGTGGTGATCGCGCTCGCGTGTGCCGGACAGTTCCTGGTCGTCCTGGACGTGTCCGTCGTCAACGTGGCCCTGCCGTCCATGCGCACCGACCTGGGGCTGAGCGCCCCTGGACTGCAGTGGGTGGTGAACGCCTACTCCATCGCCTTCGCCGGATTCATGCTCCTCGGCGGGCGGGCCGGTGACCTGTACGGGCGCAAGCGGATGTTCCTGGTGGGTCTCGCGCTCTTCACGCTCGCCTCGGCCGCCGGCGGCCTCGCCCAGGAGGGCACCCAACTGCTCCTGGCGCGCGCCGCGCAGGGACTGGGAGCCGCGGTGCTCGCCCCCTCGACCCTGACGATCCTGACGTCGGCCGTCCCCGAGGGCGCGGCACGCGCGCGGGCCATCGCGACCTGGACCGCCGTGGGCGCCGGTGGCGGCGCGGCGGGCGGGCTCGTCGGCGGACTGCTGGTCGACGGGCTGTCGTGGCGCTGGGTGCTCCTCATCAACGTGCCGGTCGGCGCCATCGTGCTGGCCGGCGCGGCGTACCGGCTGGTGGAGAGCCGGGCCGGGGACGGGCGGCGGCTCGACCTGCCGGGCGCGCTCCTGGTGACGGCGGGACTCGCGACCCTGGCGTACGGGATCGTGCAGACGGAGGCCGAGGGCTGGACCGCGGCGGCGACACTCGTACCGCTGTGCGCGGGAGCGGCCCTCATCGGGGTCTTCCTGGCCGTCGAGGCCCGGACCAAGGCGCCGTTGATGCCGCTGAAGCTGCTGCGGCTGCGCTCGGTGTCGTCGGCGAACGCGGCCATGTTCGTCTCCGGCTCGGCGATGTTCTGCATGTGGTTCTTCATGACGCTGTACGCGCAGAACGTGCTCGGCTACTCGCCGCTCGGCGCGGGCCTCGCCCTGGTGCCGAGCTCGCTCGCCGTGGTCGTCGGCTCGAAGTCGGCGCCCCGCCTCATGCCGGTCGTCGGGGCGCGCAACGTGGCGGTCCTCGGCACGCTCCTGGCCGCGGCGGGCTTCGGCTGGCAGTCGACCATGACGGCGGACGGCCCGTACCTCACGGCCATCATGCTCCCCGGCGTCCTGATGATGGCGGGCGCAGGTCTGGCCGCGACACCGCTGGCCGCGATCGCGACCTCGGGCGCGGTGCCGGAGGACGCGGGAGTCGTCTCGGGCCTCGTCAACACCTCGCGGGTGATGGGCGGTTCCCTGGGACTCGCGGTCATGTCCACGATCGCGGCGGCCCGTACCGGGGGAAGCGTCTCCGGGGAGGCGCTGACCGCCGGGTACGCGCTGGCGTTCCGCGTCAGCGGCGTGATGCTGCTGGCCGGGGCCGTCCTGATGCTCTCGTGGCTGCCGCGGACGACGTCTCGGCGGTGAGGCAACGAAATCAGGTGCCCGTGGACTCCTTCAGTCACTAGGAGGTTCCCATGGGGGTTCGGAAACAGGCTCGGGACGAGGAGTTCCAGAGCTTCGTCGTCGGCCGCTGGCCGCGGCTGATGCGTACGGCGTTTCTCCTGACGGGGGAGCAGCACGCCGCCGAGGACCTGGTCCAGACGACACTGGAGCAGGTGTACGTGGCATGGCGCCGGGTCGGCTCGGCCGACGAGCCGGACGCGTATGTGCGGCGCATGATGATCAACGCCCACGCTCGAAGACACCGCAGAAAACTCAAGGAGTTCCTCGCGCCGAAGGACGACTCGGGGATCGGGGGCGAGGTACCCGACAGCGACGACCCGATCGCCCGCGCCGACGACCGCGGCGCCCTGATCACCGCGCTGGCCGGGCTGCCCCCGCGCCAGCGCGAGGCGGTGGTCCTGCGCTATTGGGAGGACCTGAGCGAGAGCCAGGCGGCCGAGGCGATGGGCTGCTCGGTGGGCGCGGTGAAGAGCAACGCGGCCAAGGGCATAGCGAAGCTCCGTGCCGTACCGGGACTGGCGGACACGATGGCGCAGGGAGGGCGGATCCGATGAGCGCGGACCGGGAGACGAATCACGACATGGCGGCGACGGACGCGGACATCTCCTTCCTGCTGGCCGAGGCGGCGGACGAGGTCGAGATCGGTACGGCCCCCTACCAGGCGGTGCTGCGCGGCGGCCGGCGCCGCAGGGCGCGCCGCTGGGCGACGGCGGCGGCGGTCGCCCTGGTCGTGGCCGGGTCCACGGGGACGCTGGCGCTGACCGGCGGCAGCGGCGACGACGCCAAGGGGGTCGTGCCGGCCGGCCCCCTTCGCCCGTCGATCAGCCCCGGGACCGGACCGGGCGGCCTTCCGGAGGAGTGGCGGACCCTCGGGCCACGGGGCACCTTCGTGTCGCAGTGGACCAACCCCGACGACAAGACATGGACTGTCCTCGTGGATATGTGGCCGGCGCCGAAGGACGAGGCGGAGGCCCGGAAGCAGCGCACGATGATGACCCAGTACGGCGTCACGCCGACGGGTGCCAGGGACGCTCCGGACGTCGCGGACAAGAAGTGGGCCTTCGTCAGCGTTGTCCGGGTGGGAGTAGGGCCCTCGAGGGACACGATCGACGGAGCCCAGAGGAAGGATCCGTT
The DNA here is from genome assembly GCF_044763015.1 of Streptomyces sp. NPDC096324. Taxonomy (NCBI): domain Bacteria; kingdom Bacillati; phylum Actinomycetota; class Actinomycetes; order Kitasatosporales; family Streptomycetaceae; genus Streptomyces; species Streptomyces sp. NPDC096324. Next base: position 693,297 of record NZ_JBIWFK010000004.1, on the reverse strand, counting down.
CTCGGGCAAGGACATCGAGGCCTTCTCGCTGCCGCTCGACGCCGAGGCGGCCAAGGAGATGAAGAAGCCTCCTCAGGGGCTCGTGATCGGCAAGGTCGCCCAGACCGCCAAGGAGGTCACCTGCACCTGGGATGACGGCACGACGGTCGAGGCCCGGAGGGTCCCCCACCGGGGCACCATGCTTCCCTATGGCGTTCCGAACCTGATCTGGCGGGTGCCCGGTTCCCTGCCCGACTGGTTCGTGTGTGTGGCTCCGGAGGGCAAGGGCCGCGGGCCGGGGACGGCGAAGGTGACCAAGTAGCGGGGGCAGCCGCTGAAGGACGAGGCGGTGGCCACCGCAGGACACCCGGCGGCGGCCACCGCCATGACCGGGGGCGAACCGGCCCTCGCCGCGATCCGGGTGAACAGGCCCTACAGCCAGCCCTGTTGGCGGGCCTCCCGCATCGCCTCCATGCGGTTGCGGGTGCCCGTCTTGCCGATCGCGGACGAGAGGTAGTTGCGGACGGTCGATTCGGAGAGGTGCAGCTTCCCGGCGATGTCGGCGACGGTGGCACCGTCCACCGAGGCCTTCAGCACGTCGCACTCGCGGGCCGTGAGCGGATTGGGGCCGGCGCTCAGCGCGGCGGCGGCGAGCGCCGGATCGATGACGGTCTCCCCGGTCAGCACGCGCCGGATCGCCTCGGCCAGTTCCTCCACGGGTCCGTCCTTGACCAGGAACCCGGCGGCGCCCGCCTCCATGGCCCGGCGCAGATAGCCGGGGCGCCCGAAGGTGGTGAGGATCAGCACCCGGCAGTCGGGCGCCTGCTCACGCAGTTCGGCGGCGGCGTCCAGCCCGCTCATCCCCGGCAACTCGATGTCCAGCAGGGCCACGTCGGGCCGGCCGACCAGCACCGCGTCCACGATCTGGTCGCCCGCGGACACCTGCGCGACCACCTCGATGTCCGGCTCCATCCCGAGCAGCAGAGCGAGCGCCCCACGCATCATCTGCTGGTCCTCGGCGAGCAGGACACGGACGGACTTGGCGGGCCGGTGGTCCCGGGGCATCTCGTTCACGCGGCCAAGCGTAAGGCGAGAGGCGTGTCCCGCGGATCGCCCCGCGCGTTACGGCGGACCCCGGGAATCGTCGCCGTCCCCGTCCGCGCGTCTTGACGGCCCCCGGCCACGGGCAAATAATCGCCTCGGAATTCAGCGCTCCCCTTGGCCATTCCCGAGCCGGGCAGTTTTCTGCAAACGTTCGGAATTTCGACCGGGAATTGGTTCGGCATATCGATCGAACGATGTCCGGTATTTCGACCGGGCACCCGCACTGTCCTACCAGGAACGGAAGAGGTGCACCGTGTTGTCATCCTTCGTGCGCTTACGGCGCCTGAGGAACACAGTCCTGGCCGTGCTGTCGGTGATGGCGGCCGTCGTCGCGTTCGCCGTCGGGGCGCCGCGGGCCATCGCCGCGGGGTCGCTCCCGTGCGACGTCTACGCCGCCGCCGGCACCCCCTGCGTCGCCGCGCACAGCCTCGTCAGGGCGCTCTACTCCTCGTACAACGGCTCGCTCTACCAGGTGCAGCGCGCCTCCGACGGCGGCACCGCGAACATCGGTCTCCTCGCGGCCGGCGGGTACGCGAACGCGGCCGCGCAGGACACCTTCTGCGGCGGCACCACCTGCATCGTCACGAAGATCTACGACCAGTCGTCGCGCCACAACGACCTCACGATCGAGGGTGCCGGCGGGGCGGGAGCCGCCGATGTCGGGGCGCCCGCGGACGCCCTGCCGGTGACCGCCGGCGGCCATCAGGTCTACGGTCTGGAGATCTCCGCCGGCATGGGCTACCGGGACAACTCCACCTCGGGAGTCGCCACGAACGGTGCCGCCGAGGGGATGTACATGGTGACCTCCGGCACCCACGTCAACGGGAGCTGCTGTTTCGACTACGGCAACGCCGAGACCAACAACCTCGACACCGGCAACGGCCACATGGACGCGATCAACTTCGGCACCGAGTGCTGGTTCTCGCCCTGCTACGGCCAGGGCCCGTGGGTGCAGGCCGACCTGGAGAACGGGCTCTTCCAGTCGGACGCCGGATACAGCAGGAACACGTCGAACACCGGCACCGGTGCGATGCCGTTCGTGACCGCTTTGCTGAAGAACAACGGTCAGGACCATTTCGCGCTGAAATACGGCAACGCCCAATCGGGCGGTCTCACGACCACCTATTCCGGCGGTGAACCCACCGCCGGAGGCTACTCGCCCATGCACCAGGAAGGCGCGATCGTCCTCGGCACCGGCGGCGACAACAGCAACGGTTCCATCGGGTCCTTCTTCGAGGGCGTCATGACCTCGGGCATCCCGACGGACGCCGCGGACAACCAGGTGCAGTCGAACATCGTCTCCGTCGGCTACGGCGGCTCGACCGGCAGCACGGGCTCGCTGACGGCCGGGTCCGAGATCTCGCTGCGCGCGACCACCTCGTGCTGCACGACCGGCTACATCCGCCACCAGAACAACGCGGCGGTCGTCTCGACGATCACGTCGAGCAGTTCGGCACTCGACAAGAGCGACGCCACCTGGATCGTCCGCCGGGGGCTCGCCGACAGCTCCTGCTACTCCTTCGAATCACGGAACTACCCGGGCGACTTCCTGCGGCACTTCGACTACCGGCTCACCCGGCAACCCATGACCGGCACCACGCAGTTCAGGCAGGACGCCACGTTCTGCGCCCAGACCGGCAAGAGCGGTACGGGGACCTCGTTCGCGTCGTACAACTACCCGACGAGATACCTCCGGCACTACAACTACAACGTCTACATAGCGAGCAACGGCGGCACGAACGCCTTCGACACCGCCACCTCGTGGACGGACGACGTGAGCTGGGCCGTCACGTCACCCTGGGCACCGTAGCCCCGGCCGCCCGGCGGCGGGCCGGCCCACCGGGCCCGCCCGCCGCCGCGCGGTGTTCCGTCCCTCAGACCGACGCCTCCGTCAAATCCGTCACCTCCACCGGGAGTTCGGCCCTCACCTCGAAACCGCCGCGCGCCGTCCGGCCCGCCCGCAGGGAGCCGCCGGCCGTCGCGAGGCGTTCGGTGAGGCCCTTGAGGCCGGTTCCGCCGATGCCCGGTTCGGGGTCCGCCGGGGAGGCGTCGGTGCCGTTGTCCGAGACGGTCAGCCGGACCAGGTCCGCGGTGCCGTCGACGGTGATCTCGCACCGCGTCGCGTCGCTGTGGCGCACGACGTTGGTGACGGCCTCGCGGAGCACCCAGCCGAGCAGGGCCTCGGTCTGCGGGACCAGCGGCGGCCCCGACTGCCGGACGACCGGCTCCACCCGCGCCGCGGACAGCGCCGAGCGGGCCCGGTCCAACTCCGTGGCGAGGCTGCCCTCGCGATAGCCGGTGACCGCCTCGCGGATCTCCGTCAACGCCTGCCGGCCGACCGACTCGATGTCCGTGACCTGCACGAGCGCCGCGTCCAGATCCCGGGGAGCCAGCCTGCGGGCCGCCTCCGACTTCACCACGATGACGGAGAGCGTGTGCCCGAGCAGGTCGTGCAGGTCGCGGGAGAAGCGCATCCGCTCCTTCTCCACGGCCCGGCGCGCCAACTCCTCGCGGGCCGCCCGCAGTTCCCGCACGGCCTCGGACAGGGAGAGGATCGCGGCCGTCACCATCGTGGACAGGAAGGTGCCGTAGGCCACGTTCACCGCGTCCCAGCCCGCCCGGAAGACGGACACCGACGCGGCCAGCACCGTCAGACCGAACCCGATCTTCCCGAGCCAGGGGCCGCGCACCACCGCCCCGGTGGCCAGCCCGAGCAGCGGGAAGAAGTAGAGCCAGGTTCCGCCGTACCCGATGGCCAGCGCGCAGGTGACCACGCCCATCAGGACGAGCGCCACCCGGGTCGATCGGGCCTCCCGTGTCGGCTTCGTGAATGCCCGGAACGTCACGTAGATGTACAGCGAGTTGAAGGCCAGCAGGCCCACCGCGCCGACCCAGGGCTGCGGTGTCCTGCCCTGGAAGAGGTTGGAGAACGCGCCCATCCCCAGCAGCAGCCACGGCAGCAGCGCGAAGCCGGTCGGCGGCGGCCCCGGGTTCTCCGGCATCGCGCCGCCGCTCCTGCGCGCGGCCCGCTGTTCCTCCTTGAACCGCTCCATGTCGGCCTTCCAGCGACTCCGTTCGGCCCGCAACGCGCGGACCTGGCAGCCGATCCCTCTCATCCAGGACATGTCCCGCTCCCCGTTCAGACGGTTCGTGCGGATCGACGGTACGAGACCACGGCGTACGAACCGAACGCCAGCAGCCAGGCCACCAGTACCGCCACCGCCGTGAGGCCGGGTGCCCGGCCCTCGGTGACCGATACACCGAGCTGCGCGAACCGGTTCGTGGGCGTGTACGCGGAGACCGAGCGCAGCCAGCCGGGGAAGAGGGCGATGGGGAACCACAGGCCGCCCACCAGCGCCAGCCCCAGATTGCACACCATGTTCGCGACACCCGTCGTCTGCGCGGTCATCCGGTAGCCGTTGCCGAGGCCCAGCAGGGTGAACGGGACCGAGCCGAGCCACAGCAGCAGGGCCGTCGCGGCCCACTGCCAGACGTCCAGCCGTACGCCGTTGACCAGACCGCCGGCCGCGAGCACCGCGACGATCGCGGGCAGCACGGTCACCGAACCGGTCAGCGCCCGCCCCAGCACCACCTGGCGCGAGGTCATCGGGGTCACCCGGAGCTGCCGCAGCCAGCCGCTCACCTTGTCCTCGGCGACCCCGCCGCCCGTGTTCAGCGCCGAGCCGACCGCCCCGTAGGCGGCCATGCCGACCATCGAGGCCGTCTTCCACGCGCCGTCGTCGCCACCGCCGAGATTGGTGAACAGCAGATACATCATCACCGGCATCGCGACACCGCCGATCACGAAGCCGGTGTCGCGCAGCGTCCGGCGCACTTCGAGCCGCAGATAGTCGAACATCACACCGTCTCCCGGTCGCGCGAGGTGAGGGCCATGAAAGCGTCGTCCAGGGACGCGGGGACGACCTCCAGGCCGCGGACCGCACCCCGTTCGGCCAGCGCGACCACCGTCGCGTCCGAGTCGTCCGTGCGCAGCCGGGCCCGCCCCTCGCGCACCTCCACGGCGACCACACCCGGCAGCAGCGCCAGACCGTCCGGGTCGAGCCCCGCCAGGTCGAAGGAGACCAGATTGCCGCCCGCCGCCCGCCGAAGCTCCGCCCCGGTCCCGTTCGCGACGATCCGCCCCCGGTCGACGACGACGATCCGGTCGGCGTGCGCGTCGGCCTCCTCCAGGTAGTGCGTGGAGAACAGCACGGTGTGGCCGCGCCGGGCGTAGGCCCGCATCGACTCCCAGAACGCGTGCCGTGCCTCCACGTCGAGTGCCGCGGTGGGTTCGTCGAGCACGATCAGCGCGGGGTTCCCGGCGAGCGCCACCGCGAACCGCACCCGCTGCGCCTGCCCTCCGGACAGCCGGTCGACGCGCCGCCCGGCCAGTTCCGTGATGCCCGCGAGCCGCAGCGCCTCGGCCACCGGCAGGGGCGCCGGATAGCGTCCCGCCACGAAGGAGACCAGCTCCCGCACGGTGACCCGCGGCACCGGCCGCGTGTCCTGGAGCATCGCGCCGACCCGCCCGGCGCGCACCGACGCCTGCGGGCGGCCGCCGAAGAGGGCGACCGAGCCCTCGTCCGGCTCGTCCAGGCCGAGGAGCAGGGAGATCGTCGTCGACTTCCCCGCGCCGTTGCGTCCCAGCAGCGCCACCGTCTCGCCGCTCGCCACGTCGAGGTCGAGACCGTCCACGGCGCGCACGTCGCCGAAGGTCTTGACCGCACCCCTGAAGCGCACCGCGGGCGCCGTCCCCGTCACCGGCGGCGCGCACGTTCCCGCCGGCTTTCCCGCCGTCGTCCCCGTTGTCCGTGTCATGAGGACGACGCTAGAGGTCCGGGGCGGTGCCCCGGCAGATGCACTTGTCGGCGATCGGCCGGGACAAATGTCACGGCCGCCGACCGCGACGCGACCCGCCGCGGGCGGGCGGCGACTCGATCTGACATGGCGTCAGTAGTCTTCACAAGTGCTGGGCGCTCGGCTATACAAGGGTTCGCCGTACTGGAACGCGTTCTAGAACGAGCGGGTTCCACGGCCCGGAGTCGACCTCGGTGCGGCCGACGGTGCGGACGGCCGCACCGAGGTCTTTCGCGCAGTCGAGCAAGGAGCCCCATGCCCATTGACGCCGCCAAGGCCGTCGCAGCCCAGCCGCGGACCGGCGAGATCGCCTGGAGTCACAAGGACGTCCAGCTCTACCACCTCGGCCTCGGCGCGGGCGTCCCCGCGACCGACCCCGACGAACTGCGCTACACCCTCGAATCCCGGCTGCACGTCCTGCCGAGCTTCGCCACCGTCGCGGGCGCCGGCTCACCGGGCGTGATCAGCTCACTGTCCATGCCCGGCATCGACGTCGACCTCGCCCGCGTCCTGCACGGCGGCCAGAGCGTCCGGCTGCACCGGCCGATCCCCGCCGAGGGCAAGGCCACCGCCACCGGCCGCATCGCCGCCGTCTACGACAAGGGCACCGCCGCCGTCCTCGTCATGCGCACCGAAGTGACCGACGCCGAGGGCCCGTTGTGGACCAACGACGCCCAGATCTTCGTACGCGGCGAAGGCGGCTGGGGCGGCGACCGTGGACCCAGTGCCCGCCTCGAAGCCCCCTCCGGCCCACCGGACCGGACCGTCGAACGCCCGATCCGCGAGGAACAGGCCCTGCTCTACCGGCTCTCCGGGGACTGGAACCCGCTGCACGCCGACCCCGAGTTCGCCAAGCTCGCCGGCTTCGACCGGCCCATCCTGCACGGGCTGTGCACGTACGGCATGACGCTCAAGGCCGTCGTCGACACCCTGCTCGGCGGCGATGTGACCCGCGTCCGCGCCTACACCACCCGCTTCGCCGGAGTCGTCTTCCCCGGCGAGACCCTGCGCATCCGGATGTGGCCGGGCGACGGCACGGTCCGGGTGGCGGTGAGCGCGGTCGAGCGGGACGACGCGCCGGTCCTCGCCGACACCGTCGTCGAACACGTCTGACACCCGTACGAACCGTCCCGAGGGGAGCCGCACCATGCGCGCAGCCGTACTGCACGAGACAGGCCAGGACAAGCTCGAGGTCCTCGACGACGTCGAGGCGGTGGGCTTCGGGCCCGGCAAGGTGCGCATCCGCGTGCGGGCCACGGGACTGTGCCACTCGGACCTGTCCGCCATGAACGGCGTCCTGCCGCAGCCCGCGCCGTTCGTGCCCGGGCACGAGGGCGCCGGTGAGATCACCGAGGTGGGCGAGGGCGTCACCCATGTGAAGCCCGGCGACCGTGTCGTCATCTGCTGGCTGCCCGCCTGCGGCGCCTGTCCCTCCTGCAAGCGGGGCCAGACCGAACTGTGCCTGGCCGGCTTCATGAACGCGGGCACCCCCAACTTCAAGCGCCCCGGCGGCGACGTCTTCGGCTTCGCCGGTACCGGCACCTTCGCCGAGGAGGTCGTCGTCGCCGCCGGCTGCGCGGTCCCGATCCCCGACGACGTGCCCTTCGACATAGCCGCCCTGATCGGCTGCGGCGTCACCACCGGACTCGGCGCGGCCCTCAACACCGCCGACGTGGAGGCCGGTTCGTCGGTCGCCGTCATCGGCTGCGGAGGCGTCGGCATCTCCGCCATCCAGGGCGCCCGGCTCAAGGGAGCCGCGGAGATCGTCGCCGTCGACCCGGTCGCCTCCCGCCGCGAGGCCGCCCTCGGCTTCGGCGCCACCAAGGCCGTCTCGCCCGACGAACTCGCCGACGCCAAGCAGTCGGTGACCGCGGGCGAGGGCTTCGACTACGTCTTCGAGGTCGTCGGCAAGTCCGCCACCGCCCGCACCGCCTACGACCACACCCGTCGCGGCGGCACCCTCGTCGTCGTCGGCGCCGGCGCCATGGACGACGTCCTCCAGCTCAACATGTTCGAGCTGTTCTTCGACGAGAAGCGCATCCTGCCCTCCATGTACGGCGGCGGGGACGTCCTGCGTTCCTACGAGCGCACGATCGCCCTGTGGCGGGCGGGCCGCATCGACCTCGAAGGCCTGATCACCCACCGGGTGCCGCTGGCCGGGATCAACGAGGCGCTGGACCAGATGCGTTCGGGCACCGCCCTGCGGACGTGCATCGAGATCTGACCCGGGCGGCCGCCGGTGCGGACCTCCACCCCAACCGCTAAGGACCCTGATGTCACTGCCACTTGAAGGGCTCACCGCGATCGTCACCGGCGCGGGGCGCGGGCTCGGCCGGGCCGAGGCGCTGGAACTCGGCCGGCTGGGCGCCGCCGTCGTCGTCAACGACTACGGGCAGTCCGGACGGGACGGATCGGGCGCGGCCTCGGCCACCCCGGCCGAAGAGGTCGCCGCCGAGATCCGCGACGCCGGCGGCCGGGCCGTCGCCCACACCGGGGACGTCGCCGATCACGAACAGGCCCGCGAACTGGTCGAGTCGGCCGTCACCGCGTTCGGGAGACTGGACATCCTCGTCAACAACGCGGGCATCCTGCGCGACCGGATGGTCTTCTCGATGTCCGAGGACGAGTGGGACTCGGTCATCAGGGTCCACCTCAAAGGCCATTTCAACACCACCCACTTCGCCTCCGCGCACTGGCGGGCCCGCTCCAAGACGGCCGACGGGCCCGTCTACGGGCGGATCGTGAACACCTCCTCCGAGGCGTTCCTCGCCGGCTCCGCCGGACAGCCCAACTATGCGGCGGCGAAGGGCGGAATCGTCGGCCTGACCACCTCGACGGCGCTGGCACTCGCCAAGTACGGCGTCACGGCCAACGTCATCTGCCCACGCGCCCGCACCCGTATGACGGAGGACGTCTTCGCCGGATTCGGACAGCCGGACGAGGGCCTCGACCCGCTCGCCCCCGAGCATGTCGCCCCGCTCGTCGGCTACTTGGCCTCACCCGCCGCCGCGCACGTCAACGGGCAGCTCCTCGTCGTGCACGGCGGAATGGTCGCGGTCGTCGAACGGCCGCGGGTGGCGGCGAAGTTCGACAGCAAGCAGGACACCTTCAGCCACGATGAACTCGACGCGCTGCTCACCCCGTACTACGCGGACCGGCCGAGCGGCGAGACCTTCGCGGCGATGGAGGTGCTGGGGCTCAAACGGGAGGGTTCTCCTCGCTGAGGGCTCGCCTCGTCGAGCGGAGGGGTCGCCTCGCTGAGCGGACGGCCGTCGGCGGGCCGTGGTCGGCTGTCGGCCGGGGTGGGGCAGCCCCACCGGCCGGGGGGAGCCCCACACGGAGACGGCCCCGCTCGCCATGGTGCGAGCGGGGCCGTACGCCGGTTTCGGCTGTCGTGAGGTCCGTCAGACCGCCGTGGCCGACTGGCCGGACGGCTTGCGGTGGCGGCCCTGAGGGGTCGCCTCGTCGTCGTGGCCGGAGACCGGGCCGCGGTGTCTGCCGTGGCCTTCGGACCGGGCGGCCGACGTCTCGTGGACGTCGGTGCCCGGCGCTTCCATGGTGCTCGAGTCGTTCATTGAAGTGTTCACCCCGTATGCAAGATCCTTCTTTACAGCCGGGGGAGTCTAACGTGCGGTCATCGCACGGGAGTCGGAGGGTGACGTTTCTTCGCCCGTGCTGCCCCTTTTCTCCTCGTCCGTGTGGGCCAACACACTCGGAACCCCGGATTCCGCGGGTCCGTGCGCCACGGCGGCGAGGGGCCTCAGGGCGACCTGTTCCCTGAACTCGCCGGCGGTCGGCACCGCGTCGGTGATCCCGTCCCCGGAAACGGTGCCGCCCGCGGGTGTCGCGCCGGGCGGGGCACCGAGGTTCATGCCGGGCGGGGGAGTCTCGGCGACCTTGGTCCAGAGGGTGGGTTCGGTGCGGGCGGGCTGGGTGCGGGCGGGCTGGGCGCGACCGGGATCGGTGGTGCGGCCGGGTCCGGCGACCGAGGCGGCTTCGGTGGGGGCCTCCGCCGCGATGTCCGCCTCGGGCTGCGGGGCGGACCCGGCCTCGATGGCGAGCCCGGCCTCGGCGGTGGCCTCGGTGGCCCCGATGGCGGCGGTGGCCTGGTCGATGCCGATGGTCGTGGCCGGCGGAAGCGGCCCGGCCGGTTCGAGGGTGACGGTCATGCCGCCCGGGAGTGTCCCGTCGGCCCGGGTCCTGAGACTCATGCCGGGCGGGGGAGTCTCGGCGACCTTGGTCCAGAGGTCCGCCTCGGTCGTGGGTGTCCCGGCGGGTGCGGTCCGGTGTCTCTGGTCCGGCGCCGGTGTTCCGGTGGGCCGGGTCCAGGTGTCCTGCTCCTGCGCGGGAGTCCCGGCGGGTCCGGTCCGGCGGCTTCGTTCCGGTGCGAGGGGCAGGGGAACCCTGGTCCAGCGGCTCGGTTGCGGCCGGGCGGGCCTCCCGGGCTCGGGGGCGCGTCGCGCGACCGGCCGGACCGGTTCGGTCCCTTCGCCGGCGAGCCGCACGACGGGCGGGAGCGCCCCGCCCGTCGCGAGGCCGGGGTTCGTGTCCGCCCACCGCGCTTCACCGGGCGAGGTCCTCGGGGTGAGGCTCGTCACCGTCGACAGCGGCTCCTGGCCCCCGGGCACGGGACCCGTACCGGCGGGTGATGCCCCCGTTCCGTCGGCGGCGCGGACCGTTTCGTCCCTCGGGGCGCGGGCGGTGCCGCCGCTCAGGGTCAGGTGCACCGGGAACGCCCGGGGCGACTCGGTTCCCGGGGCCGGGTGCGGTGAACCGGCCGGCGGCGCGGGCCGCAGGGGCGCCTGCTGGAGGGGGACCGGCCGCGGTGCGGGGAGACCGGGGGGAGCGGGATCCCCCGTGTCCGGGCCCCCCGCCCGCTCGGTCGCCTCCAGCCGGGCGACACCGCACGGGACGACCCCTGTCACGTACGGCAGGTGGAGCACCCCCTCCGCGGTCCACAGTCCGGTGCCGGGCAACCAGCCCTCCGGCGCCGGGCGATGGTGGATCCGGCGCTCGGCCGGACGCCACACCCCCACCCAGGTGCCGCCCGGTCCGTCCACGCGCAGGGCGACCGCGCAGGACTCCGGGGTCAGCACCTGGCCCGGCTGGATCGCGAACGGGCTGATCGAACACCCCGTCGCGCTCAGACAGTCCGGGAAGCGGACGGGCAGGGTGCTGCCGAGCACGCCCCAGCCGAGCCGGTCCCGGCCGGGCGACGGCGCGTCGGACCGGATGAGCAGGAGTCCGCTGTCCGCGTCCGCGAGGAGCAGCCGGTCGTTGCTGTGCTCGGAGATCTGGAGGAGCGGCGACACCTCTCCGCCGCGTTCCAGGTCGACGACCACGGTCTTCGTACGGCCGTCCTGGGAGCGGTCCAGCGCGAGCAGGCGTCCCGTGCGGTCCAGCCACACCCCTCCCGAGCAGTGGCCCGGGACCTCCGCCAGATGCTCCGGGCCGAACGCGCCGCCCGCCACCTGCCACACCGCCGTCGACCCCCGGCCCACCGCGAGGGCGTACGCGCGTTCCCCGTCCGGCGCGGGCGGCAGAAGCCGCAGCAGGGTGCCCGCGTCGGGGCACTCCACCGCGCCCAGCGGGAGCTCACCGGTGCCCGGACCGGTCGGATACAGGAGGGAGAAGGCGTGGCGTCCGTCGTTCACACGATGGATCAGCACCCTGCCGTCGGTCAGCGGCAGCACCTCGGTGCCGGGTGGTTCCGGCTGCGGACCGGGCAGCGGTACGGCGTACGGCTCGGGGCCGTCGAGGGTCCAGCGCTCCGGATACCAGGACTCGCCGTCGCGGGCGAGCCGTGCCCCGTAGGCGCCGTCGGCGGTGATCACGCAGACGGGAGGAGCGGCCCACCGGCTCGCGGCGTCACCGTACCCGCCGCCGATCGCGCGCTCGCTCCGCACCTCGGGTTCTCTCGCACCGGCCGTCATCGTTCGGTCACCTCCGGCGACGAAGGTAGTTTTCGCACGCACAGGCGGGGGGACGACGGGCTGTTGCTTCACACATAAGGGTGGCCCTGTCGGGATTCGCCTGAGGGAACGGGGCGGATGTGCTGAACGATGGCGGGAAGACGTGCGCCGGAAGGGGCGGGAACCCCGGCCCGCCCGCCGCCCCGGCGCGGACCCGCGCGTCCGCCGCCCGCGCCCGATACGGGCCGCCGGCCCACGACCGGTCGGACAGGGACGTGGGACAGGTAGCCTTTCCCCGTGCCCCGTCTGTCTGAAGTCATCGCCGCGCTCGACGCCCTCTGGCCCCCCGAGCGGGCCGAGGGGTGGGACGCGGTCGGCACCGTCTGCGGCGACCCCGACCAGGACGTCACGCGCGTCCTGTTCGCCGTCGACCCGGTCCAGGAGATCGTCGACGAGGCGGTGAAGCTGGAAGCCGACCTGCTCGTCACCCACCACCCGCTCTATCTGCGCGGTACGACGACGGTGGCGGCCGGCACCTTCAAGGGCCGGGTCGTGCACACGCTGATCAAGAACGACATCGCGCTGCACGTCGCCCACACCAACGCCGACCGTGCCGACCCGGGAGTCAGCGACGCGCTGGCCGGGGCGCTGGACCTGCGGGTCGTACGGCCCCTCGTACCGGACGTCACCGACCCCGAGGGGCGCCGTGGCCTCGGCCGCGTCTGCGAACTCGACCATCCGCTGACGTTGCGCGAACTCGCCGCCCGCGCCGCCGAGCGGCTGCCCGCCACCGCGCAGGGCATCCGCGTCGCGGGTGACCCCGACGCCCTGGTGCGGACCGTCGCGGTCAGCGGCGGCTCCGGGGACAGCCTCTTCGACGACGTGCGCGCCGCGGGCGTGGACGCGTTCCTCACCGCGGACCTGCGGCACCACCCGGTGTCCGAGGCCCGCGCCCACAGTCCTCTCGCGCTGCTCGACGCGGCGCACTGGGCCACCGAATGGCCCTGGTGCGAGCTGGCCGCCGCCCAGCTCGACGAGATCTCCGACCGGAAGGGATGGGGACTGCGCGTCCACGTCTCCCGGACGGTCACCGACCCCTGGACCGCCCACGCGGCCTCACACAACGACACATCAGGAGCCCCCAACTGAACGCCGCGCCCGCCGACCAGATCCGACTTCTCGACGTCCAGTCCCTCGACTCGCGCCTGCAGCAGCTCGCGCACAAGCGGAAGTCGCTGCCCGAGCACGCCGAGATCGAGTCGCTGAACAAGGACCTCACCCAGCTCCGCGACCTGCTCGTCGCCGCGCAGACCGAGGAGAGCGACTGCGCCCGCGAGCAGACCAAGGCCGAGCAGGACGTCGACCAGGTGCGTCAGCGTGCCGTCCGCGACCAGCAGCGCCTCGACTCGGGTGCCGTCACCTCCCCCAAGGACCTGGAGAACCTCCAGCGCGAGATCGTCTCCCTCGCCAAGCGCCAGGGCGACCTCGAGGACGTCGTCCTGGAGGTCATGGAGCGCCGCGAGTCCGCCCAGGAGCGGGTCGCCGAGCTGACCGAGCGGGTCTCCTCCGTCCAGGCGAAGATCGACGACGCGACCGCGCGCCGGGACGCCGCCTTCGAGGAGTTCGACGGTGAGGCGGCCTCGGTCACCAAGGAGCGCGAGGTCATCTCCGCCTCCGTGCCCGCCGATCTCCTCAAGCTCTACGACAAGCTGCGCCTCCAGCAGGGTGGCGTCGGCGCCGCCCGGCTCTTCCAGCGCCGCTGCGAGGGCTGCCGCCTGGAGCTCAACATCACCGAGGTCAACGAGGTGAAGGCGGCCGCTCCCGACGCCGTGCTGCGCTGCGAGAACTGCCAGCGCATCCTGGTGCGTACGTCCGAGTCCGGCCTGTAGGGAGGCTCGTCCGTGCGGGAGTTCATCGTCGAGGCCGACGGCGGTTCCCGGGGCAACCCGGGGCCCGCGGGCTACGGCTCCGTGGTCATCGACGCGGCCACCGGGGAGACGCTGGCGGAGCGCGCCGAGTACATCGGCGTCGCCACCAACAACGTCGCCGAGTACCGGGGCCTGGTCGCGGGCCTCGAGGCGGCCCGCGACCTCGACGCGACCGCACGGGTCAGGGTCCGGATGGACTCCAAGCTCGTCGTGGAGCAGATGTCCGGGCGCTGGAAGATCAAGCACCCGGACATGAAGCCGCTGGCGGCACGGGCGGCCGCGGTCCTCCCGGGCTCCCAGGTCACGTACGAGTGGATGCCGCGCGAGCGCAACAAGCACGCGGACCGTCTGGCCAACGAGGCGATGGACGCCGGCAAGCGCGGCGAGCCCTGGTCCCCGTCGGCGTCGACCGCCGAACTGAACGCCCGCACGACCCGCTCCACGCCCCCCGAGCCGACGGCCCCACCCGGCGACGCCACAGCGGGCGCGGCAAGGGCCCGAGCAGCCCTGAAGGAATCCCGCGCCGAGTCGCCCCGTGAGAGGCACGGGGAACTGCGCGCCGAGCCCGGGCCGGGCGAGACCCGGCCGACGACGCCGGGTGGCACGCACGTGCCCCGTGAGGGGCGCGGGGAACTGCGCGACCAGCCTCCGACGGGCGACGGCCGGCCGACGGTGAGGGGTGGCACCTCGTCGTCCGGCGGCGAAGCCGCGATCCTGGCGGCGGGGGCAGCGCCCGGTGAGGGGCGCGGGGAACTGCGCGACCAGCCCCCAACGGGCGACGGCCGGCCGGCGGTGAGGGGTGGCACCTCGTCGTCCGGCGGCGAAGCCGCGATCCTGGCGGAGGGGGCAGCGCCCCGTGAGGGGCGCGGGGAACTGCGCGACCAGCCCCCGACGGGCGACGGCCGGCCGACGGTGACGGGCGGTACCCCGTCCCCCGGCGGCGAAGCCGGCAAGGCGCCCGCGGAGCGGGGAGACCCCGGCCGAGCCGGAGAGCCTGGTGACGCCGGCCGAGCCGAGAAGGCGGACGACGACAAGCGCGCCGCGAGAAACGTGACCGCCACCACACCCGCCGCAGGCTGGAGCGCACCCCCGGACATGGGCGCCCCCGCCACCTTCGTCCTGCTGCGCCACGGCGAGACTCCCCTGACCCCGCAGAAGCGGTTCTCGGGCAGCGGCGGCAGCGACCCCTCGCTGTCCGACGCGGGCCGCGAACAGGCCGAGCGCGTCGCCACGGCACTGGCGGCGCGCGGCACCATCCAGGCCATCGTGGCGTCCCCGCTGGCCCGGACCCGCGAGACCGCCGGCGCCGTCGCCGCCCGGCTCGGCCTCGACGTCGTCATCGAGGACGGCCTGCGCGAGACGGACTTCGGTGCCTGGGAGGGGCTGACCTTCGGCGAGGTGCGTGAACGCCACCCGGAGGACATGGACGCCTGGCTCGCCTCCCCGGAGGCCGAACCGACCGGCGGCGGTGAGAGCTTCGCCGCGACGGCGCTCCGCATGGCCGTCACTCGCGACAAGCTGATCGCCGCCTACGCGGGCCGCACGGTCCTGCTCGTCACGCACGTCACCCCGATCAAGACCCTCGTACGACTGGCCCTCGGCGCCCCGCCGGAGTCCCTGTTCCGGATGGAACTGTCGGCGGCGTCGCTGTCGGCCGTGGCGTACTACGGGGACGGCAACGCGAGCGTCCGCCTGTTCAACGACACCTCGCATCTGCGCTGACCCCGACCGGCCCGCCCGGCGGCCTCATCCCCGCCGCGCGGCCCGGTCGCGGAGGATCCCGGCGGTCTCCGGGTCCGCCGGGAGGAACGCCTCCAGATGGAGTTCGGCGAGGGTGACGTCCACCGCGGTGGCGAACGACGTCAACGTCGTGAGCAGCCTCAACTCGCCCTCCGGGCACCGCAGTCGCAGTGGTACGGCGAAGCCGAGATAGTCGGCGCCCGGCTCGCTCGCCGGCACGTACGCGGCCAACTCCTCGACCAGCGCGTCGAGACGGGGGTCGGGGCTGCGCAGGGAACGGGCCCGCAGGTTCTCCACGATGTGCCGGCCCCATGCGTCCAGGTTCACCACCCGTGACGCCATCCCGCGCGGATGAAGGGCCAACCGCAGGACGTTGACCGGCGGTTCGAGCAGCCCGGGTTCGACACCCTCCGTCAGGACGTCGAACGCCGCGTTGGCGGCGACGAGTTCACCGCGCGGCCCCGCCACCACCGCCGGATACGGCAGATGCCCTTCGAGGATGCTGTCCAGCGCCTCGCGTACGGGCTTCAGCGCGGCCGCGTCGAGCGACGACTCGGTGAACGCGGGAGCGTAACCGGCCGCCAGGAGAAGCGCGTTGCGCTCCCGCAGGGTCAGGCCCAGCGACTCGGCGAGCCGGATCACGATCTCTCTGCCGGGGACCGATCGCCCGCGCTCGATGAAACTGACGTACCGCTGCGTCGTGCCCGCCCGTGAGGCGAGCTCCAGTTGGCTCACCCTGCGCGCGTGCCGCCAGCGCAGCAGCTCCCGGGCGAAGGGCGGGGGCTCGGTGGAGATACCGGTCGTCATGCGGTCAGTTGTACGTCACGGATGCGACAGCGGCGCGGCGGCACTCGTCGTACCTCGCCGGGAATCACTCGTCATACCCTGCCGGGAATTGAGCGGGACTCCCGGCGCGGACAGCATGGACGCATCCACGCAGGAGCCCACCCAGGGAGCGGACATGCGCGCCTACCACCTCGAAACGCCCGGCACCGTCGACGGGATCGTGCCGCGCGAGTCACCCCGCCCCGAACCGGGGCCCCGGGACATCCTCGTCCGTGTCCGTGCCGTCTCCCTCAACAAGCGCGACCTGCTGATCCTGAACGGGACCTACCCCCTGAAGGCCGTGCCCGACGTGATCCCGCTGAGCGACGGAGCCGGGGAGGTCGTGGCGGTGGGGGCGGAGGTGACCCGGTTCGCGGTGGGTGACCGGGTGGTCGGCACGTACTTCCCGAACTGGCTGGACGGCCGCGTCACCCCGGACCGGTTCGACCAGCCCGGCGCCACCCTCGACGGCATGCTGACCGAGTACGCCTGTCTGGGCCAGGACGCCGCCGTGCGCGTTCCCGGCCATCTGACCTGGGAGGAGGCGGCCTGTCTGCCCTGTGCCGGGGTGACCGCCTGGCACAGCCTGACCGGCGGCGAGCCCGTCACCCCCGGCCAGACCGTGCTCACCCTCGGCACCGGCGCGCTGTCCCTCTTCGTTGTGCAGTTCGCCAAGACGCTGGGTGCCGAGGTGATCGCGACGACATCGAGCGAGGCCAAGGCGGACCGGCTGAAGGCTCTCGGCGCGGACCACGTCGTCGACTACGTCCAGAACCCCGAATGGGGGTGTGCTGTAAGGGAGTTGACCGGCGGTCGCGGCGCCGACCTCGTCGTGGAGACCAACGGGCCCGACACCATCGAGCAGTCGGTGCGCGCCGCCGCGCTCTACGGCCAGATCGTGCTCCTGATCACCGGCAACGGGCGCAGGTCCGGGATCGAGATCTCCAACGCGGCGTACGCGGCGAGTCTGGCCACGATCCGCCGGGTCTTCGTGGGCAGCCGCGCGCACTTCGAGTCCATGAACAGGGCTCTGGAACTGCACGGCACCCGCCCGGTCGTGGACCGCGTCCTCGGCTTCGACGAGGTGGGGGAGGCGTTCCGCTACTACGAGAGCGGCGCGGCCTTCGGCAAGGTGGTGATCCGCGTGAGCTGAGCGCTGAGTTGAGCGCCGAGTTGAGCCGAGCGGGCTCGGCGGGGCGGGCCGGGGAGGGGCGGTGGGCTCGATCAGCGCCGCGTGGGCGGGAGCACCTTCCATGCGGGGCGGGCGCGACTACCGCCGCAGTGCCGACGCCTCCCGCGCGAGGTCCTCCACCCGGCGCCAGTCCCGCGCGGCGACCGCGTCGGCCGGGAGCATCCAACTGCCGCCCACGCAGCCGACGTTGGAGAGCGCGAGATAGTCCGGCGCGCAGTCCGGGCCGATGCCGCCCGTCGGGCAGAAGCGCGCCTGCGGGAGCGGTCCCGCCAGTGACTTCAGGTAGGCCGTGCCGCCCGCGGCCTGCGCGGGGAAGAACTTCATCTCGCGCACCCCTCGCTCCAGCAGCGCCACCACCTCGGTGGTCGTGGACACCCCCGGCAGGAAGGGCAGCCCGGACGCCTTCATCGCGTCCAGCAGCCCGTCCGTCCAGCCGGGGCTGACCAGGAAGCGGGCGCCCGCCGCCACCGACGCGGCCACGTGCCCGGGCGTCAGGACCGTGCCCGCGCCCACCACCGCGTCGGGCACCTCGGCCGCGATGGCCCGGATCGCGTCGAGTGCCGCCGGGGTCCGCAGGGTCACCTCGATGGCGGGCAGTCCGCCGGCGACCAGCGCCCGCGCCAGCGGCACCGCGTCGGAGACGTCCGCGACCACGACGACGGGGACGACGGGTGCGAGATCCAGGACGGAGGCGTGCGGGGACGCGGGCGACGACGAAGTCATGCCGTCATCCTGCCCGGGGCGCGCATCATGCGCAAAGGTTGTTGCACATGTTGCAACGCTGGCGCGGATGCCCCCGGACGGACGACCGCCACACCCGGCGAACGCCCCTCAGCGGAGCCCCATGCGCGCAGCCCGCTCGGCGCAGCCCGATGCGCGGAGCCTTCAGCGGTGCCGATGCGCGCAGCCCTCAGCAGTGCCCGATCGGCAGAGCCCTCAGCGGAGCCGTTCTGCCGCAGCCCGATGCGCGGAGCCCTCAGCGGGGCCCGCGGCCGAGCCCTCAGCGGAACCCCTCTGCCGGAGCCCGATCAGTGGATCTCCCGCACCACCACGTCGAGCGCCCACGACCTGCCCGCCCTGCCGGGAGCCTCCGCCTCCACCGTGTACCCGAGGTCCCGCAGCGCCTCCGTCAGCTCCGCCGGGTTCTTCGGCGCGGCGTTCGCGGTCAGCAGGCTGCGGACGATCCGGCCCTTGGTCGCCTTGTTGAAGTGGCTGACGACGGAACGCTTCTCGACCCCGTTCACCAGCTGCGCGTGCAGCACCCGCACGGTCGCCGTCCGCCCGGCCACCTCGCCCTT
Source organism: Streptomyces sp. NPDC096324 (assembly GCF_044763015.1). Classification (NCBI taxonomy): domain Bacteria; kingdom Bacillati; phylum Actinomycetota; class Actinomycetes; order Kitasatosporales; family Streptomycetaceae; genus Streptomyces; species Streptomyces sp. NPDC096324. The sequence goes on along the minus strand of NZ_JBIWFK010000004.1, from coordinate 674,462 downwards.
GGGCTTCCACGCCGCGGTGTACGCCGAGGACCGCAGGTCCAGCACGAGTCCGTCGCCCGCGGCTTCGGGGAGCGCGGCGGCCATCGGCGTACGCCAGTGCGCGCCCAGCGCTCCGAGGCCCGGCAGCTTCACACCCATCGAGCAGCGATACGAGGGGATGCGGTCGGTCACCCGCACCGCGCCCCACAGTCCGGAGAAGACGAGCAGTGAACGGCCCGCTCGCCGCTTGGCGGCCGTGTCCAGCGAGGCCAGGTCCAGGGCGTCGTACAGGACTCCCGTGTAGATCTCCCCGGCCGGGCGCGTGCCCGCGGTCCGCAGTTCCGTGTTCTTCGCGATCTCGCCCCGCAGGCCCTCGCTCAGTCCGAGCACCTCGCGGGCCTTCTCCTCGTCGGCCACGCACAGTTCGACCAGCTCGTCGAGGACCGCCTGGCGTGCCTCCGCGAGCGCGGGCAGGGACAGCGACTCCGGCTTGAGCGCGGTTCCCCGGCCGGAGGGTGCCTTGCCCTCGGAGGGCGGCAGCAGCACGAGCACGGTTGGTTCTCCTCACAACGGATACGGACCGCCGCCAGCCTACGACGTACCCCCACCCCCCTTCCCCGCCCGGCCCAGGGCCCACCGGACCCCGCCACGCGGCACCGCTCCGGCGTGGCGGGCGTGGACCCGGTCCCCTCGCCCGGTGGGCGTTCCGGTTGGCCCCGGCCTACGCTCGATCCATGCCTCGCCGTCACGTCCGCGTCACCGGTGCCCCGCAGGCCCCGCTGCGAGCCGCTCTCCGCGCGCTGCGGACCGAGCTCGGCGTCCCCGGGAGTTTCCCGGCCGACGTCCTCGCGGAGGCCGGGCGGCCGGCCCGCCTGCCCGCGTACGACGCGACGGACATCCCCCTCTTCACCATCGACCCGCCGTCCTCCGAGGACCTCGACCAGGCGATGCACCTCGCGCGCCGCGAGGGGGGCGGCTACCGCGTCCAGTACGCCATCGCCGACGTCGGCGCCTTCGTGGCACCCGGCGGAGCCCTGGACGCCGAAGCACATCGGCGCGTGATGACGCTCTACTTCCCCGACGGCAAGATCCCCCTCCACCCGCCCGCGCTCTCCGAAGGCGTCGCGAGCCTCCTCCCGGGCCAGACCTGCCCGGCCGTCCTGTGGACGATCGACCTCGCCCCGGACGGCCGTACGGAGATCGTCGACGTCCGCCGTGCCCTGGTCCGCAGCCGGGCCAAGCTGGACTACGCGACCGCGCAGCACCGCATCGACACGGGAACCGCGGAGGAACCGCTCGCCCTGCTCAAGGAGGTCGGCGAACTGCGCGAGGCCCTGGAGATCGAGCGCGGCGGCATCTCGCTCAACGTGCCCGAGCAGGAGATCGTCGAGAAGGACGGGACGTACGAACTCGCCTACCGCGCCCCGCTGCCCGCCGACGGCTGGAACGCGCAGATCTCCCTGCTCACCGGTATGGCGGCCGCCGAGCTGATGCTCGACCACGGCACGGGCGTGCTGCGGACACTGCCCGCCGCACCCGACGGGGCGGTCGGACGGCTGCGCCGGACCGCACACGCCCTGCGCATCGACTGGCCGCACCACGTCTCGTACGCGCGGCTCGTCCGCTCCCTCGACCCGCACCTGCCGCACCACGCCGCCTTCCTCCAGGAGTGCACGACCCTGCTGCGCGGTGCCGGGTACACCGTCTTCCGGGACGGCGCGCTGCCCGAGGTCACCGCGCACGCGGCCGTCGCCGCGCCCTACGCCCACTGCACGGCCCCGCTGCGCCGGCTCGTCGACCGCTACGCCTCGGAGATCTGCCTCGCGGCCGCCGCCGGTCTGCCGACTCCAGAGTGGGTCCTCGCGGCACTCGACGCCCTGCCCAAGGAGATGGCCGAGGGCAGCAGACGCGCCGGCACCGTCGAACGCGAGTGCGTCGACATCGTGGAGGCGGCGCTCCTCAAGGACCGCGTCGGCGACTTGTTCGAAGCCTGCGTGGTGGACGTACAGGAACACGACCCCACGGCCGGGACCGTGCAACTGGAGTCCCCGGCGGTCTTCGCCCGGATCTCCGGCGGGACGACGGAACTGCCGCTGGGCGAACGCCTGCGGGTCCGGCTCACCCAGGCGGACCCCGGAACGGCGAAGGTGCGGTTCGAACCCGCCTGATCCCGGCGACGGCCTCCGGCATGGAAACGGGGGACGCGGACGTTGCCTCCGTAGAGCCGGAGCGGCGAACGCGACCGGCCGCGGCCGCGAGGGGGAGGGACGGCATGACCGGACGGGGAGAGGCGACGACCGGGCCCGCACGGCGCCCGGCGACGGCCGCCGCGGCGCCCGCCGTGGCCCGTGGCACGACCACGCCCGCGCGGCGGCCCACGAAACACCTCGTCAAAGAGGAGGCCCGCTGGACCCGGGCCACCCTCGGGCGGGACGGCCGGCCCCTGGACCTGCTGACCGCGCGCTTCGACCAACACCGCTACGCCCCGCACACCCACGACGAGTTCACCATCGGCGTCAGCGTCGGCGGCTCGGAACTCATCGGCTACCGCGGCGGGCACATACGGACCGGCCCGGGGTCCATCGTCGTGCTGGCCCCCGGCGAGACGCACACCGGCGGCCCCGCCGCCTGCGACGGCTACGCCTACCGGGCCCTCTACGCGGAGCCGTCCCTGCTCTCCGAGGGCGCCGTCGGCGGTCTCCCGCACTTCCGGGAACCACTGCTCGACGACCCCGAGCTCGCCACCGCGCTGCGCGCCGCGCACGCCGAACTGAGCGCCTGCCCGGACCCGTTGGAGGCCGAGTCCCGCCTGCCGTGGCTGCTCGCCGCGCTGACCCGGCGGCACTCCACGGCCCGCCCCGAACGCGACGAGGTCCCCGGCGCCGCGCGCATAGCCGACGCAGTACGGGACCGCCTGGCCGGCGAACTCCAGGCCCCGCCCTCCCTCGCCTCCCTCGCCGGCGACCTGGGGCTGTCCCGCTACCAGCTCCTGCGCGCCTTCCGTACGACGACGGGGATACCGCCGTACGCCTGGCTGGCCCAGCACCGGGTGAACCGGGCCCGCCGGCTCCTGGAGTCCGGGCTGCGCCCCGCCGAGGTCGCCGGACTCGTGGGCTTCGCCGACCAGGCCCATCTGACCCGCTGGTTCCGCCGCGTCCTGGGCGTGACCCCGGCGGCGTACCGGGCGAGCGTGCTCACGCCCCCGGCCGGAGCGCAACAGCGTTCAAGACACCCCGCGGGGCGGTGACCGAGACTGCCCGTATGACTGCACGCGGCTGGTTTCTGTTCTCCCTGATGGGAGTGATCTGGGGCATCCCCTACCTGATGATCAAAGTGGCGGTGGACGAGGTGTCCCCGTCGGTGGTGGTGTTCACGCGCTGCGCGATCGGTGCCGCGCTGCTGCTCCCCTTCGCGATCCGGCAGGGCGGCCTGGCCGGGACCGTACGGGCCCACTGGCGCCCGATGCTGGCCTTCGCGGTCATCGAGATCATGGTCCCCTGGTGGACGCTCACGGACGCCGAACGCCATCTGTCCAGCTCCACCGCGGGCCTGCTGATCGCCGGTGTGCCCATCGTCGGCGTGTTCGCGGCCCGCTTCCTCGGCGACACGGAACGGCTCGGCGCCCGGCGCGTCACGGGCCTCGCCCTCGGCCTGGCCGGAGTCGCGGTCCTCACGGCACCGCATCTGACCGGCGGCGACGCCCGGTCCCTCGTCGAGGTGCTGCTCACGGTCGTCGGCTACGCCACCGCGCCGCTCATCGTCGCCCGCCGCCTCAAGGACGTGCCCTCGCTCCATCTGACGGCCCCCTGCCTGGCGCTGGCGGCGCTGGTCTACGCGCCCGCGGCGGCCTTCACCCGGCCGGAGGCGATACCTTCCGGACAGGTCCTGGCAGCCATCGCGGGCCTCGGCGTCATCTGCACGGCCGTCGCCTTCGTGGCCTTCCTGGAACTGATCAAGGAGGCGGGCCCGACCCGGGCGACGGTGATCACGTACGTCAATCCGGCGGTCGCGGTCGCGGCGGGCGCCCTCCTCCTGGACGAGCACCTGACCGCCGGGATCCTCGCCGCCTTCGCCCTCATCCTGGCGGGCTCGGTCCTGGCCACGGCGACCGCCGGTCCCCGGCGTCCCGCCCGCCCGGTACCATGGTCGGCACGGCAGACGAGCCGGGCGGACGGCCGCGTGGAGGTTCTTGTGGACCTTCCCGAGGAACGTCCGGACTCCATAGGGCAGGGTGGTGGCTAACGGCCACCCGGGGTGACCCGCGGGACAGTGCCACAGAAAGCAGACCGCCACGAACTCCGGTTCGCGGTAAGGGTGAAACGGTGGTGTAAGAGACCACCAGTGCCCAGGGTGACCTGGGCAGCTAGGTAAACCCCACCCGGAGCAAGGTCAAGAGGAGCCGCTCTCTCGGAAGGGAAGGCGGCTCTGCGCGAACGTTCGAGGGCTGCTCGCCCGAGTTCGCGGGTAGACCGCACGAGGCCGGCGGCAACGCCGGCCCTAGATGGATGGCCGTCTCCCCGGCCGCCGCGAGGCGACCGGGCGACAAAATCCGGCGTACAGCCCGACTCGTCTGCCCTGTTCCTCGAACAGGGCCCCATTAACAGGGCCTCATTCCTCGAACAGGGCCTCCTGCTTGCCCTCCCGTGCCGTGCGCACCCGGTTGTTCCGGACGCCCACGACCACCGCGGTGACCGCGGTCGTCGTACCCAGCGCGACCGGCACCATCCAGCCCCGGTTCACCGCGTGGCCCATCAGATGGTCGAGCGACAGCCGGCCCGGACCCGCCACCGCGAGACCCGCCGCCGCCAGCCCGAGCGAGACCGTGTACTCGTAGCCGCCGCTCTGCGCGAAGAACCCGTTCGGCACGTGCACGGCCGCCGCGCCCGCCATCGCGCCGGCCGCCGCGGCACCGGCCGCGGGCGTGGCGAGGCCCAGTGCCAGCAGGACGCCGCCGCCCGCCTCCGCGAGGCCCGCGGCCGTGGCGCTCGCCTTGCCGGGCGCGTACCCCATGGCCTCCATGGCCTGTCCGGTGCCCTCGATGCCACCGCCGCCGAACCAGCCGAACAGCTTCTGCGCTCCGTGCGCGGCCAGTACGCCGCCGGTGCTCAGCCGGATCAGCAGCAGTCCCAGATCACGCCGGTCGATACAGGTCACGGTGACTCCCAGTCCAGACGGCGGCAACGGTTTCCTCCCGCGTGTCCACCGTCGCACCGATCGCACCGGCCCGGCGGGCCCGCGCCGCCGTTCGGGTGGCGGGTGCGGGGAGCCGGTGTGAGGGTGGCTCCCATGACCATTCAGCCAACGCGCCTCAGCGACCCGGCCGTCCGGGCCTTCGTCACCGCGGTGAACGCCCATGACCGGGACGCGTTCGAGGCCCTTCTCGCGCCGGGCGCGACCATGTCGGACGACGGTTCCGACCGTGACCTCGCCGACTGGACCGACCGGGAGATCTTCTCCTCGCGCGGCCACATGGACGTCGACAGCGAGTCCGACGGGGGGCGTTCCCTCCTCGTGCGGTACCGCAACGACACGTGGGGCGAGATGAAGACCCGGTGGAGCTTCACCGTCGCCGACGGCGGCAGGATCAGCCGTTTCGAGACCGGCCAGGCGTGAACGCCGACGGGCCGCTCACCGAGGTGCGGTGAGCGGCCCGGGGGCGCGGGGAGCGTGAGGTGCGGGGTGCGGGGTGCGGGGTGCGTACGGAGGCCGGGGCCACCGTGGGGCTCAGTAGCCCTGGGCGGCCCCGTACTGTTCCCGCGCGTACTCCTGCGGTGTGAACTGCCGCTGCGGGGACGGGTGTCCGGAACCCGAGGGGACGGCCCGGCGGGCACCCTGCTCGGTCAGGGTGATCTGCCCCGCCTTGATGGTCGCGAGGCGCGGCGCGCGACGGGCGATGGACGAGTCGTGGGTGACCATGATGAACGTCAGCCCGTACTCGTGCCACAGCCCTTCGAGCAGGCCCATGATGTCGTCGCGGGTGCCCTCGTCGAGGTTGCCGGTCGGCTCGTCGGCGAGCAGTACCTTCGGCTTCTTGACCAGGGCCCGGGCGATGGCCACGCGCTGCTGCTGACCGCCGGACAGCTCGGTCGGGACGTGTGTGAGCCGTTCGCCGAGACCGACCGAGCGGAGCGCCTCCGCGGCGCGCTCGCGCCGCTCGGCGGGCTTGACCCCGAGCGGTACGAGGGCGGTCTCGACGTTCTCCTGCGCGGTCAGCGTCGGGATGAGGTTGAACGACTGGAAGATGATGCCGATCTTCTCGGCCCGCAGCCGGGTCAGCTTGGCCTCGCTGATGGTGCCGAGGTCCACGCCGTCCAGCTCGACGGAACCGGAGGTCGGCCGGTCGAGCCCGCCGATCATCTGGAGCAGCGTCGACTTGCCGCCGCCCGTGGGGCCCTGGATGACGAGCTGGTCGCCGTCCTCGATGGTGAGGTCGACGCCCCGCAGGGCCTCGACCGTCTCCTTGCCCCGCGTATAGCGCTTGGTGACGCCGGTGAGCTTGTACATGAAGGTTCTCCGAGGATGAAGGGGGTGGGGCGCCGCGGCCCGGGGGGAGTGGACGCGGCGCCCCGACTCGTGGGGTGGGCCCGGGGGTGGGTCAGGAGACGCTGCGGAGCGCGTCCGCCGGGCGCATCCGGGAGGCGCGCCAGCCGCCCATCGCTCCGGCGATCAGACCGCCGGTGACGGCCAGGCCCACGGCGAGCGCGATGGTGGTCACCGACACCGGCGCGGACAGCGCGATGTCGATGGTGTTCTTGGCGGCGGAGGCCGCCTGCCCGCCGGGACCGCCGCCGCCGGGGCCGCCCGGGCCGCCGGTGGAACCGGTGGAGCCGAGCTCCGCCGTCAGCTTCGGGCTGATCGCGGTGACGGTGTAGGCCGCCGCGAGTCCGAGGCCGATGCCGAGGACGCCGCCGAGCAGACCGTTCACGATCGACTCGCCGACGACCTGCCGGGTGACCTTGCGGGACGGCCAGCCGAGCGCCTTCAGCGTGCCGAACTCACGCACCCGGCGGGAGACGGCGGAGGAGGTGAGCAGCGCGGCGACCAGGAACGCGGCGATCAGGACGGCGATGGACAGCCACTTGCCGACGCTCGTCGCGAGGTTCGAGGCGGTCGACAGCGAGCCGGAGACGGTGTCCGCGAGGTCGGCGGAGGTGGTGACGGTCGTCCCGGAGATGTTCTTCTGGATGGTCGTCTTGACCGTGGCGATCTGCTTCGAGTCGGTCGCCTTGACGTAGATCGTGGTGACCTTGTTCTTGGCGTCACCGAGGGTCTGGGCCTGCTTCAGCGGCAGGTAGACGTCGGTGGTCGACTCGCTGCTGTCGGGCGTCGCGATGCCGATGACCTTGTACTTCTTGCCGGAGATCTTGAGGGTCGAGCCGACCTTGTACTTGTTCTCCTTGGCGTACGACTTGCTGAGCACCGCGACCTTCGCGGAACTCTGCGCCGCCGTGAACGTCGCGCCCGTGGTGATCTTCGAGGTGGCCAGCGGACCGAGTTCCTGGTGGCTCACGTCGACGCCGGCGACCGAGTAGGAGTTCACGTCGAAGGAGGCGCCGCCGCCCTGTACCTGGGGCGCACCGGTGCTGCCGCCCTGGCCGCCGGGTCCGCCCTGCTGGCCGGAGCCCGAGGTGGTGGACTTCGCCTTGCCCTGGGTGAACGAGCCGTCGACCTTGGTGACGTTCAGGCTCAGCGCGCCCACGGCGCTCGCCACGCCCTTCTGCGCGGCGACCTCGGTGACGAGCGAGGACTTCAGCGACTGTCCGCCCTGGGTCATCACCCGGTCCGAGCTCTGTGTCTTGCTGCTGTCCGACTTGGCGTCGAAGTCGAACTTCGGGCGGCCCGACGAGTTGCTGGACGGTGCCGCCTGGGCCTTGGTGACCGTCATGTCCGTGCCGAGCCCGTACAGCGACTTCAGGACTTTCTCCTGGGCCTGCTGCATGCCGGCCGACACCGAGTTGACGGTGATGACCAGCGCGATACCGAGCGCCAGACCCATGGCGATCACCAGTGCCGCCTTCTTGCGCCGGCTCAGCTCTCGCTTGAGATAGATGCCAAACATCCCGTTCCTCAAAGGTTCTTGGCGCCCCCCTGTGGGCGCAGTCACAAGCTAGGGAGGAACCTTTGCGCCGGGCTGAGTAAGGGATGTGTGAGGGCTGAGAATCGGGACCCCGGAATCAATATTGGGTCAGACAGCCCATTCCCAGGCTTTCGAGGGCTCTTTGCCAGGAAACGCCTGTTGACTGCCACCGCGCCGGGGTTTCACGCGCCCGCCCGAGCGCGCCGGGCGCGTGAAAGCGGCCGGGTACGCCGACACGGCGCCCGCGTTCTCGCGTGGCTTGTTCACCGCTGCTTTGGAAGCGCCGGTACTTTCCTTTGTCACCCCGCTGTCAGGCTTCCCGGACGGACTTTGTACGGTCCCGGGATGCGTGATTCTTCCGGGCTCTCCCGCCGTGCCGCTCTCGGCCTCGCCGCCGCCGTCCCCCTCGCCGCCGCGACGGCCACGACCGCGTACGCCACGACGACGATCGGCGGTGCGCGACTGGCCCGTGCCGGGATACAGGTGAGCGGTGCGGCGGGGCTGCCCAAGCACCTCACCGCCCGCTCCTGGCTGGTCGCCGACCTCACCACGGGCGAGGTGCTCGCCGCGTACAACGCCCACCGGCGTCTCGCGCCCGCCTCCACCCTGAAGATGCTGTTCGCCGGCACGGTCCTGAAGAAGTTCGAGCGCGCCCGGACGTACAAGGTGGTCGACGCCGACATCGCCGACGTCCCCGCGGGCTCCAGCCTCGTCGGTATCAAGCCCGGCATCACCTACACCGTCGAGCAGTTGTGGCAGGGCGTCTTCCTGCGTTCCGGCAACGACGCGGTGCACGTGCTCAGCCACATGAACGGCGGCATCGAGGCCACCGTCGCCGAGATGCAGGCACTCGCGAAGGACCTCCAGGCCCTCGACACCCACGTGGTCAGCCCCGACGGCTTCGACCACAAGGGCCAGCTCTCGTCCGCGTACGACCTCACGCTCTTCGCCCGGCACGGGCTCGCGGACGCCGACTTCCGCGGCTACTGCTCGACGAAGACCGCCGACTTCCCCGCCGGCGGCAAGAAGACCTTCCAGATCCAGAACACCGACCGCCTGCTGACGGGCGCGTGGGGCATGGAGCCGTACGAGGGTCTGATCGGGGTGAAGAACGGCTACACCAGCCACGCCGGCAACACCTTCACCGGTGCGGCGACCCGCGACGGACGCACCCTGCTCGTCACGGTGATGCACCCCAAGAGCGGTGGCAACGGCGTCTACGAGGAGACGGCGCAGCTCCTCGACTGGGGTTTCGGCGAGGGCGCGAACGCCGAGCCGGTCGGCGCGCTGGTCGATCCGCTCAGTGCGGGCGGCGCGAGCGCGAAGCCCACGCGGAAGGCGGCCAAGGCCGCGGCGGGCGCCCCGGCCGGGGCCGCCGGCGGGAAGGGCGACGGCGCGCCGTGGGGGCTGATCGGCGGGGCCGGGGCGGTGGTGGCGCTCCTCGCGGGCGGCGCGCTCGCGCTGCGCGCCCGCGGGCGCCGGTCGGCCGGGCGGCCGGTCGCGGAGCCGGCTCGGGATCCTGCCGGGGCGCCGGACGCGAACCCGACCGAGGCGGACGGCGTGACGCCGGACGTGACGCCGACCGAGGCGCGGACCATGACGCCGACTGAGGCGCGGACCGTGAAGCCGGCCATCGCGCCGGACGGGAAGACGGCCACCGCGCCGGACGGGAAGACGGCCACCGCGCCGGACGTGAAGACGGCCGAAGCGGACGGCGGCGGTCAGGGCTGACGACGGGGGCAGCCGCTCCGCGGTCCGGTGCGCGCCCCGCGGTCCTGCGCGAGGTCGGCCCCCACCCGGGCCGCGGAGCGGCTGCCACCTCCCCCTCGGAGTGGACCGTGGTCGTACCGAAGCCGTGCGCTCCAACTGTGAAGCTCTGATGGGGAGATGACGAGCATAAGCGCACCAACGGCTTATATGGTCCGGAGAGTTGCCCTCCGTATGTGTGGATTGCGGCGTTTGCCATTCCTTGGTGAACCGCCGGGCTCCGGCGTACGTGGGGGCCCGGCGCTCGCGGTCCGCCGTCGGTGGCGTCCGGTCCGCTACGCCTTGGCCTCGCCGGGATAGCGGACGCCGATGCGCTCGCGGATCGTGTCGAGTGTCCGCATCACGGCGAGCGTGCCGTCGAGGGGGACGAGGGGGGACTCGGTCTCGCCGGCGCGCAGGGCGCGCATCACCTCGGCGGCCTCGTGCTTGAGGCTGTTGCGGGGGCCGGAGGCGGGGTCGGCGCGGAAGGTCGCCGGCTCGCGGCCGTCGCGGTGCAGGACGAAGTGGTCCGGGAAGAAGAAGCCGCCCGGGATGTCGATGCGGCCCGCGGAGCCGGTGACGGAGGCGGCGACCGGAGTGCCGCCGTTGATGGAGCAGTGCACCGAAGCCAGAGCACCGCTCTCGAAGGAGAGCAGCGCACCCGTCTGGAGATCGACGCCCTCCTCGGAGAGCACCGCTCTCGCGGCGATGTCCGAGGGCTCCCCGAGCAGCAGCTGGGCGAACGACACCGGATAGACGCCGAGATCGAGCAGCGCGCCGCCGCCCTGCGCGGGGTCCCGCAGCCGGTGCGAGGGCGGGAACGGCCCGGCCAGACCGAAGTCGGCCTGCACCGTGCGCACGTCACCGATCACCCCGTCGTCGACCAGCGCCTTCAGCCGCACGACCAGCGGATTGCAGTACATCCACATGGCCTCCATCAGGAAGCGGTCGTTCCCGCGGGCGAGCGCGACCAGCTCCCCGGCCTCGCGCGCGTTCAGCGTGAACGCCTTCTCGCACAGCACATGGCGCCCCGCCTCCAGGCACATCCCGGCGGCCACCCGGTGCGCCGAGTGCGGCGTGGCGACGTACACGACGTCGACGTCCTCGTCCGCGGCGAGCGACGCCCAGTCCCCGTAGGCGCGGGGAATCCCGAACCGCTCCGCGAACGCCTTCGCCGAGGAGTCCGAGCGTGAGGCGACGGCCACCACCTCGGCGTCCGGCATGTCCACCAGGTCCGCCGTGAACGCCGCGGCGATCCCGCCGGTCGCCAGAATCCCCCACCGCACGCGTTCACGCTCGCCCGTCATGCCCGCCCCTTGATCCGTGACTCCGAACTCGGTGTTCGAACTGAGAGCATAGGGGCCGCATCTTTCGAAGAGGGGGACACATGCCCGAGCGTGGCCGCACCGCGCGGGACCAGGAGGACCCGCGAGGGCATATACCGGAGGCAGCGACCGCGGGCACCGCGCCGAGGGTCGCCGAGGCCCCGGCCGCCGGGGCTCCGGTGCCCGCGTCCGAGGCGCCGACGCCCGCCCCTGATACGCCGGCCCCCGCCACCGGGGCGTCGGCCGCCGCCGAGGCGGAAGCCGACGCCGTACCGCGACCGCACGCCGGACCCGGCGGCCCGCGCCGCACCGGACTCCTCGTCACCCTCGTCCTCGGCGGCCTCACCGCCACACCCCCGCTCGCGATGGACATGTACCTTCCCTCGCTGCCGGAGGTCACCGGTTCCCTGCACGCCCCGGCCGCCACCGTGCAGCTCACGCTCACCGCGTGCCTCGCGGGCATGGCGCTCGGACAGCTCGTCGTCGGGCCGATGAGCGACCGGTGGGGCCGCAGGCGCCCGCTGCTCGCCGGCCTCGCCGTCTACGTCCTCGCCACCGTCCTGTGCGCCCTCGCGCCCGGCATCGGCCTCCTCGTCGCCTTCCGCCTCGTCCAGGGACTCGCCGGGGCGGCCGGGATAGTGATCGCCCGCGCGGTCGTCCGCGACCTGTACGACGGCGTCGCGATGGCCCGCTTCTTCTCCACCCTCATGCTGATCTCCGGCGTCGCCCCGGTCGTCGCGCCGCTCATCGGCGGGCAGATCCTGCGCTTCACCGACTGGCGGGGCGTGTTCGTGGTCCTCACCGCCGTAGGCATCGCGCTGTCGGCTCTCGTCTGGGCGAAACTGCCCGAGACCCTCGAACCCGCCGACCGGCACGGCGGCGGCGTCGGCGAGGCACTGCGCGCCATGCGCCGGCTGCTCGCCGACCGCGTCTTCACCGGGTACATGCTCGCGGGCGGCTTCACCTTCGCGGCCCTCTTCGCCTACATCTCGGCGTCCCCGTTCGTGATCCAGGACCTGTACGGCGCCTCCCCGCAGACCTTCAGCCTGCTCTTCGGCGTGAACTCCGTCGGCCTCGTGATCGCCGGGCAGATCAACGGCAAACTGCTGGTCGGCCGGGTCGCCCTCGAAAAGGTCCTCGCCACCGGCCTCGCCCTCGTCGTGCTGGCCGCGACCGCGCTGCTGCTCATGTCCACCGGTGCCCTCGGCAGGGTCGGGCTCGCCCCGGTCGCCGCCGCGCTGTTCGTGCTGATGTCCGCCATGGGCCTCGCCCTGCCCAACACCCAGACCCTCGCCCTCATGCGCGTACGGCACGCGGCCGGTTCCGCCTCCGCGCTGCTCGGCACCTCCTCCTTCCTCGTCGGCGCGGTCGCCTCACCGCTCGTCGGCATCGCGGGCGAGCACACCGCCGTCCCGATGGCCGTCGTCCAACTGGTGGCCGCGTTGGTGGCCGTCGGCTGCTTCATGGGACTGTGCCGTCCCCGGCGGACGGGACGCACTTCGAACGGAACAGGGGCGGGGAACTGAGCGCACCAAGACTGCGGAACGGTACGCCGGAACGCGCCGGACTCGACGCGGGTGAACTGCGCGGGCTCGTCCAGGAGGTCCGTTCCCTCACTCGTGGGCCCGACCCGTGGGCGGCGGGCGTGGTGGTGGTCGCGGGACGGGGCCCGGTCATCGCCGTCGAGGAGGCGGCCGGCTGGGCGGTGCGCTACTCCGCCCACGACGAGGGCAAGGACGCCGGGGTCGAGCTGCCGCCGCACGCGCGGGTGCCGATGACCGTGCACACCCCCTTCGACCTGGCTTCCCTCACCAAGCTGTTCACGGCGGTCGCCGCGGTGCAGCAACTGGAGCGCGGCACGCTGGGCATCGAGGCGCGCGTCGGCGCGTACCTGCCGGAGTTCCGCGCGGCCCGCGAGCACGGCATCACCGTACGGCAGCTCCTCACCCACACCTCCGGGCTGCGCCCCGAACTCCCGCTGTACGACTGCCCGGACGACACGGCCCGGCTGGCGATGCTGCGGGCCGAGGCCCCCTCGTCGAAGCCGGGCGAGTACCGCTACTCCGACGTCAACCTGCTGCTCCTCCAGTACGTGCTGGAACGCGTCACCGGCCGCGGGCTCGACATCCTCGTCCGGGACGGCATCACCCGCCCGCTCGGGATGAACGCCACCGCCTTCGGACCCTGCCCCGGCGCGGCGGCCACGGAGGACCAGCGGCGGCCGTGGGCCAAGGCGGACCGGCGCATGCTGCGGGGCGTGGTGCACGACGAGAACGCCTGGGCGCTCGGCGGGGTGGCCGGGCACGCCGGGCTGTTCTCCACCGCGCGGGATCTGGCCGTCTTCTGCCGCACCCTGCTCGCGGGCGGCTCGTACGGCCCCGCGCGCATCCTCGGTCCCGACTTCGTCGAACTCCTCCTCACCCCGCCCGGCCTCGGGTTCGCCCTCGACCAGCCCTGGTTCATGGGTACCCTCGCGGGCCGCGGCGCGGCCGGCCACACCGGGTTCACCGGCACCTCCCTGGTCCTGGACCCGGCGACGGACACGTTCCTGGTCCTGCTCGCCAACACGGTCCACCCCCGGCGCCGCCCGGCGGACAACGCGCCCCGCGCGGCGGCGGCCACCCGGCTGCGGCGGGCGGTGCGCGGCACCTGAGAGGGCGCCCGGCCAGTACGGGGGCGCCGCCCGGGAGAGACCGCCGGCCGGTACGGGGGGACGCGCGGCACCTGAGAGAATCGGGCCCGTGAACGCCCCCGTACCTCCCGCCGACCTCCTGCGCAGCGCCCTCGCCGGACTGCTCGACGGACTGCCGCCGAAGGCCGCCGCGCAGGCGGTCGAGCGGCTGATCGCGAACTACCGGGGGACCACCCCGACCCACACGCCGATCCTGCGGGACCGCTCGGACGTGGCCGCGTACGCCGCGTACCGGATGCCCGCGACGTTCGAGGCGGTGTGCGCGGCGCTGGAGGCGTTCGCGGACGCGGCGCCCGGCTGGGTGCCGGGGAGCCATGTGGACGTCGGCGGCGGCACGGGCGCGGCGACCTGGGCGGTGAACGCGACCTGGGAGGGCGTCCGCCCGGTGACCGTGCTGGACTGGGCCGAACCGGCCCTCGCGCTCGGCCGGGAGATCGCCGCCGCCAACCCTGACCTGCGAGGCGTCGCGTGGCAGCGCTCTCGTATCGGAGCGGCGCTCACCATCGAGAGCACTGATCTCGTCACCGTCTCGTACGTCCTCGGCGAGCTCACCGAGGACGACCGTGCCTCGGTCGTGGACGCGGCCGCGAGCGCCGCCCGGGCGGTAGTGATCATCGAGCCCGGCACCCCGGACGGCTACACCCGGGTCCTCGCCGCCCGCGAGCGTCTGATCGGCGCCGGCTTCCATGTGGCCGCGCCCTGCCCGCACAGCTCGGCCTGCCCCATCGTCCCCGGTCAGGACTGGTGCCACTTCTCCGCGCGCGTCGCTCGTTCCTCCCTGCACCGCCAGGTCAAGGGCGGCTCCCTGCCGTACGAGGACGAGAAGTTCAGCTACGTCGCCGCGACCCGCCTCCCGCCCGAGCCGGCGCCCTCCCGCGTCGTGCGCAAGCCGCAGATCCGCAAGGGCCAGGTCCTGCTCGACCTGTGCGGGCCGGACGAGTCGCTGCGCCGGGAGACGGTCACCAAGCGCCACGGACCGCTGTACAAGGCGGCCCGCGACGCCGACTGGGGCGACGCCTGGCCGCCGCCCGAGGACACGACCTAGGTCGTCCCCGGGTCACCCCGGGCCTGCGGGCAGGCCGCGCAGCTCCTGGGTGCAGCACTTCACGCTTCCGCCGCCCTTGAGGAGTTCGCCGAGGTCGACGCCGACGGGAACGAAGCCGCGTTCCCGGAGCGGCTCGAACAGGCCCGCCGCCTCCTGCGGCAGCAGCACGTGCAGACCGTCCGAGACGGCGTTGAGGCCCATCGCGGCGGCGTCCTCCGGTGTGGCGGTCAGCGCGTCCGGGAACAGCCGGCGCAGGACCTCGCGGCTGCCGGGGGAGAAGGCGGGCGGGTAGTACATGATCTCGTCGGTGCGGTCGTCGAGGACGGCCAGCGCCGTGTCCAGGTGGTAGTAGCGCGGGTCGACGAGGTCCAGGCCGATCACCGGCCGGCCGAAGAACTCCTGCGCCTCCCCGTGCGAGAGCGGGCTCGCGCGAAAGCCCCGGCCCGCGAGCAGACAGGAGCCGGTGACGACGAAGTCGCCCTCTCCCTCGTTGACGTGCTCCGGTTCGCGGACCGGCCCGAACCCGCGGGCGTGGAACCACTCCCGGTGCGCCGCCGCCTCCGCCTCGCGCTGGGGGTAAGCGAACCGCGCGCCCAGCACCCGGCCGTCCACGACCGTCGCGCCGTTCGCCGCGAAGACCATGTCCGGCAGGCCCGGACGCGGGGCGAGTTCCTCGACCGAGTGGCCGAGGGCGCGGTAGCGGTCCCGCAGGTCCTCCCACTGGGCGAGCGCGAGCGGCACGTCGACCGGCTTGGCGGGGTTCATCCACGGATTGATCGCGTACGTGACGTCGAAGTGCACCGGGGGGCACATGAGGTAGCGCCGGGGCGTGGCGCGGCGAAGAGGGTGCAAGGAAGGCTCCTTACGCAACCGCAGTGGCAGTTGATGCTCATGGTGCGGTGCACTCGGCCCCAGGAGCGGGAGGCGTACGGGTGATGTCCACCGGACCCGCCCCGCTCCAGCCACCGGACCCGCCCCGCTCCAGCCACCGGACCCGCCCCGCTCCCGCCACCGGACCCGCCCCGCTCCAGCCACCGGACCCGCCCCGCTCCCGCCACCGGGCCCGCCCCGCTCCAGCCACCGGGCCCGCCCCGACCCGCCGGAGTGGCGTCGGTCTCGTACGGCTACGCGGGCGCGTCGGCCGGCTACTCCCCGCATCGGCCGGTTCCCCGCCGAGTGCCCGTGAAATCGCCTCTAATCATGCAATAACACCTGATCAGGGCCTGGTGGGCGCATCGCCCCACCTACCCCGGTTGTCGGCTCCGGCCACCCGGAGCCCAGGATGGTGGGACGATGGGGCCAGGACGAGTCGCACTACGGCGAGGCAGGCGAGGGGATAGATGAGCGCAGAGTTCGGCCGCCGCTCCGGCACGTGGGACAGGTTCTCGAAGTGGCTGCGCGGAGGCCGGCCCAAAGCCTCGGCGGAGACGACCGCCGACGGCCGTGAGGCCCTGCTGCTCGCCGCCGCCGCCGCGGGGCTGCCGCTCGCGCAGGCCGCGTACCCCTCCGGCTACCGCTGTTCCTGCGACCGTGTCGGCTGCCCCACGCCCGCGCGCCACCCCGTCTCCTTCGCCTGGCAGACGCAGTCGACGACCGACCGCGCCCAGATCGAGCGCTGGGCCCGGCACCAGCCGAAGGCGAACTTCATCACCGCGACCGGCATGGTGCACGACGTCCTGGACGTGCCCCTGGACGCGGGCCGCGAGGCGCTGGAGCGCCTGCTCGCCTCCGACATCGAGGTCGGACCCGTCGCGGAGACCGGCGACGGCCGCATGCTGTTCTTCACCCTCACCCGCGGTACGCCCGAGGACGAGGACGAGTGGTGGCCCTGCGAGCTGGACTGCCACCCCGAGACGATGGACGAACACCCCGGCTTCCGCTGGCACTGCCGCGGCTCGTACGTCCTCGTGCCGCCCGCCCAGCTCCCCGGTGGTCTGAGCGTCGACTGGGTGCGCGGCCCCGAGCATCCGCTGCCCGACCCGCTCACGCTCCTGGAGACCCTGACGGACGAATGCGCCCGCTACGCCGGGGAGAACGGCGCCGACCAGCTCGCCGCCTGGCCCCACCGGGGCTGAGAACCCGCCCGGGGAGCCGTCCCGAGAGCCGTCCGGGGCTCGGGACGGGCTACTCGCCCTTGGCGCCCGTCAGGCCCTCGACCCGTCCGAGGACGGACACCTGACCCCGGCCCGCGCCCTTCGGCGGGTCCAGGACGACCTGGTTGGAGACGAACTCCAGCGTCAGGGACTGGTCGACCTCACCGGTCGTCAGGGCCTGCACGTCCGCGGTGGGCGAGGGGATCCGGGTGCCCGCCGCGGCGGTCTCCTTCTCGAAGCGGTGCGTGGCGAAGAACACGAGCGCCCCGCCGTCCGCGGTGCGCAGCCCCACCGGCGCGTAGTCGCCCGAGGCCAGCGGCTCGTCGATGTACTGCCGGGCGAGGCCGGGCCGGCTGGCGAACTTCTCGCGCTGGGAACGCCATTGCGAGGTGTGGACGCCCGCGGCGAAGGTGTCGCCGCCGTCCTTCAGATAGGTCGCGTACGACCGGCCGAGCTTCCGCGGCGCGACCGCCAGTGCCGAGTCGTCGGCGGTGACGGCCTGTGCCCAGCCGCTGTCGTCCGTCGCGAACTTCGGTACGTCACCGGCCCCGAGGACCGTCAGATACGAGGCCTGCCACTGTTCACGGGTGTTGTCCCGGGTGAAGACGAGCAGCCAGCGACTGCCCGGCACGCCCTTGTTGGCGGTCGCGTTCGCCACGAACCAGCGCGGCCAGCCCGCCTTGGCGGGGATCGAGAACTCGGCGTCGTCGAACTCCAGCGCCGAATGCGCGGGATTGCCGCCCGGTCTGGTGAGATGCCCGGCCTTCAGCTTGGCGCCGTCGATGTCCGCGAGCGGACCGGTCACCCGGTCCGCGTCCTTCGAACGGTCGTACGTCGCGTCCGCCTTGTTGTAGGCGGCGGTGAACTCCCGCAGCGCGCGGGCCGCTTCGGCGCGGGTCGTGGCCGGGACGACCTCCCGCTCGCCGTGCACCACGACGCAGCCGGTGGCCGCCCCCAACAGCGCGGTCACCGTCGTCGCCGCCAGGGCGAGGCGGCCGAGGCTACGAGGCCTTCGAGGGCTGCGACCCGTGCGATCCCTGCTCATCAGGTGCCTTCACCTTCTTCTTCCCGGAGGCGAACCCTACCGGGGCGAAGAAGATCGTGAGCGTCGGCACCAAGTACAGCGCCCACACCGTGACCTGAAGGACGGTCGGGTCGGGCTGGAAGTTGAAGACACCCTTCAGCAGGGTGCCGTACCAGCTCGTCTGGTCGATCGTGCCGCTGATGTCGAAGGCCAGGTTCGTCAGACCCGGGACGAAGTCGGCCTCCTGGAGGTCGTGGACGCCGTACGCGAGCACGCCCGCGGCGACGACGACCAGCATGCCGCCGGTCCAGGTGAAGAACTTGGCGAGGTTGATCCTCAGGGCCCCGCGGTAGAACAGCCAGCCGAGCAGGACGGCGGTGGCCAGACCCAGCGCCACGCCGACCAGCGGGCGGGGTGTGCCGTCACTGGCCGCGTGGACCGACGCCCACACGAACAGGGCCGTCTCCAGGCCTTCTCGGCCGACCGCCAGGAACGCGGTCGCGACCAGCGCGCCCGTGCCCATGGCGAGCGCCGCGTCCAGCTTGTCGTGCAGCTCGGACTTCAGATGCCGGGCGGTGCGCCGCATCCAGAAGACCATCCACGTCACCAGGACCACGGCGAGGATCGACAGCGAACCGCCGAGCGCCTCCTGGGCCTGGAACGTCATCTCCTGGGAGCCGAACTCGAGGGCGCAGCCGAAACCGAGCGCCACGGTGATCGCGACCGCGATGCCCGCCCAGATCGGCTTCAGGGCGTCCCTGCGCTCCGTCTTCACCAGGTAGGCGATGAGGATGCAGACGACGAGGCTGGCCTCCAGGCCCTCGCGCAGACCGATCAGGTAGTTGCTGAACACGGCTACGCCTCCTTGGAGAACAGCGTCCGGCCCCACCAGTCGTCCTTGTCCCGGACGCCGGGCGGAACGGCGAAGACCGCCGAACTCACGTGCTGGATGTACTCGTTGAGCGCGTCGGAGGCCGACAGCCTGCGCTGAAGCGGGATGAACCCGCGGCGCACGTCACGCATGTAGGCCAGGAAGAACAGGCCCGCTTCGAGGCGGCCGAGGCCGTCCGTGCCGTCGGTGAAGGAGTAGCCCCGGCGCAGGATGGTGATCCCGTCGTTGGAGTCGGGGTGCGCGAGGCGGACGTGCGCGTCGGGCTTCATCGCCTTCAGGAACGGCTTGTCGTGCTCCTTGGCCTTGCCGACCGGGGCGCCCTCGCCCTTGTCGCGGCCGAAGATGTCCTCCTGCTCCTGGAGCGGCGTACGGTCCCAGGTCTCGATGTTCATCCGGATACGCCGGGCGACGAGATAGGAACCGCCGGTCATCCAGGCCGCGTTCGCGTCGTTGTCCTTCTCGTCGGACCACACGAACTTGTCCAGCCGCGCGGTCTCGGTGCCCGCGATGTTGCGGGTGCCGTCCTTGAAGCCCATCAGGTTGCGCGGGGTCTGCGCGTCCGGGGTCGTCGACGACGTCTTGCCGAAGCCGAGCTGCGACCAGCGGATGGCGACCTTGCCGAAGCCGATACGGGCGAGGTTGCGGATGGCGTGCACCGCCACCTGCGGGTCGTCCGCGCAGGCCTGGACGCACAGGTCGCCGTCGCTGCGGGCCTTGTCCAGGTTGTCGCCCGAGAACGCGGGCAGATCGACGAGCGCCTCCGGCCGCCGGTCCGCCAGGTCGAACTTCTCGAACAGCGACGGACCGAAGCCGATGGTCAGCGTCAACCGGGAGGGCTTGAGCCCCAGGGCCTCGCCGGTGTCGTCCGGCGGAGCCTCGGCCACGCCGCCGTACGCGCCCTCGCCGACCGTGTGTCCGGCCGTCATCCGGGCGGCCGCCTGCGTCCAGTCCTTGAGGAGCTGGACGAACGCGGCGCGGTCGTCGGTCTTCACGTCGAAAGCGGCGAAGTGCAGCCGGTCCTGCACCGCGGTCGCGATGCCGGCCTGGTGCGCGCCGTGGAAGGGGACGGCGGCACCGGTGTCGGCGCCGGCCGGGTCCACGTCGTTGCCGACGCGGGTCATCGCGACGGCACCGCCGGCCGCGGCGGCGCCGAGCGCGAGCCCGGCACCGCCCCAGCCGATCAGGGAACGCCGGGTCGGCGCGGAACCGGCGGGCGCGGGCTCGACCGCGTCGGCGCCGTTCGTGCCGTTCGTGCCGTTCGTGCTGTCCTGGGTGTCCGTCATGGTGACGCTCCTACTTCACGACGGCGGCGGCGAGCTTGGACAGGGGCTCGGCGAGCGCGTTGACCGCGTCCGAGAGCTCCTTGCGGTCGGCCTTGCCGACGGTGTCGTACGAGACGAAGCCGTCCGAGGTCTTGTCCGTCCGGAACGTGTCGAGCAGCTTGTTCAGCGCGGCGAACTGCTTGTCGAGCTCCGCCGTCAGCGCCGCGTCGTTCTCCGAGGCGACCGGCTTGAGCAGCTCGTACGCCTTCTGCGCGCCGTCGACGTTGCCCTTGAAGTCGCTGAGGTCGGTGTGCGAGTAGCGGTCCTCCTCGCCGGTGACCTTGCCGGTGGCGACCTCGTCGAGCAGCTCCTTGGCGCCGTTGGCCATGGAGGTCGGGGTGATCTCGGCCTTGCCGACGCGCTTCTGCCAGTCGGTCAGGTCCGTGACGAGCTGGTCGGCGAGGGCCTTCTGCTCGTCACCGATCTTCTTGTCCTCCCACAGGGCCTTCTCCAGCGCGTGCCAGCCGGTCCACTTCTGGCCCTTCTCCAGGCCGTCGGCGCGGGTGTCGGTCTTGGGGTCGATGTCGCCGAAGGACTCGGCGATCGGCTCCGTGCTCTCCCAGCCGACACGCGAGGGGGCGTAGGCCTTCTTGGCGGCCTCGAGGTCGCCGGCCTTGATCGCGTCGGTGAACGTCTTCACCTTCGGGATCGTGGTGTCGGCCTCCGACTGGGCCCACTCGCGGTAGGAGGCGACCGCCTTGTCCAGGCGCGGGTCGCGCTTGGCGACCTTGCCGCCGGTCACGGTGAGCTTCTGGCGGACGCCGTGGCCCTTCATCCCCGGGCGGCAGGCGATCTCGTACGAACCGGCCTTCACCTCGGCGGTGAGCGTGTACTTGGTGCCGGGGCCGATGTTCTCCTTCTCCGAGACGATCCGGTCGTCGGGGAAGACGATCTCGACCTCGGTGGCCTGGGACCCCTTGTTCTCGATCTTCAGGGTGACCTGGCCGGCCGGTACGGCCTTGGTGGAGGTCTCGCACTTCGAGTCCGCGGCCGTCACCTGGATCGCGTCGCCGTTCTTCGCGTCGCTCTTCTGGGTGCAACCCGTGACGGCGGCCAGAGCGGCCGCGGTGGCGGCAGCGGTGACAACGGACAGTCGAACGGCTCGCATGCAGGCTCCAAGAGAAGTCGGACAAGCCGCACGGCGGGGCCCGTTCGGCATGGTGAGGCTGGCCTAACTTATCTGAGGCTTGCCTGACTGATACCCACCCGTGCGGTGATTCACCTCTCACAGAAGCCGTACAGGAACGGCTTGATCACGGTGACTCAAAACGAACCCCATGGGAACGTCAAGGAAAGGTCAAGCGGAGTGGTTCGTCGCGTTTCGGGGTGATGAGCGCGGCGCCGGTCCTGGGGTGCGGGAACACCTCGACCGGTTGACGGTAGACATCCGTCAACAGCCCGTCGGTGAAGACCTCCACCGGCCGGCCGTGGGCCGCGACACGACCGGCGCACAGAATCGCTACCCGGTGCGCGTACGCCGCCGCCAGCCCCAGATCGTGCAGCACCACGACCACCGCGTCACCGGCGCGCGCCCTCTCCCGGAACACCCGCAGCACCAACTCCTGGTGCCGCAGGTCGAGTGCGGCGGTCGGCTCGTCGAGCAGCATCAGCGGCGCGCGCTGCGCGAGCACCCGGGCGAGCGCCACCCGCGCACGCTCCCCGCCGCTGAGCGCGCCGAACGGGCGGGCCGCGAAGGCGGTGACCTCGGTGGCCGCCATGGCCGCGCCGACCGCCGCGTCGTCGTCCCGCCGGGTGTGGGCCCAGGGCGCCCGGCCCATCCGGACGACCTCCTCCACGGTGAACGGGAAGGAGAGCGTCGCCGATTGCGGAAGTACCGCCCGCCGCAGGGCGAGTTCGGCGGGTGACCAGTTCCGCACGGGGCGCCCGTGGACCCGTACGACCCCTTCCGCCGCGGGCAGATCGGCCGCCAGCGCGGCCAGGAGGGTCGACTTTCCGGCCCCGTTGGGCCCGACCAGCGCGAGCACCTCGCCCGCGCGGGCGGTGACGTCGACACCGCGCAGCACCTCCCGGCCGCCGAGCCGGACCCGCAGGCCCTCGGTCTCGGCGAGCACGTCGCCGGGGGCGGGCGCGGACGGCGGTACGGGCCGTACCGCGCGCGGGAGCCGCGGACGCCCGGTGTCGTTGCCGTTCTTGGGTCTCATGCCCAGCCTCCTTGCTTACGGCGGGTCCTGCGCAGCAGCCAGAGGAAGAACGGGCTGCCCAGCAGCGCGGTGAGGACGCCCAGGGGGAGTTCGGCCGGCTGCGCGACGGTCCGGGCGGCGAGGTCGGCCGCGAGCAGTACGGCCGCGCCGCCGAGGGCGCTGCCCGGGATCAGGAAGCGGTGTCCGGGCCCGGCCGCCATGCGCAGCAGATGCGGTACGACGAGACCGACGAAGCCGATGATCCCGGACACGCTGACGGCCGCCGCGGTGAGCAGCGCGATGACCAGCACGAGGACGAGCCGCAGCCGTTCGACGTCGACGCCCAGGTGCCGGGCCGGCCGTTCGCCGAGGGACAGCAGATCGAGCCGGCGGGCGTACCACGGTGCCAGCGTCAGACCGATCGCGGCGCAGGGCAGGACCGCCAGGACCTTCGGCCAGGTCGCCTGGGCCAGCGATCCGAGCTGCCAGAAGGTGATCTGGCTGATGGCGGCGGAGTCCGCGAAGAACAGGAACAGTCCGATCAGGGCGCCGGTGAAGGCGTTGAGCGCGATCCCGGTGAGGATCAGTGTGACGACCTCGGTGCGTCCGCCGGAGCGGGACGTCGCGTAGACGAACAGGACGGTGGCCAGACCCGTGACGAACGCGACGGCCGGGACGGTGAAGGTGCCGAGGAAGTCGAGGCCGAGCGCGATGGCGGCGACCGCGCCGACCGCCGCGCCCGACGAGACGCCGATGACCCCGGGTTCGGCCAGCGGATTGCCGAACACGCCCTGCATGAGGGCGCCCGCGCAGCCCAGCGAGCCGCCGATGAGGAGCGCGAGCACGATCCGCGGGAAGCGCACGTCCCACAGGACCGACTCCGGGACCCGGTCCAGCGCGATGCCCCCGAGACCGGCGCGGTGCGCGACGGAGGCGAGCACGTCGCCGGTCGGGATCGGGTACGCGCCGAGCCCGGCCGCCACGGGGACCAGGACGAGCAGGGCGGCGAGCAGCCCGGCGGTCAGGAACCAGGACGCGCCGCGTACCCGTCCGCGTACGGGAGCGGCGAGGGGCCCGGCGACCGGTCGGCTGTCGGGTCCGGCGGCCGGTTCCGTGTCCGGGCCGGCGGGTGCCCCGGGCGCCCCGGGTGCCGGGTGGTCGAGGGCGGTCATCGGGCCTCCCCGTACAACTGCCGTACCAGCGACTTCAGTACCTGGTCGGTGCGCGGCCCGTAGTTGAGCAGCACCCCGTCCTCGATGGACACCACCCGGCGGTTCGCGCCGGCCGGGGTCTGCGCCACCCCGGGGATCTTGACGAGCCCGTCGGTTCCGCCGACGGACGTGAGTCCCTTGGACATCACGAGGATCGCGTCGGGCGCGGCCCGGACGAGCGCCTCGGTGGTGATGGCGGTGAAGTCCTTGTCCAGCCCCGACTCGGCACCCGCGTCGACCGCCCCCGCCGCCTCCAGCAGCGAGGTCGCGCCCGAGCCGCGGCCGCCGATGAGATAGACGGAGGCGGAGCCGCGGAGGTAGAGGAAGGCGACGCGCGGATGGTCCGCGTGGGCCGGAATCGCCTTGCGCACGGCGGCGATCCGGTCCTGCGACCGCTCGGCCAGCCGCTGTCCCGCCGCCGGTACACCGAGGGCGTCGGCCACATCCCGGATGCGCGTGCCCACGTCGGCGAGGCCGCGCGCCGGGGCGACGACGAGGACGGGGACGCCCGCGTCGCGGATCTGCCGCATGGCCTCGTCCGGCCCGGTCGTCGACTCGGCGAGGACGAGGTCGGGGTGGAGGGAGAGCACGCCCTCCGCGGAGACGTCGTGATTGCGGGTGACGAGGGGCAGTTTCCTCGCCTGGTCGAAGGTCGCCGTGATGTCGCGGGCCACGACTCGGTCGCCGAGCCCGAGGGTGAAGACGATCTCGCTGAGGCTGCCGGACAGCGGAACGATCCGGTCGGCCTTCTCGACGGTGGTCCTCTTCCCGCCGAACGACCGCACCGTGACGGGGAGTCGGGGCGCTCCGGGGGACGCCAGGGGTTCGACGCGGTCGGCGCCGTCCGATCCGTTCGTCCCGGCCGCTCCGGTCGCCGCCGCCGGAGCGGAGCCGTCGTAGCCCCCGCATCCGGTCAGGGCGAGGGTGAGGGCGAGCGCCGACAGCAGCGCCCCCGCCATTCGTGTGCCCAAGCGTTGCACTGTCCCGTTGTTCCTCTCGGTCCTCTTCCAGCACGTCCGGTCGGTAGTTTAGGTTAGCCTTACCTAAGTCACCAGGGGTTCTCCGGACCCCGGAATCCGGAGGACACCCATGACCGCGCGTTCGAGGGCCCTGGGGGCCGCCGTGGTCTGCGTGGCCGTGCTGGGAGCCCTGCTCACCGCCACGGCCGCACACGCGACGAGCCGCACGGTGCGGGGCGGCCGGCTCGACTGGGGCATCAAGTCGTCCTTCCAGAGCTATGCCACCGGGCCCGTCGCGAAGGGGAGTTACTCCCTCACCGGGGGCGCGGCCACGGTCGGCGCGAGCCGGTTCCGCTTCCACTCCGCCACCGGCTCCTACGACGGCGGCACGGGCGCCTTCACCGCCGTCTACTCCGGCGGAGTCCGCTTCGTCGGACATCGCAAGAGCGGCGGCGGCTATGAACTCGACCTCACGATCAGCCGCCCCACCGTCCGTATCGCCGGCGGTGGCGGCACCCTCTACGTCGACATCACCAGCAAGGCGAAGGGCACCGGGACGGTCACGACGTCCACGGCGGTGCCCTTCGCCACCCTCTCCCTCGGCGGCATCGACATGAAGGGCGGCGGCACGGCGGTTCAGCTCAACAACCTCCCGGCCACCCTCACTTCACAGGGCGCCCGGTCCTTCGCCGGCTACTACACGGCGGGCACGGCACTCGACCCGGTGAGCCTGGAGGCGGACGTGCCGGCCTCGTCCCGGCCGTCGGCCACCCCCACCGCCGCACCCTCCGCGTCCCCGGCGAAGAAGGCCGGGAGGGCGACGGCGGGCGCGATCGAGGACGGAGCCGTCGACTGGGGCGTGCGCCGCACCTTCCGCGAGTACGTCACCGGGCCCGTCGCCGACGGCAGGTGGACGCCGACCTCCGGAGCCCGGGACGGCGGCGCGCTCTTCCGCTTCCCCGACGGCGAGGGCACGTACGACAGGAAGAAGCAGGTCCTGAAGGCCGGCTTCGACGGAACCCTGCGCTTCGCCGGCCGTCAGGGGCTCGACCTCCGGCTCGGCGGACTGCGGGTCACCGTCGCCGACGGCAAGGGGACGCTCTACGCCGACGTGACGAGCGCGGACCTCACCGGGAAGAAGGTCCCGCTCGTGACCTTCACGGCCAAGGGCCTGAAGGTCAGGAACGGACTGCTCCAACTCACGGAAGTGCCGAGTGAGTTGACCGCACGCGGCGCCAAGGCCTTCGGCGGGATGTATCGAGCCGGCACGCGGATGGACCCCGTGACCCTCTCCATCGCCCTGACGGACGAGGCGCGGCTCCCGGCCCTGCCCGACCTCGGCGCGTCCGCGTCCCCCTCGCCCGCGCCGAGCGCGTCGCCCGCACCCGGCGCGAAGGCCGCCACCGCGCCCCGCACCGAGAGCACCGCGAGCGGCGGCCCCGTCGGCGGTTCCCTCCTGCCGATCGGCCTCGCCGTCGGGGCACTGCTCGCGGCCTCCGTCGCCTTCGGGTTCGTCCGCAGGCGCCGCACCCGCACCGGCTGACCGCGACGACCCCCAACCCCTCGTCCCCAGAACCGACTTACCCCCGAAACCCTCAACCCGACCTACCCCGAACCCCGAGGAGACCCACGATCATGGCCGCACTCCGCCGCCGCCCTCTCGCACTCGCCGCCGCCGTCGCGGTCGCCCTGGGGGCCGGCGCCCTCGCCGTGACCAGCGCCTCGGCCGCCGAAGCACCCCTCAAGGACTACGAGTTGACCTGGGGCATCAAGCAGTCCTACCGCTCGTACGTGACCGGGATGGCGGCCGGTTCCTTCACCCCGGCCGGCGGGGCGACGCAGGCGGCCGGCAACGGCGCGTTCACCTTCGCCGACGGCAGCGGGACGTACGACTCCGGCACCCACGCCGTACGGCTCGGCTTCGCGGGCAGTCTGAAGATCGCCTCCACGCTGCACGGCTTCGAACTCACCCTGTCGGACGTGAGATTCGACAGCGCGGCGGCCGAGATCACCGCCGACGTGACGAGCGGCGGCACGACGCAGAACGACGTCCCGCTCGCCGACGTCACCGTGACCCGCACGATGACGGACATGGAGACCAAGCTGACGAAGGAGGCGGCGACCGTCCTCGGCAGCGCGGGCTACGAGGGCGCCGCGGGCGACCCCCTCACCGTGACGCAGAAGCCGGCCGCGACCCAGACGCCGTCGCCGACCGCGACCCCGACGTCGACCGCGACGGGATCCCCGTCCCCGGAGCCGACGTCGTCCACGTCCGCGTCGAGCTCACCCTCGGAATCCGCCTCGCCGTCCGCGTCGCCCTCCGACCCGGCTTCGGGAAGCGCGAGCCCGAGCGTCTCGGCCTCCGAGACCGCCCCCGCCACGCGGGGCGAGATAGCGGACGGCACCCTCGGCTGGGGCGTGAAGCAGTCCTTCCGTACGTACGTCGTGGACGGCGCCGCCCAGGGGAAGATCACCGCGTCCGGCGGGGCCACGCAGGCCGCCGGCAACGGCGCCTTCACCTTCCCGGACGCCACCGGCAACTACGACACCGACGCCGACACGCTCTCGGCCTCCTTCGAGGGCGCGGTCAACTTCAAGGGCCACGAGGCGAACGGCAGTTACGGCCTCGACCTCACCCTCAGCGACCTCGATGTGGAGCTCGACGGCGGCTCCGGGAAGCTCACCGCCGATGTCGACAGCCTCGGCAAGACCTCCGACGACGTCGTCCTCGCCGACCTGAGCGCGAAGACCGCCGACCTGACGGCGACGGACGACGTCATCACCCTCGACGGGGTGACCGCCAAGCTCACCAAGGCCGGCGCCGAGGCGTTCGGCGACTTCTACGCCGAGGGCGCCGAACTCGACCCGGTCGGCCTCTCGGTGGCGCTGAGCGACGACGCCCAGCTCCCCGACGGGGACGACGGCTCGGACTCCGGCTCCGGTTCCGGGTCGGGCTCGGACGGCTCCGGTACGTCGTCGGGCACCACGGGCGGCGCGGGGACGACCGGGTCCACGACGGGCGGTGTCAGCGGCGCGCTGGCCTCCACCGGGTCGGAGGTCCCGGCCGGAATGCTCGGAACCGCGGCGGCGGTGACCGTCGCCGCGGGCGCCGGTGTGGTGGTCGCGATGCGCAGGCGGCGGACCGCCTGATCCGCCGGACCGGAACGGACGTCTCCCGACCGGTTCGACCCGACCCGGACCGCCCGCCTCCGACACCGTTCCCGATGACCGGGGAGCGTTTCGGAGGTGGGTGGTCCGGTTGTGCGGGTCACCGACGAGGCGGATGAATGTTTGAATGCCGGAGTGACTGACTACGACGTGCTGCGGGTCTTCTGCGGACCAGGCGGCGGGTATGGCAATGAACTCGGTGTCGTGCGCGAGGGCTCGGTGATGCCGGACCGCGCCGAACGGCAGGAGTTCGCCGCGAAGCTGGGCTTCAGCGAGACCGTGTTCGTCGACGACCCCGAGCGCGGGATCATCGACATCTATACCCCTTCGTCGCGGCTGCCGTTCGCCGGACACCCGTGCGTCGGGGTGGGCTGGCTGCTCGACGTGCCCGAACTGGTCACGCCCGCCGGTGTGGTGGGGGTCCGGCTGGACGGCGAGTTCAGCTGGATCGAGGCGCGGGCCGAGTGGGCGCCGCCGAGGACACTCCGGCGGCACGCGACCGCGGCCGAGGTCGAGGCGCTGGCCGTGCCGCCGTCGGGGGAGTGGATCTACGCCTGGGCCTGGGAGGACGAGGCCGCCGGCCGGATACGGGCCCGTGCCTTCCCCGGCCGCAACGACGGCATCGAGGAGGACGAGGCGACCGGGGCGGCGGCACTCCTGCTGACCCGGCAACTCGGCCGGGCCCTCAACATCACCCAGGGCGTCGGCTCCCAGATCCTCACCGCACCACAGCCGGCCGACTGGGTCGAAATGGGCGGCCGAGTCCGCCTGGAACGCTGAACCAGCGCCCGCCAGTGCCGGGCCCGCGCCCCTCGGGGCAGGGGTCCGCTTGGAACGCCGGGCCCGCGCCCCTCAAGGCCGGGCCCGTCCCGAACAGCGAGCCCGCGCCCCTCAGGCCCGAGCCTGTGCCGAACGGCGAGTCAGCGCGCCTCAGGGCCGGGTCAGCGCCGAATCCCGGGCCCACACCCGCGCCCCTCAGGGGCGCGGGGAACTGCGCGATCAGCCCCCACCGCCCGCAGGCGCACGGATCGGGTCAGTCCCTCCCCGGGGGAATTCGGGGGTAAGGCCCCCGGAGCACTCCGGCGGTCGGGGCAGGGCCCGGTAACTACCCCACGCCCGGGGCGAACCGTCACGCGCTCAGCGGAAACTCCTCGCCGAGAGCCCTGAACACCCCGGTGTTCAGGGCGAACGCCCGCTTGCACTCCGTCACGATCCGCTGCTTCTCCAGATCGTCGGCCCGGACCCCGTCCAGCAGTTCGCGGTAACCCCGCTTGAACGCGGCCGGGTTGGAGATGTCCTCGAAGACGTAGAAGCGGACCCCGTCGCCCCTGCGGCTGAAGCCCCAGGTCCGCTCCGCCTTGCCGCGGATGATCTGGCCGCCGGAGAGGTCGCCCAGATAGCGCGTGTAGTGGTGGGCCACATAGCCGCCCGGCCACTCACGGGCGCACTCGGTGACCCGGTCGGCGTACGCGCGGGTCGCGGGCAACGCGGTGAGCGTGTCACGCCAGTCCGGGCCCCGCAGGTGGGCGAGGTCGCGCTCCAGGGCGGCGCGGCGCAGCAGCTCGGGCCGCAGGAACGGCCCGGCCACCGGATCGGCGGCCAGCCGCTCGGCCTCCGCCTCCAGTGCCTCGTACACGAACCAGAGCTGCTCGGTGTAGCGCGTGTACGCCTCGACGCCGAGCCGGCCGCCGAGCAGGTCGCTCATGAACGTCGAGGTCTCCGCCTCGGTGTGCTGTTCGTGCGACGCGGTGCGGATGAGCGTCGAGAAGGGTGTGCCCGCCGGGTCCGTGGTGTCCGGCGTGCTCATCGTGTCCGACGTGTCCGACGCGTTCATGGGGCCTCCGGAGCCGATGAGGTGGAGCGCGAGCCGTCGCGCGATCAGCCGAATCTTCTATGGTTAGGCTTACCTAAGTCAAGAGTCTTCCCGACGTCCTGTCGGTAAAACCGTACCCCGATCGGCGACCGGGCCCACATGCGAAAACCCGCCCTGTGGACAGGGCGGGTTCAGGGGTGCGGGAACTCCTGGCGGCTACGGCAGGGTGAGGATCTCCGCGCCGCTCGCGGTGACGACGAGGGTGTGCTCGAACTGCGCCGTGCGCTTGCGGTCCTTCGTCACGACGGTCCACCCGTCGTCCCACATGTCGTAGTCGTGCGTACCGAGCGTGAGCATGGGCTCGATGGTGAAGGTCATCCCGGGCTGCATGACGGTGGTCGCGTGCGGGTTGTCGTAGTGCGGGACGATCAGCCCGGAGTGGAACGAGGAGTTGATCCCGTGCCCGGTGAAGTCACGGACGACCCCGTACCCGAAGCGCTTCGCGTACGACTCGATGACCCGCCCGATGATGTTGATCTGGCGCCCCGGCCTGACCGCCTTGATCGCGCGGTCGAGCGACTCCCGGGTCCGCTCCACGAGGAGCCTGGACTCGTCGTCGACGTCGCCGACCAGGTAGGTCGCGTTGTTGTCGCCGTGCACACCGCCGATGTACGCCGTCACGTCGAGGTTCACGATGTCGCCGTCGCGCAGCACCGTGGAGTCGGGGATGCCGTGGCAGATGACCTCGTTGACCGAGGTGCACAGCGACTTCGGGAAACCGCGGTAGCCGAGGGTCGACGGGTAGGCGCCGTGGTCGCACATATAGGCGTGCGCCACCCGGTCCAGCTCGTCCGTCGTCACGCCCGGCGCGATGAGCTTCGCGGCCTCGGCCATCGCCTGCGCGGCGATCCGCCCGGCGACACGCATCGCCTCGATGGTCTCGGGGGTCTGCACCTCCGGTCCGGTGTACGGCGTGGGGGCGGGCTTCCCCACGTACTCGGGACGCCTGATGTTTCCCGGCACGGGACGGGTGGGAGAAAGCTCCCCTGGTACGAGCAGCGACTGGCCAGACATGGCAGCGAGTCTAACCAGCGGGCATGGGGGAACATGTCCCTGGCGAAAGGAGCTGGTGATGGCCCTGTTCAAGAAGCGGACGGTCGGCAAGCCCGGCGAGTGGTTCTACTGCCTGGAGCACAAGAAGGTCGAGGAGGGCCCCGACTGCCCGGGCAAGGACCGCTTCGGCCCGTACGCCACCCGTGGAGAGGCCGAACACGCGATGGACCTCGCGCGGGAGCGGAACCTCGAATGGGAGACGGACCCGAAGTGGCACGACAAGTCGGACCGGACCCCGGGCGCCGAGGACGACTGAGCCGGCGCGACCGGGACGACCGGGGCGGCGGGTCGGACGCGACGGAGGCGGCGGACGCCTCGCCGGGCGCGCCGGACCCGCCGGGCGCCCCAGGAGGCCGTGCCCGCTACCACCGGTAGGTCGGTGGGGCCGTGAGCTGGTCCGCGAGGCGGGACAGGCGGTCGCGGAAGCGGTGGCGGCCCCGGGGCGAGGGCAGCGCGTTCTCCCCGGCCGCCGCGCTGACCAGATGCTGCACGGTGTCGAGGTCGAGCTCGGGGTCCGGCGGCACCGCCAGCGACTCGTGGGCCAGTGCCGGCAGCTCGCCCTCCCCCTGGGACAGGGCCAGCACCGTCGCCCCGGCCCGCCGGGCGTCGTGCACCCGCTCCAGCAACGCGTCCCCCGGCGCCTCCGGTGTCACCACGAGCAGTGTCTCCCCGCGGCGGGCCGCCGCGATCCGTCCGAGGCCCACCGCCAGGTGAGCCGGGTCGGACTCCCGCGCCCCGTGCCGCACCAGCGTCGGCGACAGCTCCGGCGTGCCCGACCAGGCCGCCTCGTCCACCAGGTGTGCCGCGAGATGCCAGGGCTCGTACGCCTCCGAACCGACCAGCAGCAGGCCACCGCCGTGCGACACCACGGACCCCCGCAGGGTTCCCCCGAACCGCCGTGTCGCACCCAGCCATTCGGTCCCGGCAAGCACTTCGCGCAGTAACGCGACCCGTACGGCATCCATGGCCGCATCCTGCCGTAACGGGCCACTCGTGACCCGGAGTTCACCACGAATTCGCCCAAGTTGGGCAGAAGTCCGCACCGACGACCCCACAAGCGACCGCAGCAGGGAGCCGGCCATGACACAGCCGAGCGCAGCGACGGGCACCGGGACGGACGGGACGACCGGCACCGGGACAGGCACGGAGACGGGCACCGGCACCGGCACCGGCACCGGCACCGGCACGGAGACGGGCACCGGCACGGAGGTGAGCGTTCCCTTCCGCGCCGGGCGCGAGGGCTACGCCAGCTTCCGGATCCCCGCCGTCGTCGCCACCCGCACCGGCACCCTGCTGGCGTTCTGCGAGGGCCGGGTCGGCTCCGCCAAGGACCACGGGCACATCGACATCGTGCTCAAGCGGTCCATGGACGGCGGCCGGACCTGGGGTCCGCTCCAGGTCGTCGCGAACAACGGCACCGACCTCGCCGGCAACCCCGCACCCGTCACCCTCGACACCGGCCGTGTCCTGCTCGTCCACGTCCGCAGCGCCGCCTCCGCCACCGAGGACGCCCTGCTGCGCGGCAAGGTGAGGGCCGCCGACGGGCGGCGCGTATGGGTGGAGCACAGCGACGACGAAGGACGCACCTGGTCGGCCCCCAAGGAGATCACCGCACAGGTGAAGAAGGCGGGCTGGCGCTGGTACGCCACCACACCCGGGCACGCCCTCCAGCTCGGCTCCGGCCGGGTGGTCGTCCCCGGCAACCACACCGTGGCGCCCACCGGCACCGACAACGGCACCGAGGCGAAGTACAACAGCGGGCACTGTCTGCTCAGCGACGACCGCGGGGCGACCTGGTACCTCGGCTACCTCGACGAGAACACCAACGGATACATCAACGCCAACGAGACCACCGCCGCCGAACTCCCCGACGGCCGCGTCTACTTCAACACCCGCAACGACTCCCCGTCGCCCGGCAACCGCGCCGACGCCCACTCCCGCGACGGCGGCAGAACCCTGGTCAGGCCCTTCCGCCCGCAGGCCGGGCTCGTCACCCCGGTGGTCCAGGGCAGCCTGCTCCAGCTCCGCGACCCGGATCTGCTCCTGTACTCCGGGCCCGCCGACCCGGAGTTCCGCGCCCTGATGACGCTCCGCGCCTCGGCCGACGGCGGCACCACCTGGCGGTCCGCGTACACCGTGGACGGACTGCCCGCCGCGTACTCCGACCTGGTCCGCGTCGACACCGACACGGTCGGACTCCTCTACGAGACGGGCGACTTCGGCGCGTACGAGACGATCACCTTCCGGCGCGTCCCGGTGAGCGCGCTCGGGTGACCGTACTCACCCCGGGCGCTCGGCCGCCCCGGGAGCCCCGGCGCGGCCCGCGCACGTAAAGTCGGCCCATGACCTCTACTGACAGTGCACAGAAGGCCCCCGCCAAGGACCCCTGGGACCTGCCGGACGTGTCCGGGCTCGTTGTCGGCGTGCTCGGCGGCACCGGTCCGCAGGGCAAGGGACTCGCCTACCGCCTCGCCAAGGCGGGCCAGAAGGTGATCATCGGCTCGCGCGCCGCCGACCGCGCGCAGGCCGCCGCCGACGAACTCGGCAACGGTGTGGAGGGCGCCGACAACGCGGAGACCGCGCGGCGCAGCGACATCGTGATCGTCGCCGTGCCGTGGGAGGGTCACGGCAAGACCCTCGAATCGCTGCGCGAGGAACTGGCCGGAAAGCTCGTCGTCGACTGCGTCAACCCGCTCGGCTTCGACAAGCAGGGCGCCTACGCGCTGAAGCCGGAGGAGGGCAGTGCCGCCG
The DNA here is from genome assembly GCF_044763015.1 of Streptomyces sp. NPDC096324. Classification (NCBI taxonomy): domain Bacteria; kingdom Bacillati; phylum Actinomycetota; class Actinomycetes; order Kitasatosporales; family Streptomycetaceae; genus Streptomyces; species Streptomyces sp. NPDC096324. The sequence goes on along the minus strand of NZ_JBIWFK010000004.1, from coordinate 641,111 downwards.
AACAGGCCGCCGCCCTGCTGCCCGGCTCCCGGGTCACCGCGGCCTTCCACCACCTCTCCGCCGTGCTGCTCGCGGACCCGGAGATCGAGGAGATCGACACCGACGTGATGGTCCTCGGCGAGGAGCGGGCGGACGTCGAGATCGTCCAGGCCCTCGCGGGCCGCATCCCCGGCATGCGGGGCGTGTTCTCCGGCCGGCTGCGCAACGCGCATCAGGTGGAGGCCCTGGTCGCCAACCTGATCTCGGTGAACCGCCGCTACAAGGCACACGCGGGCCTGCGGGTGACGGACGTATAGGTCGGGTGGGGGACACTGATGTGAAGCAGTGTCCCCCCGACAGGAGCCGACCCCATGCCCCGCCTCGCTCTCTACGCCCTCGCCGTCTGTGTCCTCTCCGTGGCCGCGGCCGTCGTCTCGTTCGTCCAGGGAAGCTGGCTGGGCATCGTATGGGTGCTGCTGGCGGGCCTGTCCTCGAACATGACCTGGTACTACGCGCGGCGCGGCAGGGCGTAGCGGCCGGCCGGGACGGCGGTCCCGGCCCGCCCGGTCACGCCTTCAGGCAGATGTCGTTGTTCGACTCCCAGAAGCGGTAGAGCCACTGTCCGCAGTCGCTGTCACGGCCGTCGATGCCGAGGCCGCCCAGGATCGCGTCGATCAGGTGGAAGAACTCCCGGTTCACCGACGGGATCCACAGCAGCGCGAACACGGCGAGCAGTCCGAACGGCGCGAAGGGCTCGACCTGGCGGCGGACCCCGTACGACAGCCAGGGCTCGATCACGCCGTAGCCGTCCAGGCCCGGGACCGGCAGGAAGTTCAGGATCGCGGCCGTGACCTGGAGCAGCGCGAGGAACGCCAGCGCGTAGCGGAAGGCGTCCGGGACGCCGTCCAGGGCGTGCAGCCAGAACGGCGCCGTGCACACGACGGCGAACAGCGCGTTCGTCAGCGGGCCCGCCGCCGAGATCAGGCTGTGCTTCCAGCGGCCGTGGATGCGGCCCCGCTCGATGAAGACCGCCCCGCCCGGCAGCCCGATCCCGCCCATGATCACGAAGAGCACGGGCAGCACGATGCTCAGCAGGGCGTGCGTGTACTTCAGCGGGTTCAGGGTCAGATAGCCCTTGGCGCCGATCGAGATGTCACCGCTGTGCAGGGCGGTGCGGGCGTGCGCGTACTCGTGCAGGCACAGCGAGACGACCCAGGCCGCCGTCACGAAGAGGAACACGGCCACACCGGGCTGCTCGGCGAACCCGCTCCACGTCGCCCAGCCGGTCACCCCCATGACGGCCACGATGCCGACGAAGACGGGGCTGATCCTCCGGTCGCTGCGGCGGGTCACGGCGGTGGTCATGGGGCTCCCTGGACTGGCTGGACTGACGACGGCGTACTCGGGCCTGCCCGACCGTACCGGGCTCGTACGGAAAACGTCTCGCCATCGGGTATCGGTTCCGGGGAGGGTGGGGGAATGGGGCTGTGGCGGGTGTTCTACGCGGACTGGCAGATGGAGTGCTGCGGCACTCCCTTCTCGGTCGGGGACGAGGTGACGTGGCCGCTCCTGCTGGACGAAGGGGGCGAGACGCTCGGCGGGGGCTGGGCCGGAGCGCTCAGCCGGATCACGGCGACGGTGGAATACGTGCGCGACGACGGAGCGGAGATCCCGGTGCTGCGCGCGGACGACGGCCTGGTCGTGGCCCTGCGCGCCGATCCCGAGGGGGATCCCGCGGGTACGGGCGGGGGCGGGGGCAGAGGTACGGGCAAGGGCAAGGGCAAGGGTGCGAGCGGGCGCGCGGGCGGGCACACCGGTCCGGGCGGTGACGGAACGGGGCCGGGGCCCGCCCCGCGCGCCGCGAGGAGCGGTCTGCTCGGCGTCGAACGGCACGGAGCCCGGTTGCCCGAGACGACCGGCACGGTCCGTACGATCCACCTGGTGCACCAGGAATTCGCGCCGACGGCGCCCGGCTCGCGCACCCGGGAACCGGTGCCCGCGTCGCGCTCGTTCGAGGCCGTGGACCGCACCCCCCGATGGTTCGGGGAGGGCAGGGGCCGGAGTCCTGGCCGAACTCCACGTACCCGCCCCCCGCACCTGACGTGACCAGAGACAATGGACCCCGTGCGCTATCGCATCCTCGGCACCACCCAGGCACTCCGCCCCGACGGCACGCCCGTCCCGGTCGGCGGGGCGCGGCTGCGCGCCCTGCTCACCGTTCTCGCGCTGCGGCCCGGACGGACCGTCTCCGCGGCCGTCCTGGTCGACGAGGTGTGGGACGGCGACCCGCCCGCCGACGCGCCCGGCGCGCTCCAGGCGCTCGTCGGGCGGCTGCGCAGGGCGCTCGGCGCGGGCGCGGTCGAGTCGGTCGAGGGCGGCTACCGGCTGGCGGCGGTGTCCGAGGACATCGACCTGCACCGTTTCGAGCGGCTCGTGGGGGAGGGCACCCGTGCCCTCGCCGACGGCGACCCGGCCAAGGCCGCCGTCGTCCTCGACGACGCCCTCGCGCTGTGGAGCGGCCCCGCCCTCGCGGACCTCCCCGACCGCGCCGCCGAAGCGGCCCACTGGGAAACCCGTCGTCTGCACGCCCGGCACGCCCGCCTCTCCGCGGCGCTCGCCCTCGGACAGGCCGATTCCGTCCTCCCCGAACTGACCGCCCTGTGCGACGCCCACCCCCTGGACGAGCCGTTCCAGGTCCTGCGTCTCCGCGCCCTGCGCGACGCGGGCCGCACGGCCGAGGCCCTGGCCGCGTACGAGGACGTACGACAGATGCTGGCCGATCGGCTGGGATCGGACCCCGGCGCGGAACTGCGGTCCCTGCACGCGGAGTTGCTCCGTCCGGCCGAGGCCGGCGGCGGAGTGCGCCCGCCACGGGCGGAGGCCCGCTCCGCCGGGGCCGACCGTCACGTCGCGGAGGGGCACGTCCGCCCCGCCTCACCGCCCCCCGGCAACCTCCGTGCCCGGCTCACCTCGTTCGTGGGCCGGGAGAAAGACATCGATGCCATCCGGGGCGACCTCTCCGTGGCCCGGCTCGTGACCCTGCTCGGACCCGGCGGGGCGGGCAAGACACGGCTCTCGCAGGAGGCGGCCGAGGCCCTGGCGCCCGCGCTGCGGGACGGGGTGTGGCTGGCCGAACTGGCGCCGGTGGACGACCCGAAGGCCGTCCCCGAGGCCGTGCTGACCGCCGTCGGAGCCCGCGAGACCGTCCTGCGCGGCGCCGGCGCCGAGGAGATGCGCGCCGTGGCCGACCGGCACGACGACCCGCTCACCCGGCTCGCCGAACACTGCGCCAAACGCCGGATGCTGATCGTCCTCGACAACTGCGAACACGTCGTCGACGCCGCCGCGCACCTCGCCGAGGCCTTGCTGGAACGCTGTCCCGGAGTGACCGTGCTGGCCACCAGCCGTGAACCCCTCGGCGTACCGGGGGAGTTGCTGCGCCCGGTGGACCCGCTGCCGGAACCCTCCGCGCTGCGGCTGCTCGCCGACCGGGGAGCAGCCGCCCGGCCCGGCTTCCGTGTCGAGGACGACCCCGAGGCGGCGGCCGAGATCTGCCGGCGTCTCGACGGCCTCCCGCTGGCCATCGAACTCGCCGCGGCCCGGCTGCGGATGCTCACCCCGCGCCAGATCGCCGACCGGCTCGACGACCGCTTCCGGCTGCTGACCTCGGGCAGCCGCACGGTGCTGCCCCGCCAGCAGACCCTGCGCGCCGTCGTCGACTGGTCCTGGGACCTGCTCGACGAGGCCGAACGGGACACCCTCGGGCGGCTGTCGGTGTTCGCGGGCGGCTGCGACCTCGCCGCCGCCGAGGCCGTCTGCGGTCCGGCCGCGCTGGACGTCCTCGGCTCACTCGTCGACAAGTCCCTCGTCGTCGCGGCCCCTTCGGGCGAGGGGGACACCGAGATGCGCTACCGACTGCTGGAGACCGTCGCCGAGTACGCGCGCGAACGCCTCGACGAGTCCGGCGCCCGCGAGGCCACGGAGCGCGCCCACCTCACGTACTACCGCGAACTCGCCCGCACCACCGACCCGTTGCTGCGCGGCCCCGGCCAGCGTGCCGCGATCGACGTCATCGAGCGCGAGTACGAGAACCTGCGCACCGCCCTGCGGCACGCCGTCGCCGAGCGAGACGAGCAGGAGGCGCTGTGCATGGTCCTGTCGCTCGCCTGGTACTGGCAGATCCGTGACCAGCGCGTCGACGCCCGTTCCTGGTCCCTGGAGGTGATGGGCCTCGGCCCCGACCCCTTCGTTCCGCCCGTGCGTCCGGCGGTCCCGCTGTACGAACGCTGCACGGACCTCCCGCTGCCCATGCGCCAGGAGGTCTTCGAGGAGGCCCGGCGCGGTGTCCACCTCATCCATCTCGCCTACATGGACATGGACATGGGCGCCTGGCAGACCCCGGAGGCCCAGGAGAAGCTCCGTACGATCAGCATGACCTACGAGCCCGGTATGCCGCAGACCTGCCGCACCCCCGGCTACCTCTGGTTCTACGCCGTGCTGCTCACCGGCACGATGGACCGGTTCACCGAGGTGATCAACAAGACGGTCAGCACCTGCCGCGAACTCGGCTACGACTGGGAACTGGCCACCGCCCTGCAGATGCGCGCCAACATCCTCGCCAACCGCGCCGACATGGCGGGCGACGCCACCGTGGACGCCGACGAGGCACTGGAGCTCTTCGGACGCATCGGGGACGCCTGGGGCGCCGCCGAATCGCTCTCCGCGCGCGGGGAGGCCCACGAGCGCAAGGGCGACTTCCGGGCCGCCGCCGCGGACTACGCGGAGGCGGGCAAGTACGCCGAGCGTCTGGGCGCACGCGCCCAGACGGCGGTGCTCAACGTCCGGCTCGGCAGCATGTACATGGAACTGGGGGAGGCCGAGCGGGGCGAGCGGATGATCCGCGATGTCCTCGCGACCGGGCACGGCGCCCACAACGAGGCCATGCCGGCGGCCCATCTCTTCCTCGCGACCTGGCTCGGCCGCACCGGCCGGAGCGACGAGGCACGCGAGCAGATACGGCTGCTCCGCCAGGACTTCGGGGCCGCCACCTTCGTCCTGTTCGACGGCTTCATGCTCGGGGTGGAGGCCTGGCTGGACGCGATCGACGGGCAGTGCGAGAGCGCCCTGGACAAGGTGCGCCGAGCGCTGAACGCCGTCGACCGGCTGTCGCGGATGATCGCCCCGCACATGCCCTCCGCCCATCTGACCACGGCCGCCATCGCCCTGAACGGCGTGGACGGCGGCGGTCGCGCCACCGACGCGGCCCGGCTCCTCGGCGCCGCGGACGCCCTGCTGCCGCCGGGCCACATCCCCGGTCCCATGGAGGTGGAGACGCGCGACCAGGCCGAGACGGGCGCGCGGGCCCTGCTCGGCGACGCGGCGTACGAGGTGGCACACGCGGAGGGCGGCGGCCTCTCCCTGGAGGAGGCCGCCGCCCTCATCTGAGGCGCGGACGCGAACCGGCGCGCCCCGGCCCCGGTGAGCGGGGCCGGGTCCGTGCGTCGGACGTCAGCTCTTGGTGCGGAACTTGTGGATGGCGACGGGCGCCATCACCAGGGTGAGGCCCAGCGACCAGCCGAGCGTCACCCACAGGCCGTGCGCGACCGGACCGCCCACCATCAGCCCGCGTGCCGCGTCCGCGAGGGACGACAGCGGGTTGTACTCGGTGAAGTTCTGCAGCCAGCCCGGCATCGACCGGGTCGGCGCGAAGATCGACGAGCCGAACTGGAGCGGCATCAGCACCAGGAAGCCCATCGCCTGCACGGACTGCGCGCTCTTCATGATCACGCCGAGGGTGAGGAACACCCACATCAGGGCCGAGCCGAAGACCGCCGACAGACCCACGGAGGCGAACAGGCCGGGCCAGTTGGTGATGTGGAAGCCGACCAGGACACCGACGATCATGAGGATCGCGGTCGCGATCAGCATCCGCATCACCTCCACGGCGATCTTGGCGAACAGCACCGAGCCGCGCCCGATCGGCAGGGACCGGAACCGGTCCATGACACCGGAGTTGAAGTCGGTGTTGAAGCCGGTGCCCACGCCCTGGGCCATGTTCATGCCCATCATGGCCATCAGGCCGGGCACGACGTACTGGACGTACGCCTCCTGTCCGCCGCCGAGCGACTGCCCGATGGAGCCGCCGAAGACGTAGACGAACAGCAGCGTGAAGATGACCGGGAACAGGATCGCGTCGAACATCGACTCCGGGTCCTGGCGGATCCACAGCAGGTTGCGGCGGATCAGCGCGCCGGTGTGGCGGGCGTGCGCGCGGAGCGAGATACGGGGGTCGGCCTCGATCGTCAGGGGGGCTTCGGCGGTGGCGGTACTCATGCGGAGACCTCCTCGTAGGCGCGGGCGGGGGTCTCGTCCTGCGGGGCACTGGCCTTGTGGCCGGTGAGGGAGAGGAACACCTCGTCCAGACTGGGCAGTTCGGTGGAGATGGAGGCGATCGTGATGCCGCGCGCGGTGACCGCGCCGACGACGGCGGTGAGCTGCTCGTCGCTGAGGATCGGGACCAGCGCGCTGCCGGTCTCGCCGTCCACGATCGTCGTGGCGAGGCCGGTGAGCCCCATCTCGTCGAACATGGCGGCCAGCGGGCGCAGTTGCAGCGGGTCCACCGGGCGGATCCGCAGCGTCCGGCCGCCGACACGGGCCTTCAGCTCGTCGATCCGGCCGCTGGCGATGACCTTGCCGCGGTCGATGACCGTCAGCTCGGAGGCGAGCTGCTCGGCCTCCTCCATGTACTGGGTGGTCAGCAGCACGGTGACGCCGTCGGCGACCATGCGCTTGACCTCCTGCCACACCTCGTTGCGGGTGCGCGGGTCGAGGCCGGTCGTCGGCTCGTCCAGGTACAGCACGGCCGGGCTGCCGATCATGGAGGCGGCGAGGTCGAGCCGGCGGCGCATACCGCCGGAGTACGTCGACGCCGGGCGCTTGGCGGCCTCGGTGAGGGAGAAGCGCTCCAGGAGCTCGTCGGCCCGCCGGCGGGCCTCCTTGCGGGGCAGGTCGAGCAGCCGGCCGATCATGTAGAGGTTCTCCCAGCCGGGGAGCTTCTCGTCGACCGAGGCGTACTGGCCGGTGAGGCCTATCACCCGGCGGAGCTGCCGGGGCTGCTTCAGCACGTCGAAGCCGGCGACCGTGGCCGTGCCGGCGTCGGGTGTGATGAGGGTGGACAGGCAGCGGACGAGGGTGGTCTTGCCGGCGCCGTTGGGACCCAGCACGCCGAGGACGGTGCCCTCGCGCACATCCAGGTCGACCCCGTCCAGCGCCTTGGTCTCGCCGTAGTGCTTGACCAGCCCCCGTACGGTGACGGCGCTGCGGCCGGTCGCAGCTTGCCGGGGCGTGTTGTCGATTCGCGTCATGTCCATCAAGGTGCCAGCCGCCACCGACAAACGACCGACAGGCCGCCTACAGAATCCGAGCGTTACCGATAGGTCGTCGACAGTCGGCCGACGGGGCGCGCGAAATCGCCGACAGCCCGCCGACAGTCCGCCCACAGGCGCAGGTGGGACGGACGGCACGGACGGGGTGGGCAGCGGTGGCCTGCCGCCCACAAGGCGGGAGAACGGCGACAACCCGCCGACGGGGGAAGATCGGCGGGTTGTCTCGGTGCCGCAGTGGCTCGGTGCCCCGGAGCTCGGGGGCGTCAGTGGACGGAGTGCTCCTCCAGCGGGAACGTCCCGCCGACGACGTCCTCGGCGAACGCCTTCGCCGCGTCGCCCATGACGGCGCGCAGGTCGGCGTACTGCTTGACGAACTTCGGCACCTTGCCGCCGGTCAGACCGAGCATGTCGGTCCACACGAGGACCTGCGCGTCGGTCTCGGGGCCCGCGCCGATGCCGACCGTCGGGATGTGCAGGGTGCGGGTGACCTCGGCGGCGAGCTCCGCCGGGACCAGTTCGAGGACGACGGCGAAGGCGCCCGCGTCCTGGACCGCCTTGGCGTCCCGCAGCAGCTGGTGCGCGGCCTCCTCGCCGCGGCCCTGGACGCGGTAGCCCATGGAGTTCACGGACTGCGGGGTCAGGCCGATGTGCGCCATCACCGGGATGCCGGACTCCACCAGCAGCTCGATCTGGCGGTGCGAACGCTCGCCGCCCTCCAGCTTCACCGCGCCCACCCCGGCCTCCTTGACCAGGCGGGTCGCCGAGCGCAGCGCCTGCACCGGACCCTCCTGGTAGGAACCGAAGGGCAGGTCGGCGACGATCAGGGCGCGGCTGGTGCCCCGGACGACCGCGGCGGACAGCATGGTCATCTGGTCCATGGTGACCGGGACGGTCGTCTCGTAGCCCAGGTGACAGTTGCCGGCCGAGTCGCCGACGAGCATGACCGGGATGCCGGCCTCGTCGAAGACGGACGCGGTCATCGCGTCGTAGGCGGTGAGCATGGGCCACTTCTCGCCGCGCTCCTTGGCGGCGGTGATGTCGCGCACCGTGATACGGCGGGTGCTCTTGCCCCCGTACAGCGCCTTGCCGCTGCCGGTGGCCTTGAGGACACCCTCCGCAGGCTGCTCCTGGGCAGCCGAAAGCTGCGTCATCGCAACTCCTTATGTCATCTCGAGGCACCCTGACGGCGTCCCCGGATCACCTCCATGGTGGCACCTCGTGCTACGCGCGGCTAGACCGGGCCCGCCGGACCCGGTGTCGATCACGCCACTCCGCCGCACGCCCCTGCGCCGCGCCCCGTCCGCCTCCGTCCGGAGGCCCAGGTCCCTTCGTAAGTTCTGCGTAAAGCATTTCCGATACGAGACGGTGCCGTATCGAAATGCCTCTAGGGTGGTCGACATGACAACTTCCGCTCCTCCGCTCGAACGACGAGTACCCGAGGCGGTGCACCGGCGCCGCTGGGCGATCCTCGGCGTGCTGATGCTGAGCCTGCTGATCGTGGTGCTCGACAACTCCATCCTGAACGTCGCGATCAAGACGATCTCGACCCCGGCGCCCGTCGGGCTCGGGGCCACCCAGGGTGAGCTGGAGTGGGCCATCAACGCCTACACGCTCGTCTTCGCCGGTCTCCTGTTCACCGCGGGCCTCCTCGGCGACCGGCTCGGCCGCAAGAAGGTGCTGCTCGCCGGTCTCGCCGTCTTCGGCATCGGTTCCGCGCTGGCCGCCGAGTCCGGCTCGCCGGTCCAGCTCATCGTGTTCCGCGCGGTGATGGGCCTCGGCGCCGCCTTCGTGATGCCCGCCACCCTCGCCGTCCTGATGAACGTCTTCGAACGCGACGAGCAGCCCAAGGCCATCGGCATCTGGGCCGGCGGCGTCGGCCTCGCCATCGCGATCGGCCCGATCACCGGCGGCGTGCTCCTCGACCACTTCTGGTGGGGCTCGGTCTTCCTGATCAACGTGCCCATCGTGATCCTCGCGATCGGCCTGATGATCTGGCTGGTCCCCGACTCCCGCGACCCGAACCCGGGACGCCTGGACCCGGTCGGCGTGGTCCTCTCGATCATCGGCCTCGTCCTGCTGGTGTACGGCATCATCAAGGGCGGCCAGCTCGCCGACTTCACCGACGCCCGGGTCCTCGCGACCATCGGTGCCGGTGTCGCCGTCCTCGTCGGCTTCGTGCTGTTCGAGAAGCGCAGCGACCACCCGTCCATCGACGTCACCTACTTCAGGAACAAGGTCTTCTCGTCGGCGATGTCGGCCATCGCGCTGGTCTTCTTCGCGCTGATGGGCGTGACCTTCTTCTCGGTCTTCTACACCCAGAGCGTGCGGGGCTACTCGCCGCTCCAGACCGGTCTGCTGATGCTGCCGCTGGCCGCGGCCCAGCTCATCTTCGCGCCGCGCGCCCGGCTCGTCGTCGACCGCTTCGGCAACCGCGCCACCTGCACGGCGGCCATGCTGCTCATCGCCGCGACGCTGGCCGCGTTCGCCACCCTGGAGGCCGACACCCCGATCTGGCTCCTCGAGGTCATCTTCTTCCTGATGGGCACCGGCATGGCGCACATCATGACCCCGACCAGCGTCGTCATCATGCAGGCCCTGCCGCGCGAGAAGGCCGGCTCCGCGTCCGCGCTGAGCAACACCTTCCGCCAGGTCGGCGGCGCCCTCGGCATCGCGGTCCTCGGCTCCGTGCTCTCCACCGCCTACCGCAACGGCATCGAGGACAAGCTCTCCCTCGTCCCGGCCCCGCTGCGGCACACCGCGGGCGAGTCCATCGAGGCCACCCTCGGTGTCGCCGCCAAGCTGGGCCCGCAGGGCAAGGCCCTCGTCACCCCCGCGAACGACGCGTTCCTGCACGCGATGCACGTCACCGCCCTGTGCGGCGCGGGCGTCGCGGTCATCGGCGCGGTGGTCGTCGCGCTGTTCCTGCCCGGCCGCCCCGCGGCCCCGCGGGAGAGCGGCGACGAGGCCGAGCTGGTGACGGCCGACCTCGGACAGGACTGACACCGGATCACGCGACCGTGGGCACCCTCGACCGGGGTGCCCACGGCGGGCACGTCGCGCCGCTTGCCCGCCGCCGCCGTGAACGGGGGAGAATGAGACCTGGTCAACGATGGGAACGGAGTTCGACGTGAGCCTCGCGGACAGCCGAGACAGGCAGGTGTGCCCCGGCAGGGGACGTCCCCGCAGCGAGGCGGTGGAACGCGCCATCGTCGAGGGCGTGATGAAGCTCCTGGAGGACGGGGTCCCGCTCGCGGACATCTCCATCGAGCGGCTGGCGCGCACCGCCGGCGTCGGCAAGGCGACGATCTACCGCCGCTGGAGCGGCAAGGAGGAACTCTTCGTCGACGTCCTGCGCGGCGCCGAGCCCGCCGACCCCGAACTCGAGGGCGTCTGCATGCGCGACGACCTCGTCGTGCTGCTGGAGTCGCTGCGCCGGCGCGGTCTGGTCAGCCGCTCGTCGGCGATCCTGCACAACGTGTACGCGCAGATGAAGAGCAGCCCCAAGCTGTGGGCCGCGTACGAGGCCACGGTCATAGCGCCGCGCCGCCAGATGGGCTTCGAGGTGCTGCGCCGCGGACAGGAGAACGGCGAACTCCGCGACGACGTCGACATCGAACTCCTCAACGACATGTTCGTCGGCCCCATGCTCGTCCGCTCCGTCATGCGCCCCGACACCGAACTCCCGGAGGACCTCGCCGAGCGGATCGTCGATACGCTGCTGGAGGGCCTGCGCCCCGCCCGGCCGTGAAAGAACCGTTTCTGACGGGCTGAATGTGCGCGTTTCGTCACAGAGGCCGCACGTCGTGCCAGGATGAGGAACTCCGGACACGCAGTTGTACGTCCCCTTGCCTGTACGGCCGTCCCGGACGGCGAGAACCACACCGGACATCCCCTAGGGTCTTAGTCGAGGGGCAGACGGTGCGCACGGCATTTTGTGAGGCGACGGTATGGCGCAGGCGTATATGACGGAGACGGGCAGCGACGGCCGGGGGCCGGAGCGCAGAGAATCCCGGCTCCGGCGCCTGCTCGACGGCTGGCGCGGCGACCGCGGCATCTGGCGGCGCGGGCTGATCCTCGCGGCCCTCGCGCTGCTGCTCGCCCTGGTGATGCTGACGCACGCGCGGATCCCGAACCGGATCGGCAACCTCGGCAGTCTCACCGAGACGTTCCTGCCGTGGCTCGGGGTGTTCATCCCGGTCCTGCTGGTCCTCGGCTTCGTACGGAAGTCCGCCACCGCCCTGATCGCCGTGGTGCTGGCCGGCGCGGTCTGGCTGAACCTCTTCGGCGGGCTGCTCACCGACAAGACCGGCGCGGGCGGCGATCTGACCGTCGCCACCCACAACGTCAACGCCGACAACCCGGACCCGTCCGGGACCGCCCGGGACGTGGCCGCCTCCGGCGCCGACGTGCTCGCCCTGGAGGAGCTGACGGCGTCGGCGGTGCCCGTGTACGAGACGGCGCTCGCGTCGACGTACAAGTACCACTCGGTGCAGGGCACCGTCGGACTGTGGAGCAAGTACCCGCTCGACGACGTCCGGCCCGTGGACATCAAGCTGGGCTGGACGCGCGCCATGCGGGCGACCGTGACGGCTCCGGCCGGCCGGGTCGCGGTGTACGTGGCCCATCTGCCCTCGGTGCGGGTGAAGATGAAGGCCGGGTTCACCGCCCGGCAGCGCGACAAGAGCGCCAACGCGCTGGGCGAGGCCATCGCCGACGACTCGCTGCAGCGGGTCGTCCTGCTCGGTGACCTCAACGGCACGATGAACGACCGGGCGTTGAACGCGGTCACCGCGCAGATGCGGTCCACGCAGGGCGCGGCGGGCAGCGGCTTCGGGTTCAGCTGGCCGGCCTCCTTCCCGATGGCCCGGATCGACCAGATCATGGTCAAGGGCATCGAGCCGGTGAGCTCCTGGACCCTGCCCGAGACCGGCAGCGACCACCTCCCGATCGCGGCCCGCGTCAAGATGGACGCCACGGCCTCTTAACCCGGCCGGAATCGCCTTTCAACCTCCTGGAACACTGGGCACGGGAGACTTTGTTCACCGGCTAAACTTAATAGCCGGTGTTCCACCGACCGCGTCCCGCGCACATCGCCGTGCGCGGACGCGCCTGTACCCGCGCGACCTCCCGCAGACCGCCGCGCCCGTACGGAGTCCCGCTCGCCCCAGCTCCTTGGAAAGGCACCTCATGCCTCTGGCCCTGCTCGCCCTCGCCGTGGGCGCCTTCGGCATCGGCACCACCGAGTTCGCCATGATGGGCCTGCTGCCCGACGTCGCGGGCGACCTGCGCATATCCATCCCCGCCGCCGGACACCTGGTCTCCGCCTACGCGCTCGGCGTCGTCGTCGGTGCCCCGCTGCTCGCCGCGGCCACCGCCCGGATGCCCCGCCGCACGGTCCTGATCGCCCTGATGGGCCTCTTCGTCGCCGGCAACGCGCTCTCCGCGCTCGCCCCCGACGAGAACTGGCTGCTCGCCGCCCGCTTCCTCAGCGGTCTGCCGCACGGCGCCTTCTTCGGCGTCGGCGCCGTCGTCGCCACCGGCCTCGTCACACCCGAGCGCAAGGCCCGCTCCGTCTCGCTGATGTTCCTCGGCCTGACCGTCGCGAACATCGCCGGAGTCCCGGCCGCCACCCTCGTCGGGCAGCACCTGGGCTGGCGGGCCACCTTCCTCGGAGTGAGCGCGATCGGCCTGGCCGCCATCGCCTCGCTGTACCTGCTGATCCCGCGGACTCCCGGCCACACCCCCGGCGGCGGTCTGCGCGGCGAACTCGCCGCCCTGCGCCCGCTGCCCGTCTGGCTCGCCCTCGGCACGACGGTCGCCGGCTTCGCGGCCCTGTTCTCCGCGTACAGCTACATCACGCCCATGCTCACCGACGCCGCCGGGTTCGCCGAGGGCAGTGTCACGCTGCTGCTGGCACTGTTCGGGGTCGGCGCCACGGCCGGCAACCTGCTCGGCGGGCGGCTCGCGGACCACGCGATGCGCCGCACCCTCTTCGGCGGCCTCGCCTCGCTGGTGGCCGTGCTGGCCGCCTTCCCGCTGCTGATGCGGACCGAGTGGAGCGCCGCCCTGGCGGTGGTACTGCTGGGCACGGCCGCCTTCGTCACCGGCTCGCCCCTCCAGCTCATGGTGATGGAGAAGGCCGCCGCCGCGCCCTCCCTCGCGTCCTCCGCCAACCAGGCCGCCTTCAACCTCGCCAACGCCGGCGGCGCGTGGATCGGCGGGCTCGCCCTGGCGGCGGGCTTCGGCGTGACGGCACCGGCGACCGCCGGAGCGGGGCTCGCGGTCCTGGGGATCGGGGTGGCGGGCGCGGCGTACGCGGTCGACCGGCGCCGCGCCAAGCGCCCGGCCGGGCCCGCGCGAGTGATCGCCACGCACGTGCCCGACCGTCAGGAGGCCCTGAGCCGCTGACGCCTCGGTCCCGGCGTCTCGGGGAGGCTCCGGGCTCCCGAAGGGATCCGCCCCTCAGGGAAGCCCCGGGCCTCCGGCGGGTCTTCGGGCTCCGTGAAGTCCCGGGCCTCCGGCGGGTGTTCGGGCCCCGGTGAACCCCCGGGCCTGCGTGAAGTCCCGGACCTCCGGGAGGTCTTCGGGTTCCGGGAATTCCCGGGTTCCTGAAGTCCCGGCCCCTGGAAGGCCTAAGCCCTCGTGAAGCCCCAAGCCCCCCTGAACTCCTAGGCCTTCGGCAGGTCTTCTGTCTCCGGGAGGTCGAAGCGGGACAGGTCGCGGAGCCAGGTGCGGGCCGAACTGTCGGACGGCGCACGCCAGTCGCCGCGCGGCGAGAGCGAACCGCCGGCCGAGACCTTCGGCCCGTTGGGCATGGCCGAGCGCTTGAACTGCGCGAACCCGAAGAAGCGGCGGCAGAACACCTCCAGCCAGCGCCGGATCTCGGGCAGGTCGTACGCGCCGCGCTCGGCCACGGGGAAGCCGGGAGGCCAGGCACCCGTGTCCGGGTCGTGCCACGCGTGCCACGCGAGGAAGGCGATCTTCGACGGCCGGAAGCCGTAGCGCAGCACGTAGAAGAGGGTGAAGTCGTGCAGGGCGTACGGGCCGATCTTCGACTCGGTGGACTGCATCTCCTCGCCCGGCACCAGCTCGGGGCTGATCTCCGTGTCGAGGATCGCGGCGAGCGTCCGGTCGGTGTCCGCGCCGAACTGGTGGCTGCCGATGACCCAGCGGATCAGATGCTGGATCAGCGTCTTCGGGACACCCGAGTTGACGTTGTAGTGGCTCATCTGGTCGCCGACGCCGTACGTGGACCAGCCGAGCGCCAGTTCCGAGAGGTCGCCGGTGCCGAGCACGATGCCATTGCGCTGGTTCGCGAGCCGGAAGAGGTAGTCGGTGCGCAGCCCGGCCTGCACGTTCTCGAAGGTGACGTCGTACACGGGCTCACCGGAGGCGAAGGGGTGGTCCATCTCCTGGAGCATCAGCCGGGCGGTCGGCGTGATGTCCAGCTCGGCCGCGGTGACACCGAGGGAACGCATCAGCTCGTGCGCGTTGCCCTTGGTGTGGTCGCTGGTGGCGAAGCCGGGCAGGGTGAAGGCGAGGATGTCGCTGCGCGGCCGGCCCGCCCGGTCCATCGCTCGGGCCGCGACGATCAGCGCGTGCGTGGAGTCGAGCCCGCCGGACACCCCGATGACCACCTTCGGGCCGCCGATCGCCGCGAGCCGCTGCTGGAGCCCCGCGACCTGGATGTTGTAGGCCTCGTAACAGTCCTGGGCCAGCCGGTCGGGGTCCGCCGGCACGAACGGGAAGCGCTCGATGCGGCGCCGCAGGCCCAGATCGCCGGACGGCGGGTCGAGCCGGAACGACAGGGTCCGGAAATCGGCGGTGCGGGCGGTGTGGGTGCGCCGGTTGTCGTCGAAACTGCCGGTCCGGCTCCGCTCCTGCCGCAGCAGGTCGAGATCGACGTCCGCCACGGCGAACTGGTCGTCGAGCGGGAAGCGGTCGGACTCGGCCAGCAGCGCCCCGTTCTCGTAGATCATGGTCTGGCCGTCCCAGGACAGGTCGGTGGTCGACTCGCCCAGTCCGGCCGCCGCGTAGACGTACGCGGCGATGCAGCGTGAGGACGCCGAACGGCACATCAGCTTGCGGTCCTCGGCCCGGCCGACGGTGATCGGGCTGCCGGAGAGGTTGGCGAGGACGGTGGCGCCCGCCAGGGCCGCCTCGGCGCTCGGCGGCACCGGCACCCACATGTCCTCGCAGATCTCCGCGTGCAGCACCAGACCCGGTACGTCCTCGGCGGCGAACAGCAGGTCCACCCCGAACGGCACGGACTCGCCGCCGACCCGGATCGTGCCGCCGCGCTCGTCGTCGCCCGCGGCGATCTGGCGGCGCTCGTAGAACTCCCGGTAGTTCGGCGGGTACGACTTGGGCACGACACCGAGGACCCGGCCGCGATGCACGACCACCGCGCAGTTGTAGACCCGGTTGCGGTGGCGCAGCGGGGCGCCGACGACCAGGACGGGCAGGAGCTGCGCCGACCCCGTCACCACCGCCCGGAGCGCATCCTCGACCTGGTCGAGCAGCGCGTCCTGGAGCAGCAGGTCCTCGATCGAGTAGCCGCACAGGCCCATCTCGGGGAAGACGGCGACGGCGACGCCCTCGTCGGCGCACGCGCGCGCCTGGTGCAGGACGGCGTCGGCGTTGGCGTGCGGGTCCGCGATGACGGTGTGACCCGTGCAGGCGGCGACGCGCGCGAAGCCGTGCTGGTAAAGGGACCGGAAGTTCAGAGGAGGCACGCGGCCCAGTGTAATCGTCAGAGCGACGCGATGGGGGGTGCGGGGTGTGCGGGGCGGCCCCCGCCAACGAGCGACGCGCCCGCCTCTCCCAGGGAGAGACGGGCGCGTCGTCGGTGAACGCCGGTCAGCGACGGCTGAACGACTCGACGTAGCCCGGGGCGGGCGAGCCCACACCGGTGACGTCGTCGTAGCCCTTCACGGCCTTCAGCGAGCTGTCCTGGCCGAGGCTGCGGACCGAGGTGGCCACACCGTCGGCCGCGTCGAAGCCGTTGACGAAGTCGACACGGGCCACGGCGTACTGCTTGCCGCCGGGCGTGTCGGTCACGTCGTGGTACGCCTTCGAACCGGCCTTGGCGTAGATCGACGGGTTGGCGAAACCGATCGCCTTGCCGCCGCGCGCCTCCTGGGCGAGCGCCTGGACCGCCGCGATCACCGGAGCGGCCAGCGAGGTGCCGCCGATGCGGTACTCGCTGTACTGCTCGGTCCCGTCCGGGAAGGTCTGCGTCTGGCCGACCTTGAAACCGGTGTTGGGGTCGGCGATCGCCGCGATGTCCGGGACGACCCGGTTGCCCGCCGCGTTGTTGGCCTTGGCCAGCGCGTTCGGGACGACGCCCTTCTGGTAGTAGGGCTGCGCCACGGTCTTGCTGGTACCGCCGCCCGCACCCGAGGTGAACGCGCCCGGGAACCCGGTCCAGCTCTTGCCGTCCTCGGACAGCGTGGCCTTCTCGGTGCCCCAGCCGGTCTCGAACAGGTACTTGTCACCCTTGCCGACCGCCAGCGAGGTACCGCCGACCGCCGTCACCCACGCCGAGTTGGCCGGGGTGTCGACCTGCTTCGTACCGGTGTTGGCGACCTCGTCGCCGTTGTCACCGGAGGAGAAGTAGAAGCCGATGCCCTCGACCGCGCCGAACTGGAACGTCTGGTCGTAGGCCGCGGCCAGGTCCGGGGTCTGGTTGGCCTCGATGTCGCCCCACGAGTTGGAGACGATGTCGGCCAGGTGCCCGTCGACGATCTTGTTGAGCGAGTCGAGCAGATCGTCGTCGTAGCAGGAGGCGGCACCCACGTACGTGATGCTCGCGCCCGGCGCGACGGCGTGCACGGCCTCGACGTCGAGGGTCTCCTCGCCGTACCAGCCCGCCGCTCCGCACTCCTCGGTCTTCGTGTACGTCTTGGGCAGCACCTGACGGAGCTGACCGCTGGAGTACTTCGCGTCACCGTGCTTGCCGGCGTAGGTGGCCGCGTCGAAGGCGATGGTCGGCGAGGCGTACGCGTCGGTGATGGCGACGCGCACGTTCTTGCCGGTGCGCTTGCCCGCCCCGTACGCCGCGCGGAGCTGCTTGCCGTTGTAGCCCTGGACCGCGTAGGGGATCTTCGATCCGTAAGCGGAGGGCAGGGTGCTCGCGGTCTTCGAGCCGTAGTACGAGGAGAACGGCCCGGAGTTCTTGAACACCGCGTCCGGAGGCGGCAGTTGATCGGCGTGCTGCGCCTTGTGCGGAGCGTTGTCCAGGCCGGTGACGGTCAGGACGGCGCCGTTCAGGGCGGCGGGCGCGGAAGCCGTCTTCGACGGCGCCCGGTAGACCTTCTTGCCCTTGGTGTAGTTGTGGAGCTGGGTGCCGAACGCCTTCTCGGCGGCGGCCACGTCACCGGTGACGGAGACGTAGTGCTGCGACGTTCCGGTGACCTTCAGGCCCGCCGACTTCAGCCAGGTGGTCACCGCGGTGACCTGGGCCTTGGTGGCACCGAAACGCGTCTGCGCCTTCTTGGCGCTGAGGTACTTCCCGTACGAAGCCGAGTGCGGGTCGGACACGGCCCTGGCGTACGCCGCCAGGCCCTTGGCGTCCCGTCCGGCGAAGTACACCCGGGCCGAGACCTGGGAGCCGTCGGAAGCCGCTCCCTTGTCCGCGTGGGCCGTGGCCCACGCGGGCTTGGTGCCCGCGAGCGTGACTCGGCTCGGGCCGTCCGCGGCGGACGCCGCGGGTATGCCGAGCGCCAGCGCGCCGGCGAGCAGGGGCAGGGTCGCCGCCAGGCTCACTCCGGCGCGCGCGGTGGCGCGGTTGGATCTCATAGAACCCCCTGCGATGCGATTCGTCGCATGTAGTGGTTGCGGTGATCCACGCGAAAGCCCCACGTCCTGTCGGAGCGTGAGGAATGGATCACAGATGGGGGCCACTCTTACGGTGAACCGTTCATGCCAGGGGAATGAACAACCCAAGGAAAGACCAAGTGGCGGCAATTGGCGATCATTTGGGGTGGTTTGATGTACACCCTCGCTCGGATTCGAGGGTTTTCCCTCTGTCGTGATCCGAACTCTGTAAAGAGGCAGCCGAGTTCTGTAAGCGGATCGAGTCCCGCGCCACGGGAACGGTGGCGGCGACGGAGTCGGGAAGAGAAGCGGAACGAGTCCCGGAACGGGTCGGGGAACAGAAACGGAACCGGTCCGGAATCGGAAGCGGAACGGGTCCCGGGCATCGCCCCGGACCCGTTCCGTACTCCCGTGCTGTCCCGCACCCTCGCCCGGCAGGCAGGCCCTAGTCGCGGGCCTTCGCGCCCCGGGCCTTCAGCATGTCGGCCATCAGCTTGATCTCCGACTGCTGGGCGTCGACCATGCCCTGCGCGAGCCGCTTCTCCACGCCGACCGCGCACTTGGCGACACAGCCCTCGGCCATGTGGATACCGCCCTTGTGGTGGTCGGTCATGAGCTGGAGGTAGAAGACCTCGGCCTGCTTCCCGTCGAGCGTGCCGAGCCGCTTCATCTCGGTGTTCGTGGCCATGCCCGGCATCAGCGAGCCGTCCTTGCCGGACGCCATGTCACCCATGCCCATCCAGGTCATCGGCGCGTCCGAGGACACCTTCGGCAGCTCCCACAGGTCGAGCCAGCCGAGCAGCATGCCCCGCTGGTTGGCCTGCGTCTGCGCGATGTCGTACGCGAGGCGCCGTACCTCCGTGTCCTTGGTGCGGTCCCGCACGATGTAGGACATCTCGACGGCCTGCTGATGGTGGACCGCCATGTCCCGGGCGAAGCCCGCGTCCGCGGAGTCCGCGGCGGGCGCCCGCGTCCCGGAGCCGTCGCCGCTGTCGCCGCCGTCGGCGACCGCGTACGTGATCGCCCCGGCCGCGACGAGAACGGTCGCCGCGGCCCCCGCGATCCACCCGACGTGCCTCACCGGGACAGGCCGTTGGTGCACGCGGCGCCCGGCTCGGGCGTCTGCTTGCCCTGTACGAACTCGGAGAGGAACGCGTCGACGTTCTTGTCCTTCGCGCCGGTCACCGAGCGCTGCTTGCCCCAGGCGCTCAGCATGATCGGGTCCTTCTGGTCGTCGACCGGGCTCATCAGCGTGTACGGGGTCTTCCCGACCTTGGCCGCGAGCGCCTTCACATCGGCCTCGGACGCCTTGCTGTTGTACGTCACCCACACCGCGCCGTGCTCCAGGGAGTGCACGGCGTTCATCGGGTTCACGGCCTTGGTGTAGACGTCGCCGTTGCAGTTCATCCAGACCTGGTTGTGGTCACCGCCGACCGGCGGCTCCATCGGGTACGACACGGTCTTGGTGACGTGGTTGCGCGACAGGGTGCCCTTCCAGGTCTTCACCCCGTCCGCGCCCGTGACGAAGTGCCCGGACGCCTGCTTCGCGTCGCTCGCGGTGTCCTTCTTGCCGTCGTCCGACTGCGACCGGACGAGCACGACAGTGCCGGCGACGAGGCCGGCGACGACGACCGTGCTCGCCGCGATCACGAGGAACCGGTTGCGCCGCTCGCGGGCGCGCTCGGCGCGGCGCAGCTCCTCGATGCGGGCCTGGCGCGATCCGGTGCTGGTGTTCTTGGCGGAACCCATGGTGAGTCCTTATGAGGATGGGACGGTCGAGTGCGCCGATCGTAATGGGGCACCGAGGGGCACCGGCAAGGAGGGCACGGGATTGGCCCGGGGAGTGCACGGGATTGGCCGAAGACGAGGGCGGGGAGGCGGGGCCGGTATCGGGCCGGGTCGGTCGGTGGGGAAGCCGGGGCCGGGTCGGTCGGTGGGGAAGCCGGGGCCGGGTCGGTCGGTGGGGAAGCCGGGGCCGGGTCGGTCGGTGGGGAAGCCGGGCAGGACGTGCCCGGGAAGAAAATTTGAACCGGAGATGCGCATTACCTACTCTGGCGGGTATGCGGTTGCTGCGCTCCACCGACCTGGCCCTTCGCGTCCTGATGCGACTGGCCGTCGCCGACGGCTCGACGCCCACCACGCGCGAGGTCGCGGACGACATGCGGGTCCCCTACACGCACGCCGCCAAGGTGGTCGCCGAACTCCAGCACCTCGGACTGCTCGACGCCCGGCGCGGCAGGGGAGGCGGTCTCACGCTCACGGAGAAGGGGCGCGGGGAGTCCGTCGGCGCGATCGTGCGCACCTTCGAGGGGGACGGCGACGTCGTCGAGTGCGAGGGCGACACGCCCTGCCCGCTCGTCTCGGCGTGCCGGCTGCGGGGCGCCCTGCGGCGGGCCCAGGAGGCCTTCTACGCCTCGCTGGACCCGCTCACGATCGCCGACGTCGTCGCCGAGCCGACGGGGCCGGTGCTGCTGGCCCTCACCCGAAGGCCGTAGCGGACGGGCCGGCTCCCGGCCGCCGCGGGCCAGGTCCTAGCCCCGGGCGAGCCAGAGGTCCGGGCCGAACACCTCGTAGTGGATGTCGGACGCGGGCACGCCCTTGCCGAGGAGCTGGGTCCGTACCGCCCGCATGAAGGGCAGCGGACCGCACAGGTAGGCGTGCGTGCCCGGTCGCACGGTCACTCCGGAGAGGTCGACCAGACCGGTCCGCTCGGCGGGGTGGCCCGGCTCGGGCCGCTCGTACCAGAAGTGCGTCTCCGCGTCGGCGAGCTTGCCCGCGAACGCCTCGTGGTCGGCGCGCAGCGCGTGCTCGGCGGGGGAGCGGTCGGCGTGCACGACGGTGACGGGGGCCTTGTGGCCGGAGATCGCGAGCTGCTCCAGCATGGCGATCATCGGGGTGACGCCGATGCCCGCCGAGGCGAGGAGCAGGGGCGCGTCCGTGTCGTCGAGCACCAGGTCGCCGTACGGCGCGGAGACCTGAAGGACGCTGCCCACGCGGACCTGGGCGTGCAGATGGCCGGAGACCTCGCCCTCGGGGCTCGGCGCGCCGTTCTCGTCGGCGCGCACCCGCTTGACGCTGATCCGGCGCACCGGTGAGCCGGGCGCGCCGGAGAGGCTGTACTGGCGGATCTGGCGGGCGCCGTCCGGGAGTTCGACGCCGACGGAGACGTACTGGCCCGCGCGGAAGTCCGGCAGGGCCGCGCCGTCGGCCGGGCGGATCCGGAAGGTGGCGACGTCGGCGGTCTCCTCGACGCGCTCGGTGACCACCCAGGGGCGCGGGGTGCCGTCGTCCGCGTTCTCGTCGTACAGGCGCCTCTCGATGGCGACGAGGGCGTTCGCCATGAGCCAGTAGACCTCGTCCCAGGCGGCGGCGACCTCGGCGGTGACGGCGTCGCCGAGAACCTCGACGATGGCGGCGAAGAGGTGCTCGTGCACGACCTTGTACTGCTCGGGCGCGACACCCAGGGAGGCGTGCTTGTGGGCGATGCGGCTCAGCATCGCGTCGGGCCGCTCGTCGGGGTGCTCGACCAGATGGGTGGCGAAGGCGGCTATGGATCCGGCCAGGGCCTGACGCTGGGTGCCCGCGGCCTGGTTGCCGCGGTTGAACAGGTTCCGGAGCAGCTCGGGGTGGGCGGTGAACAGCCCGGCGTAGAAGCGCTCGGTGATCTCGCCGATGGCGGCGCCGACGACGGGGAGGGTCGCGCGCACGGTGATGGCGGATTGTTCGGACAGCATCAGGACTCCTCAAAGCCGGGGCGGGAGCGGTGGGTTGCGCCGCTCCGCATGGATCGCACACTAATAAAACTTGCATCTGAGATGCAAATTAAGGCTCGGGTGACGGGTGAGTACCGGCCGGGCCTTACGGGTGGGGGTGTGAGCAGGCAGTATGTGCGGCAGAGCAGGACACCTGCCGTACGCGAGGCGTTCAGGCCGAGGTCGCCCGGCCGATCATGGTCCGCAACGCGCATGAAATGGTGTTGTGGTGGGATGCTCAGGTGCGCCGATCGTCTTCGAGGCGTGGGAGCAGGCAGCCTGACCAGCAAGGATGGGGAAGCGGAAGATGGACAAGCAGCAGGAGTTCGTGCTCCGGACGCTGGAGGAGCGTGACATCCGGTTCGTACGTCTGTGGTTCACGGACGTACTCGGCTTCCTGAAGTCGGTGGCCGTGGCCCCGGCCGAGCTGGAACAGGCCTTCGACGAGGGCATCGGCTTCGACGGCTCGGCCATCGAGGGCTTCGCCCGCGTGTACGAGTCGGACATGATCGCCAAGCCCGACCCGTCCACCTTCCAGGTGCTGCCCTGGCGCGCCGAGGCCCCCGGCACCGCCCGCATGTTCTGCGACATCCTCATGCCGGACGGCTCCCCGTCCTTCGCGGACCCGCGCTACGTCCTCAAGCGCGCCCTCGCCAAGACCTCGGACCTGGGTTTCACCTTCTACACCCACCCCGAGATCGAGTTCTTCCTGCTGAAGGACCGCCCGCTGGACGGCTCGCGGCCCACCCCGGCCGACAACTCCGGCTACTTCGACCACACCCCGCAGAACGTCGGCCAGGACTTCCGGCGCCAGGCCATCACGATGCTGGAGTCCATGGGCATCTCGGTCGAGTTCAGCCACCACGAGGGCGCCCCCGGCCAGCAGGAGATCGACCTGCGCTACGCCGACGCGCTCTCCACGGCCGACAACATCATGACCTTCCGGCTGATCATGAAGCAGGTCGCGCTGGAGCAGGGTGTCCAGGCCACCTTCATGCCGAAGCCGTTCTCGGAGTACCCGGGCAGCGGTATGCACACCCACCTCTCCCTCTTCGAGGGCGACCGCAACGCGTTCTACGAGTCCGGCGCCGAGTACCAGCTCTCCAAGGTCGGCCGCTCCTTCATCGCGGGTCTGCTCAGGCACTCCGCGGAGATCGCCGCCGTCACCAACCAGTGGGTCAACTCCTACAAGCGCATCTGGGGCGGCTCGGAGCGCACCGCGGGAGCCGGCGGCGAGGCCCCCTCGTACATCTGCTGGGGCCACAACAACCGCTCCGCCCTCGTCCGCGTACCGATGTACAAGCCCGGCAAGACCGGCTCGGCGCGGGTCGAGGTCCGCTCGATCGACTCGGGCGCGAACCCGTACCTCGCCTACGCGCTGCTCCTGGCCGCGGGCCTGAAGGGCATCGAGGAGGGGTACGAACTCCCGCCGGGCGCCGACGACGACGTCTGGGCCCTCTCCGACGGCGAGCGCCGCGCGATGGGCATCGAGCCCCTCCCGCAGAACCTCGGCGAGGCCCTGGCCCTGATGCAACGCAGCGAACTCGTCGCCGAGACCCTCGGCGAGCACGTCTTCGACTTCTTCCTGCGCAACAAGAAGGCGGAGTGGGAGGAGTACCGCAGCGAGGTCACCGCCTTCGAGCTGCGGAAGAACCTGCCGGTGCTGTAGGGGCAGGTCAGGGACGGTTTCTCCTGTCCAGCACGCGGGGCCCACGGTCATCGACCGTGGGCCCCGCGGCTGTCCTCACCACCTCTGGGCCGTCTGTGGGCCGTCCGCCCCGGAAGCGCTGCCGTCGTACAGGCTGTCCACGGCCCGCCGGGCCCGGCCTTCGCTGCTCGGCAGCAGGTGGGTGTAGACCCTGAGGGTGAAGCCGGGGTCCGTGTGACCCAGGTAGGTACTCAGCGCCTTGACGTTCTCGCCGGCGTCCAGGAGCACCGACGCGTAGAAGTGCCTCAGCGCGTGCATGCCGTGTTCGCGCGCTGCCTGGAAGCGCTCACCCGGTTCGGGGGCGGGGATGACGCCGGCCGCGACGAGCGCGGGCTTCCAATAGCGGACATTGAAGTCTGTGCGCCGGACCGCGCCGTTCCCGTCCGTGCGGAGGAACAGCAGACGCTTCGTGACAGGGGCACCGTCCGGGCGCAGCCACGGCAGGGTGACCTCCGATGGCGGCTGCGCGTCCATGTGGGCCTTGAGGCTGTGAGCGACCCGGTTCGGCAGCGGCACGTCCCGCTCCTTGCCCCGCTTGGGCGGGGCGAAGACGAGCTTTCCACCGGCGACCTTGACCTGATAGCCGATGTGCAGCCAGCCGGTGTCGAAGCGGATCTCGTCCGCGGGAAGCCCGAAGATTTCCCCTTGCCGCAGACCACAGCCAGCTCCGAGATCGACCGCCGCCTGGTATTGGCAGGGTAGTGCGGCACGCACGGCGAACGTACGCTCCGCCGTCCACGGCGTGACCCGGCGCTGATTGGGCGCCGGGGCGCGTACCGTGCTGGCCTTGCACGGATTGCGGTGCAAGTGGTCGTCCTCCACGGCCGCGGTGAATACGGCCGACACGCTCGCGTAGATGACACGGCGGTACGAGGACGCGGGTACGGCGCGCTCCAGCTCGCTGAGCCAATCGCGGATGTGCTCGGGCTTGAAGGAGCCGAGGGGCCGCGAACCCATGTAGGGAATGGCGTGGCGGCGGAGCTGCACGTCCACGGACTCGCGCGTGGTCATATCCGTTGTCTGAGCGGTAAGCCACCTCTCGGCGTACTGCCGGAAGGTGATCCGGCCGGCGTTCGGATCGATGTACCGGCCGCTGTCCATGTCCGATTCGATTTTCGTAAGCCACTTCTCGGCGAGACGCTTCTGCCCGTCGGGGAAGCTCTTGGACTTCTCGGTGCCGTCGGGTCCGATGTAGCGGGCGCGGTAACGGAGGCCAGACCCGTGGCGCTCGCTCTTCACGCGGATGGTCCGGCCAGCGGCGTTGCTCTCGGTCTTGAACCAGCGGTCTTGGATGTGGCCTGCCATGCGAGGGATTTCCCTTCGGACCGTGGGAAGGGAGGGCCACATCGTGGCCCTCCCTTGGGGTGCTGAGCTGCGCGGTTGTGACTGCGTTAGGCGGCGGCCGGGTCGACGGTTTTGCATTCGGTGACGTAGGCGCGGACGTCGGCGGGGTCGTAGCGGAGGTGCTTGCCGATGCGGAATCCGGGCGGGCCGGTGCGCTTCTTGCGCCACTGGTAGACGGTCTCTTTGGGTACCTCGAAGATCTCGGCGATGTCGTCGGGGGTGAGGTACCGGTCGGGTAAGCCGCCGCGGAGGGTGGCGCGGGGGTCGGGTTGAGCGGAACGGGTTCGGCTCATGGGGGTCCTCGGAGGTTGAGTCACGTTGGCTTGGGGGGCCTCGGACTCTGTGTGTGTCCGAGGTTCGGGTTTCTGCGTCACCCGCGCCATCCGCGTCATTTGGTGGTCTGAACTGCGGTTTTGGGTGACTTTGGCGGATCGGTGCTGCGTCACCGGTGTGTCGTCACCTGCGTCACCGGGTGACGCAGGTGACGCGGAATGACGCAGAGCGAGCCGTCTGCGTCACCGCTGTTGGCGCAGGTCAGCGGCCGTTTTCAGGGCTGCATGACGCGGGTGACGCAGTGTCTTCCTACCTAAGACAAAGAAGGAGCTGTCTGTAGTAGTTGGGTGCGCCCTACAGAGCGAAGAAGGAGCCGCTGCGCGGCGCGACCTTTGGGCGGCGTTCCGCCGAACAGCAAAAGGAGCACGCCCCGCGGCTGGTGCTCCTCTTGATGTTCGCTTGAGCGCGGCTCGCGGGTCAGAACGCCCGGGTCTGCTCGCGCGGGGCCGGGGGAAGTGTGCGGGTCATTTCGAGGTAGCGGCCCGCTTTGGTGCGGCCCGCGTCGACCACGACGCGCCGGGCGGCGAGCGTCGGTTGGAGGCGCTTGAGGCGGTCTGAGAGGACCTTTCCGGTAGTCGGCCACCCCTTGGGCAACGGACGGCACTCGTCGCCGCTGTAGAGGCGGCTGAGGCAGGCAAGCCACTCAGTGGACGTCATTCGCTGCGCCGCCCCGGGCTCGATGGACTCAGCATGCAGGAGGACGGTCTGCGCGAGGAGATCCCCTTCGATCACGTCGTCGTTCAGATCATCGAGACTCGCCCGGTACGCGGGGAGGGCCCCGAGGCCGGTTGCCGCGTCGAACTGCGCGCACAGGTGGGCGAAGTCCGCCATGCGCAGGTCGGTGGGGGTTTCCGCTTCCATGGCGCGGACCTTGACTGTCAGGTCCAGGAGGGAGCCGAGGACCACGGGCAGGACCTCCGCGTAGTCCGCCCACAGGTTGGCCTCAGTGCGCCGAACCTTGGGCCGCTCCAACCGCAGGGGCAGGAGCCGGTCGGCGAGGTCGGGGCGGATGACGCCGACGTCGATGCCGGTCAGGAGCAGGGGCCGGCGGTAGCCGACGCGGAAGACGTCCCCGTCGGTGAACAGGGCCCGCTTGACGCTCTCGGCCCCGGTCACGATGCAGCACATCGCGTCGGACAGGTCCGGCGTCACGTGGGAGAGGTTGTCCAGTGCGGTGACCCATCCCGCCGCGACTGCTGCGATCAGGCTTTCCTCATCCTTCGGTGCCCGGCGCAGGTCCCCGCTCATGCCCTCGATGATCCGGGTGAGCATCCGCCCCCCGGTCGACTTGCCCGCGCCCTGCGGGCCGGTGAGGAACGGCGCGGGCACCGGCACGGACGGACCGAGACAGCCGATGAGCCACACGATGGCCAGGCACTCGGTCTCCGCCGTGGCGAAGTTACACAACCGCATGAGCAGGTCGATGCCCTTGCCGTCGGTGTCTTTGACCGGCAGCGGGAGTTCCCCGGTGAGCTGCGTGCGCCGCCAGCAGACTTCGCGCGGGTCGGGGGTGAGGATGTCCCAGCCGGTGGGGTGGATGCGGACGGACTGTCCGTCATCGCGTCCCAGGTCCAGCCACGTCGCGCCGTCGAATCCGGGAGCTACGCGGATGTGGACCGGTTGGACGTCCTCGGTGAGAGCGAGCGCTTCGATCAAGTCCAAAGCCTCCTTAAGCGCGGACCCGTTGAACGCGCCGCGTCCATCCCTATACAGGCCGACCATGAGTTCCTGTCGATGGCTGCCCGTGGTGCCCTGGGAGCGGATGGGCCGGGCCACGGGGTGGCCCTTCTTCTGCGCGTAAACGGTCCCGTCGGCGGTGCGGAAGTAGCGGAAGTGCTCCTGCGCGTAGTCCGCGATGACCTCGCGGGCGGGAGTCTTGTCGTCCTCAGACATGGGTCAGTCCCAACGTGGTCAGGGCGTTGGTCCACGCGTCCGTGCAGTGCCGGGCCGATTCGCCCTTGGCCTGCGCCGCGGTGAACAGCCGCGCGGTGTGCGCCTCGGTGAGACAGCCGCACCGGCCGTGTGTCGACAGCACGGCGAGGAAGGTCCGGTAGACGGTGGCGTGCACTGCTTCCCGGGCCTCGGTGATGCGCTGTTCCGCCATGGCGATGCCGCGATCCAGATAGGCGGGCGTGCGGTGTGGGCAGGCTCCATCCCCGACCAGTGCGGGCACCGTGGCGGCTGCCAACCGGACCGGGGCAGGTTCCTTCACGATCAGCGTCCGCACGGCGTTCGGCAGGGCTGTGATGGTGCCGGTTCCGGGGCCGATCCAACGGGCGTAGGCCATGGTGGACTTGATGTCCACGCCGGGCCGGACGCCGTTGGCGGACTGCATCGGCCCCCGGTAGATCCAGTGCTCGCCACGGGTGGTGGACACGGTCTTCGTGGGAGGCAGGGTCGTGCGTGCCCACCTCACGGCGTCGATGTCGTCCAGGTCCACGACCGTCAGCCAGGCTCCGCCCGGGTGATAGGCGACCGCGCTCGCCCGCAGCCATGCGTGCTGCCAGACGCCGGACTGGATCACGTCTGGGTCCGTGGTTGCGGCGGCCCATGCGTGGCACGGGCCGGGGCAGGTGCACGGCCCGGAAGTCTTCATGTTCGGCCGGCCGCCGCATGCGTTGTCGGTGCAGCGGCGGCAGTTGCCGAACGGCACTTTCCCCGCTCGTAACGGCAGGACCGGGATGCCGTCGGCCGCGAGGCGGAGGGCGGTTCGCAGGTGTTCCCGTGAGGTGTGCTCTCGCGGGATGGTGGTGGGTTGGGTCATGCTGGGTGACTCCAGTTCGCTAATGGACGTGCTGGATTGGCGGCGGCCCCGGTTCTTGGCGGAAGGGGGCCGCCGTTGTCGTTCGGTCAGGCGGGAGTGCTCAGGCCGCTTCCTGGCCGGGCAGGAGCATGCCGTCGTCGTTCTTGCGGACGTCTCCGGAGGCGGTGAGAACTTTGATTTCGCGGGAGACGGTGCCCTTGTTGATGCCGGTGGCGTCGGTGACATCCCGCAGGGTGCGGGCACCCTCGTGCACGGCCCGCAGGACCCGATCACGGTTGGTTTCCGCGCTCGCGGACACCGGGCCGTCCGGGGTGGCCGACTCCTTGACCAGACGCAGCGGGCTCGCGGCAGGCTGGGACGATCCGCGCTTCCAATTGGGCCGGTCGGGCAGGGCGATCACATCGGCCGGGGAGAACGCGCGTGTGGTGATCGGGTGGGGTTTGGCCTTGGGCCCGAAGCGGAGCATTGCCACGCCGGGCATGGGCAGTTCGTGTGCGTGCCATCCCTTTTCCGTGGCGTCCTCGCCGAAGACCACGCGGGACTCACCGGAGGTGGACAGTGCGAGCGCGGCCCGGTAGGTGATCTGCGCGCTGATCTGCGGGTCGATGCCGCCGTTGCGGTCCATGGTCGGCTTCTGCGTCGCCCAGATCAGGATGATTTCGGCGGCGCGGGCCATGCGGGCCAAGGTGCGCAGGTTCTCCATGATCCGGCCCCATTCCGGGTCACCCGGGTCTTCCTTGGTGGGCCGTGCGCGGGATGTTGCGGCCATGGAGATGACCTCCGCGCCCTCGTCCACGAAGACTGTGATCCGGGGCCGCTCGGCACTGATGGCGATCACATCCTGGCCGCGCGGGATG
Source organism: Streptomyces sp. NPDC096324 (assembly GCF_044763015.1). Lineage (NCBI taxonomy): Bacteria > Bacillati > Actinomycetota > Actinomycetes > Kitasatosporales > Streptomycetaceae > Streptomyces > Streptomyces sp. NPDC096324. Next base: position 612,171 of record NZ_JBIWFK010000004.1, on the reverse strand, counting down.
AGCGCCAAACGCTCGTGCATCTCCGCGACCAGTTCATCGGTCACCTCCAGCACCTCATCCAGCGTGATGGCGGTGCGGGCGCGATGTTGCCAGTTCATGGCCTCCACCCGCTTGGGGTCGATGACGACCAGGCGGTGATCCGGAGCTTCAGAGCCTTCCGCGAGCAGGGCCCGCGCCGACCAGGACTTGCCCGATCCGGAGGTGCCCGCGATCAGCATCCGTCGCCCGAGTGGCACGAACACCGACTCACCGGTGATCGTGTCGACGCCCCACGGTGCCCCGGGCTGCCAGCCGGTCAGGTCGATGCCGTCGGCCGCGCTGCGGGTCCGCAGCGTGATCGTGGCGCGGTCCCCGTGGCTGCCGGAAGTGATCTCCATGCGCAGGTCGGTCCGCGCCCCAAGCAAGGCCCTGATCTCGTCCGCCTTCGCGCGGAACGTCTTCGGCGTCCACCGGCCGTCCAACCGGACGTGCGAGACGAGTCCGGCCGGGGTGAGCTTGGCCGGGGTCGGCACGGTGCCGGACAAGCCGCGGGCGTCCGCGTGCTGAACCCAAAACGACGGATCGAGCCGGGCCGCCAGGCGCCGTTCCTCCGCGCTCATCCCGTCATCGAGGCGCACCGACGGCTGACGACGCCCCAGCCACAGACCGGCGATGTTCAGTCCGATCAGCCCGGCGGACACGGACGCCGGCCACACGGTGAGCGCGTGCGTGGCCTCCGTCATCAGCCACGACGCCAGGCCACCCGGCACCGCGTGCGCGGCGTGCATCTGCACCGCGCGAGCGGTGAGAGTTGCCGGGTAGTTCTTCCGCGCCACCTTCATCACCGACCGCGCCTGACTGTGATGCTGCCGGGCGGCCTTGTCAGCCGTGCGCGCGGCCCGACGGTTCGCGGAGAACGGGTTGGTGGACGCCTTGCGTGCCGCGCTGCGCTGATTGCGCGCCATCGCGGCCGTGGAGCGGGCGGAGTTGTGCTCGCGCTGCGCCGCCATGAGCGCTTTCAGGTTCTCCGGGCTCCGCAGTAACGTCCGGCGCTCCGCCTCACGGTCCCAGCGGGCCGCGAACGGCGCGCACACCGGCGAGAGCGCGTCCAACGCGCCGTTGGTGGTGTTGACGGTGGTCGACCATGCTTGTTTCCAGTCCACGAAAGGGTCCTCCAAGACCGTGGATGAGGGCCGGTGCGCCGTTGCGTGGCGTCACCGGCCCGCCTGGTTGCAGGGGGGGCGCGGCTGTCGGTTGCGTCGACAGGACCGGTTGACCCCCTGCAACCACTTCTGACCTGCGAAGTTGCAGAGTTGAGCGGTGGGGAGGGGTGGGGGCCCTACGCGCACGCGCGCGTAGAGCGCCGGAAAATAGGGCTTTGCAACCCCCTCGTGGGGCCCTGAACTGCCGTTCACGGCCCGGGGGTCTGGACCCACACGCGAGGGGGGTCCGGGGCCCTGCGGGTCGCCCAGGGATTCCGCCCGTGCGGCCAGGGTGGGTGCTGCCGCGATGGCTAATCGCCAAGCCGCCTACCGAGGCTCGCCGTATGCTCCTGTCTTCTGTGACCAGGTGCCCACCACCCCCGGAGAGAGGTATGACGTGATTACGCCAGATGTGATCCCGAATGTGACCGACGAGCGCCTGTGCTGGCTCGTCCTTCGCGACGAACTCAGCAAGCGGAGCAGCAAGCGGGGCTTCCTCGGATGGTTCGGTGCGCTCATTACCCGCAATGTCGAGGGTGCCGAGATCAGCGGAGTTGAGCGACGCGGGCGGCGGTCGGAGAGAATGACCCACTACTCGATCGCTGTGGACGCCTCTGCACAGAAGCTGTCTGCGGAAGAGCGCCAGCACTTGCGGACCACCGCTCAAGTGCCCGACTGGTTCAGGCCGGACGTTCAGCGGCGATACGAGGAGATCCGCAAGCGCCGTTGACGCCGTATTCGGCGCCACTGGACCTCAGCGTTCGCGGCGCAGGCGTTTGGCGGCGGCCTTTCCGTCGGTGCCGCCGACCGAGCGGACGATGGTGACCACCCCCCAGACCAGAACGGCGGCGAGGAAGGCGAGCAGCGCGAGGTTCGCGGCGATGGCGGTCAGGGCGGCGACGAGCAGTGGGCCGAAGTAGACGCCGGCCGCGACCGCCCCGGCACCGACCCCGGAACCGAGCGCCACGCGCTGAACGGTGCGGTCCGGAGGTGCCTGGTGGATGTGGACGACCTGCGGGCCGGTCATCTGTTGAACCGGGAGCGCGGTGGGGTCGGCGTAGACGTGCTGGCCGTCGGGGAGCTGGACGACGGTCAACGGGCGGTGTGCGGGGAGGTGTTCCATGACGCACCCTCCGGGGCGTTGTCGGGGAAAGCGCAGGTGGGGCACATGCCGAGCGAGGTGGGGATGACGTATCCCGCATCGCGGCGGCACTCGGGGCAGATGCGGCGGGCCGTGTTGGCTTTCGCCAGAGCCGCCCACCGGGCCGGGGTCATCGGCCGGACCGGCTTGGCGCGGTCGACGCGGTAGAGGTGGGCGACCAGCGGGCCCCGTCGGCGGCGCGGGCGTTCGAGCGTCGCGGCCACGTCCTGACCACCGGGCCGCAGCCCGGCGGCGCGGAGTTGGCGGCGGGTGGCGTAGCCGTCGGGGGCGAGGTGCCACCAGTAGACGGGCAGGGTGCTCATGCCGCCCCGCGGCGGCCGGCGCGGCGTCCTGCGACCGATCCGAGGATCTTGCCGAGCCGGGCCCGGCGGGGGCCGCCCCGGCTTGAGCGTTTCGCCGCGTACATCGCCTCATCCGCGCGCCGCAGCAGCGCGGACAGTTCGTCGCCGGGGTGGTCGGCGGCCCGCACCCAGCCCAGAGACACGCTGGTGTGGACGTCGGGCGCGGTGTCGACGGGCCGGGCGAGGATGCGGGCGAGGGTGTGGAACCGGTCGGCGGCGGTGCCGTCGCGGTCGATGAGCACGGCGGCGAATTCGTCGCCCCCGAGCCGTCCCACGACCCCGCCGGGGCCAGCGCCGTGGGCGAGGCGTGCGGCGACCGCAGCGAGCAGGGCGTCACCTGCGGCGTGGCCGTGAGTGTCGTTGATCTGCTTGAAGTGGTCGACGTCCGCCAGCACAACGACCGCACGCGGGTTGCGCAGCAGGCGGCGGGCCCGGCGGGTGAACGCGTCCCGTGTCCACAACCCGGTGAGCGGGTCGCGGCGGGCCGTGTTCAGCCTGCCGTGCAGCCATCGGGCGTGCGCCACCCATCCGAGGACGGGCGGCGCGGCCGTTAAGAGCGCGGGAAGGGCGTTCACGAAGCCACCGCCGCGGTGGGGGTGGCGCGTTCGGCGAGCAGGGCGTCCCGCAGCTTGCGCGCGTTCGCCGGGGAGGTGTGCAGGGTCCGGCGGATGCCCTCCCCAGTTACCTCCTGATCGGTCAAAGCGGCGGTCGCCTTGCGGGCCTCGGTCATCAGTTGCTCGAAGGTGCGCCGGGTGCGGGGCGTCTTCGCTGCGTCCGGTACCCGCCCGGTCGCGCGGGGCGGCCGGGTCGATTTTGCCGGGACCGGTCGGGCGGGCGCCGACTCGATCGGGACCGGCTTCACGGCCGGGGCAACAGCAGGCAACGGCTTTGCGCCGGTGCCCGACTTGCCGAGGTCGACCGGCGCCGGATCGGGCACGTCAAACCGTGTCAGCACGATCGTGGGCGCGGTCGATACAGACAGGTCAGAGGTAGACCGTTCTCGACCATTTTCGGCTGAATTCTCAGCATTTTTGATCGGGGTGGGATCGAGTGCGGTAGGGGTGAACATCGCGGCGAGTGCAGCGTCCGCGCCGGTCGTGACGCGTTCGCGCTGGACGTCCAGCAGCCTCGATCCGAGCGCGGCGTCTCCGGTCCCGATCTGTCGGGCGAGTCGCCACGACGTGCGGTCGGAGCGCTTGCGGGCGCCCTTGCTGGGGTGGTTGGCGGCGCGGGCCCGGTGGTAGGCGAGGGACCGGACCACGGCCGCCGATCGGCGTTCGGCTTCCGCGTCGTGGCCGCTGGTGTGGACGACGATGCGGCGCGCCAGGAACGCGGCGCCTTCTGCGGAGACGCACATGCCCATCGGGGTCACGGCGTAGATGACGGTGTGACCGGCATCCGAGCCTGCGGTTGCGGCCATCACTGACGCGGCGGCCGGCAGGGCCCACAGTCCGAGGCGGATCGTGTGGGGCGAGGACTGTCCCAGCATCGTCAGGCCGAGCAGGACCAGAGCGAGCACGGCCGTGGCGCCCTCACCGGCGGCGACCGCACCGAGCGCGGTCCCCCGCCCGTAGGCGGCACTGATGTTGCTGAACGTCCCCGCACCACCCGCCACACCGGTGGCGACCATCGGGACGAACGCGGCCGTCAGCACGACCTTTTGCGCCCGGCTCAACGGCCGGCGGGAGACAGCACTGCTCATGCCGCACCGCCCACCGCGTCGGTGGTGCGGTTGGCGAGGACGCGGTACTCGGCGAGAACCCGAGCGAGAGCCCGCCGTACGCGGCGGGTGTCGACCTCGTTCGGGGTGTGGTCCATGGCGATGATCTGCGCGTCGATCAGGTCGACGTCCGCCAGGATCAGCGGCAGTTCCAACTCGATCGCGTCCAGCTCCGCATCCGTCGGCTCGTTCCAGTCGGCGAACGCGGTAACGGCTTCCTGAACAGTGACGATGGGGTTCATTGGGTCGTGTTCTCCCTAGTCGGTGGTACGGCCCGAAGCGGCCCCGGTGCTCCAACACCGGGGCCGCGCCGTTGCGGGGTGGTGGTGCGAGTCAGCCGCGCTCCTTCTTGCTGCTGCGGCCGTAGGCGTGGTTCAGCTCCGCCGTGACGTCCTTGCACTGGCCGGACGCGATGCGGGCGTAGACCTGCTGGCCCTTCTGGACGTCCTCCGGGGTGGTCAGGTCGGACGGCTGCTGCGACTTCCTGCCGGACATGCGGGTCTCCTGACGTGTCGTGGGTGCGGGCCTGGCCGGACTGTCGGCCCCGGCTCCCTGCCACCCCGCCCGTACGACCGCAAGGGCCGGACGGGCGAGGGAGGCAACCGGCCGCAGTGAGCTGCGGTGGCAGAGACCGGTTTCACCGGAACCTCCCTTGCGAGGCGGTCCGGTCCCGAGCGGCGATCGGGCGCGTCATCGTCACTGCTCTGACGCCAGCAGGGCGGCGCACACCGGGTGGCAGACCCAAGGGCTGACCTCCCGTTGAGGAAGGGATGATCCCGAGAGCTGTTCTCCAGAGCCGGTGCGCGGGGAAGTGGCCGCCGGCGGCCATCACCCGGGCCGTTGCGGGGACGGGACTTACACCCCGTCATTTGGACACTCTGTTCAGTTCTCAAGGAACGATCACTCCCCAGCAGGCGCGGTAACCCCTGGTCAGGGGGCTCCGATCCCTCGCGGGACCGGACCTGCTGGGCATGCTGAGCAACCCGAAGAAGGCCCCAACCTGGCCAACTTGGCTAGCCCGATCGGAATGACATCAACGTAGCCATCCTGGCTAGCCATGCCAACACTTGGCTGTCCTGACTGCCTTGATGGGTCGATTGGGCCGTAGCATTGGGGCATGACCTTCACGCCTGAGCCGTTGGACCCGGACGACAGTCGGCCGCCGTATGAACAGGTGGCGAGCAGCCTCGGCGCGGCCATCCGCACGAAGAGGCTGGCTCCCGGTGAAAGGCTGCCCTCGCACAGCAAGCTGACTGAGCTGTATGGATTCGCCCGAGCGACGATTCAGAGGGCCCTTCGCGACCTTGAAGACGATGGGCTTGTCGTATCCCGTAAGGGGAGCGGGGTGTATGTCAGGAATCGGACTGAGCGACCTGCTGGTCTCCGCCCGTATGTGGAGCAAGCTTTCACAAGCCCGAATGTCTCCATCGACTTCGCTGGATTCTCAAGTGAGACCTTGCACGCTGCATTGCAGGACCCAATCGACAAAATTCGAGTAGGTCGCCTCACCCCAGGCAGCATCAAAATCCGTATCCTGGTACCGGACATGACGGTGCCTCAAGCTGCCCCAGTACGGAAAAGTGATGGGGAAGACGATCCTCGCCTTCGCATGCGCATGCACGACTTGATGGTCGGATTCACCCGAGGAATCGCCAATCAGGTGCATGAACTCAGCCTGCTTGGACTAGTGCCGGAAACGAATGTCTCAGTACGTGTTCATAGCGGAACACAGTTCTTCAAGCTCTACGTAATCAACGAGGAAGACGCATTCTTCGGGTACTATCCGATTCGACCTAATAAGGTAGTTGTGCAGGGTACTCCAATCGAGATTTTTGACCTCATTGGGCCGGATGCGACATTGTTTCATTACTCGATAAATGAGGGTGAAACCTCTAGCGGGGCCCAGCAGGTCGATCAGGCCAGAATGTGGTTTGATAGCGTGTGGACCACGATTGGAAGGGACTTCAATCCCGATGGCGAGTAGGAGTGTGGCGGACATCATCAAGGCCACTCGAAGCGTCTTGTTTGATTTCGATGGGCCCGTCTGTGAAGTATTCTCTGGGATTCCCGCTTCAGAAGTCGCCAGAACCCTAGTCGATGTGATGCGAGAGTTCGATGTGGAACTCTCGAAAAAGATGGAGGGGATGGATTTCATGGACGCCCTCCGCGTCTCGCCTCAAGCCGGAGAGCACGCCCTGAGGGCTGTAGAAGACCGACTGGTTGAGGCTGAAATTGCGGCGGTGAAAGCCGCAGATGGGCCTACTCTGGGAAGCGTCGCATCGATCGAGGCAGCCAGGACATCCGGTCGGGACGTGGCGATCGTCAGCAATAACTCCCCTCAGTGCGTTAGGGAATTTCTTGCGGCCCATAACCTAACCTCGTTGGTGCAAGAGGTTGTAGGGCGCCCTACTTATCAGCCCCACAGGATGAAGCCGTCGCCGTACATGCTCCGGATGACCGCTTCTCGGCTGGGCGTCACCCCGCAAGAGTGCACACTGGTGGGGGACTCGGTGACTGATATAGAAGCAGCCATTTCGGCGGGGTCCATGTCTATCGGATACGCCAATCGTCCCGGCAAGGAGATTTCGCTTGCAGGAGCCGGGGCTGACGCAGTAATAGGTTCTATGGACGTTCTAACGCGCGCACTCAAAGACGGATCGCCTGTGTAGCGCCTGCTCGACCTCGGAACTTCGGACGAGCGTCATATCATGAGCGAGCTGTTCGGTCCGATCCCTGTTCCCGCCTGACTCGTGCTTTATGTCCTGGCGACGAAGCCTTCGCCATCGTCGCCCGTCGCCGGCGGGCTCCGGATGAAGCATGCCGCTGCCTCCTGCATGAACTTATCGCGCGGCAGAGGTGGCACCGGCATCGCTAGCTTGGACGCTCTTGGGGGGCGCCACGACGTGATTGAGCGTTGGCTGATGGCTTATAGGGCTTCCTTGCGTAGCCAATCCGTCAGGCGGCACGCGAGCCCTAGTGCCCCACCGCTCCCTCAAGATCGGACCGCCCATGTCCTCACCCATCGCACCGGCCCGCCCAGGTACCAACGGAAGCGCCGGAGTGTCCCCCGAGTCCCTCACGATCCCGCTCTTCTCTCCGCTGCTTGAGCAGCTTCTGAAAGCGATCACCATTGGGGTCCAGCAGGATCTCGCGGTGCTCAAGGCTGTCCCTGACGAGAAGAGGTTTGACCAGTTGGTCGTAAGGCTCAATAGCCTCACTGCGACCGGCGTTCTGAGCCAGGATGACGCCGCGACGCTGGAAGATGTGGCCGGTGGCAAGGTGGCCGCGACCGCGCTTCCCCCTACCCTCAACCCCGACGGTTCGCCGTCGCTGTGTGGGGTTCTCGGCTCGACGTTCATGGCCCCCACTGCCCCTAACATTAGCGGGGCGGGCATCCTCACCGTCGGCTTGGCTGCGGCCGGGGGTGCTGCAATCGGCGGCGGGCTCGCCGGTCCTGTGGGTGCCGTCGTCGGAGCTGCCCTGGGTGGCTCGATTGCATCCTCCGCGGTGGTGTAGCGGGTTCCGCGATCGCGACCAACCGGGGCGCAGTCACGGCGCCCCGGTTGGTCGCGCTGCCCATGGATTGCCACGAAGCCGCTGGGGACGGGCCGACACGGCTCTGGCGTCCGTCCCGACTCGCTAGCCTCCGGCCCCGTGGAGCCGTTACGGCCTACGCGTCGGATACGCAACCTCGGTAGTCCCTCCCGCGGGCTCCATCGATTCAAGCAAGGATGGGCCGACACTCACGCGTTGAGACCGCGGGCTCGGAGCCTATGTGCGCGCCTAGTGGACCGGGTTCGGGTGCTGTCTCCCTCGTTCCGCCGCAGGTGCCCCGATGACGCCATTCGCCGGACCGCGCTCGCCGCAAATCTACTGGCTCGTGACTGGCGCCGCCGCACAGGCGACGCCCACCGCGAAGCTGGGCCGTCTGTGGGCCGTCAGACGGGAACCAGCAACAGCCACCAACCACCAACAGCGACCCCAAACCGCCAGCTCACCGGCCAGGCTCGCGGTGACGTCGCACCTCGCCGAACCGGGCATTCAATACCAGCGCATCTGACCAAGTGACGAGTTCGCTGTTCGAGACGGTCACCGTCTCGCTACGCTCAGTGTGTGCGAAGGGGGCGGTATGACGGGTGTTGAGATCGCGATCGGGTACGTGTTCGCGTGGGCGGTAGGCAAGGCGCGCCGGGTGGCGGGGCGGGCGGATGCCGAGGTGGATCTGGCGCTCGACGGCGCGATGGACCGCGTGCACGGTGTGGTGGCCCGGCGGCTGGGCAATGATCCGGAGCTGGAGCGGCTGGAGGCGGAGGCGGCGGCCGGTCAGGACGAGCCGAGCGCGCTGACCCGGCAGCGGGTCGAGGAGGCTGTTTCCCGGGCCGTGGGTGAGGACGCCGACTTCGCCCGGGAGCTGGAGGAAGCGGTATCCGCGGTGCGGGAGGCCGCGAAGGCGGCGGGCGGCGCGGTGGCCGGGGCCTACGGGCTGGCCGTGAGCGGTGACCTGTCGGTGAAAGCGGAAGGAGGGTCCTTCGCGGCGGGCGTGGCCAACATCCAGAACGGGGTGCACCTGGGAAACCCTCCCCAGCCGGGGACGGACCGGCCCTGACCGGACCCGGCGGAACGGACGCCCCGCAGCCGGGCGTACAGGCAAGCAACGGATCACTGGCCGCGCATGCTTTCCGGGCCGACAACGTCTACTTCGGTGCTTCCCGGTCCGCGCCCGAACCGGTTGCGGTCACAGTGGCGCCGCCGTTGGGCCTGCGCGATCCACGGCGCCCGCTACGGGGTCGCGAGGTGCTGATCGAGCGGGTGGAGTCGGCGCTGTCCGTACCGGACAGTCCGGCAGCGCAGGTGCTGTGCGGGCTGGGCGGTTCGGGCAAGACCGCGATCGCCCTGGAGCTGGCGCGCGGGTGGTCGGGCCGTGGGCGGCAGGTGTGGTGGGTCGACGCCCGGCAGGGCAGCACGCTGGAGGCGGGTCTGCGGGCGGTGGCCCGGCAGGCCGACGCCTCCGAGGATCAGTTGCGGGCCGGGGACACCGCCGATGTGCTGTGGTCGTGTCTGGCCCGGTACGAGCGGCCGTGGCTGCTGGTGGTGGACAACGCCGACGATCCGGCGCTGCTGGACGGTCCCGGGAGACTGAGCGAGGGCACCGGGTGGATCCGGCCTCCCGCCACCGGCCGGGGCGGCGTCCTGGTCACCACCCGCGACAGCACCCCGCAGACCTGGGGCGGCGCCTGCGCCCTGCACCCGGTACGCCCGCTGACCGGCGAGAACATCACGGACGCCGCGCGGATCCTGCACGACCACGCGGGCGATGCGGCCGGCTCCTTCGACGACGCCCAGCGCCTGGCGCGGCGGCTGGGCGGCCTTCCCCTGGCCCTGCGCCTGGCCGGCACCTACCTCGCCGACGCCAACCACGTGCCGGTCCCCTACCGCGAGCCGGACGTGCCCATGGATTTCCGCTCCTACCAGGCCGCGCTGGACCGGGGCCTTGAACGCGTGGACCCGGGCAGTGTCATCGACCAGACCTGGGCCATGTCCCTGAAGCTGCTGGAGCAGCGCGGTATGCCGCGGGCCCGGCCCCTGCTGCGGTTGATCGCCACCTTCGCCGACGCCCCGCTGCCCTACACCCTGCTCCTTACCCCGGAAACGCTGGCTGGTGCCGGGGAGCTGGCGGAGCTCGACGGGCCCGGCGTGTGGAGCCTGCTCACCGCCCTGGCCGGGCTCGGCCTGGTGGACCTCCAGCCCGCGACCGGTTCCGACGCGCTGCCCGCACTGCGCGTGCACCCTCTGGTCCGGGACGCCAGCCGCGATCACACAGCACTCGGCACCGCTGTCCAAGCGCTGCACAGCGCGGCATTTGCGGAGGAGACGGGGATACCAGAAGAGTCAGATCGCTGGGAGCACTGGGCCTTCCTGCAGCCCCATGCCTTTGATCTCTTTCACCGTGCCGCGGGTAGCGAACCGTCCGATCAGACGATCGCGGCAGCCACAGCGGCTAATTTCGCAGCGCGCCATTTGCGCGCCAAAGGCTTGTACAGGCAGGCTCGCGGAGAGTTGGAGGCCATCCTCGCCCACCAACGCGTCGTCCTCGGCGATACCCACCCGGATACTCTCTCCACCCGGCACAGCCTCGCCGGGGTGCTGCAGGATCTGGGAGAGGTGGAGCAGGCCGGCAGCGAGTTGGAGGCCGTCCTCGCCCACGAGCGCGTGGCCCTCGGCGATACCCACCCGGATACTCTCATTACCCGGCACAACCTCGCCGGGGTGTTGCGGGATCTGGGAGAGGTGGAGCAGGCCCGCAGCGAGTTGGAGGGCGTCCTCGCCCACCAACACGTCGTCCTCGGCGATACCCATCCGAGCACTCTCACCACCCGGCACAGCCTCGCCGGGGTGCTGCAGGATCTGGGAGAGGTGGAGCAGGCCCGCAGCGAGTTGGAGGCCGTCCTCGCCCACGAGCGCGTGGCCCTCGGCGATACCCACCCGGAAACTCTCTACACCCGGCACAGCCTCGCCGGGGTGCTGCAGGATCTGGGAGAGGTGGAGCAGGCCCGCAGCGAGTACGAAGCCGTCCTCGCCCACCGACGCGTGGCCGTCGGCGATACCCATCCGAGCACTCTCACCACCCGGCACAACCTCGCCGGGGTGCTGCAGGATCTGGGAGAGGTGGAGCAGGCCCGCAGCGAGTACGAAGCCGTCCTCGCCCACCAGCACGTCGTCCTCGGCGATACCCATCCGAGCACTCTCACCACCCGGCACAACCTCGCCGGGGTGCTACAGGATCTGGGAGAGGTGGAGCAGGCCCGCAGCGAGTACGAAGCCGTCCTCGCCCACCGACGCGTGGCCCTCGGCGGCACCCACCCGGATACTCTCATTACCCGGCACAACCTCGCCGGGGTGCTGCAGGATCTGGGAGAGGTGGAGCAGGCCCGCAGCGAGTACGAAGCCGTCCTCGCCCACCGACGCGTGGCCCTCGGCGATACCCATCCGAGCACTCTCACCACCCGGCACAGCCTCGCCGGGGTGTTGCGGGATCTGGGAGAGGTGGAGCAGGCCCGCAGCGAGTACGAAGCCGTCCTCGCCCACGAGCGCGTGGCCCTCGGCGACACCCATCAGTGACCTGCTTGCCTACCGAAAAAGTACTGCCAACCAGCGGGCAACGACGGCCTGTGTGCCTGGTTCGGACATGGTGTGGGTCACGACGCGCGCAGTACAGATGCTCGAGCGCGGCTTCCAGCTCTACAAGGAGCGAGCGACCGCGCCTGCGTGACGGCCCCGGCACAGTCGGCTCCTGCGGCTACGCGGGGCCGTCTCTGGGCCGTCGAAGGGTGGCCCGGAGCGACCGACGACAACCAAAGACGACTGCCGGGTTGGCTGTCAGCGCTGCACAGGCACCGTGCGGGCGAGGTTGCCTCGGGGCCGCATCACTGCCTGCGCAACAAGAAGGCGGAGTGGGAGGAGTACCGCAGCGAGGTGACCGCGTTCGAGCTGCGGAAGAACCTGCCGGTGCTGTGACCCACGGTCGGGAACGGCGACGGGCCCGGATCGCTTCTCAGCGGTCCGGGCCCGTCGTGTGTGCTGCCTGGGGTGGCGTCAGGCGGTGGGGAATCCGCCCGCGTTGCGCACCTCGGACAGGGCCCGCTTGATGGTGACCTTCGCGAAGTAGCCGGCGCCGAAGAATATGCACTGGACGACGTACCAGAACTTCTCCGCACCGGTCATCTCGACCAGCCCGTACTCGCTCAGCGCCTTCTTCACCGGGACCTTCTGGAGGTAGGCGGCACCGAAGTAGATGCAACCCAGGACGTACCAGAACTTCTCCGCCGACGTGTTGGTGCCCTGACCGAGGTACTGCCGTTCTGCCATGACGCTCTCTGCCTTCCGATGACCGTGGGGTCCGGGGAACGCGCCGATCCGGTCCCTTGCGGGCAGCCCCGGGCGGCAGCCGCGCACAGGCATGGACGCCTGGAGGCATGCTGAAGCTCGAGTCGAGATGGCGTGGGTGATGCGCGTGTTCACGGTGCTGGTCGTCCTGCCGACCAGCCGCCCCCCGGATGCGCAAGCCGCAGCATAGGCCAAGTCGGCTTGATCGTCACCTGGATATGCCGAGGTCAGGAGCGTGATCCAGGGGCGAGTGGCGGGGAACTCTCCCACATTGGCGAGGGCGTGCGGCGCCGGGCCGTCACGACGTCCGCATTGCGTGCGATGTCATGTCCCCCTTCCGGCCCCTGTCCCACGCTCCCTCCGCCCCTCTCTCCCTCCCCCTCCCGCCCTTCCTCTCGCTCCCCTTGGGCCGTCGTACGACCCTCGGTGTCCTTCCGATGTCCAGGACGTCGCCGGGCGGAGAAGCTCCGGTCGTCGTCCGTCCTTCCCCACGAGGAGATCCCACCGTGCGCCGGCGCATCCGCCCCTCGCACCTTCGCAGGCCGGCGGCCTGGTCCTGGCCGCCCGCCGTCGCCGGGCCGACGCCGGGGTCTGACGGCCCCCGTCCGGCCCGGCGGACGTCCTAGCCCACGTACGCGGGTGACACGGCCGCGGTGCTGACGCGCCGCGGCTTTCCCGTGCCGTCGGACGGCAGCGTCCACAGGTCGGCGCCGTAGTCGCCTGGGAGGGCGTAGAGCAGGGTGTGGTCGTCGTGCCAGACCACCTGGTCGTCGACGCTGCGGGGCTCGGCGAGCGCCGTCTCGTGCCCGGTGCGCAGATCGAGGACGTACAGATGCCAGGGCGCGTCCTTGGGAAGGCCCTTGACGCGCTTCTTGTAGGCGACTCGGGTGCCGTCGGGGGAGAGGGACGGGCACTCGACGTCGGTGTGCACGGTGGTGACGGTGCGGGCGGTCAGGTCGCCGCGGACGAGGTAGGTCGTGCCGTGCGTGGCCATGGTGGCGTAGAACGTGCGGTCGTCGTCCGCGAACGTCACACCCCAGAAGTTGACGTCGGCCGAGCGGTAGGTCCTGCCGTCCTTCACCACCCGGTACGCCTCCAGCGACGGCGTCAGCCGCCCCGTACGGATGTCGACGATCGCCGCCCGGGTGGAGAAGTTCGTGCCCGCGTACGAGTCGCCGCCCACGAACGCCGTCCAGGCGGCGTACCGGCCGCTGGGCGAGACACGGGCCCGGGACGGGATGCCGGGCACGTCGTAGCGGGCACGGACCCGCAGGGCCGAGTCGAGGATCACCGCCCGGTAGGTGTCCTGGACCGCGCCGCGCACCGCCTGGAGGCACACCCCGGTGCCCGAAGCGGCGTAGAAGCGGAGGCACTTGACCTTGGACGCGGTGCGCGGCCCCGACGGGTCGGAGGCCGGGACGGACGTCAGCTCGTCGCGGTGCGGGCCCCACGCCATGTTCCGGAACACCAGTCGCCGGGAGCCGGTCAGGGAGACCGTCCCCGCGGTGATCCGGGGACCGCCCGGCTGTGCCTGGTTCCGGCGCTCCGCGCGGGCCGAGGCGTGCAGTACGGAGGCCGTCGCGACGCCCGCGAGGACGAGCAGCGCCGAGACCAGGACCAGGATGCGGTTCCGTGGCGTCATACGAGGCGGCCTTCCGGAAGGGTGCGGCGGACAGGGCGCAGGCTCAGGGAGAACAGCGCGCACAGGGCCAGCGCCACGGCGGACGCCATGAGCGCCGTACGGTCGCCCCACGCCGTCCAGGCCGCGCCGAAGGCGAGCGAGCAGACGAAACGCGCCAGTGCCTGACCCGTCTGGACCAGCGCGAGTCCGGACGAGCGGAGTTCCTCGGGCACGCTGTCCGAGGCGGCGGCCATGAGCACGCCGTCCGTCGCCGCGTAGAAGCCGCCGTGCAGGAACAGGACGGCGAACGGCAGCGCCGTACCGTGCCAGGACGTCAGCAGCAGGCCGTACGCGAGGAGCAGGGCGCCGTGGCCGGCCAGGAACACCCGCCACCGGCCGGCCCGGTCCGCGAGCCGGCCCAGCGGGACGGCCAGCAGCAGGAAGGCGGCGGCGGTGCCGACGGGCAGCAGCGCGAACCAGCGGTCCGGCACCCCGAGCCTGTGCTGGAGCAGCAGGAACATGAACGAGTCGCTGACCGTGGCGAGCCCGAGCAGGAGCGCGCACAGCGCGATTCCGCGCAACTCCGGGCGGCGCAGGAGCGCGAGGGCGGCGCCCAGGGTGGGGCGGGGCGCGGGCGGCGCCGCTCGTTCGGCGGGGGCGGCAGCTTCGGCGGGTGCGGGCGAGGGTGCGGCGGTGGGCTTGGCCGGTGTTTCCGGCACGGATATGGCCCGCGCCGCGGGTGTGTCCGCCGCGGACATGGCCTGCGCTGCGGGTGCTTCCGCTACGGACGCGGCCCGCTGGGCCGGTGCCACGGACACGGCCCGCGCCGCGGGTGTTTCCGGCACGGACACGGCCCGCGCCGCCGGTGCTTCCGCCGCGGACGCGGCCCGCTGGGCCGGTGTCTCCGTCACGGACGCGGCCCGTGCGTAGGGTGTCTCCGTCACGGACGTGACCCGTGCCGTCGGGCCGCCCGGTACGAACAGCACCAGCACCAGGACGCCCACCACGGCCACGCAGAAGCTCACCGTGAACACCGCGTCGTAGCCGTCGACGGTCGCCCGGAGGATCAGGAACGCGACGAGCGGGCCGAGCAGGGCGCCCGCCGTGTCCATCGCGCGATGGACGCCGAAGGCGCGGCCGCGGGTCGCGGGGCTGCTCGACAGGGAGATCAGGGCGTCGCGCGGGGCGGTGCGCAGGCCCTTGCCGGTGCGGTCGGCGGCGAGGACCAGGCCGATGGGGGTCAGGGTCTGGGCCACCAGGAGCAGCGGTTTGCAGGCGGCCGACAGGGCGTATCCGGCGCCCGCCACCCACTTGTGGCGCCCGCCGCCCCGGTCGGCGAGATGGCCCCCGGCCAGGCGGACCAGGGCCGAGAAGCCGTTGTAGATCCCGTCGAGGAGCCCGAAGCCGAGAGGGGACAGGCCGAGGCCCGCCACCAGGTACAGGGGCAGGACGGCCGTCACCATCTCCGAGGAGACGTCGGTGATCAGGCTGACCGTGCCGAGTGCCAGCACCGTGGGCCCGACCGCGGTGAGGCGCCGCCCGGCGCGGGGCCGGGCGGCGCTCTCCGCGGACGCCGCCGCTGTCTCCGGTGTACCGGCGCGGCTGTCCGCAAGGTACATGTCAGGACGTCCAGATGCCCGTGATGTCCTTGGCGGAGGCCGCGTTGCCGGCGTGCGAGAGGCCGTGCATGTCCTCCAGCGTGCGCAGCAGGTCGTAGTGGTTGTACGTGGTGGAGGACGAGGACCCGGCGGTCACCTGCTGGCCGTACAGCACCGTCGGGATCTTGTTGCCGGCGAGCCGGTTGTCCTCGTCGAAGGTGACGACGAGCAGGCTGTTGTGGGTCTTGGCCCAGGTGGCGTACGCGCCCAGGTTGTTCTTCAGCCAGGTGTCACCGGTGGACACCGAGCAGTCGTGCATGTCGCTGCACAGGTTCGGCACCACGAAGGAGACCTGCGGAAGCGTCGTGTAGTCCGTCGGGAACTGGGTGAAGGTCTTGGCGCTGGACGTCGGGACGTTGCCGAAGCCGAACCAGGGGTTGTGCTTGCGGGCGTAGTTCCCGCTGCTGCACGTGGTCGAGCCCTGGCTGGGCAGGGTCTCGTTGTAGCTGCCCCAGGTCTTGCCCGCGGCGATCAGCTCGGAGGCGAGGTTCGGGGCGGAGGAGAAGCCGGGCGTGTAGCAGCTGTCGTCCGTGATGCCCTGGGTGGACCCGGAGAACAGGGCGAAGTAGTTGGGCTGGCTCGGGTGCGTCTCGGCGTACGACTGGGAGAGGTTGGCCCCGCCGGTCTTGAGCGAGTTGATGTACGGGGCGCTGGAGGAGCCGATCACCTGGCTGTACGCGTGGTTCTCGAAGACCACGACGACGACGTGGTCCGGGGTCGGGACCGCGGCCGCGGCGTGCGCGGGAGCCGAGCCGGCGAAGCCCGTCCACAGCCCCACCGCTGCCGCGGTGAAGGCGAGGGCGGATGCCACGACGGCACGGCTGCGGGTGTACACGTTTCTGCCGGACACTTCAGACCTCCGGTGGGGGGGAGATACGACGGTGGCGGTGCGGACAGAGCATGCGCACGCCAACATTCCCGCGACCCACGCCCCTCAACCCGAGGGGTGAAGATCGGATGAACTGCTGCCGTCAGCGTTCGCGGGCCAGTTGGCCCAGCACCTGGTGCAACGGCTCCTTCGCCCGCCGGCGGTACTCCTGGATCGCCCACCCGTTTCCGTCCGGGTCCTTGAAATACATGAAGGTGGCCCCGTCCCGCGGGGCGAACGCGACCGGCTCGCTGACGTCGAGACCGCGGGCGGTCAGCTCCTCGTACGCCGCCGCGGCGTCCTGCACGCACAGCTGCATCCCGTGGTACGTCCCCGGCCGCGGCGTGCCCGTCGGGATCTCCAGCCCGTCGACGAGCGCGATCGAACACCCGGACCCGGGCGGCGTCAGCTGCACGATCCGCACTCCCTCCATCACCTCCCCGTCCAGGTCGACATGGAAGCCGACCTTGTCCCGGTAGAACTCCTTGGCCCGGTCCACGTCGGAGACCGGCAGCAGGATCACTTCGAGGGTCATGTCCATGGCTTGACTCCCTTGTCGTACGGCTCATGGCTCTGTCCACAGAAGCCCACACCGGTGCGGGGCGCCACCCTGGAGACCGGGGTTAGGCTCGCTTCGCACGACCTTGATCCGATGATCCGTGGAGTCCGATCCGACAGGAGGCCGGGATGACGGCGCCGGGGCGCAGAAGCAGTACCTTCACGCGGCTGCTGCGGCACGGCTTCACCGATCCGTCGGCGGCCGAGGGGCTCCTCCAGGGGCCCGAACTGGCACCCGTGCGGACCGACCCGGTGCTCCTGGACGCGCTGGGCGCCACGGCCGACCCCGACCTCGCCCTGCTCGGACTCGTCCGGCTCGTCGAGGCCCAGGACGGCCCGCCGGCCCAGCGGGAGCTCCTCGACACGCTGATCGCGGCCAAACCGCTGCGGGACCGGCTGCTCGGGGTGCTCGGAGCCTCCGCCGCGCTCGGCGACCATCTCGCCCGGCACCCGCACGACTGGCAGACCCTCGTCACCTACGAGGCGCGGGACCTGCATCCCGGGGTCCGGGAGTTCGAGCGGGGACTCGCGGATGCCGCCGACCCCGTCTCGCTGCGCGTCGCCTACCGCCGCTGCCTGCTCTCCATCGCCGCGCGCGACGTGTGCGGCACCACCGACCTGGCCCAGACCGCCGCCGAACTCGCCGACCTCGCCACCGCGACCCTGCGCGCCGCGCTCGCCATCGCCAGTGCGGCCGCGCCCGACGACGCCGCCCTGTGCCGGCTCGCCGTCATCGCGATGGGCAAGTGCGGGGGACACGAGCTGAACTACGTCTCCGACGTCGACGTGATCTTCGTCGGGGAGGGCACCGAGGGGGCCGACGAGGGGAAGGCCGTACAGGCGGCCACCCGCCTGGCCTCGCACATGATGCGGATCTGCTCGGAGACGACCGTCGAGGGCAGCATCTGGCCGGTCGACGCCAATCTGCGCCCCGAGGGACGCAACGGCCCCCTGGTGCGCACGCTCAGCAGCCATCTCGCCTACTACCAGCGGTGGGCCAAGACCTGGGAGTTCCAGGCGCTGCTCAAGGCCCGCCCGGTGGCCGGGGACCTGGAGCTGGGCGAGGAGTACGTCGCCACCCTGGCCCCGCTCGTGTGGCACGCCGCCGAGCGGGAGAACTTCGTCGCCGACGTGCAGAAGATGCGGCGCCGAGTCGTGGAGAACATCCCGGCCGCCGAGATCGAACGGGAGCTGAAGCTCGGCCCCGGCGGACTGCGGGACGTCGAATTCGCCGTACAGCTCCTGCAGTTGGTGCACGGCCGGGCCGACACGAGCGTGCGCAGCGGCACCACCCTGGACGCCCTGAAAGCACTCGCCGCGGGCGGATACGTGGGACGCGCCGACGCCGTACAGCTCGACGAGGCCTACCGCTTCCTGCGGTCGATGGAACACCGCATCCAGCTCTTCCGGCTGCGGCGCACCCATCTGGTGCCGACGGACGAGGCCGATCTGCGCCGGATCGGACGGTCGCTGGGGCTGCGCGTCGACCCGGTCAGGGAACTGAACCGGGAGTGGAAGCGGCACGCGGCCATGGTCCGGCGGCTGCACGAGAAGCTGTTCTACCGGCCGTTGCTCGACGCGGTCGCCCAACTGGCGCCGGGCGAGAGCCGGTTGAGCCCGGACGCGGCCAGGGAGCGGCTCGTCGCCCTCGGGTACGCCGATCCGGCGGCCGCCATGCGCCACCTTGAGGCGCTGGCCTCCGGGGTCAGTCGCAAGGCCGCCATCCAACGGACCCTGCTCCCCGTGCTGTTGGGCTGGTTCGCGGACTCCGCGGACCCCGACGCCGGTCTGCTGAACTTCCGCAAGGTGTCGGACGCGCTGGGCAAGACCCCGTGGTATCTGCGGCTGCTGAGGGACGAGGGCGCCGCCGCCGAGAACCTCGCGCGGGTGCTGTCGGCGGGCCGGCTCGCCCCCGACCTGCTGATGCGCGCGCCGGAGGCGGTGGCCCTGCTGGGCGACGGGGAGGGCGGCGGCCTGGAGCCGCGCGGCCGGGCCCAGCTCGAACAGGAGATCCTCGCCGCGGTGCGCCGGGCCGACGGCGGCGAGCAGGCCGTGACCGTCGCGCGCGGTGTCCGGCGCCGGGAGCTGTTCCGTATCGCCGCGACGGACATCGTCGCCAGCTACGGGACGGAGGAGACGCCGGCCGTCGCCGACCAGGGGGCGCTGGTCGACCTCGTCGGCGGTGCGGTCTCGGACCTGACGGCGGCGACGCTCGCGGGCACCCTGCGGGCCGTGGTGCGGGACGGCTGGGGCGACACGCTGCCGACCCGGTTCGCGGTGATCGGGATGGGCCGCTTCGGCGGCCACGAGCTCGGCTACGGCTCCGACGCGGACGTCCTCTTCGTGCACGAGCCCCGCGAGGGCGTGGACGAGCAGGAGGCCGCGCGGGCCGCGAACGCGGTGGTGTCCGAGATGCGGCGGCTGCTCCAGCTCCCCAGCGCGGATCCGCCGCTGCTGATCGACGCGGATCTGCGGCCCGAGGGGAAGTCCGGGCCGCTGGTACGGACCCTGAAGTCGTACGAGGCGTACTACCGGCGCTGGTCGCTGGTGTGGGAGTCGCAGGCGCTGCTGCGGGCGGAGGTCGTGGCCGGGGACGCGGACCTGGGGAGCAGGTTCATCGAGCTCGTCGCCCCGCTCAGGTATCCGGCGGAGGGACTGGGCGAGGAGGCCGTACGGGAGATCCGGCGGCTGAAGGCCCGGATGGAGTCGGAGCGGATGCCGCGCGGCGCCGACCCCACCCTGCACACCAAGCTGGGGCGCGGCGGTCTCTCCGACGTGGAGTGGACGGTCCAGCTCATCCAGCTCCGGCACGGCTGGGCCGAGCCGGGCCTCAGGACGACCCGGACCCGCCAGGCGCTGGCCGCGGCGAGCGCGGCGGACCTGCTGTCGACGGAGGACGCGGCGACGCTGGACGAGGCCTGGGTGCTGGCCACCCGGGTGCGCAACGCCGTGATGCTCGTCCGGGGCAGGGCCGGCGACACCTTCCCCTCGGACGGGCGGGAGCTGGCCGCTGTGGGCCGCTATCTCGGATACGACCCGGGGCACGTCGGGGACATGCTCGACGACTACCGGCGCACCACCCGGCGGGCCCGGGCCGTGGTGGACGAACTGTTCTACGGGTCGGCACCCGGAGGTCACTGAACGTGACCGCTGGGTGGCGGCTCATCGCGGGGGCGGGCGGTGGTCACTCCGTCGTCCGCAGGACCGGTGCCCCGCGTGTCCCCGGTACCCACTGCGGCAGCGCGTACGGCAGGGCGCCGTAATACAGGCGCGTCACCAGGAAGCCGAAGGCGAGGCACAGCAGGCCGCCCACCGCGTCCAGCCAGAAGTGGTTGGCGGTGGCGACGATGACCACGAGGGTGGCCGCCGGGTAGAGGACGCCGAGGATGCGTGCCCAGGGGGCCTTGGCCAGCGCGAAGACGGTCAGCCCGCACCACAGGGACCAGCCGATGTGCATGGACGGCATCGCGGCGTACTGGTTGGACATGTGTTTCAGGTCGCCGGAGGCCATCGAGCCCCAGGTCTGGTGGACCGTGACCGTGTCGACGAAGGTGCTGTCGGTCATCAGACGGGGTGGCGCGAGCGGGAAGAAGTAGTAGCCGACGAGAGCCACCACCGTGGTGGAGAGAAGCGCGAGACGGGCCGCCGCATAGCGGCCGGGATGACAGCGGTACAGCCAGACCAGGACACTCAGCGTCACCACGAAGTGCAGGGTCGCGTAGTAGTAGTTCATCCCGATGATCAGCCACCCGACCGAGTTCACGGCGTGGTTGACCGACTCCTCGACGGCGATGCCGAGGTGGTGCTCCATCCGCCAGATCCAGTCCGCGTTCCGGAGCGCTTCGTGTCTCTGCTCCGGCACGGCGTTGCGGATCAGTGAGTACGTCCAGTAACTCACGGCGATGAGGAGGACTTCGAACCAGAGGCGGGGGCGACGCGGGCTCCGCATACGGCGCAGGAGTCTGATCCCCGCGTTCTCCTCCGCGACGGGCTGTGGAGTGGCCTGGTCCCGGCCTTCCAGTGTCGTCACGGTCGAATCACCCATAGGCACAGAGTCTGCCAGAAAAGCCTTCCCTCACCGATGATGCTCTGGTCGGGTCCTGGCCGCATTTTCTACGCCCGCGGGAGTGCTTCGCCCCCTTTGTCATCCTTCCCGGGGGCGATATGGCGTCCTGCTCAGGGACGATTCCGGTCCCCGGGGGCGGAAGCGGTCGAACCGCGCACCACGAGCTCCGGCATGAACACGAACTCGCTGTGCGGCGCGGGCGTCCCGCCGATCTCCTCCAGCAGCGTGCGCACCGCGGCCTGGCCCATCGCCGGCACCGGCTTGCGGACCGTCGTGAGCGGCGGGTCGGTGAAGGCGATCAGCGGAGAGTCGTCGAATCCCACGACCGAGATGTCCGTGGGGACCTCCAGGCCGCGCTGGCGCGCCGCCCGTATCGCGCCGAGCGCCATCATGTCGCTGGCGCAGACGACCGCCGTGCAGCCGCGGTCCATGAGGGCGTTCGCGGCGGCCTGGCCGCCCTCCAGCGTGTACAGCGAGTGCTGGACCAGTCGCTCCTCGACGTCAGAGGGGTTCAGGTCGAACTGCTCCTGCATCGAGCGCACGAAGCCCTCGATCTTGCGCTGCACCGGCACGAACCGCTTGGGGCCGAGGGCGAGTCCGATGCTGGTGTGCCCCAGGGAGGCGAGGTGGGTGACCGCGAGGGCCATCGCGGCGCGGTCGTCCGGGGAGATGAACGGCGCCTGCACCTTGGGCGAGAAGCCGTCCACCAGGACGAAGGGGACACCGCGACCGCGCAGTTGCTCGTACCGCTGCATGTCGGCCGAGGTGTCGGCGTGAAGTCCGGAGACGAAGATGATGCCGGCGACCCCGCGGTCGACCAGCATCTCGGTCAGCTCGTCCTCGGTGGAGCCGCCCGGGGTCTGGGTCGCGAGCACGGGGGTGTAGCCCTGGCGCGTCAGGGCCTGCCCGATCACCTGCGCGAGGGCAGGGAATATCGGGTTCTCCAGCTCGGGGGTTATGAGGCCCACCAGGCCCTCACTGCGCTGCCGCAGGCGCACCGGGCGCTCGTAGCCCAGGACGTCGAGCGCGGCCAGTACGGACTGGCGCGTGGTCGCGGCGACGCCCGGCTTCCCGTTCAGGACGCGACTGACGGTCGCCTCACTGACCCCCGCCTGGGCTGCGATGTCGGCAAGCCGTGTGGTCACAGGATTGGACTGTACCGGTCGCACCTCGCCCTGCCCACCAACCAGACGCCGTGTGCGGGCGGTTGCTCGGCCCGCTCCGGGCTGCTGCGTCATCGCGCTCCCTCGTGTTCTGGTCGGCTCGGTGTCCCGTGCGTGTGCCGCGCGGAAAGGGGTGGCTCCTGCAAGGCACTGACGGCCGATGATCCCCGTGCGCGCCCCCCGTGGCAAGAGCTTGCAGAGTCTTGCACAGAGGTACGGATGTCCGCTGAGCGGCCCGGTAGCAGGGTTGCGGGACGGCTGCCACGAGGTCACGGGCCCATAACTGTCGTCAGCTCTTGCACTTTTTTGCTGCAAAACCTTTCGCGCCGCTTACAACGCTGTTACGTTCACGTCGCCCGGCGGACGCAACGGCGCAGTCGGCAAGTCGGCAAGGGGATCGGGCGGGACCGATCACCCACCTACTCGGGCTTTCACCCTCAAGGAGATCTCATGCGGCGTGGCATAGCGGCCACCGCGCTGGTGGCGTCCATCGCCCTCGCGGCGACGGCCTGCGGCGGCAGTGACAGCAGCGACGACAAGTCTGCCGGTCCCACCACCATCACCTGGTGGGACACCTCCAACGCCACCAATGAGGCGCCGACGTACAAGGCCCTGGCCAAGGAGTTCGAGAAGGCCAACCCGACCATCAAGGTCAAGTACGTCAACGTGCCCTTCGACCAGGCGCAGAACAAGTTCGACACGGCCGCCGGTGCCTCCGGCGCCCCGGACGTCCTGCGCTCCGAGGTCGGCTGGACCCCGGCCTTCGCGAAGAAGGGCTACTTCCTGCCGCTCGACGGCACCGCGGCCCTCGCGGACCAGGCGAAGTTCCAGCCCAACCTGATCGAGCAGGCGAAGTACGACGGCAAGACGTACGGTGTGCCGTTCGTCACCGACACCCTCGCGCTCGTCTACAACAAGGCGCTGTTCGAGAAGGCCGGCATCAAGGAGGCCCCGAAGACCTGGGGCGACCTGAAGACCGCCGCCGCGACGATCAAGAAGAAGACGGGCGTCGACGGCTACTGGGGCTCGACCCAGGCCTACTACGCGCAGTCCTTCCTCTACGGCGAGGGCACGAACACCGTCGACGCCACCGCGAAGAAGATCACGGTGAACTCGCCCGAGGCCAAGAAGGCCTTCGGCACCTGGCAGGGTCTGTTCTCCGGCAAGGGCCTGCACAAGGCGGACACCACCGCCGACGCGTACGCCCACATCCAGGACGCCTTCGTCAACGGCAAGGTCGCCGCGATCATCCAGGGCCCGTGGGAGATCACCAACTTCTACAAGGGCTCGGCCTTCACGGACAAGGCGAACCTCGGTATCGCCACCGTCCCGGCCGGCTCGACCGGAAAGGCTGGCGCCCCGACCGGCGGCCACAACCTCTCCGTGTACGCGGGTTCGGACAAGGCCCACCAGGAGGCCTCGCTGAAGTTCGTGAACTTCATGACCTCCGCGAAGTCGCAGTCGGAGATCGCGCTCAAGAACTCCACGCTGCCGACGCGTGACGACGCCTACACCGCCGAGGTCAAGGCCGACCCGGGCATCGCCGGCTACCAGGGCGTCCTCCCCGCCGCCCAGCCGCGCCCGGCGCTGCCCGAGTACGGCTCCCTGTGGGGCCCGCTCGACACCGAGCTGCCGAAGATCGCGGGTGGCAAGGAGTCCCTGGACAAGGGCCTGAGCAACGCCGAACTGGCGATCGCCAAGCTGGTCCCGGACTTCAGCAAGTGAGCCCGTGTGGCCGCCGGATCCTTCCCCGGCCCGACTTCCGTCGGGCCGGGGGAACCCCCACAGTGGGGAACGGACCCGGCGGCCACCGGCTGTGTGCGCCCAACTCCTGATCTTGCAGAAGGTGTCGAACCATGACAGTCGCCATCGACCGCGCGACCGGCAAGCGCCGCGGTGACCGAGCACCGCGTCCCGGCCGGATGCAGCGTCTCAAGCACTCGTACCAGAAGTACTGGTACGCGTACGCGATGATCGCCCCGGTCGTCGTCGTACTCGGCGGATTGGTGCTCTATCCCCTGGTACGGGGCCTCTATCTGACGCTGACGGACGCGAACAGCCTCAACTCGGCCCGCACGATCGGCGTCAACCACATCGACGCCACCTACAAGTTCATCGGTCTGGACAACTACAAGGACATCCTGTGGGGTCCGACGTCGTACGACCGCTTCTGGTCGCACTTCATCTGGACCATTGCCTGGACCGTCATCTGCGTCGCCCTGCACTACTGCGTCGGCCTGGGCCTCGCGCTGCTGCTCAACCAGAAGCTGCGCGGCCGTACGGTCTACCGGCTGATCCTGGTGCTGCCCTGGGCCGTGCCGACCTTCGTCACCGTGTTCGGCTGGCGCTTCATGCTCGCCGACGGCGGCATCATCAACTCCATGCTCGACGCGGTGCACCTGCCGGCGCCCGCGTGGCTGGAGGACACCTTCTGGCAGCGCTTCGCCGCCATCATGGTCAACACCTGGTGCGGTGTGCCGTTCATGATGGTCTCGCTGCTCGGCGGACTGCAGTCCATCGACGGAACGCTGTACGAGGCCGCCGAGATGGACGGCGCCAACAAGTGGCAGCAGTTCCGCTTCGTGACCCTGCCGGGCCTCAGGTCGGTCAGCTCCACCGTCGTGCTCCTCGGCATCATCTGGACCTTCAACCAGTTCGCCGTGATCTTCCTGCTCTTCGGCAGCACCGCCCCGGACGCGCAGATCCTCGTCACCTGGGCCTACTACCTCGGCTTCGGACAGCAGCCGCGTGACTTCGCTCAGTCGGCGGCCTACGGCATGCTGCTGCTGGCCATCCTGATCGTCTTCACCTCCTTCTACCGCCGCTGGCTGAACCGCAATGACCAGCAGCTCGCGATCTGAGGCGGGAGTCTCCATGAGCACCACCACACTGCAGACGCCTCCGGCCGACGAGGCCACCACGTCCGCCGAGTCGCCCCGCCCGGCGCTCCGGCGCGGCCGGCGCGGCCTCCTCGGCTCGCTGGTCTCCCACGGCATCCTGACCGTCGCGAGCCTGGTCGCGCTGTTCCCGATCGCCTGGCTGGTCTTCCTGTCCCTCGGTCCGGACCAGGACGACTACCTGCACCCCGGACGCATCTGGCACACGATGACGCTCGGCAACTACTCCTTCGTGCTCCAGCACACGAACTTCTTCCTGTGGATGAAGAGTTCGCTCATCGTGTCGCTCGGCACCACGGTCATCGGCGTGATGGTCGCGGCCACCACCGGCTACGCGGTCTCGCGCATGCGCTTCCCCGGCTACAAGAAGTTCATGTGGGTCCTGCTCGTCACCCAGATGTTCCCGATCGCCGTACTGATCGTGCCGATGTACCAGATCCTCTCGGACCTGCAGCTCATCGACAATTACTTCGGCCTGATCCTCGTCTACTGCTCGACGGCGGTGCCCTACAGCGCCTGGCTGCTCAAGGGCTACTTCGACACCATCCCGTTCGAGATCGACGAGGCCGGCCGGGTCGACGGACTCAGCCCCTTCGGCACCTTCTTCCGGCTGATCCTGCCGCTCGCCAAGCCGGGTCTCGCGGTGGCCGCGTTCTACAACTTCATCACCGCGTTCGGTGAGGTCGCCTTCGCCTCGACGTTCATGCTGGACGACTCGAAGTACACCTTCGCCGTCGGCCTCCAGAGCTTCGTCAGCGAGCACGACGCGCAGCGCAACCTGATGGCGGCCACCGCCGTGCTGGTCGCGATACCCGTCTCCGCCTTCTTCTACCTCGTGCAGAAGAACCTGGTGACCGGACTCACCGCGGGCGGCACGAAGGGCTGATCCGCGAGGACGCCCCCGAACGCCCCAGTCTCCCGCGCGCTCATCGCGCGCGGGTGGCGGCCGCGGTGCCCATCCGACCCCGCCGGTACCGCGGCCGCCTCATCCCCCCGCCCCGACGCCTTTTGCCCCGTGCTCCCGGCCTCGCGCGAGCAGGGGTCTGCCCCCACAGCCGATTTCCTCCCCATCGCCCGGCAGCGCCCGGACCCGGGGACCCTCATCGCATCAAGGACGCCATGAGCCAGCACTCCGCCGACCAGGCCCCGAACTCCGTTCTCGCCACCGTCGCCGCGCATCGCGACTGGTGGCGCGACGCGGTGATCTACCAGGTCTATCCGCGCAGCTTCGCCGACAGCAACGGCGACGGCATGGGCGACCTGGAGGGCGTACGTTCCCGACTCCCGTACCTGCGCGACCTCGGCGTGGACGCCGTGTGGCTCAGCCCCTTCTACGCCTCGCCGCAGGCCGACGCCGGCTACGACGTGGCGGACTACCGGGCCGTCGACCCCATGTTCGGCAACCTGCTGGACGCCGACGCCCTGATCCGCGACGCCCACGGTCTCGGGCTGCGGATCATCGTCGACCTCGTGCCCAACCACTCCTCCGACCAGCACGAGTGGTTCAAGCGCGCGCTGCGCGAGGGCCCCGGCTCCTCGCTGCGCGACCGCTACCACTTCCGCCCCGGCAAGGGCGAGAACGGCGAACTGCCGCCCAACGACTGGGAGTCCATCTTCGGCGGCCCGGCCTGGACCCGGGTCACCGAGCCCGACGGCACCGCCGGAGAGTGGTACCTGCACCTCTTCGCGCCCGAGCAGCCCGACTTCAACTGGGAACACCCGGCCGTGGGCGACGAGTTCCGCTCGATCCTGCGGTTCTGGCTGGACATGGGCGTCGACGGCTTCCGCATCGACGTCGCGCACGGCATGGTCAAGGCGGAGGGCCTGCCGGACCTCGGCGGCCACGACCAGCTCAAACTGCTGGGCAACGATGTCATGCCGTTCTTCGACCAGGACGGCGTGCACGACATCTACCGCCAGTGGCGCACGATCCTCGACGAGTACTCCGGCGAGCGCATCTTCGTCGCCGAGGCGTGGACGCCCACCGTCGAGCGCACCGCGAACTACGTGCGCCCCGACGAGCTGCACCAGGCCTTCAACTTCCAGTACCTGGGCTCCCACTGGGAGGCCGAGGAGCTGCGCGCGGTGATCGACCGCACGCTCGACGCGATGCGTCCCGTCGGCGCGCCCTCCACCTGGGTGCTGTCCAACCACGACGTGACCCGGCACGCCACCCGCTTCGCCAACGAGGCCGGCCTCGGCACCCAGATCCGCACCGCGGGCGACCGCGAGCTCGGTCTGCGCCGGGCCCGCGCGGCGAGCCTGCTGATGCTGGCGCTGCCCGGCTCCGCCTACGTGTACCAGGGCGAGGAGCTCGGCCTGCCCGACGTCGTCGACCTGCCGGACGAGGCGCGCCAGGACCCGGCCTTCTTCCGGGGTGCCGGACAGGACGGCTTCCGCGACGGCTGCCGGGTGCCGATCCCGTGGACCCGCACCGGCTCGTCGTACGGCTTCGGTGACGGCGGAAGCTGGCTGCCGCAGCCGGCCGAGTGGGCCGAGCTGAGTGTCGAGGCGCAGAGCGGTGTCGCGGGTTCCACCCTGGAGCTGTACCGCGACGCGCTGGCCGTGCGGCGGGAGCGCGCCGACCTCGGCGCGGGCGACACCGTCACGTGGCTGACCGCCCCGGAGGGCGTACTCGCCTTCCGGCGCGGTGACTTCGTGTGCACCGCGAACACCGGGTCCGAGGCCGTGACCGTCCCCGCGTACGGCCGGGTGCTCGTCGCCAGCGGCGAGGTGACCGTCTCGCAGGACGACCAGGCGAAGCTGCCCGCCGACACCACCGTCTGGTGGGCCGTCTGACCCACGCGTGACCTGACCCACGCGTGATCCGACCCGCGCGGAAGCGGTGCTCCGGTCCTGACCACCGGAGCACCGCTTTCGCGCGGGTCTTCTTCCTTTCCCCGGCCGTTACCGCCAGGTGTCGCTCACGGAGTACCCGGCGCCCGAGCCCGTCGTGTAGGCACGATCGCTCCCGGACTCCCAGGTCACGGCGCCCGAGGCGTCCTTCTTGATGTACTTGTACGTGAACGAGGTCGACTTCGGCAGGATCGCGAGCCGGCCCCAGTACGGGTACGACGCCGAGGACAGCGGGATCGCGTCGGCCGTGTTCCAGGAACCGAGCGCGGGGATCGAACCGACGACGTACACGCTGGTGCCGGAGACGGTGGTCGCGGTCACGCCGAAGGTCAGGTCCGTCGCGTCGGCGTCGGCCACGTTCCAGGAGTTCTGGGCCGTCACGGCCGCGGTGCCGGTGGTCAGGGTCCGGTTGGCGTTGGACTCCCAGGTGACGTTCCCCGAGGCGTCCTTCTTGATGTACTTGTACGCGATCGCGCTGTTCGCCGGTACCGCGACGTCCGTCTTCCAGACCGGGTAGCCGGACGAGGACAGCTTCACCGCGTTCGCCGTGTTCCAGCCGCCGAGCGCGCTGGCCGAACCGACCACGTACACGTTCGTGCCGGAGGTGGTCGAGGCGTACTCGCCGAACGTGGCGGTGACCGTGCCCGGATCGGTGCCGCCGCCACCGCAGTCGACGGTGCAGACATAGTCCGGGTCGTAGAAGGCGACGGCGCCCTTGGCGGGCACGGTCAGGGAGGCCGTGCCGCCGGTGACCGTGACCGAGGTGGCGCCGCCGTCGATGACGTTCGGGTAGGTGCCGTCCGCGAGACCGGTCGTCCAGGTGTGGGTGTTGGCGCCCGAGCTGTTGTTGATGGCGACGAAACCGGCGCTGCCCCGGCCGAAGCCGATCACGTTGGACGCGGGGGACTGCCAGTCGGCGACGGCGTGTCCGGCCGCCGCGTTGTGCCAGCCGATCATGCCGGAGACCGCGGTGTCACGGTCGAGGCAGTACCAGCCGGAGGCGCAGTCCGTGTCGGTGACGAAACCGCCGCCCGAGTTCGGCGGGGCCTGGTCGCTCTGGCTGAACGTCCAGCCCGCGTACACCGAGGGCCGGCCGTAACCGCGGGCGAGCTGGTAGACGTTGGCGAGCACGGCGGTCGCGCCGTCCTTGTAGCTCAGCGAGTAGCCGTTGCGCTCGGTGTCGTGGTTGGTGACCATGGTGGTGGAGTTCGCCTCGGCGACGAGCCCCCAACTGCTGCCGAAGCTCGACAGGTTGGCGATGTCTCCCTGGAACTGCGCCTTGATCTGGGAGGCGAAGGCGAAGTCGAGGACGTCGCCGCTGCCGTAGTACTCGTCGATCGAGGGCGGGGTGCCGGGATAGACCTCCTGGGTGATGTACGGCGCCGAGCCCGAGGTCGTGGTGTGCAGTCCGGCGACGATGGCGTTCATGTCGGCGGCCTCGATGTGCTTGGCCGCGTCGACCCGGAAGCCGTCGACGCCCAGGTCGATCTGCGCGTTGAGGAAACCGGTGATCTTCGCGCGGACGTTGCTCTCGGCGGTGTCCAGGTCGGGCATGCCGAGCAGTTCGCAGTGCTGGACCTGGTAGCGGTTGGTCCAGTCGGTGATCGTCGTCGTGCAGTCGTCGCTGTCGGCCGGGTCGTAGTCCGGGGTGTCGTACTTGTTGGAGACGACCGTGCCGTTGTACCCGGTGCCGGTCTGGCCGGCGGTGTGGTTGATCACCGCGTCGGTGTAGACCTTGATGCCGGCCGCGTGACACGTGTCGACCATGGCCCTGAAGCCGGCCGCCGTGCCGAAACGGCTGTTCAGGTTGTACGAGTAGGGCTGGTAGACGTCCCACCAGTAGTAGCTCGACTGCCTCAACGACTCGGCGGGCGGCGCCACTTGGACCGCCCCGTAGCCGGCCGGGTCGAGCACGTTCGTACACTCGGACGCGACCGACTTCCAGTTCCACTCCCATAGGTTGGCGATCACGTCGCCGTTGGGGACACCGGTGTCCGTCGCTGCTGCTGCCTGCTGGGCCGGCAGTGCGGCCAGCCCGCCGAGCGTCAGCGCGACGGTCGCCAGCAGCCGGGAAACCCTTCTTCGCCGTAAGACCATCGGGGATGCGGCTCCTCTCCGGATCGGTCAGCACGGCCGCGGGGCGCGGAAGCTGACCCGTGTGGAGCGTGGGACCGCCCAAGGGAGCGCGTCAATAAGGAAGTTGAAAGTTCTTTCGACATCTTGCTGAAACATGATTGCAAGCGGTACGTTCCGATCCCCCCACCCGCACGACGTAGTGCAGGAGTACACACACATGGCACGGAAGAAGCTCGCGGCCTCGTTCGCCCTCGTGGCGGGCCTGGCGGTCACGGTGGCCGTTCCCCCCGGTACGGCGGCGGCCTCGCCGCCCGGCACCAAGGACGTCACCGCCGTCATGTTCGAGTGGAAATTCGACTCGGTCGCCAAGGAATGCACCAACACGCTGGGCCCCGCCGGATACGGCTACGTCCAGGTGTCCCCGCCCGCCGAGCACATACAGGGCTCGCAGTGGTGGACCTCGTACCAGCCCGTCAGCTACAGGATCGCCGGACGGCTCGGCGACGCCACCGCCTTCAAGAACATGGTCAGCACCTGTCACGCGGCCGGTGTGAAGGTCGTGGCGGACACGGTGATCAACCACATGGCGGCCGGTTCCGGCACCGGCACGGGAGGCTCTTCGTACACGAAGTACAACTACCCGGGCCTCTACTCGTCCGCCGACATGGACGACTGCACCTCCACCATCAGCGACTACACCAACCGCGCCAACGTCCAGAACTGCGAACTCGTCGGCCTCGCCGACCTGGACACCGGCGAGTCCTACGTCCGGTCGGCCATCGCCGGCTACATGAACACCCTGCTCGGCTACGGCGTGGACGGCTTCCGGATCGACGCGGCCAAGCACATGCCGGCCGCCGACCTCGCCAACATCAAGTCACGGCTGAGCAATCCGTCCGTCTACTGGAAGCAGGAGGCCATCTACGGCGCCGGCGAGGCCGTGCAGCCCACCGAGTACACCGGCAACGGCGACGTCCAGGAGTTCCGCTACGCCTACGACCTCAAGCGGGTCTTCAACAACGAGAACCTCGCCTACCTGAAGAACTACGGCGAGGGCTGGGGCTACATGAGCAGCTCGGTCGCGGCCGTCTTCGTCGACAACCACGACACCGAGCGCAACGGCTCAACGCTCAACTACAAGGACGGGGCGAACTACACCCTCGCCAACGTCTTCATGCTCGCCTACCCCTACGGCGCCCCCGACATCAACTCCGGCTACGAGTGGTCGGACGCGGACGCCGGACCGCCCAACGGCGGTACGGTCAACGCCTGCTGGCAGGACGGCTGGAAGTGTCAGCACGCCTGGCCGGAGATCAAGTCGATGGTCGCCTTCCGCAACGCCACCCGGGGACAAGCGCTTTCCAACTGGTGGGACAACGGCAACGACGCGATCGCTTTCGGCCGGGGCGGCAAGGGCTTCGTGGCCATCAACCACGAGACCTCCTCGCTGAGCCGGACGTACAGCACCTCCCTGGCCGCGGGAACGTACTGCAACGTCCAGAACAACACGAGCATCACCGTGAACAGTTCGGGCCAGTTCACGGCGACGCTGGGCGCCAACACGGCCCTCGCGATCTACGCGGGCAAGTCCAGCTGCTGAAAAGCCTTTCCGCATGTTGCAAGACTCTTGCTGTAAACCTTGCGTGAGCGATACGGTCACGCGGGCGTTCGGCATCGTGGCCGAAACGCTGCGCGGGGTCGGACCCGAGTACGCCGTAATCGCTAGGAGTTCACGACTGTGGACCTGATACCGAGAGGGCCGGCGAGCCGCACCAGCCGCCCCAGGCTGCGTGCAGCCGTCCTCGCAGCCGCACTGGCCGTATCGCTTGCGCAACCCCTTGTGGCGAGGGCCCAGACCCCGCCCGCACCGCCGTCGGACGCGAAGCTCGCCGCCGAGCCGACACGGCACGACTCCACCCGTGACCAGTTCTACTTCGTGATGCCGGACCGCTTCGCCAACGGCGACACGTCCAACGACAAGGGCGGACTGACCGGTTCGAGGCTCTCGACCGGGTACGACCCCACCGACAAGGGCTTCTACCAGGGCGGCGACCTCAAGGGTCTGACCAAGCGGCTCGACTACATCAAGGGCCTCGGCACCACCGCCATCTGGATGGCGCCGATCTTCAAGAACCAGCCCGTCCAGGGCACCGGCAAGGACGCCTCGGCCGGCTACCACGGCTACTGGATCACCGACTTCACCAAGGTCGACCCGCACTTCGGCACCAACAAGGACCTGGAGACACTGATCTCCAAGGCCCACGCCAAGGGCATGAAGGTCTTCTTCGACGTCATCACCAACCACACGGCCGATGTCGTCGACTACAAGGAACAGTCCTACAACTACCTCTCCAAGGGCGCCTTCCCGTACCTGACCAAGGACGGCAAGCCCTTCGACGACGCGGACTACGCGGCCGGCACCAAGGGGTTCCCGTCGGTGGACGCCGACTCCTTCCCCCGCACGCCGACGGTTCCCGCCGCGAAGAAGAACGCCAAGGTCCCGTCGTGGCTCAACGACACGACCATGTACACCAACCGCGGTGACTCCACCTACGCCGGCGAGTCCACCACCTACGGCGACTTCTCCGGCCTCGACGACCTGTGGACCGAGCGTCCCGAGGTCGTCAGCGGCATGGAGAAGATCTACGAGAAGTGGGTCGAGGACTTCGGGATCGACGGCTTCCGGATCGACACCGTCAAGCACGTGAACATGGAGTTCTGGACGCAGTGGGCGACCGCCCTCGACGCGTACGCCGCCCGGCACGGGCGCAAGAACTTCTTCATGTTCGGCGAGGTCTACTCCGCCGACACGTCGATCACCTCGCCGTACGTGACCCAGGGCCGCCTCGACGCCACGCTCGACTTCCCGTTCCAGGACGCGGCCCGCTCCTACGCCTCGCAGGGCGGCAGCGCGCAGAAGCTCTCGTCCCTGTTCGCGGACGACTACAAGTACACGACCGACAAGGCCAACGCGTACGAGCAGGTCACCTTCCTCGGCAACCACGACATGGGCCGCATCGGCTACTTCCTGGACCAGGACAACCCGAAGGCGACCGACGCCGAGCTGCTGAAGAAGGACAAGCTCGCCAACGAGCTGATGTTCCTCAGCCGCGGCAACCCCGTCGTCTACTACGGCGACGAACAGGGCTTCACCGGCTCCGGCGGCGACAAGGACGCCCGGCAGACGATGTTCGCCTCCAAGATCGGCGACTACCTCGACGACGACGAGATCGGCACCGACCGCACCCACGCGAGCGACGCCTACGACACGGGTGCCCCGCTCTACAAGACGATCAGCGCACTCTCCAAGCTGCGCAAGGACAACCCGGCCCTCGCCGACGGGGTCCAGACGGAGCGGTACGCCGCGGACGGCGCCGGCGTCTACGCCTTCTCCCGCACGGACGCGAAGAGCGGCACCGAGTACGTCGTCGCCGTGAACAACGCGGACGAGGCCAAGTCGGCCACCTTCGCGACCGGCTCGGCGAACACGGACTTCCGGGCCGTGTACGGAACCTCGGCCTCGGCCAGGAGCGACGGGGACAAGAAGGTCACCGTCACCGTCCCGGCCGGTTCCTCCGTCGTCCTCAAGGCCGCGGGCCGGCCCGCCGCCCCCGCCTCCAAGCCCGCGCTGACGCTGAAGGCCCCCGCCGCGGGCGCCACCGGCACCGTCGACCTGTCGGCGGACGTCACCGGCGGACAGCTCGACCGGGTCGTCTTCGCCGCCCAGGTGGGCGACGGCACATGGCGCACCCTCGGCACCGCCGACCACGCCCCGTACAAGGTCACCCAGGCCATCGGCGAGGACGTACCGGCCGGAACCGCCCTGCGCTACAAGGCCGTCGTCGTCGACCGGTCCGGACGCACCGCGAGCGCGACGGCCGAGTCCACCACCGGCGCCGCGCCCGCCCCGGAGACCCCGGCGGCCTCCTCGCGCGACTACGCGGTCGTCCACTACAAGCGCACCGACGGCGACTACACCGACTGGCGCCTGTACGCCTGGGGCGACATCGCCGACGGTGAGGGCACGACCTGGCCCGCCGGACACGACTTCGTCGGCCGCGACGCCTACGGTGCCTTCGCCTACGTGAAGCTGAAGCCCGGAGCCTCCAGCGTGGGCTTCCTGGTCATCGACAAGGACGGCAACAAGGACGTCGCGAGCGACCGCACGATCGACGTCACCAAGACCGGTGAGGTCTGGGTCGAACAGGGCAAGGACACCGTCCTCACCGAACAGCCCGACCCGCCCGCCCAGGACAGGACCAAGGCGGTCGTCCACTACCACCGCGCCGACGGAGACTACGCCGGCTGGGGCCTGCACACCTGGACCGGGGCCGCGACGCCCACGGACTGGACGAAGCCCCTGGAGCCGGTGCGGACCGACGCCTACGGCGCCGTCTTCGAGGTGCCGCTCGCCGAGGGCGCGACCAGCCTCAGCTACATCCTGCACAAGGGCGACGACAAGGACCTGCCCACCGACCAGTCGCTGGACCTCACGGCGAACGGCCACGAGGTGTGGCTGCTGAACGGCCAGGAGAAGTACCTGCTGCCGCAGCCCAAGGGCAGCGCGGCCGCACTCGACCTGACCACGTCCAAGGCGATCTGGATCGACCGCTACACGGTCGCCTGGAACGGCTCCGACGCCGCGGTGTCCACCCAGCTCCTCTCCTCCCACGACGGCTCGATCGCCGTCAAGGACGGCGGGCTGACCAGCGACGACGAGCGCTGGCTGCGGCTGGAGAAGACCACCCTCACCGACGCCCAGAAGGCCAAGTACCCGCACCTGAAGGCGTACACCGCCTGGTCCGTCGACCCGCGCGACCGCGACCGGGTGCGCTCCGCGCTCGGCGGCCAGCTCGTCGCCTCGCAGCGGGCCGCGAACGGTGCCGTGCTCGCGGCCACCGGCGTGCAGATCGCCGGCGCCCTCGACGACCTGTACCCCGCGACGAAGGCGCACCTCGGGCCGGTCTTCCACAGCGGTGTCCCCACCCTCTCGGTGTGGGCCCCGACCGCCCAGTCGGTGAGCCTCGACCTCGGCGGCTCCACCGTCGCCATGAAGCGCGACGGCGCCACCGGCGTCTGGTCCGTCACCGGAAAGAAGTCCTGGACGGGCAAGCCCTACCGCTACGTCGTGACGGTGTGGGCGCCGACCGTCCGCAAGATCGTCACCAACAAGGTGACCGACCCGTACTCGGTGGCCCTGACGGCGGACTCGGAGCGCAGCCTGGTCGTCGACCTGGACGCCGGGTCCCTCGCCCCCTCGGGCTGGTCCTCGCTCAAGAAGCCCAAGGCCGTACCGCTGAAGGACGCGCAGATCCAGGAACTGCACGTCCGTGACTTCTCGGTGGCGGACAAGACCGTCCCCGCGAAGGACCAGGGCACCTACCTCGCCTTCACCGACAAGAACAGCGACGGCTCCAAGCACCTCAAGGCGCTGGCGAAGTCCGGCACCTCGTACGTGCACCTGCTGCCCGCGTTCGACATCGCCACCATCCCCGAGAAGAAGGCGGACCGGCAGAGCACCGACTGCGACCTGCCCTCCTACGCCGCCGACTCCGAGAAGCAGCAGGAGTGCGTGGCGAAGACCGCCGCCAAGGACGCCTACAACTGGGGCTACGACCCGTACCACTACACGGTCCCCGAGGGCTCCTACGCCACCGACCCGAACGGCACCGGCCGCACGGTCGAGTTCCGCAAGATGGTCAAGTCGCTCAACGAGGACGGCCTCAGGGTCGTCATGGACGTGGTCTACAACCACACCGCCGCGAGCGGCCAGGCCGACACCAGCGTCCTCGACAAGGTCGTCCCCGGCTACTACCAGCGGCTCCTCGCCGACGGCAGCGTCGCCAACTCCACCTGCTGCTCCAACACGGCGACCGAGAACGCCATGATGGGCAAGCTGGTGGTCGACTCGATCGTCACCTGGGCCAAGGAGTACAAGGTCGACGGCTTCCGCTTCGACCTCATGGGCCACCAGCCCAAGGCCAACATCCTCGCGGTCAGGAAGGCCCTCGACGGGCTGACCCTCGCGAAGGACGGCGTCGACGGCAAGAAGATCATCCTGTACGGCGAGGGATGGAACTTCGGTGAGGTCGCCGACGACGCCCGGTTCGTCCAGGCCACCCAGAAGAACATGGCGGGGACGGGCATCGCGACCTTCTCCGACCGCGCCCGTGACGCCGTCCGCGGCGGCAGCCCCTTCGACTCCGACCCCGGCGTCCAGGGCTTCGGCTCGGGCCTGTACACCGACCCCAACTCCTCCACCGGCAACGGCACCCCGGCCGAGCAGAAGGCCCGCCTGCTGCACTACCAGGACCTCATCAAGGTCGGCCTGACCGGCAACCTGGCGGCGTACCGCTTCACCGACACCGACGGCAAGGAGGTCAAGGGCTCCGAGATCGACTACAACGGCCAGCCCGCCGGCTACGCGGCGGCCCCCGGCGACGCGCTCGCCTACGCCGACGCGCACGACAACGAGTCGCTGTACGACGCGCTGACGTACAAGCTGCCCGCGTCGACCAGTGCCGCCGACCGGGCCCGGATGCAGGTCCTGTCCATGGCGACGGCCACCCTCTCGCAGGGTCCGTCCCTCTCCCAGGCCGGCTCCGACCTGCTGCGCTCCAAGTCGCTGGACCGCAACTCCTTCGACAGCGGTGACTGGTTCAACGCCATCCACTGGAACTGCCAGGACGGCAACGGATTCGGGCGCGGGCTGCCGATGGCCGCGGACAACACCACGAAGTGGCCGTTCGCCAAGCCGCTGCTGACCTCCGTCACGGTGGGCTGCGAGCAGATCGACGGCGCCTCGGCCGCCTTCCAGGACCTCCAGCGGATCCGTACGGGCGAGAAGGTCTTCTCGCTCTCCACGGCCGCCCAGGTGCAGTCGCAGCTCTCCTTCCCGCTGTCGGGCAAGGACGAGACCCCCGGAGTGATCACCGCGCGCCTCGGCGACCTCGTGATCGTCTTCAACGCGACCCCGGAGAAGCAGAAGCAGACCGTCGGCTCGCTGGCCGGTTCGGCGTACGCGCTGCACCCGGTGCAGGCGAAGGGCGCGGACTCGGTCGTCAAGACCTCGTCCTACGTGAAGGACACGGGCTCCTTCACGGTCCCGGCCCGCACGGTGGCGGTGTTCACCCGGACTCCGTGACAGCGACCTGACCGACGGGGGCGGCCCCGGACACCCTGAGCATGACGGGGGTCCGGGGCCGCCCCCGTCGTCGTGCCGGGTGCTGCGGCTAGGGTGATCGGGACCTTTCAGGGAACAGGAGCGCCCATGCCGCAGATCACCGTCGAGACCTCCCCGGCCCTCGACCACGTCGACTGGAGTGCGTTCGCGCTCGCGTTGCACCCCGTGATCGTCGAGATCGCGGCCGCGCGGCTGGAGGCGTGCAAATTGCGCACCCTGCGGACCGAGGACGAGATCGTGGGAGACGTGGTGGCCACGGGCACGGGAGGTCCCGCCATCGTCCATGTCGGCATCGCTCTGCTGGCCGGCCGCAGCGACGAGACCAAGGCCGAGCTGACCGAGGCCACGCTGGAGCTGCTGCGGGAGCACATCGAGCCCACGGACGGGGTCACTCTGCACGTGTCCGTCGAGGTGCGCGATCTCGACCCGTCGTACCGGAAGTTCGAGGCGTAGGAGCGGGGTCACGCCTCAGGGGTCACGCCTCTGGCGGCGAGGCGAGCGCGAGCAGCCGGACGACGAGGTCGGTGAACGGCCCGTCGCCCGGTTCGCCCTTGAGCCCCGTGCGCAGCAGCGCGGCGACCTCCGGGTCGTAGGCGGCGCTGACCGCCGCCAGGGCCGCGAAGTCGTGCACGAGCTGCACCTCCAGCTCGCCGCGCGGAATCCGTCGTCCGTCCAGCCAGATCAGCGCGGTCGACTCGACGAGCGAGATCCAGGAACGGATCACCAGCTCCAGCCGGGCGGGCGGTTCCTCGACGTCCAGATGCGACAGGATCTGGAGGTAGGCCGCCTGCCGTACGGAGTCGATCAGCGCGTTGGTGGTCGACGAGCCGACGGCCGGGCCGCCCCGCATCAACGCGGCGAAGCCGGGCCCGTGGTCGTCCACGAAGTCGAAGAAGCGGCGCATCACCCGCAGCAGCCGCGTGCCCAGCGGACCCTCGCGGGACTCCACGAACCGGCCCGCGAGATCGTCCGCGGCACGCTGCAACGCCGCTTCGTACAGGCTGAGTTTGCCCGGGAAGTAGTGGTACACCAACGGCCGTGAGATGCCCGCGGCCGAGGCTATCTCGTCGATGGAGACCTCGTCGGGCGAGCGTCGGCTGAACAGTTCGAGGGCGACGCCGATCAACTGCTGCCGTCGCTCCTCGACACCCATCCTGCGGCGTACCCCGATTGTCATGTGGACACTTTACCGATCGCGTCCGGACCTGATCGGGCCGGTCCGGACGGCGGATGTTCACATGTCCAGCACGATTCGCCCACCTCGTGTCCGCGAGACGCAGATGAGCATCGAGTCGTCACGCTCCGCGTCCGTCAGCAGTTCGTCCCGGTGCTCGATCTCCCCCTCCAGGACACGTTGCCGACAGGTTCCGCAGAATCCCTGCTCGCAGGAGTAGAGCGTGCCGGGCAGCTCCGCGCGGACCGCGGCGAGGACCGTCGTGCCGGCGGGCACGGTCACCGTGCGTCCGCTGCGCCGCAGTTCGACCTCGAAGGCGGTGTCGCCCCCGTCGGGCGCGCGGGCGGTGAACCGCTCCAGGTGCAGTGCCGCCCCGTCCGGGATCCGCGCCGCGACCGCGGCCATGAGCCCGTCGGGTCCGCAGCAGTAGACCGCCGTGCCCGGGACGGTATCCGCGAACAGCGCGTCCAGGTCCGGCAGTCCGTCCTCGTCCTCGGCGACGACGGTGACCTTCGAGCGGTCCAGCTTCTCGATCTCCTCCAGGAACGGCATCGAGGCACGGGTCCGGCCGCCGTACAGCAACCGCCAGTCGGTGCCCTCCGGGAGGGCCCGCAGCATCGGCAGCACCGGGGTGATCCCGATCCCGCCCACGACGAAGACGTACGCCGGTGCCGCCACGAGCGGGAAGCGGTTGCGCGGTCCGCGCACCTCGACCCGCATGCCCTCCCGGAGGTTCTCGTGCACCTCGCGCGAGCCGCCGCGCCCGTCCTCGACGAGCCGGGTCGCGACGGTGTACGCGGAGCGGTCCTCCGGGTCCCCGCACAGGGAGTACTGCCGGACGAGCCCCGAGGGCAGCACCAGGTCGAGGTGGGCTCCCGGCTCCCAGGGCGGCAGTTCGGCTCCCTCCAGGCGCGTCAGGACGACGCCGTCGGCGACGCGCTCGTGCCGGGCGACCCGCAGCCGCAGGGCCCGGGTGCGGGGCCGGCCGGAGCGGGGGTCCTCCAGGGCGGGCAGCGGCCACAGCGGTGACGCCTCGATCCGGCGGCGCATAGCCCGTCGTACGAGCACGGCCGCACCGGCCACGGCGACGACGGTCCGCAGTCCGGGCATCACGCGGCATCCGTGTTCTTCTCGGCGGCCGTGGCGGCGGGGGAGGAGGCGAGATAGGCGATCGCCTGCTCGGTGGAGGCCTCCTGCGAGGGGTGGTAGGTGCGGCTGAGGTAGCGGGGGACGGACCTCAGCAGGTCCCCGGTCGGCGGCAGCACGCCCCGCTTTCCGCTGGTGTGGAACTCCTTGAAGCTCGCCCTGCCGTTCACGAGCGTCGGATCGTTCTCCATGAAGAACCGGGCGCCGCGCTGCCACAGGAAGACGAGCGCGGTGAAGGCGGTCGCCCAGGTCCGCGCACGCCGCCGGTAGCTGCCGTCGACGTGCTGGAACAGGTCGAACGCCACCGAGCGGTGCTCGACCTCCTCCGCGCCGTGCCAGCGCATCAGGTCCAGCATGACCGGGTCGGCCCCGCGCCGGTCCAGTTCCCCGGCGTTCAGGATCCAGTCGCCGAGGAAGGCGGTGTAGTGCTCGATCGCGGCGATCAGGGCGACGCGCTCCAGCAGCCACCAGCGGCGCGCCCGGCCCGGGGGCAGCGTCCGGTCGCCGAGCAGCTTCTCGAAGAGCCAGTCGACCTGCGCGGTGTACGGCGTCGGGTCGAGCCCCAGCTCCGCCAGGTGGGGCAGCACCTCGTCGTGCGCCTGCGAGTGCGTGGCCTCCTGCCCGATGAACCCGATGACGTCCTCGCGCAGCCGCTCGTCCCGGATGAGGGGCAGGACCTGCCGGTACACGTGCACGAACCATCGCTCGCCGGCCGGCAGCAGCAGATGCAGCACGTTCATGGTGTGCGTGGCGAACGGCTCGTCGGGCACCCAGTGCAGCGGTGTGTCCTCCCACGAGAACGACACCTTCCGTGCCTTGAGAGCCGTCCGCTCGGACTCGACCGGCCGGGGCTGCCGGGCCTGCGTGTTAGACATGGCGTCAATGTACTGACGGGTAGGCGCTCGGAGAAGCCCCGTGCGCCCACTTGTTTACGTCCGTGTCAGCAATCCGTGCCGGGTGTCCGTTCCATTGTGGTGCACGGACGTTCAGTGCAGCCCGGTGATGTGCCGGCCGTCCGTCAGGGTTCCCTTCAGCTCGGCCCGCGATCCCTGCGTCGTCCGTACGGTGAGCAGGGGCCCCGCCGCGGAGCCGCGCACCCCGCCCGTCGCCTCGACCGAGGCCGTGCCCTTGCCGCCGGCCGCGAGGAGATACCACGCTCCCGCGCCCGACTTCCACAGCACACCGGCGAGCACCTGCGGATCGCGGGAGCCGCAGGCGGGGGAGTTCTCGGCCTGCGCGACGACCGCCCCGTACGTTCCGCCCGGGGTACGGAACTGGGCCATCACCCGGGTGCCGACGCCCCGCCAGGTGTCGGCGCGCGTACACACCCAGGCGGCCGATCCGCTCCCGTCGGGCAGCGGCTGGCGCGCGTACCCCCAGGCGTTCACGGTCCGCACGCCCTGCGAGCGCGCCGAGGCCAGCGAGCACGCGATGGGCGCCCACTCCCGCAGGTTCTCCGCTCCCGCCGCCTCCCGGGGCGCGGCCGGACGGCCCGCGGTGAGGTGGGCCGGGATCAGCTCGCCGAGGTCGGTCAGCAGCCGGCTGCCCGAGGAGTCCTCGACCTGGAGCACGTTCCACGACGTGCACGCGCCGCTCGCCGGCGGTCCGGCCAGCGGGGAGGTGGAACCGTCCGCGGACAGCGTGAGGTCCATCGCCCCGGCGGAGGGCTTCAGCAGGTCACGCTCGGCGGCCCTGGTCACCCAGGGGGCCGTCAGATAGCGGACGTTGCCGTCGGCCCGCCCCAGCAGCACCGCGCTCGCCTCCGCCCCCTTCGCCCCGTCGACCCGCGCGAAGTCGAGGGCCGTGCCGCTCGTGCCGTCCTTCGCCTCGGCGTAGCGCACGACGCGCAGACCGTCGTAGAAGAGCACCACGCGGGCCTGGTCGACAATGCCCGCGTACAGCAGTTGGGGCGGTCCGGGCGGGGCGCCGGTGGGGGTGCCGGGCGTCCCCGCCACGTGGACGGAGTCGCCGGGCCTGGCCCAGACGGCGAGCGCGCGCCGCAGCAGCGCGGAGTCGTCGACGAGACCGCCGCGCGCGGGCCAGACGGAGAAGTCGGTGCGCGCGGAGGTCTCCCAGGCCGCGGGCGCCACCCGCTGCACCCTGGCCGGGTCGAGCGCGGCCTCGGCGGCCGGGTTCTGCGCGTAGGAGGGGGCCGCGGCGCCGTCCGGGCCCCAGCCGTCGCCGGGCAGCGCGAGCAGCGCCCCGCACACGGCCACGGCGGCGGTGGCGACGAGCGCGGCCTTCATGTGCTGCCTGCGCCGCATCAGATCGGTGGGCCGGGCCTGCAGCGAGCAGGGGTCGAACTCGGGGGAGTCGAGCAGCGCGTCCCGCGCCTCGACGGCCGAGGCCTCCTTCAGCGCCGCGGCCGGGTCCTCGACCCCCGCGGCCGTCAGCACCTGGCGCAGCCGCGGGTCGGCCAGCTTGTCCAGGGCGCGCAGCACGTACGCGGCACGGGCCGGCCCCGAGAGCGCGGACAGCCGCTGGTCCAGGGTCAGTTCGTCGGCGCCGCCCGAGCGCGGGAAGAGCCGCAGACCCCACACCTGGGGGAGGAACGGCGGAAGCTGGGACCGCTTGGGCCACGCCCACCGCTTCAGCGGCAGCCCGGCCTCCAGCGCCATCCGCACCACCTGGAGGCGTACGAAGGCGTAGCCCGGGTCGCCGTCACGGCCCCCGCCGCTCTGCTGGGTGGGGATCACCGAGGCGTCGCCCGCCGCCCGGCCCCGGGGCAGCGCGCGCTGGGTGAGGGCGTGCGCGGTCAGCACCCGCCGGTTGCGGCCGAGGCTCGGCGGAAGCGTCAGATAGGCGAGCCGGACCAGCCGCGGATAGTGCTCGACGAGGGCGGCCTCGGCCTGCTCGACGTCGACGACGGCTCCGGAGGAGGGTGCGGGGCGCGGGGCTACATCCTGTGACTGCACGTTCAGCAGAACGAGCGAATCGGCGGATGGTCACCGGCCCCGCCGGGCGGCCGGGGAATCCGCGGACGCGTCCGGGGACTCAGTCCGCGGATTCCCCGGGTTCCACGAGAAGGCGGGCGTAGTTCGCCATCGACCGCTGGTAGCGCGGCAGATGGGGGGCCAGCGCGCCGATGACCAGGGCCAGGCCCTCGCGCTCGCGGCCGAGGTCGGCGAGGCAGAGCGCCAGCGTGGCCCGTACCGCGTCGTCCAACTCGTCCGAGGGGGTCACGAGTTCGGGGGTGAGGAGCTTGACGCCCTCGTCCGCCTCGCCGATGTTCCGCAGCGAGCTGGAGAGCTGGATCTTCGCCCGGCGGCCCTTGTACCCGCTCAGGCCGTGGGCGAGTGCCTCCCGGTACAGGGGGACGGCCTTGTCGGAATGGCCCGTCGAGTCCCAGGCGCAGGCCTGCTCGAAGAGGCCGAGGGGGCTGTCCTCGGGCAGTTCGGCGACCAGCGCGTCGATCACCGCCCGGAAGTCCGCCGCCCGCTCTTCCTCGTAGTCGTCGAAACGGGCCCAGGCGGCCGCCGTACGCTCTTCCCAGTCTTCGTTCACGGGTGCCACCCTCGCACAGCCGTGTCCCGGGCGGTACCGGGTTCCCGTCCGCGGGCGGGGCGCATTGAGCAGGGGAGTGCCCGCAGCCGTATCGAAGGCAGAGCCCTCGCCGGGGCTCTTCTCGGCGTGAACGCCGACAGGTACCGGAGGAACGTATGAGGTTGACACGCGGGAAGCTTCTGGCCGGGGCGGCCGTCGCCGCTCTGCTGGCCCTGACCGGCTGCGGCGGCGGATCGGACGCCAAGGACGGCGCGGCCGAGGAGACCACCGTCCCGGCGACTGCGACCGGCAGTCTGGAGGAGCTGGCCGCCGAGGTGAAGTGCAAGCCAAGCATCCAGACCGACGCGGACGAGATCCGCCAGGGTGTCTGCAAGATCGGCACCGGCAAGTTCATCCTGGCGACCTTCGCCACCGACCGCGGCCAGCGCGAGTGGCTCGACGGGGCCAAGGACTACGGCGGTTCGTACCTCGTGGGTGCCAAGTGGGTCGCCGTCGGGGACCAGAAGATGGTCACGACGCTGCGCGGCCGGCTCGGCGGGACCCTGGAGCAGGGGACCTCGCACGGGGCCGGGCACTCCGGTCACCACGGCGGCTGACCGGAGCGGGTTCCCGGCGCGGTCGCCACAGCGGCCGACCGGCCCGACCGGGCAGGTTCCGGGCGTACACGACAGAAGGCCGGTGACGGGAGATCCCGTCACCGGCCTTCGTCTCAGGGTGTTACTTGCAACGCTGACCGTTGTTGATGCAGGTGACCATCTTGTTCATCAGGTTCTCGTCGAAGACGTTGATGAAGTCGTCGTGGTCGGTGGTGGCCTTGTGGAGCTGCTCCGGGAAACCGTCCACCGCGTAGGCGTTCTTGATCTGCCCGTTGGTGAGGGTCGGGGCCCGGAAGCCGTAGACCAGGCGCATCGTGAGCTGCGGGATGGCCTTGAAGCCGTTGGCGCAGTTGCCCTGGGCGTCGGCGAAGGCCACGTGGGTGCGGTGGTTCGCGCTGTCGGCGTTCACCCCGTCCCAGCAGCTCTGGAAGGCGAAGGTGCGGACCACGGTGCTGCCGCGCGGGCAGATCGGGTACTGCGCCGTCAGCTGCACCTTGTTCTCGAAGCCGGTGCAGCTCCAGTGGGCGTTGGCGTTCGCGAGACCGTTGGTCGTGGTCTTGGCGTCACCGGTGATGATGCGCAGGAACTTCGGCATCGCGACGACCTTGCTGGTCGGATTGCCGACGAACTTGATCTGCGCCTGCCGCACCTGCTGGATCTGGCCGACGTTGAGTTCCTTGCCGCCACCCAGGTTGTTCTGGTCGAAGTCCTGCGTGCCGTTCTGGATACGCACGACCGGCCAGTAGTACGACGACTTGTCGCCCTGGTTGGCGCAGGACGTCTGGGCCGCCGCGAAGGTGTCGTTGGTGGCGAAGGCGTCGTTCGACTGGTTGCCGACGTAGTCGTGCAGGTGGTGCGCACCGTTGGTGACACCGGGCGCCACGATCACGTTGTCCGTGTTGAACTTCTTGTTCGCGTTGACACCGCAGGACGTCGTGAACACACCGGACGAACCGGCCGCCTGGGTACGGGCCTTGCGGGCGACGTTCGGCTGGACCTTCGTGATGTCGACGAAGTCGGCCGCGACCGGGCCGTTGCCGGCCTGTCCGCCGTTGCCCGCCTGCGCACCGCCGCCGGCGGCGGGGGCGCTCGCACTCGCGGAGGCACCCGCACCGGCACCCGCGCCGGCGTTGGCACCGGCGCCGGCGCTCGCGCTCGCGGACGGAGCGGCCGTGGCACCGCCGTTGTTCTGTCCGCCGTTGGCCTGTCCGGCCGCGGGCTGTCCCGTGCAGTTGGAGAGACCGTCGAGCCAGCCCGGAGCCTTGCCGCCGACGCGGTTGATCTCCAGCTTGATCCGGTCGATGATCACCGACCGGTTCTGCTTGAGCGGCGT
This sequence comes from Streptomyces sp. NPDC096324, assembly GCF_044763015.1. Taxonomy (NCBI): domain Bacteria; kingdom Bacillati; phylum Actinomycetota; class Actinomycetes; order Kitasatosporales; family Streptomycetaceae; genus Streptomyces; species Streptomyces sp. NPDC096324. The sequence goes on along the minus strand of NZ_JBIWFK010000004.1, from coordinate 567,184 downwards.
CAGGATGGAGTTCTGGACGAAGCTCGCGTCCCTGGCCTGCGCGTCACGCGTGGTCGCGAGCCGCTGGTAGGCGGCGGTGATCTGCTGGTCGAGCGTCGCCAGCTCTCCGTCGACCTGGCCCCGCGCCTGATTCGGAACGTTGGACAGCTTCTGGCCGACGTCCGGACACTGAATGGTGGCCACCTGTGCGGGCGCGGCCTTGGTGGTGTTCTGGCCCGAGTTGTTGCTCTCGTGTGCGGAGGCGTAGAAATTCGCCCAGACCAGCCCACCCCCGCCGATCGCGAGCGCTGCCGACGCGGCGATGGCGCGAACGGCCAGCGGCGAACGGCGTTTTCGAATGTTGCGTCCCATGGAACTCCTCTGACTTCCTTGCGGGGCAGCGAGGCGCCCGACAGGAGTGAAGCGGCTCCATTCCATACGCGGGAGGTGCGCGAGGTGTTCAGGGGTCTCGAAAGAATCTTAGAAAGCCGTGAGACCAATTCGGTCACAATGGCCCCAGAAGCCCGCGAATTCCCGGGAGTTGATCTCGGAATTCAGGTTTGAGAGTCAATTCTTGACTCGTATTCAGTAACCGACGACTCCGCGAGAGCACGGCCGGTCGTCGCGGGGTGTGTCCGGACCGACCTCAACTGCCGGACCGCGCGGTCGAGTTCGAGGCCGGCCCGGGGCCGTCCCGGTCCCGGCCGTCCAGTCCGCACTCCGTCCGTGCGGCGGGTTCGGAACGGCCGAGCCGGGAATTCCCGCATTCACATGCCGAGGACCTTCGCCTCCAGCGCGGGATCCAGTCCCACCGCCGGCCGGTCGGTACGCAGGGGCGCGGCACCGCCGAGTGACCGGAGCCAGCTCCAGGTGTCCTCGACGGTCTCCTCGACGGGGCGGCACCGCAGCCCGGTCCGCAGGGCCCGCGAGACATCGCCCGAGTACACCGAGGTGTGCAGCTCGCTCCTCGGGGGCACCCACACCGGAAGCTGCGTCCACGGCTCGATCCCGGCGCCCAGCACGGCCTCGGGGTCCGTCCAGCGGAGCTCGGCCCGCGCCCCGGTGGCGCGGACGCACGCGTCGAGCAGCGCCCCCATCGTGCCGTGCCCCGGGGCGCTCACCAGGTTGTACGGTCCGTCGAGTTCCGCCTCCACGGCGCCGAGCGTCCACTCCGCCAGATCCCGGACGTCGATGTACTGGAGCGGCAGCTCGCGCGGCCCGGGAGCGAGCACCGGACCCCCCGCCGCGATCCGGGTCAGCCACCACGGCAGCCGCCCGACGTTCTCGTACGGCCCGAGGATCAGTCCGCACCGCACGAACAGCGAACGCCCGCCGCCGAACGCCTCGACGGCGGCCAGTTCCCCGCCGCGCTTGTCCCGGGCGTAGTCGGTCGCGTCCGCGCCGGCCGACGCGCCCTCCACGAGCGGCGCGTTCTCGGCGTACCCGGCGGTGCGGGGCCACGCGTACACCGAGCAGCTCGACACGTACACGTACCGGGACGCCCGCCCGGCCAGCAGACGTGCCGCGTCCCGTACGTGCCGAGGCGCCGCCGACCAGGTGTCCACGACGGCGTCCCACGTGTCCGTGGTCCCGGCGAGTGCCGCGAGCCCGTCCGGCGAGGTGCGGTCGCCCAGCAGCGACCGCGCCCCGGCCGGGGGTTCGTGCCGGCCGCGGTGGAAGACGGTGACGTCCCACCCCCGCGCGAGCGCGGCCTCCACGACCGCGCGCCCCACGAACTCCGTACCGCCCAGCATCAGAAGTCTCCGTGTCATACGGACGACTCTGCCCGCACGGCCCGCCCCGCGGCACGCGAATCTGCTGACAGAAGATGCGCGGGGCCGGCCGGTGCCCGGCCGCGGCCGGGCCGTTCTCCGAGCCCCTGGGTCAACGGCCGGTCGGCGGGGTGTACTTGTACCCCACCCGGCGCACCGTCTGGATCGCCAGCCGGTGCCGGGCGCCGAGCTTGCGGCGCAGCCGGGCGACATGGACGTCGACGGTCCGTCCGTCGCCGACGTGTCCGTAGCCCCACACCGTGGAGACCAACTGGTCACGGGTGTGGACCCGGTGCGGATGGCGGACGAGGTGCGCGAGCAACTCGAACTCCAGGTAGGTCAGGTCCAGTACGTGTCCGTCGACCTCGGCGGTGCGCTGCACCGTGTCGACGCGCACCAGCGGGTCGACGGCGCCGTCGCCGGCGGTGGTGTTCGGGGTGTCGGTCACGGTGCCGGGGGCGGCCGGGAACTGCGCGGGGCCCGTCACGGCGACCGGCAGCAGGGGCTGCTGGTCCGCCGGTACGAGGACCAGGTAACCGATCATCGGCGGCTGCCCCGGCTGCCCCGGCAGCACGGGCAGCGCGTTCTGCGGAGCGGGCAGCCAAGTGGCGCCCGGCGGGAGGAAGGTGACCCCGCTCTCGGCTTCGTTCGAGCGGGGGAGGCCCCAGTCCTCGTCCCGGTCGACGGCGCGCAGCCGGTGCCGTGCCGGGGCGGTCGAGGGGGCGGGAGGGGGTGCGACGGAGGAGAGGGAACGAGTGGTCACCATGAGAGGTCAGCTCTTTCGCGCGAGAAGTTCGTCGGGAGGTTCGACGACCGCGAGTTCGTGGTCGGAGCCGTCGAGGACGTACGTCGTGCGCGCTGGCCGAAGGCCGGGGTGTACGGCTTTAGAGGGCCGGCGCGTTCGTCGCGCGACAACACACCCGGTCGAAGTCGTGGTGCTGACGGGAGGGCCAGAAGGGCTCGAGGTCATGGCGACCCGTCGCGAGGCGCTTCTGGAAGATGCACATGACTCCATTGAAGCAGACACAGCCCCGTAACAGGACCCTCCTCTCACTGCTCGGACGCCTTCTTGGCGCGAACCGGACACCGCGCCGATCAGCCCGTCGGGCGGGGCCCCGAGGACGACGCGAAGGGGCGCCCACCGTCACGGTGGGCGCCCCTTCGGGACAACTGGGCGGGATCAGACCTGGCCGGCCTTCTCCAGGGCGGTGCAGCAGGTGTCGACGATGAGACGCGTCACGACGTACGGGTCGACGTTCGCGTTCGGACGGCGGTCCTCGATGTAGCCCTTGCCGTCCTTCTCGACCTGCCACGGGATGCGGACCGAGGCACCGCGGTCGGAGACGCCGTAGCTGTACTCGTTCCACGGGGCGGTCTCGTGCAGACCCGTCAGACGGTCGTCGATGCCGGCGCCGTAGTTCTTGACGTGGTCCATCGGCTTGGAGCCCTCGCCGAGCGACTCGCACGCGGTGATGATCGCGTCGTAGCCCTCGCGCATCGCCTTGGTGGAGAAGTTGGTGTGCGCGCCCGCGCCGTTCCAGTCGCCCTTCACCGGCTTCGGGTCCAGCGTCGCGGAGACGCCGAAGTCCTCGGCGGTGCGGTAGAGCAGCCAGCGGGCGACCCAGAGCTGGTCCGAGACCTCCAGCGGCGACAGCGGGCCGACCTGGAACTCCCACTGGCCGGGCATGACCTCGGCGTTGATGCCGGAGATGCCGAGGCCCGCCTTGAGACAGTTGTCCAGGTGCGCCTCGACGACGTCACGGCCGAAGATCTCGTCGGCGCCGACACCGCAGTAGTAGCCGCCCTGCGCGGCCGGGAAGCCGCCCTCGGGGAAGCCGAGCGGACGGGCGCCCTTGAAGAAGGTGTACTCCTGCTCGATGCCGAAGATCGACTCCTGCGCGGCGAACTTCTCCGCGACCTCGGCCAGCGCGGCGCGGGTGTTGGACTCGTGCGCCGTCATGTCGATGTTCAGGACCTCGCACAGGACGAGGATGTCGTCGCCGCCGCGGATCGGGTCCGGGAAGCTGGCCACGGGCTTGAGTACGCGGTCCGAGGCGTGACCCTCGGCCTGGTTCGTCGAGGAGCCGTCGAAGCCCCAGATCGGCAGCTCCGCACCCTTTGCGTCGTCGGCCAGGATCTTCGTCTTGGAACGAAGCTTGGCCGTCGGCTCGGTGCCGTCGATCCAGATGTACTCAGCCTTGAAGCTCACGGGCCACATCCTTCGGGGTGGGTCTTGAACGCACTTGCGGGTGCTGCGGCGCTGCGGCACTGGGGCGCCGCCGGGGATGTCCGGAAGCCTGTCAACCAGCGATTTCCCGAGCGTTGCCCGAATGTGAACCCCGTGTTACCTGGGTCGTATGTGCCCGGTCTCACACGGCCCGTTCCGCCGTGGCCGTCCGCGTGCGATCGTTCGCGACCGCGACGGCCCGGCGGGTCACCCGCCGTGGACCAGGAGGTCCGCCGGGGTCCGCTCGTATGCGATCCGGGTGAGAGCGGTCATGGGGTATGTGCCCCGTTTCAGGTCGAGTTGTCCGTACGAGGGGAGTCGCCGCGTCTTCGTGAAGGGCCGCCCGCGCGCGCGAAAGCCCTGCCGTCGCCGACCCGGAACAGGTCGGCGACGACAGGGCTTTCGGTGCGTTCTGCCCGTTATCCCACCTTCTGGATGAGGGCCCGGCGGATCAGGAACTTGCCCGGCTCGCGGACCTGTTCGAAGGCCGCGTTGTTCAGCAGGGCGCAACTGCCGGACACCGAGGTGACCTGAACGGTCGTGGACTTGTTGTTGTCCAGGTTGGTGACCTTCAGCTTCGTCCCGGCCGGGAACTGGTTGCTGGACGCGGCCGGTGCGCCGCCCTCGCCGGAGAGCGTGACGGTCGAACCGTTGCAGACCTGCTGCCCGGTCGCGGCACCGCCGCCCGCGTTGTTCGCGGGGGCGCTCTGCGCCGGAGCCGCGGGGGCGGCCTGGGCCGGCGCGGACTGCGCGGGCTGCTGAGCGTTCTGCTGACCGGTCTGGGAGCCCTGAGCCGATTCCCCGACAGCGCAGCCCGACGCCTGCTGCTGAACCTTGATCTGCGCGATGACCGCTTCACGGTTCGCGATTCTGGCCGCCGACTGGGAGTCGGGGTGGGCCTTCTGGTCCGCGATGAAATTCTGGTTGTTGCCGAGCGCGGTGGCCAGACCCTGGCACGCGACCGAGGTCTGAGCGGTCTGCACGGAGGCCGCGTTCGAGGTGGCGGCCAGGGCGAAGGCCCCGCCGCCGGCCACGGTCGCCGCGCTGACCAGCAGGGCGATCTTCTTCTTCGTGCTGAGAGTTCTCCTACGCGACATGCGCGCCTCCAGAGGGTGGGGGAGCGTTACGTCGCTATGTACGAGATGCCGAACGAGGTTGCTCAACGGTTACGGCATTCACTTAAGTAACCTGGATCACACGGAAGTTGGGGAGAGCGGCCCGGCTACCGGGACAGGGCGTCCCGTACGGCGTCCTCCGTGCGGCCCACCAGCGCCGTCCCGTCGTCCGCGGTGATGATCGGCCGCTGGATGAGCTTCGGGTGCTCGGACAGCGCCTTGATCCACCGGTCCCGTGAACCGGCGTCCCGCGCCCAGTCCTTGAGCCCGAGCTCCTTCGCCTCGGGCTCACCGGTGCGTGTGATGTCCCACGGTTCGAGGCCGAGACGGTCGAGGACGCCCCGGATCTCGTCCTCGGAGGGCACGTCCTCCAGGTAGCGGCGGACGGTGTACTCGGCGCCCTCGGCGTCGAGCAGGCTGATCGCGCTGCGGCACTTCGAACAGGCCGGATTGATCCAGATCTCCATGCAGCACACGTTACGGCAGACACCCTTCGACGCTGCCGTCACGGCACCCCCAAAGCCCCTGTGGCCAGCGACTATTGTCAGTGGGCGGCGGTAGAATAGAAGCAGTGTTCGAGGGTGTCGCCGGGGGGTCCGGACGGCGCCCTGACCACGACAGGAGGATTGCCTGTGCCCGCTGCCGCACTGAAGCCGCTGCCCACCCAGTCCACGTCCAAGACGGCGGTCCCGCTGGATCTGCCGTACGAGCCCGTGGCGAAGCGCCCGCTCCCGCCGGGGCGCCCCCGCGACTGGTACGTCACGCACAACCGCCGGCTCAAGGCGATGCGCATCGCCATTGCCCTGCTCGACTCCGGCGTCCACGTGCCGAACCAGGCCCGCGACGAGAAGATCCGCAGCACCGCGCGACTCATCGGCGTGCACCCGCCGTCGGACACCACGTGCCACATGGTGCGTGCCCTGATGAGGTACGCGCGCTGAGAGTCCGGGCGCGACCCTGAGGTGCCGGGTGCACCCGCCCCACAGCGGGAGCACCCGACACCGCTCCCGATCCCGGCACCGACGCCGACCGAGGTGCCGACGCCGGGCGCCGGACCGGCCTCGGCACTGATCCCGCCCCGGCGCGGAACCCGGGCCAGGCTTTCAGCGCTGATCCAGGCCCCGGCACCGGGCCCGCCCCGGCACCGGGCCCGCCTCGGCGCCGGAACCGTCCGCGGGCCCGGCCCGGTTCTCACTCCGCCGACAACTCCCGCTCCAGGGGTGTCCGGAAGCGGGGTGTGATCCGGGTTTCGCCCACCCATGCCCGCAGGCGCTCGGCCTCCGCCGCGATCGCGTCCCGGGCCTCGCGGCCGACGTCCTGGCCGGCCGGCAGCCGCCAGACGATCTCGCCGTCGGGCCGCTGCGCCCACCCGCCGACCACCCGTCCGTCCCACCACACCGTCGGCCCGACATTGCCGCTGCGGTCGAAGAGGGCGGGCCGCATGGACGGTTCGAGGAACCAGTCCCGCTCCGGCCGGCTCATGGGCGCCGGGTCGAGGGCGGGCAGCAGGGCGGCCCAGGGCGCGCCCGGCTCCTCGACGGGGCCGTCGTCGCCCGCCGCCACATACCCCGTGAGCCCGTCATCGAGCGAGACGGCGACCGCCCCGCTCGCGGCCAGCGCCCGCCGTACGTCGGTGACCTTCCACCCCGTCCACCACTTCAGGTCCGCCTCGGTGGCGGGCCCGCACGCCATGAGCCAGCGGTTCAGCAGCTCGGAGCGGGCCTCGGCGGGCGGGAGTTCGGGATACGGCGGCGCGATCGCCCAGCGGAACTGGCTCGACGTCCAGGATCCGAGCGGACGCCCCCGCACCACCCGCCCCTCGACCCCCAGCACCCGCATCAGGCGGGACGACACGGTGTGCACCCCCTCGTAGCTCTTCCCGGCCGCGTAGGGGAACTGCTCCTTCAACCGCGGCTCGTCGCCGGTGAGTTCGTTCACCGTGGCCTGTCCGCGCCGGGCCAGCGCGGCGAGCGCGGACGCCTCGACCTCGTCGAGCCACGCCTCGGTCAGCCGCCCGCCGCTTCCGGCGGTCATGTCCTTGACCAGTCCGGCACGGGCCTTCGCGGCGATGTCCAGCGCCGTCGAGGCGTGCACGACGGCCGCCAGGGCGCCGGGGAACACGAACACCGTGTGCCGCATGCCGTGCATCCGTACGAGGGAACGGTCCTCGTACAGCGCCCGCTCCACCTGGGCCACCGTCTCCCCGGCGTCCGCGAGACGCGCGCCCACCGCCAGGTACACCGTCGCCGGGTCGGTGCCGTGCAGCGCGACCAGCGAGTCCGCCACCTCCTCGGGGGTCGTGCCCCGTGCCGCGTCCGCGAGCCGCTGCCGCAGTCCGAGCCGTGCCCGCCGCTCCGCCACCCCGATGTGCCGCGGTTTCCCCGTCACGTCGTCTCCGTCCGGTCGCCCCGTGCTCCGCGTTCCGTGCCGCGCCCTTCGCGGCCCGTACGCCGTACTCCGCGTTCCTCATCCTGTCGAACGTTCGCCCGTCACGGGGCGGGGTTCACCCGTTGGACGCAGCCGGGCATGCGGCGGACCTGCCCGCGGCCTTGACTGGGGCCACCGCGAGGAAGCGGGATCCCGAGGCGCACCAGGACCACGTGGGGAGAGACGATGCAGCGCAGGGACGGCATACGAGGACCGGTCCGGCTGATCCTGGCCGTGTCCGTGGTGGCGGCCCTGGCCGCGCAACTGACCGCCTGTTCCGACGACAGCAGCCCCTCCAGCACCGCTTCCAAGGCCGCTTCCGCCGCTTCCAGGGCCGCGTCCGCCGTCTCCGAGGCCGCCTCCGCCGCCACCGAGGCCGGTGACGCCCTCGCCTCCGCGACCGCGGAGGCCGGCCGGAAGTTCGACGAGTTCAAGGGCGGCGCGGACGCCAAGGACGAGGTGAAGATCGACGGGACCGCGAGCCCCGACTCCGACGGGCGCGCCACGGTCAAGGTGACGGCGGCCAATCCCACCTCCTCGGCGAAGTCGTACGTCGTCCAGGTCGACTTCCGCGACCAGAGCGGCAACCTCCTCGACACGACCGTCGTGACGGTGAACGACGTCGCGGGAAACGCCTCCAAGGACGGCACCGCCCGCAGCAACCGCTCCCTCACCGGCGACGTCAAGACCGACGTCGCCCGCGCCGCGAGGCACTGACGGCCGTGCTCCGCAACAGCGTCACGGCCACCACCGCGGACCGGGCCGCCGTGGGCAGGGCGGCCCGCAAGCGGGTGCCCCGGTCCGCGCACGGCACCTGGATCCCCGCCGCCGACCGCCCCGACCCCGTCGGCCTCCTCCAGGCGCAGGGCAGGGACCGGCTCCCGGAACTGCTGCCGATCCGGTACGCCCGGATGGCGGCCTCACCGCTCGCGTTCCTGCGCGGGGGCGCCGCCGTCATGGCGGCCGACCTGGCCGCCCAGCCCCACACCGGACTCACCGTCCAGCTCTGCGGCGACGCCCATCTGCTGAACTTCGGGCTGTACGCCGCCCCGGAACGTCCCCTGCTCTTCGACCTCAACGACTTCGACGAGACCTTCCCCGGCCCCTTCGAGTGGGACGTCAAACGGCTCGCGGCCAGCGTCGCCGTCGCGGCCCGCGAGAACGGGCACAAGGAGGGGCACGTCTTCGGCGCGGCACGAGCCGCCGCCGGGCAGTACCGCGAGGCCGTGCGACGGCTGGCCCGGCAGGGCGAACTGACCGTCTGGTACCAGCACATCGACGCCGATCTGCTGCTGCCGCTGGTCCGCTCGGGACGCCGTCGCCGGCGCGCGGAGGCCACCCTCACCCGGGTCCGCCGGCGCACCAGCCTCCAGGCGCTCGGCAAACTCACCGAGAACGTCGGCGGACGCCGCCGCATCGTCCACGATCCGCCCCTGCTGGAACCGGCCGGAGCCATGGACATGGCCTCGCTCCGCAAGATCTTCAGCGACTACCGCTCCACGCTCCCCGAGGAACGACGGCTGCTCCTCGACCGCTACCGGTTCGTCGACGCGGCCCGCAAGACCGTCGGCGTGGGCAGCGTCGGCACCCGCTGCTTCATCGTGCTGCTCGCCGGGCGGGACGCCGACGACCCGCTGTTCCTCCAGATCAAGCAGGCGGGACGGTCCGTGCTCGAAGAGCATCTGCCCAGCGGTCCGTACGTCCATCCCGGGCGCCGGGTCGTCGCGGGCCAGCGGCTGATGCAGGCCGCCGGTGACGCCTTCCTCGGCTGGACGACCGGCCCCGAGGGGCGCGCGTTCTACTGGCGCCAGCTCCACGACACGAAGGGGTCCGCGGACGTCGCCGGCATGAGCCCGGGCGAACTGCGCGCCTACGCCCGACTGTGCGGCAGCGCGCTGGCCCGCGCGCACGCCCGCTCCGGCGACCGTGTCGCGATCGCCGCCTATCTCGGCGGCGCCGACACCTTCGAGCGTGCCGTCGCGGACTTCGCGCTGCGCTACACGGACCGCAACGCCACCGACCACGCGGCACTGGGCGCGGCGGTCATCGCGGGCGTGGTCCCGGCGGCCCCGGGGGTGTGAGCCGCGGGGCCGTGGGGCCGCCGGGTGTGAGCCGCGGGGTGCTTCGGACGGTGTGGACAGCGCGGCCCCGGTCGGCCGGGCCGCGCGGTCCGTCAGGCGTCGGCCGCCGTCGGAGCCGGGGACCCGGGCCCGGTGAGCGCGAGGTCCACGAGGCGGCGCCGGTCCTCGGCGTGGTCGCGGAACCAGAGACCCAGGAAGTGATCGGCGTCGGGCAGTTCGAGGCGGGTGAGGTCGGCGCGGGCGGAGAGCGCGTCGGCGACGGCCCGCGTCACGGCGGGAGGGATGACCGCGTCGGCGGCCGGTACGACGAGCACCGCCCGTCCCTCGTAGTCCCGCAGCGCGTCGAGGGCGGGCGCCTGCCGCCAGCTCTCCGGGGTGCGGATGATCCCGCTGAAGCGGCTCTGTGTCACCGGGCCGTCCTGCCGCGGGGCGCTCTCCGGGTCCTCGAACGGAAGGGGCCAGGCCTCGGCGGCGTACACCGCGGGCGCGCACAGGACGAGCGCCACCGCGCGCTTCCCGTAGTGCCGTGCGAGATCGGCGGCCGTCTGGCCGCTCATGCTGAACCCGACCAGGATCAGCGGGGCGTCCGCCGGGACCGTCGCGTCGATCACCGACACGGCCTGCTCGAAACGCCGCCGGAGGCTCAACTCGCCCAGTGTGCCGGTGCTTTCACCGTGTCCGGAGAAGTCGAACGCGAGTCCCGCGCAGCCGCGGGCCGCGAAGTCGTCGAGCAGCGGGAGCAGCCGCTCCTTGCTGCCGTTGCCCGCGCCGTGCAGCAGGACGGCCGTCGCCGCCCCGTCACCGGCGTCGGCGCCGCGGCTGCCGACGCAGCTCAGTCGTTCACCGTCGTGGTCGTGCGTGAAAGGGGAGAGCATCCGCCCATTTACGCACGCCGGCCGCACCGCCCCCGAAGCGGGAGTGGCTGAACAACTCCCCTTCGGGGATGACCGACCGGTCGGCGGGAGCGGGCGGGTCGTTCAGGAAGCGGCGGGAGTGCCGTTCGCGTCGGGCCCGGTGGTGCCGGACGCGGCCGGAGCGGGTGCGCCCGCGGCGCCGGCACCGGAGGCCGGGGTCGTGCCCGTGCCGGAGGCGGCCGACTTCGCCTGGGCCGCCGCGACCGCCTCACGCAGGTGGTCCTCCTGCTCCTGGCTCAGCGAGGTCTGCACCAACTGGCCGCCGAACTCGGCGATCTGGGGGATCACCTTGTCCCCGGCCGCCTGCTTGACGAGGACGAACAGCGCGCCCGCGCCGGGCCGCAGATTCTGGCTGAGATCCTTCATGAACTTGTCGTTGATGCCGGTGTCCGTGACGGCGCCTCCGGCGGCACCGGCTGCCGCGCCCACCGCCGCGCCGAGCAGCGGCGCCAGGAAGAGCAGCCCGATGACACCGCCCCACAAGGCGCCGCCGGCCGCTCCGACGGCCGTGTGGCTGACCGCCTGGTGCAGCTTGATCCTGCCGTCCTCGCTCCGCTCGACGACGACCGCGTCCTCCAGCTCGACGAGATGCTGCTTCGACAGCTCGAACAACTTGTCGCGCACCTGGCTCGCGGTGGCGACATCGTCGTAGGCGACGACGAACAGATTGCTCATGAGGGCACCCCTTGTGTCGATTTCGTACGACTTTATAGGGATATGGGGCGGGGTGCAGTCGGTCAGAGTCCGGGGGCGCCCCAGATCGGGAACCAGCGGGCGAGGTCCTGTTCGATACGCAGATCGTCGGTCAGGGCCGCCTTGACCTGGAGTTCGAGCGCGTTGTCGCGCCGCTCGCCCTCGCCGGTGAGCGGCGCGAAGGGGTAGAAGGTCCCGCGTTTGTAGAGGTAGACCAGGCCGAGCCGCCGCTTTTCGGCGTCCTCGAAAGCCACCACGGAACACAGGAGCTGAGGACCGAAGCCGGTGCCCTCCAGTGAGCTGTTGACCGCGTGCAGATCGCTCACCAGCGCCGGGAGGTCGTCGGGGGCGCGGCGGGAGACCAGCCACGAGTAGCCGTACTCGTCCCGGCCGATCTCCACCGGGGAGCCCGTCCGCCCGGTGTCGGCGTCCAGCAGGTCCCGCACCTCCTGGTGGGCCTCGGCGAAGGCCGCGCCCTCCACGGACGCGAAGCACACCGCTCCGGTGCCGGTGGGGATGAACCCGGCCGCGGCCTGGAGGGTCACGGCCGCCGACGGCAGCCCGAAGAGCCGGTCGAGGTCGGGTGCGGCGGGCTTGCTGCGGCCCAGCAGGATGTCCAGGAACCCCATGCGGTCAAAGAGCCTCTCCGGGAGTCGGGGCGCTCGCGTCCGGCACCGCGTGCTCGCCCAGCTCGGCGGAGATACGGGCCAGTTGTCCGAGCCGCTGCTCCAGGCTCGGGTGGGTCGAGAACAGGTTGGCGATGCCCGGCTGGGCGCCGAGCGCGGGGGTGAAGTAGAAGGCGTTGAAGGCCTGCGCGGTCCGCAGGTCCTTCGTAGGGATCCGGCCGATGTCCCCGGTCACCTTGGTCAGCGCGGACGCCAGCGCCGAGGGGCGGCCGGTGAGCAGGGCCGCGGAACGGTCGGCGGCCAGTTCGCGGTACCGGGAGAGCGCCCTGATCAGCAGGAAACTGATGGCGTACACGGCCGCGGACACCGCCATCACCGCCATGAAGATCGCGACGGTGTTCTGGTCCTTGCGGCCCCGCCCGCCGAAGAGCTGCGAGTAGAACGCGAACCGCACGATCAGTCCGGCGAGGACGCCGAGGAAGGACGCCACGGTGATCACGGCGACATCCTTGTGCGCCACGTGCGACAGCTCGTGCGCGAGAACGCCCTCCAGTTCGTCGGGCTCCAGACGGCGCAGCAGCCCGGTGGTCACGCACAGCACGGCGTGGTCGGCGTTGCGCCCCGTGGCGAACGCGTTCGGCATGTCGATGTCCGAGACGGCGACCAGCGGCTTGGGCATGTCGGCCACGGCGCACAGCCGGTCGACGACCCCGTGGAGCTGGGGATACTCCTCCCGCTCCACGATCCGTCCGTGCATGGCGTACAGCGCGATCCGGTCCGAGAACCAGTACTGCGCGATGAGGAGCCCGGCCGCGATCACGACGACCAGCACCCACGACTTCAGCAACACGATCAACGCGGCGACGAAGGCCACGTACAGCAATCCGAGCAGGAAGAGCGTGACCGTCATGCGCACGGTCAGCTCCCGGTCGTTCCGGAATCGGCTCCGCATCTCGCACCACCCCGCAGTAGGGCACTCGTCCCGCTCTCCATTGTGCGCCCGCGGTTCCCCATGAACCGGTGCCGATAGGCCCCGCGGCGGGCAAAGAACCAGCCGACGGGCGCGGGCCCGCGCCCGTCGCCGGCGGGGGAGAAACGCGTCGGCCGCGCCCCTCCCGGAGGAAGGACGCGGCCGATACGTGTGCGGCTGGACCGACGGGCTTACACGTCGAAGTACAGCTCGAACTCGTGCGGGTGCGGACGGAGCTGGAGCGGCGCGATCTCGTTCGTGCGCTTGTAGTCGATCCACGTCTCGATCAGGTCGGACGTGAAGACGTCGCCCGCGAGCAGGAACTCGTGGTCGCGCTCCAGCGAGTCGAGGACGGCCGGGAGCGAGGTCGGGACCTGGGCCACGCCCGCGTGCTCCTCGGGAGCCAGCTCGTAGAGGTCCTTGTCGATCGGCTCGGCCGGCTCGATCTTGTTCTTGACGCCGTCCAGACCGGCCATCAGCAGGGCCGCGAACGCCAGGTACGGGTTGCCGGAGGAGTCGGGCGCGCGGAACTCGACGCGCTTGGCCTTCGGGTTCGAGCCCGTGATCGGGATACGCATGGCCGCGGAGCGGTTGCGCTGCGAGTACACCAGGTTGACCGGGGCCTCGAAGCCGGGGACCAGACGGTGGTACGAGTTCACCGTCGGGTTGGTGAAGGCGAGCAGCGACGGGGCGTGCTTGAGGATGCCGCCGATGTAGTAGCGGGCCATGTCCGACAGACCCGCGTAGCCGGCCTCGTCGTAGAACAGGGGGGAGCCGCCGCTCCACAGCGACTGGTGGACGTGCATGCCCGAGCCGTTGTCGCCGAAGATCGGCTTCGGCATGAAGGTCGCGGTCTTGCCGTTGCGCCAGGCGACGTTCTTCACGATGTACTTGAAGAGCTGGAGGTCGTCGGCCGCGGCGAGCAGCGTGTTGAACTTGTAGTTGATCTCGGCCTGGCCGGCGGTGCCCACCTCGTGGTGCTGGCGCTCGACCTGGAGGCCGGAGTTGGCCAGCTCCAGGGAGATCTCGGCACGCAGGTCGGCGAAGTGGTCGACCGGCGGGGTCGGGAAGTAGCCGCCCTTGTAGCGGACCTTGTAGCCGCGGTTGTCCTCGATGGCACCGGTGTTCCAGGCGCCGGCCTCGGAGTCGATGTGGTAGAAGGACTCGTTCTCGGCGGTCTTGAAGCGCACGCTGTCGAACACGTAGAACTCGGCCTCGGGACCGAAGTACGCCGTGTCGGCGATACCCGTCGACGCGAGGTAGGCCTCGGCCTTCTTGGCCACGTTGCGCGGGTCACGGGAGTACTGCTCGCCCGTGATCGGGTCGTGGATGAAGAAGTTGATGTTGACCGTCTTGTCGCGGCGGAAGGGGTCGACGCGCGCGGTGGACAGGTCGGCGCGGAGCGCCATGTCGGACTCGTGGATGGCCTGGAAGCCGCGGATGGAGGAGCCGTCGAAGGCGAGCTCCTCGGTCGGGTCGAAGGCCTCGGCCGGGATCGTGAAGTGCTGCATCACACCCGGCAGGTCGCAGAAACGGACATCGACGAACTTGACGTCCTCGTCCGCGATGAACTTCTTGGCCTCGTCGGCGTTCTGGAACATCCAGCTCCTCCTACTCCCGCCCACTGTGGACCGGGGTGGTAGTTCGTTCGTGCGGCCAGTGCGGTGGCACACGCTGGGGCCGACCATAGGGACGGGGGATTTCTCCAGCGTGACCCATTTGTTTCGCCCAAGTTAACCGACCTCGGCCCGGCGGGCCCCTCCTGTCCGTATGGCAAAACGGGCACAGTACCTTGGACGGGTGGACAACAGGCAAGCAATCGGATCGTGGCTCTCCGGCCCCCGCGCGGCGGCGGAGGAAGCCGGCGTCGACTTCGGCTACCGGGGCGAACAGCTCGGTCTGCCGGAGCACGGACCGGGCTCGATCGCCCGCCCGGGGCGCCGGCTGGGCGCCCTCGCCGTCGACTGGGGCCTGTGCCTCCTGATCGCATACGGGCTGCTCACCGACGGCTATGACCAGGCCACGGGGAACTGGGCCCTGCTCGTCTTCTTCGTTCTCGGGGTCCTGACGGTCGGTACCGTCGGCTTCACTCCGGGCAAGCGGCTGCTGGGTCTGCGCGTCGTGCCCGAGGCCGGCGGCCGGCTGAACCCGCTGCGCGCCGTGCTGCGCACCGCGCTCCTGTGCGTGGCCGTCCCGGCCCTGATCTGGGACCGCGACGGCCGAGGCCTCCACGACCGTCTCGCCCGCACGATCGAGGTCCGGGCCTGACCCCACCCGGGGGATCCGCTCCGCCGGAGGCGGTACTCCGTGGCGGAGCCGGCAGGCTACGGCGAGCGGCCGGCGCGCCACCGCGAAGGCGGCCCACGCGGCCGAGGTCGCCGCGGTGCGGCGATCGGCATTGCGGCGAGGCCCCCGGTGGATGCGACCCGCCCCCCCCACCGGCGCTCCCCCCGGGGGGGGGGGGGTGGGGGGGCTACTAAATGGGGGGGGGGGGGGCCGGGTCATCGCGGGCCCCCCCACCGCCGTAGGACTGGTCAAGCGAGCGCGAGCGTCACCTCTTGGGGCCGCCGCGAGGCATCCGCATGCCCTTGGGCATCGGGCCCTTCGGCAGCGGCATGTTGCTCATCAGGTCGCCCATCGCCCGCAGTCGGTCGTTGGTCGCGGTGACCTGGGGGCCGGCGAGCACACGCGGCAGCTTCAGCATGGTCGTGCGGAGCTTCTTCAGCTCGACCTGGCCCTCGCCGGTGCCCACGAGAATGTCGTGCACCGGGACGTCCGAGACGATCCGCGCCATCTTCTTCTTCTCGGCGGCCAGCAGGGTCTTCACCCGGTTCGGGTTGCCCTCGGCGACCAGCACGATGCCGGCCTTGCCGACCGCCCGGTGCACCACGTCCTGGCTGCGGTTCATCGCGACCGCCGGAGTGGTGGTCCAGCCCCGGCCGATGTTGTCGAGCACCGCCGCGGCAGCGCCCGGCTGGCCTTCCATCTGCCCGAAGGCCGCCCGCTCGGCCCTGCGTCCGAAGACGATCGCCGTCGCGAGGAAGGCGAGCAGAAGCCCGAGAATCCCGAGATAGACAGGGTGGCCGATCAAGAAGCCGATCGCGAGGAAGACACCAAGGGTGAGAATTCCGACAGCCGCGAGTACAAGACCGATCTTGGAATCGGCCTTGCGGGTCATTTTGTACGTCTGAGCGATCTGCTTGAGTCGCCCGGGGTTCGCAGCGTCCGCTGCGGGTTCCTTCCTCGCCATGCCCACGAGTCTACGTGGCCCGCGAAGTGCCGACGACGGCAGTACCGGGCGAGCGGCGCCGCGGCAGCGGGGGAGGCTGCTGCCGTGGCGGAACGACCGGCGCCGGCCGGCGCCGGTCAGGAAGGGACGACGGATTCCAGTACGCGCTGCGCCTCGACCCGGTCCTTGGCGCGGCGGCGGTCCTCCAGGACGGAGGTCCAGGCGTTGCGGCGGGCGGTGCGCTGCCCACTGCTCATGAGCAACGACTCGACGGCACGCAGTGCATCGGTGAACGACGGAATCGCGGTGGCGCGTACGGGCGCGGCCTGCATGATGGAGATCCCCCCTAGGGATCGACGGCTCGGACGGGGACGGGTGTGACGTGGAACCAGAGTCACTGATTGGTGTTACCAGTACGTGACCGAGCGGTCAAACACCAATGAAACCTTGATACCGCGGGTCGTTTTCCTGACCCGTTCCTGATGCGGCGTTCAACTGCGGGGATGCCCCGAGGGGGTGTGAACGGGCCGTTGTGAAGGGCGAGTTGCTTGTGCGCGGATTCACACGAAAGCGGTGGCACCGAGTGCCACCGCTTTCCTTTCGCAACGTGTGCCGTTCGGGGGATCAGACCGCCTGGGAGGCGACGTACGCGCCCCGCTTCTCGATGGCCATCTGGTACAGGCGCCCGGCCCGGTACGAGGAGCGGACCAGCGGGCCCGACATGACGCCGGAGAAGCCGATCTCCTCGGCCTCCTCCTTGAGCTCCACGAACTCCTGCGGCTTGACCCAGCGCTCCACGGGGTGGTGGCGCACGGAGGGGCGCAGGTACTGCGTGATCGTGATGAGCTCGCAGCCCGCCTCGTGGAGCTGCTGGAGCGCCTCGCTGACCTCTTCGCGGGTCTCGCCCATGCCGAGGATCAGGTTCGATTTCGTGACCAGACCGTAGTCACGGGCCTCGGTGATGACCTTGAGCGAGCGCTCGTAGCGGAAGCCCGGACGGATGCGCTTGAAGATCCGCGGGACCGTCTCGACGTTGTGGGCGAAGACCTCGGGGCGCGAGGAGAAGACCTCCGCGAGCTGCTCGGGCTCGGCGTTGAAGTCCGGGGCGAGCAGTTCGACCTTGGTGCGTCCGGACTCGCGGCCCGCCGTCTGCGCGTGGATCTGGCGGACCGTCTCCGCGTACAGCCACGCGCCGCCGTCCTCCAGGTCGTCGCGGGCGACGCCGGTGATCGTGGCGTAGTTCAGGTCCATCGTGACGACGGACTCACCGACACGGCGCGGCTCGTCGCGGTCCAGGGCCTCCGGCTTGCCGGTGTCGATCTGGCAGAAGTCGCAGCGCCTCGTGCACTGGTCACCGCCGATGAGGAACGTGGCCTCGCGGTCTTCCCAGCATTCGTAGATGTTGGGGCAGCCCGCCTCCTGGCAGACCGTGTGCAGGCCCTCGCCCTTCACGAGCGCCTGCATCTTCGTGTACTCGGGACCCATTTTCGCCCGGGTCTTGATCCACTCGGGCTTGCGCTCGATGGGGGTCTGGCTGTTCCGGACCTCCAGGCGCAGCATCTTGCGTCCGTCGGGTGCGACTGCGGACACATCGGCTCCCTGTAACTTCGATTCTTCGGCGTACACCAGGGTACGCCCGTGCGGTGCTCGGCCCCCGAGGTGGGCAACCTTCGGGAGCGGGGGTGCATTCCCGGAGGCGTTCCGCCGTGCGGCGCGGGGCCGGGCGGGCGCCGCGCCCCAGGGGGACGCGCGGGGCTCAGGCCGGGGTGCGTTCCACGACGCGCGGCTTGAGGTCCGCGTTCGCCAGGATGTCCCCGAGGTGCTTCTCGGCCACCGGCAGGACCTCGGCGATGCTCACGTCGCGGCCCAGCTCGCCCGCGAGCGAGGCGACGCCCGCGTCGCGGATGCCGCACGGGATGATCCGGTCGAACCAGGCGTTGTCCGGGTTCACGTTCAGCGCGAAGCCGTGCATGGTGACGCCCTTGGCGACGCGGATGCCGATGGCGGCGATCTTGCGGTCCTCGCGGCGCTGGCCGGCGTTG
Source organism: Streptomyces sp. NPDC096324 (assembly GCF_044763015.1). Taxonomy (NCBI): domain Bacteria; kingdom Bacillati; phylum Actinomycetota; class Actinomycetes; order Kitasatosporales; family Streptomycetaceae; genus Streptomyces; species Streptomyces sp. NPDC096324. The sequence goes on along the minus strand of NZ_JBIWFK010000004.1, from coordinate 549,109 downwards.
GACGGGGCGTACTCCGGGCCGTTGAGCCGCGGGTCGAACTCGTCGTCCTGGAGCCGGGGGTCGAAGTCGAGGGAGAGGCCCCCGAGCGCGGAGGTCCCCTGGGGGTCCTTGGCGTCGCCGAGGACCCAGACGCCGCTGCGGCCCTCGACCCGGCTCGTCTCCAGGCCGAACTCGGCACAGGTGCGGATGAGGGCCTCTTCCAGACGGCGTACATGGGCTACGACGTCCACGGGACGCGGGAGCTTCTGGATGGGGTAGCCGACGAGCTGGCCCGGACCGTGCCAGGTGATCTTGCCGCCGCGGTCCACGTCGATGACGGGAGTGCCGTCCAGGGGCCGCTCGTTGTCCGCCGTGCGCCGGCCCGCGGTGTACACCGGGGGGTGCTCCAGGAGCAGACAGGTGTCGGGGACCTCGTCCAGGAACCGGGCGGCGTGCACACGGCGCTGCTCGTCCCACGCCTCCTGGTACTCGACGGCCTCGGCACCGAATCCCATGCGGACGAACCGCAACCCACTCACGGCAAGCGCCTCCCTAGAAGCTTCCTCGGGCACGTGGTGATCCCCGTGCGGGGCACGCGGAGGAACCTTTCGTCAGGTCCGTGGCGCGCCCACGCCACTGTACGTCCGTCCGATCCGCGTCAGCCCGACGGTCAATCCTCACACGATCGGATGAATGAAAGTCGATGTGTGCGATGACGTGCTCACGCTCCGCTACATTCGCGCCGTTCACTAGGCCATAAGGGCTGCTCACAGGCAATCCGGGCACAGGGGGGCCGCGGGGAGGCGCAAGCACGTTCTCACGCCGCCCCGAGACCCCCTGGAGACCCGAAGGCAGGAGACCGCACCGCAGATGACGGAACGACCCGCGCAGCGCACGCCCAATCGACAGCTCGCCGCGCTCATCGCAGAAGCGGGGTTCTCCAACGCAGGTCTCGCCCGTCGCGTGGACCAGCTCGGACTCGAACACGGACTGGACCTGAGATACGACAAGACCTCGGTGACCCGGTGGCTGCGGGGCCAGCAGCCCCGCGGGACCACCCCCGCCCTCATCGCCGAGGTGTTCACCCGCCGCCTCGGCCGGCGCCTGAGCGCGCAGGACCTCGGGCTCGACGCCTGCGCCCCCGTGTACGCGGGGCTCGAATTCGCCGCGACCCCCGAGGAGGCCGTGGACATCGTCAGCGGCCTGTGGCGCAAGGACTCCGGAAGCCACGCGGAGCTCCGCAAGATCGCTTTCACCCCGGCCGGGCTCGTCGTGCCCAGCCGGGACTGGCTGATCGGCCGGGCCGACGACCGGGTCGCCCGCGGCGAGCAGCCCTCCCGCATCCCCGCCCAGGGCCGCCCGGCCTCGCCCAAGCTCACGGCACCGCCCGAGCAGGGGGGACCCGCCTCCCGGCGCGGCCGGACCGAGCGGGGCCCCGGCCAGCGGGTCAGCGGCGGGGACATCGCCGCGCTCCGCTCGGTCGGCGAACTCTTCCGGGCCCTCGACAACGCTTACGGCGGCGGCCACGCCCGCCAGGCACTGGTCCGCTACCTGGAGCACGAGGCCGAACCCATGCTGCGCGGCGCGTACGGCGAGCAGACCGGCCGCCACCTGTTCGCCGCCGCCGCCGACCTCACCCGGCTCGCCGGCTGGACGTCGTACGACATCGGCGCGCACGGACTCGCGCAGCGGTACTTCGTCCAGGCGCTGCGGCTGGCGCAGGCCGCGGGGGACCGGGTGTACGGCTCGTACGTGCTCATCACCATGAGCCGGCAGGCCGTCTACCTCGGGCACGGACGTGAGGCCGTGCAGCTGGCGCGGGTCGCGCAGCAGGGCCTCGGCTCCGGGGGGCCGCACGTCGTGCAGGCGCTGCTGCACGCCGTCGAGGCGCGCGGGCACGGGGTGCTCGGCGAGGTGCGGGCCTGCACGGCCTCGCTGGTCCGGGCCGAGCGCGCGCTGGAGGCGTCCCGGACCGGCGACGAGGTCCCGCACTGGGCCCGGTACTTCGACGAGGCGCAGCTCGCCGACGAGTTCGGGCACTGCCACCGGGACCTCCAGCAGTTCCGGGCGGCGGCGCAGCACGCCGAACGCTCGCTGCAACTGCGGGCGCCCGGCTACGCGCGCAGCCGGCTGTTCTGCCGGGTGGTGCTCGCCTCGGCGCGGCTCGGGCTCGGCGAGCTCGACCAGGCCTGTCTGCTCGGCGCCGAGGCCGCGGGGCAGGCGGCCGAGATGCGGTCGGCGCGGGCCGTCGAGTACGTACGGGACTTCGAGAAACGGCTCGAACCGTACAAGGACGCCGCTCCCGTGCGCGGCTACCGCGACAAGGTGGCCGCGCTGAGCTGAGCGAGGGTCTGTCCGGCGGGGCGCAGGGTGCCGTGCGGGCACGGACGGGCGTGCCGGGCCCCGTGCCGCCGGACCGTCCCCGGTCTCCGGCCTGGGGAACCGGAGACCGGGAAGCCCGACGCGCGCACCGGGGGCGGGAGTTCGCCCCCGGCGCCCGCAAACCGGCCCACCGGAGCCGGGGTTGCCCCACCGGGGCGGGGTCGCTTCCCGGGGCGGGGCCCGTCTGTCGGAAGCCCGGTCCGGCGGGCGGGAGTGGGGCGCGCCCGCCGGGGCCGGGGGGTGTGGTTCGGAGGTTCGGAGCCACCTTTCGGGGTTTTCCGGGGGGCGCGGGTCCGGTGGGCCCGTGGGCTCGTGCGTCGGGTCCCGGAGCTCCGGAGCCCCGTGCCGGAGTCGCGGGACCCGGCGCCGAAGTCATGAGACCCCGGGCCGGAGTCGCGGGGGCGGGTGGGTCAGGCCGCGGCGGGTTCCAGGGGTTCGGCCGACAGGGTGGGGACGTGGACCTCCAGGTCGGTCAGGAGGGCGTGGGCGGCCCGCCGGGCCGAGTGCAGCGCGCCCTGCACCGTGCCGGTGTCCCGGTGGTCACCGCACACGTACAGGCCCGCGAGCAGCCGTACGGCGCGGCGCGGGTCGTGCGGCGGCGGCATCGCCGGGACCGCCTCCGGCTCGTGATGGACCGCCAGCAGTTCCCAGCGATTCGTCGACGTGCCGTAGAGACGGGCGAGCTGGGCGCGGACCGTCGCGTCCAGATGGGCCGCGGCGGGCGGGGTGCCGAGCACGGTCGATGAGATCAGGGCGCGGCCCGCGGGCGCGCGGGTCGGGTCGACCTGGCTGACGACAGCCGTGTGCGCCACCGGCCCGCTCCGGTCGGCGTCCAGGAGCAGCGCCGGATCGCCGAGCGGCGGTTCGTCCGTGGTGTGGTGCAGGACGGTCACCGGATGGAAGGCGGGCACGTGCAGCCCGGGCAGGAACCCGGCGGCGGCGCGGGCCCCGGTCGCGAGCAGGATGGCCCGGCAGCGGAGTTCGCCGTGCTCCTTCGTCGTGACCCGGGTCGTGGACACGGCGGTGACCTGGACGGCGGTGTGCACGGTGCCGGGCGGAAGCCCGGCGGCGAGCAGCTCCGGGAGCGCGTCGGCGCCGCCCTCGGGCAGACACAGCCGGCCCGTCGCGAAGGAGTGCAGCGCGAGGTCGGCGAGGCGGCTCGACGTCCGCAGCTCCGGGTCGCACAGCAGGGCCGCGAGAAGGGGGCGCAGAAAGGTCTCGACCGTACGGGCCGGAAGTCCCCGGGCGGTCAGCGCCTTCGCCGCGGTGAGGTCGGGGCGGGCGAGCAGACGCTCCGGCGTGGTGGCGGCGAGCCGCGCGAGGGCCGCGCCGAGACGGGCCTGATCGAGGGGGCTGCCGAGCTGTCCGGGGCGGGTGGTGCCGCGCGCGGGCCGGGGCAGCGGAAGCCGGGGGGCGCTCGCGAGGGCGCGTGCGGTGGTGAGTGCGCCCCTCGCGCTCCGGGGAGCGCTGGGCGTGCCCGTCTGATGGCGGTGGCCGTCGCTGTGCAGCAGCACGCCCGGCGAGAACGGGCACAGGACGAGGCCGCCCAGGCCCGGGGTGTGGCGCAGTTCCGGGTACGAGGTGGACAGGAGCCGGCCGAGCCGGTCCAGCCGGAAGCCGTCCACCTTCTCCGTGGACATGCGCCCGCCCACATGAGGGGCGGCCTCCAGGACGGCGGTCCTCAGCCCCGCCCCGGTCAGGTGCCGTGCGGCCGCGAGGCCGGCGACACCGGCTCCCACGACGACGACGTCGACGTCTTCCGTGATCTCCGCCGTGTGCGCGGCGTGGCGTGCGGGCTCTAGCACGTGCCCCTCCTCGAGGTTGCGCGGCCGGTGGGGACGTCATGCCCCCAACACGCTTCTGGAATGCCCGAGTTCGGATCGAGGGTGCGAGGTTCGGCCGCCCGGGGGAAGCCGCGCGGCGGCCGTGCACGGGGGCATGGGGGGTGCATGTGCCCGCCCGGCGGGTGCGGCGACCTCACCGGAACCGCCCCGGACGCCTCGGGCGACTTCGCCCCGAACCGGCGACACCCGGCGCCCGGCCGGCAACTTGGGCCGCCGAGCCCTGCCGGAGCACTCAAAGCCGACGCCCCGCCTGGAGACCGCCCCCGGTCCGGAGGCCGACCCTCGGGACCCCGAGCCGGGCCCCGTCCCGGGGCATACCAGGAGTCTCCGGCCCCCGGAGCCGCGCCCCTCAGCCCAGTGCGGCTCGCAGTGTCGCGTCGATCGACGGGAACGCGAAGGTGAAGCCCGACTCCAGGAGGCGGGTGGGCAGGACGCGCTGGCTGCCCAGGACGTCCTCGGCCATGTCGCCGAGGGCGAGCCGCAGCAGCGGGGCGGGCGCGGTCAGCAGGGTCGGCCGGTGCAGGACACGTCCCATGGCCTCGGTGATCTCTGCGTTGGTGAGCGGGTCGGGGGCCGTCAGGTTCACCGGCCCGGACAGCGACTCCGTGTCGATGAGATGGCGGATCGCGGCCACCTCGTCGTGCAGCGCGATGTAGCTCCAGTACTGGCGCCCGTTCCCCATCCGCCCCCCGGCACCGGCCTTGAACAGCGGAAACAGCCTCGCCCAGGCCCCGCCCTCACGGGCCACCACGAGCCCGGTCCTGGGGATCACCGTGCGCACCCCCGCCTCCTGCGCGGGAGCGGTCGCCTCCTCCCACTCCACACAGACGGACGGCAGGAAACCGTCCCCGGGCGGCGCCGACTCGTCCACCGCGCGGTCGCCCGTCCCGCCGTAGAACCCGATCGCGCTCCCGTTGACGAAGACCCGCGGCGGTTCGTCGAGCGAGGCCACCGCCTCCGCGAGCGTCACGGTCCCGAGCACCCGGCTGTCCCGGATCATCCGCTTGTACGTCCGCGTCCACGGCCGCCCCGCGACCGGGGCCCCCGCCAGATTGACCACCGCCGCACAGCCGATGAGTCCCACGGCGTCGATCCGCTGCCGCTGCGGATCCCAGCGGATCTCGTCCGGCGAACGCGGCTCACGGCGCACGAGCCGGACCACCTCGTGCCCCTCGGCGCTCAGGGAGCGCGCCAGCGCGGAACCGATCAGACCGGACGCGCCGGCGATCGCGATGCGGGAACCCGGGGACAGCGGTGAGTCGCTCATGGGTCCATCCTGCCCGCGCCGCCGCGGACTTCACGGAAAGGACCGCAGCGCGGCGGCCGTACAGTGACCGGTATGTCAGCCCCACGGATACGCACGGCCACCCTCGACGACGAGGACGCGCTCGGCCGGATCGACCGCGACACCTGGTCCACGCTGCACGCCGTCATGCCGCGCCCCCGGCCGCCGTACGAACCCTTCTACAGCGAGCGGTTCGGACCCCGGGACCACCTCGTCGCCGAGCTCGACGGCCGTCTCGTGGGGTACCTCCGGCTGGGCTTCCCGACCCCGCTGGCCTGCAACGCGCATGTCCGGCAGATCCTCGGACTGGCCGTCGCCGACGAGGCCCGCGGCGCCGGGGTGGGCCGCGCCCTGCTGCGGGCGGCGCGCGAGGAGGCCCGCCGTCAGGGGGCCCGGCGCATCACGCTGCGCGTGCTCGGCCACAACACCCCGGCGCGCGCGTTGTACGAGTCCGAGGGGTTCGTCGTCGAGGGTGTCCTGCCCGGGGAGTTCCTGCTGGACGGCGCCTACGTGGACGACGTCCTGATGGGACGCCCGCTCTGACCCGCTCTCACCGCATCGACGGGTCCCGCCCGTGGCGCGCCGCCAGCCCCGACGGGTGGCCGCCGTCGGTGCCCGGCGGGCGCGGGCCGGCCATGAGGTGACGCAGACAGCGGACGGCCAGTTCGGCGGGTGAACCCGGCCCCTCGGCCGGCGCGTCCGTGGCCGCCCAGGTCTCCAGGGCGATCCGGATCGCGGCCGTCGCCGCGGCGGCGGCCAGCCGGGACTCCAGCGGGTCCGCGCCGCTGCCCGCCAGCCGGGCCGTCACCGGGACCAGCAGCTCCTCCGACTCCTGGTTCACCCGGTACCACACCGAGCGCAGCGCGGGATCGCCGGTGGCCGCCCGCAGCAGCGCGCGGGTCTGCTCCAGCCGCTCCGCCGCGTGGGTGTCGGGGGCGGCCAGCGCCTCCCGGACCGCCCGCTCCAGCGCCGCCGGCAGGGCCGTGCCCGGCTCCGTCGCCGCGAGCAGCGCACGCCAGTGGTCGCCGCCCGCCGCGAGCAGCGGGCCCACGGCGTCCCGCTTGTCGCGGAAGTAGCGGTAGAAGGTGCGCGGTCCCACCCCGGCGCGGCGGGCGATGTCCTCCGCCGTGGTGCCGTCCGGACCGCGCTCCGTGAAGAGCTCGGCCGCCGCGCGCGCGATGTCGAGCCGGGTGGCCGCCTTGCGGCGCTCGGTCAGCGACGGTGCGGGTGCCTCGGGCGGCTGGCTGCTCACGCGCAGAGCGTACGCCGGGAGCGTGCCCGCGGACCCGGCCGGACGCGGGCCCCGGGTCAGGACGTGACGAGGTCGCCCGTGTCCACGCGGGCCGTGGCGTGGGCCGCCTTGCGGGCGTCGCTCGCGACCTCGTGCGCCGTCAGGACGTAACCGGTCTCGGCGTCCGAGGTCGAACGCGCGAAGACCACGCCGTACACCTTGCCGTCCGTCGTCAGGAGCGGGCCGCCGGAGTTGCCGGGCCGGACGGTCGAGCGGATCGCGTAGATCTCGCGGGTGACGGTGCCGGTGTTGTAGATGTTCTGGCCGGTCGCGTTGATGCGGCTCGCGACGGTGGCCGCCTGGAGGTCGAGACCGCCGTCCTGCGGGTAGCCCGCGACCACCGCGGAGTCGCCGCGCGAGGCGACCCCGTCGAAGTGGAGGACGGGCGCCCGCAGCGCCGGCACGTACAGGACGGCGACGTCCTTCTGCGGGTCGAAGAGCACCACCCGCGCCTGGTAGGGGCGGCCGACCCCGCCCACCCGCACGGTCGGCCGGTCGATCCCGGCCACCACGTGCGCGTTGGTCATGACGCGGTGGGCGGCGTAGACGAAGCCGCTGCCCTCCCGGCCCTGGTTGCCCGAGGCGCCCTCGACCTTCACGGTGCTCAGCTTGGCCGCGTTCGTCGCGGAGGGCGTGACACTGTCCCCGGAGGGCTTGGCGACACCGGCCGCCGGTTCGTTCTCGAACGGGTTGAAGACCTGCGGGAAGCCCGCCTCGGTGAGGGCCGAGGTCGCGCGCGAGAACCAGGTCGGCGTGGTCTCCGGCATCGAGTTCTGCACGGCGCCCAGCAGCGCCGAGTTGCGGATCGACTGCGTCACCACCGTCGAGGAGGACGCGCCCAGGACGCTCGCCGCCACCCAGGCCACCAGCAGCACGGCGACGGTGTTCGCCGCGGCTCCGCCGATCCCGTCGGCCACTCGCAGCGGCCCCTGGTCCAGCTCGCGGCGCAGCTTCAGCGCCAGCCGTCCGGCCAGCTCGTGGCCCACGACCCCGGGCACCAGCACCGTGAGCACCGCCGTGACCGTCGCCGCCGGTGTCCCCGCCGTGACCAGCTCCATGACCCACGGCAGCACCCATACGCCGATGACGGCGCCGCCCACGAAGCCGGCCAGCGAGACACACCCGGCCACCAGGCCGCGGCGGTACCCGGAGGCCGCGTAGACCAGGATGACCAGCACCAGCAGGAGGTCGAGAACGTCCACGGAGCCGCCTTTCTCTAGGGCCCCTTAGTACGCGCCGGGCGGGCCCAGTGATCAGCCACGCGCGTTCGGTGCCCGCGGAAACGGCCACACACCCGTGGACCTGTAGAAACGTCCCGGACACGACCGATGGTTCCACCAGGTGGCACACCCCACATCGCGGCCCGCGCGGATCCGGGTCAGGGTGGCTCCATGCGTGTCTTCCGGAATCCGCGGGGGCCTCGAATACGGAGCGGGGAGCGGGCGTCCCGGCACGGGCGGCACGGACGCCCGGGGCCCCGGGCCCGCGAGGAGCGCACCGGCCGGGCGGCGCGGGCCCCTCGTGCGCCCGTGCCGCCCGGCGCACGCCGGCGCGCGCCGCTGAAGCTCTCGAAACCGGCCCTCATCGCCCTCGGATGCGCGCCCGGCCTGCTCGCGGTCCTGGCACTGGTGATGTGCGCGGCCGGGGTGGACCGCACGGCGTCCCGCACCGCCACCCCGCCCCCGGTCGCGGCCCGGATCACCGTCCCCCGTCCGGTCGCCAGACCGCCCATCGTGCCGCGGACGGCGTGGCTGGACACCGCGAGCACCCGAAAGCAGCCGCCGCCCCGCTACGACGACCGCGTCGTGGCGGTCTTCGTCCATCACACCGACACGCCGAACGGCTACGACTGCGCCGACGTGCCCCGCATCATCCGTGACGTGTACGCGGGCCAGACGGGCGCCAAGGACTGGGACGACATCGGCTACAACTTCCTCGTCGACCGCTGCGGCACGATCTACGAGGGCCGCGCGGGCGGGATCGACCGGCCCGTCACCGGAGCGCACACGCAGGGCTTCAACCACCGCTCCGCCGGGATCGCCGCGATCGGCACCTTCACGGCGGGATCGCAGGTGCCGAAGGCGATGACCGACGCGATCGCCCGGCTCGTGGCCTGGAAGCTCGGGCTCGGCGGAGTGGACCCCCGGGGCACGGTCCGTCTCGTCTCCAGCAACAGCCTCAGCCGCTACGCCGCGGGCACCGCCGCCGTGCTCGCCACCGTCTCCGGCCACGACGCGGCCTTCATGACGAGCTGCCCGGGCGCCGCCCTCAGCGACCGCCTCCCCGACATCCGCGAGCTCGCCGCCCGCATCCAGGGCCGCTGAGCGCCCGGCGCCGTCGGTCACAGGCACACCCCCGGCGGCTCACAGGGTCCCCAGAGCCGGGCGCCCTACCGTCCACGTACGGCGCCGCACGGCGTCGTACGCACCGACCGGAGGCGGGGATGATGAGGATCAGTCGGACGGGGCCCGCGCGCCGCGCGGGGAGCGGGGCGCACGCGGGGCGCACCGGGGGCGGACAGGACGCACGGGCCGTGGAACCGTCCGGTGGCCGGGTGACGGCGGCGCGAGGGCCGTGGACGGTGGCGCGGGGTCCGTGGGCGGTGGTGTGCGCCGTGGTCACGGTCGTCCTGGGCCCGGCGGCGGTCACGGCCTCCGCGCTGGACCAGGCCAACGCGGCCCCGCGGCACCACACGACGCGGGCCGACGATGCGCGGGCGTACGTCCCCGTGGACCGGACGCGCCTGGCCGCCGTACCCCGGAGCCGCACGGGCACGTCCTGACAGACCGGTCCGTTCGGCCCGTCAGTCCTCCCTCAGTCCTCCCTGAACCGCTCCCACAGCTTGGGGTAGCGCTCCGCGACGACCGACTCGTTCTCGAATTCGAGCGGGGTGCCCTCGGGCTCGGCGGCCGCGGCCGGGATGCCCAGAGCGGGCGCGACGGCACCGGTGAGCTGCTCGTACGCCTCGTCGGCCGCGTACCCCAGCTCCTCGCCGTCGCCGTCGATCTCCTCGTCGAAGTCGTCCAGCAGCTCGGCGAGCGTGTCGGGGTCGTGCATCGCCCCCTCGAAGACGTCCCGGCCCTGGCCGATCAGCCAGCACCGGAAGAAGTCGAAGGCGTCGTCGCTCGCCCCGTCGAGCAGCACCCAGGCGGCGCCCCACAGATCCCAGCGGTACGCGCGGTTGTAGCGGGACTCGAAGTGCCGGGCGAAGTCCAGGACGGAGTCCGGATCAAGCTGGACGAGCCGCTCGACGAGCAGATCCGCCTGTTCCTCGGGGTCTCCCTCGGCCGTCTCGCGGGTCGTGTCCACCAGCTCCCAGAACTCCGTCTCGTCCATCACGGGTCCAGCATCGGGCCTGGGCGGGAGCGACGCACGTGGAGCGGAGCAGATTGTTATGCATGCACATGCCGAAGGTAAAACCGCCGGGTTCCTACGGATTTCAAGCGGTCGGAGACCGGTAGAGCGCCGCCGCACCGGCCGCGTCCTCGGCGCAGCGCCTGCGCAGAGCCGCCGGAGCGAGCACCTCCACCTCGGGCCCGAGCCCCCGCAGTTGCGTACGGGCGACCTCCTCGGACTCGACCGGCAGGGTGAGGGTCACCCAGCCCCGCCCGTCGGGGGCGCCCGCCGTGCCGAGCCCCTCCCTCGCCGACGCGGGATCGAGGACGTACGGCAGCGTCCGCACGCCCTCAGGGGACAGCCGCACGACGACCTCGGACCGCAGGACGGACCGGGCGAACTCCTCGGCCCGCTCCTCCCAGAACGCCGGTAGGTCGAACTCCTCGTCCCGCAGGAACCGCTCCGGGCCGGGTTCGACCGCGGTGAACCGGTCGATCCTGTAGACACGGAAGGCACCCGCGTCGGCCACCCTCGCGCACAGGTACCAGAGCCCCGCCTTCAACACGAGCCCGTACGGTTCGAGGGTCCGTTCCACCTCCGCCCCGTCGCGCCGGTAGCGGGCGAGGACCGGGCGGTCGTCCCACACCGCGTCCGCGAGCGCGGGCAGCAGCCCGGGCGTCCGCGGCTCGCTGAACCAGGCGGGCGCGTCCAGATGGAACCGCTGCGCCGCCGACCGCGAGGCGTCCTGGAGCGAGGGCAGCAGCGCCGCCGACACCTTCAGCCGGGCCGCCGACGCCGAGTCCTGAAGACCCATGTCGCGCAGCGCCCCCGGCACCCCGCTCAGGAACAGTGCCTCCGCCTCGTTCCGCGCCAGCCCCGTCAGCCGCGTGCGGTACCCGCCCACCAGGCGGTAGCCGCCGGTCCGGCCCCGGTCGGCGTAGACCGGGATCCCCGCCTCCGACAGCGCCTGCGCGTCCCGGGCGACCGTGCGCTCGGACACCTCCAGCTCCCGCGCCAGCTCGGCGGCGGTCATCGACGCGCGGGTCTGGAGCAGCAGCACCATCTTGATCAGACGAGCGGCACGCATGGGTTCATGATGCCGGGCACCACTGACAGCCGGGAAAGCCGAGAGGGCACCACCGACAGCCGGCGAGGTCGACCGGACACCACCGGCAGCCGGGAAAGCCGGAAAAGCCGGGAAGGGGTACGGCGGCCGCCGTACCCCTTCCCCGTGTCATGCCCCGGGCCCTACAGGCCGTAGCGCTCCCGGGCCTCCTTCACGGCCGACGCCTTGACCTCGCCGCGGCGGGCGAGCTGCGCCAGCGCGGCGACGACGATCGACTGCGCGTCCACTCCGAAGTGGCGGCGGGCCGCCGCACGGGTGTCGGAGAGGCCGAAGCCGTCGGCACCGAGCGAGGACCAGTCCTGCTCGACCCACTGCGCGATCTGGTCCGGGACCTGGCGCATGTAGTCGGAGACCGCGAGCACCGGGCCCTCGGCGCCCTGGAGCGCCTGGCGGACGAACGGCACCCGCTCCTCGCCGCGCAGCAGGGCCGCGTCGGCCTCCAGCGCGTCACGGCGCAGCTCGGTCCAGGAGGTCGCGGACCACACGTCGGCGGCCACACCCCACTCCTCGGCGAGCAGCTTCTGCGCCTCCAGCGTCCAGTGGATCGCCGTGCCGGAGCCGAGGAGCTGGATGCGCGGGGCGTTCGCCGCGGCCACGTTCAGGCCCGCCGACTCCACGGTGTTGAAGCGGTACAGGCCCTTGACGATGCCCTCGTCCACACCGGCCGGCTTGGCGGGCTGCGGCATCGGCTCGTTGTAGACGGTCAGGTAGTAGAAGACGTCCTGGTCCTCGCCCGGGGCCGCCTCGCCGTACATCCGGCGGAGACCGTCCTTGACGATCGCCGCGATCTCGTACGCGAACGCCGGGTCGTAGGACAGGGCCGCCGGGTTCGTGGCGGCGATGACCGGGGAGTGGCCGTCGGCGTGCTGGAGGCCCTCACCGGTCAGGGTCGTACGGCCCGCCGTGGCACCGACCAGGAAGCCGCGGCCGAGCTGGTCGCCGAGCTGCCACATCTGGTCGGCCGTGCGCTGCCAGCCGAACATCGAGTAGAAGATGTAGAAGGGGATCATCGTCTCGCCGTGCGTGGAGTACGCGGTGGACGCGGCGATGAAGTCCGCCATGGAGCCGGCCTCGGTGATCCCCTCGTTGAGGATCTGGCCGTCCGTGGCCTCCTTGTAGTACATGAGCTGGTCGCGGTCGACCGGCTCGTACGTCTGGCCCTTGGGCGAGTAGATGCCCAGCGACGGGAAGAGCGACTCCATACCGAAGGTGCGGGCCTCGTCCGGGACGATCGGCACCCAGCGGCGGCCGGTCTGCTTGTCGCGGACCAGGTCCTTGACGAGGCGGACGAACGCCATCGTGGTCGCGAGGTTCTGCGAGCCGGAGCCCTTGTCGAAGGACGCGAACGTCTTGTCGGCGGGGGCCGGAAGCGGGGCCACGGCGTGCGTGCGGCGGGCCGGGGCCGGGCCGCCGAGGGCCGCGCGGCGCTCCTGGAGGTAGCGGACCTCGGGGGCGTCGGCGCCCGGGTGGCCGTAGGGCACCACACCGTCGACGAACTGGCTGTCGGAGATGGGCAGTTCGAGCAGATCACGCATCTGCTTGAACTCGTCCACCGACAGCTTCTTCATCTGGTGGTTGGCGTTCTTCGACGCGAAGCCCTCGCCGAGGGTGTGACCCTTGACCGTCTGGGCCAGGATCACCGTCGGCGCGCCCTTGTGGGACACGGCGGCGCGGTAGGCCGCGTACACCTTGCGCGACTCGTGGCCGCCGCGGGAGAAGCGGAAGCACTCGATGATCTTGTCGTCGCTCAGCAGCTTCGCCATCTCGACGAGCGCCGGGTCGGAGCCGAAGAAGTCCTGGCGGATGTAGGCGGCGTCACGGGTCTGGTACGTCTGCACCTGCGCGTCGGGTACCTCGCGCAGCCGGCGTACGAGCGCGCCCGTGGTGTCGAGCTGGAACAGCTCGTCCCAGGCCGAGCCCCACAGCGACTTCACGACGTTCCAGCCGGAACCGCGGAACCGGGCCTCCAGCTCCTGCACGATCTTGAAGTTCGCGCGGACCGGGCCGTCGAGGCGCTGGAGGTTGCAGTTGATGACGAAGGTCAGGTTGTCCAGACCCTCGCGGGAGGCGAGCGTGAGTGCCGCCGTCGACTCCGGCTCGTCCATCTCGCCGTCACCGAGGAACGCCCACACGTGGGACTGCGAGACGTCCTTGATGCCGCGGCTGGTCAGATACCGGTTGAAGCGGGCCTGGTAGATCGCCGACAGCGGGCCGAGGCCCATGGAGACGGTCGGGAACTCCCACAGCCAGGGCAGCCGGCGCGGGTGCGGGTACGACGGGAGGCCGCTGCCGCCGGACTCCTGGCGGAAGTTGTCCAGGTGCTGCTCGGTCAGCCGGCCGTCGAGGAAGGCGCGGGCGTAGATGCCGGGAGAGGCGTGGCCCTGGATGAAGAGCTGGTCGCCGGACCCGTCACCCTCCTTGCCCTTGAAGAAGTGGTTGAAGCCGGTCTCGTAGAGCCAGGCCGCGGAGGCGAAGGTGGCGATGTGGCCGCCGACGCCGTGCTTCGCGCCCCGGGTCACCATCGCGGCCGCGTTCCAGCGGTTCCACGCGGTGATCCGGGTCTCCATCGCCTCGTCGCCGGCCGCGGCGGGCTCGGCGGCGGTGGGGATGGTGTTGACGTAGTCGGTCTCAAGCAGCTTGGGCAGCGCGAGACCGTTGCCCTCGGCGCGCTCCAGCGTGCGGCGCATCAGGTACGCGGCACGGTGCGGCCCGGCCGCCTGGGTGACGGCGTCCAGGGAGGCCTGCCATTCGGCGGTCTCCTCGGGGTCGCGGTCCGGGAGCTGGTCGAGCTCGCTCGGCTGGATTGCGGTGGGGTCGGTCATTGCGCCGCCTTCCGGATGCGGAGGGGGGTTCCCTCATCGGCAAGGGGTTTTCGGGGGGTGCCCTTGGTCTGTGGCAGGACAGGGCGGCGGGCTCTTGTGGGAGCCCGTCGAGGACTGTAACCCCCTGATCGATGATCGATCAAAGGAATCCGGGGGAAATCCTCTTCAGATCGGAAAGTCGGCACGGGGTGCCTTGGAGTCAGGCACCGGGTGCCTCGAAAATCGACGGTTTTCGCAGGTGAGAGCACGGTTGAGCGGAGGCGTGCTCCCCTGCGCCGGTGTCGTCCGGACGCCTTTGAAGCCGGCCGCCGGTGCGGTCCGGGTACCTTCGACGCCGGGTGCCGGTGCCGTCCGGGCACCCCTCGGGGACGCGGGGCGGAGCCTCAGGGGCGCAAAGAAGGGCCTCAGGGACGCGGGGCGCAGCCGAGGACGTGGGCCTTCACGAGGTCGGCGATCTGCGGATCGCGCCGCCGGAAGGCGTCCACGAGGGCCTCGTGCTCCTCCGCGTACGACTGCTGCACGGTCCCGAGCCAGCGGATGGACAGGGCCGTGAAGACCTCGATGCCCAGGCCCTCCCACGTGTGCAGGAGGACGGAGTTCCCGGCCGCCCGGACCAGCTCGCGGTGGAAGCCCACGGTGTGCCGGACCTGACCGGTCCCGTCGGCCAGCCGGTCGGCCTCGTACAGGGCCGCCACATGCGGTTCGAGGGCCGAGCAGTCCTCCGCCAGCCTTCCGGCCGCCAGCTCCGCCGCGATGGCCTCCAGGCCGGCTCGTACGGGGTAGCTCTCCTCCAGGTCGGCGGCGGTCAGATTGCGTACCCGCACGCCCTTGTTCGGCGCCGACTCGATCAGCCGCAGCGACTCCAGCTCGCGCAGCGCCTCGCGGACCGGGGTCTGGCTGACCTCCAGCTCCGTGGCGATCCGCCGCTCCACGATCCGCTCGCCCGGCTTCCAGCGCCCGCTGACGATCCCCTCCACGATGTGCTCGCGGATCTGTTCGCGCAGCGAGTGGACGACGGGCGCGGTCATGAAAGCTCCTTGGGGAGGGGCGGCGAAACCCTCGTGGGCGTTTGACCTTTAGACAATAAGGCCGCCGCTGTGCCCGTGAGGGGCGCATGGCGGCGCTTTCCCGCAGGTGAGACGAGACTTACACGCTGTCAGAGTGTTCCCGGCCGTACGGGTTCGTACCGGGTGAAGTCCGGATTCGTGCCGTCGATGTGATCGCGGAACCCGGGGCGCGGCGGAAGATCGGCGGCCGGGGAACCCGGGTGCCACGGAAACACGGCACCCCCGCCCGGAGGTCCGGACGGGGGTGCCGTGTCAGCGTGCCGTATGCCGGCGGCGCGGGTTACAGGCCGAGCTCGACCTCGAACTCGCCCGCCTCCAGGATCGCCTTGACCGCGGTCAGGTAGCGGGCGGCGTCGGCGCCGTCCACCAGACGGTGGTCGTAGGAGAGCGTCAGGTAGGTCATGTCGCGGACACCGATGACGGTGCCTTCCTCCGTCTCGATGACGGCCGGACGCTTGACCGTGGCGCCGATGCCCAGGATCGCGACCTGGTTCGGCGGCACGATGATCGTGTCGAAGAGCGCGCCGCGCGAGCCGGTGTTGGAGATGGTGAAGGTCGCGCCGGACAGCTCGTCCGGAGTGATCTTGTTCGCCCGGACCTTGCCCGCCAGGTCGGCGGTGGCCTTCGAGATGCCGGCGATGTTGAGGTCGCCCGCGCCCTTGATGACCGGGGTCATCAGGCCCTTCTCCGAGTCCACCGCGATACCGATGTTCTCGGCGTCGAAGTAGGTGATCGTGCCCTCGGCCTCGTTGATCCGGGCGTTGATGACCGGGTGGGCCTTCAGCGCCTGGGCCGCCGCCTTCACGAAGAACGGCATCGGGGAGAGCTTGACGCCCTCGCGTGCGGCGAAGGAGTCCTTCGCCTGCGCGCGGAGCTTCATCAGGCGGGTGATGTCGACCTCGACGACCGAGGAGAGCTGCGCCTGCTCGCGCAGGGCCTTCACCATGTTGTCGCCGATGACCTTGCGGATGCGGGTCATCTTGACGGTCTGGCCGCGCAGCGGGGAGACCTCGAGGACCGGCGCCTTCTTGGCGGCGGCCGGGGCGGCGGCAGCGGCCGGAGCCTGCGCCGCGACGGCGGCCTTCGCGGCCTCGGCGGCGGCGACGACGTCCTGCTTGCGGATACGGCCACCGACGCCGGTGCCCTTGACGGCGGCCAGGTCGACGCCGTTCTCGGCGGCGAGCTTGCGCACCAGCGGGGTCACGTACGCACCGTCGTCACCGGTGGTCGCGGCGGGGGCCGGGGTGACGGGGGCGGGCGCGGCCACCGGCGCGGGGGCCGGAGCGGGAGCGGCGGGCGCGACCGGAGCGGCCGGCTGGACCGGAGCCGGGGCGGCGGCGGCCGGGGCGGCCGGAGCAACCGGGGCCGGGGCCGGAGCAGCGGGGGCGGCGGGGGCGGCGGGAGCCGGGGCGGGAGCGGCCGGGGCGGCCGGAGCCGCGGCGGCAGGAGCGGCGCCCGGAGCGCCGATGACGGCCAGCTTGGCGCCGACCTCGGCGGTCTCGTCCTCGCCGACCACGATCTCCAGCAGCACGCCGGCGACCGGCGCGGGGATCTCGGTGTCGACCTTGTCCGTGGAGACCTCGAGCAGCGGCTCGTCCTCCGCGACCTCCTCGCCGACGGCCTTCAGCCAGCGGGTGACGGTGCCCTCGGTGACCGACTCGCCCAGCGCGGGCAGCACGACGTCGGTGCCGGAGGCGCCACCGGCGGGAGCGGCGGCCGGAGCGGGGGCGGGGGCGGCCGGGGCCGCGGGGGCCTCGGCGACCGGGGCGGGGGCGGCCGGAGCGGCGGCCGGGGCCGGGGCCTCGGCGGCGGGAGCCGGGGCGGCGGCGGGCGCGCCCGTGCCGTCGTCGATGACGGCGAGCTCGGCGCCGACCTCGACGGTCTCGTCCTCGGCGACCTTGATGGACGCGAGGATGCCGGCGGCGGGGGAGGGGATCTCGGTGTCGACCTTGTCCGTCGACACCTCCAGCAGCGGCTCGTCGGCCTCGACGCGCTCGCCCTCGGCCTTCAGCCAGCGGGTGACAGTGCCCTCGGTGACGCTCTCACCGAGTGCCGGAAGGGTTACGGAAACCGGCATGGTTTCTGTTGCTCCTTATTGGGGTCTCCCCTGCCCGACCGGGATCGAGGGCTCGGGGAAGTGCGGAAGTCTGTGGTCGTCGTCGAGCCCTGCTCGACGCGGTGACTGGGACGGCGGGCGGCCGGGGACATCCCCGGCCGGACCGGTCAGTCGTGCGCGTGCAGCGGCTTGCCCGCGAGCGCGAGGTGGGCCTCGCCGAGCGCCTCGTTCTGCGTCGGGTGGGCGTGGATGAGCTGGGCGACCTCGGCGGGCAGCGCTTCCCAGTTGTAGATGAGCTGGGCTTCGCCGACCTGCTCGCCCATGCGGTCGCCGACCATGTGGACGCCGACCACGGCACCGTCCTTCACCTGGACGAGCTTGATCTCGCCCGAGGTGTTGAGGATCTTGCTCTTGCCGTTGCCCGCGAGGCTGTACTTCAGGGCGACGACCTTGTCCGCACCGTAGATCTCCTTGGCCTTGGCCTCGGTGATACCCACGGAGGCGACCTCGGGGTGGCAGTACGTCACGCGCGGGACGCCGTCGTAGTCGATCGGGACGGTCTTCAGACCGGCCAGCCGCTCCGCGACCAGCATGCCCTCGGCGAAGCCGACGTGCGCGAGCTGGAGCGTCGGGACGAGGTCGCCGACGGCGGAGACGGTGGGGACGTTCGTCCGCATGTACTCGTCGACCAGGACGTAGCCGCGGTCCATGGCGACGCCCTGCTCCTCGTAGCCGAGACCGGCCGAGACCGGGCCGCGGCCGACGGCGACGAGCAGGACCTCGGCCTCGAACTCCTTGCCGTCGGCGAGGGTGACCTTGACACCGTTCTCGGTGTACTCGGCCTTCGAGAAGAAGGTGCCCAGGTTGAACTTGATGCCGCGCTTGCGGAACGCGCGCTCAAGAAGCTTGGAGGAGTTCTCGTCCTCGACCGGGACGAGGTGCTTGAGGCCCTCGATGACCGTCACCTCGGCACCGAAGGACTTCCACGCCGAGGCGAACTCGACGCCGATGACGCCCCCGCCCAGGATGATCGCGGACTGCGGCACGCGGTCCAGGACGAGCGCGTGGTCCGAGGAGATGATGCGGTTGCCGTCGATCTCCAGGCCCGGCAGCGACTTCGGCACGGAGCCGGTCGCGAGGAGCACGTGGCGGCCCTGGATCCGCTGGCCGTTCACGTCGACGGAGGTCGGGGAGGACAGACGGCCCTCACCCTCGATGTACGTCACCTTGCGGGACGCGATGAGACCCTGCAGACCCTTGTACAGGCCCGAGATGACCCCGTCCTTGTACTTGTGGACGGCGGGTACGTCGATGCCCTCGAAGGTGGCCTTGACGCCGAACTGCGCGCTCTCGCGGGCCTGGTCGGCGATCTCGCCCGCGTGCAGCAGGGCCTTCGTGGGGATGCACCCACGGTGCAGGCAGGTACCGCCGACCTTGTCCTTCTCGATCAGGGCGACGTCCAGGCCCAACTGCGCTCCGCGCAGCGCCGCGGCGTAACCGCCGCTACCGCCGCCGAGGATCACTAGGTCGAAAACGGTGCTGGCGTCGTTCGCCACGTCACGTCCTCCATGCATGTGCGCCGTTACGCCGGGCACCTTTGTCCCTTACGGGTGGTTGACCGGTCGGTCGGCTGGTGTCCGGCCGCTCTTTCTACGGCCCTGTGGTGGGGGCCCTGTCCTGCCGAGAACCCATCTTCGCACTTGTCGAGGGCGAGCGAGACGCCGGGCCGGTGTGTGGGACGTCTGATCCATCACGTCGACGGGGTGCGGAGCCGGGTGAACCTGCGGATTTCGTCGTGGGCGAAACCCCGGTTCGGCCATGCGAGCGGCCCCGGGCGCGGTGACGCCCGGGGCCGGTGTGCCGTACGAGGGCTCAGCCCAGGTCGCCGGCCGCCGTGAGCTCGGCGAGACGGACCAGGGTGCGGACCGCGGAACCGGTGCCGCCCTTGGGGGTGTAGCCGAACGGACCGGCCTCGTTGAACGCGGGGCCCGCGATGTCCAGGTGCGCCCAGGTGATGCCCTCGCCCACGAACTCCTGCAGGAACAGACCGGCGACCAGGCCGCCGCCCATGCGCTCGCCCATGTTGGCGATGTCGGCGGTGGGGGAGTCCATGCCCTTGCGCAGGTGCTCGGGCAGCGGCATCGGCCAGGACTCCTCGCCGACCTCCTCGGCGGCCTCGACGATCGCGGCACGGAACGCGTCGTCGTTGGCCATCACGCCGAAGGTGCGGTTGCCGAGCGCCAGGACCATCGCGCCGGTCAGCGTCGCCACGTCGACGATCGCGTCCGGCTTCTCCTCGGAGGCCTTCCACAGCGCGTCCGCCAGGACCAGCCGGCCCTCGGCGTCGGTGTTCAGGACCTCGACGGTCTTGCCGCTGTACATGCGCAGGACGTCACCCGGACGAGTGGCGGAGCCGGAGGGCATGTTCTCGGCGAGCGCGAGCCAGCCGGTGACGTTGACCTCCAGGCCGAGACGCGCGGCGGTGACCACGGCGGCGAAGACCGCGGCGGCGCCGGCCATGTCGCACTTCATCGTCTCGTTGTGCCCGGCGGGCTTCAGCGAGATGCCGCCCGAGTCGTAGGTGATGCCCTTGCCGACGAAGGCGAGGTGCTTCTTGGCCTTCGAGGACGTGTACGACAGCTTCACCAGGCGGGGACCGGCGGCCGAGCCGGCGCCGACGCCGAGGATGCCGCCGAAGCCGCCCTTGACCAGGGCCTTCTCGTCGAGCACCTGCACCTTGATGCCGTGCTCCTTGCCGGCCGCGGTGGCGACGGCGGCGAAGGACTCCGGGTTGAGGTCGTTCGGCGGGGTGTTGACGAGGTCGCGGGCGCGGTTGAGCTCCTCGGTCACGGCGGTGGCGCGCGCGAGGGCCGCCTTGTACGCCGCGTCACGGGGCTTGCCGCCGAGGACGGTCGCCTCGCCGAGGGGACCCTTGCGGCCCTTGGCGGCCTCGTTGCGGCCCGTCTCCTTGTAGGCGTCGAAGCCGTACGCGCCCAGGCGGGCGCCCTCGGCGACGGCACCGGCGTCGGCGGCGTCCGAGACCGGCAGCGCGAACGCGGCCTTCTTGGCGCCGGCGAGCGCGCGGGCGGCGACACCGGCCGCGCGGCGCAGCGTCTCCGCGTCGTAGCCGGCCTCGTCCTCGGGGACCGCTCCCAGGCCGACGGCCACCACGACGGGGGTCTTGAATCCGGACGGCGCGGGCAGCTTGGTCACCTCGCCCTCGGAGCCGGAGGCGCCGAGGGTCTCCAGGATTCCGGCGAGCCCGCCGTCGTAGGCGTTGTCAACGGCCTCGGCGCCCGGTGCGACGACCGGGCCCTTGGGGCCCTTCGCGACACCGACGACGATCGCGTCGGCCCGCAGACCGGACGCTGCGGCGGTGCTGAGAGTGAGAGCAGTCACGGTGGTGAGATCTCCGCTTCCATTGAAGTTCGTGTGGCCGAGAAGGGGTGGGTCGACCGGGCCCGACGGCTGACCCTAGATCCGTCCTCGGGGGCGGTCCTTGCCGGGGCCCCCGAAGGGCCGGGCCAGTACCCGGGACGAGCCTACGCTCGGGGCCGGGTTTCGCTCATTTCTACGGACGTTCACCCACAGGTGGCGCCGTGCCGTATTCCCGCCCCTCACTCCCGGTGACCTGAGACACACTCATCGTGTTCAGTGGGCACGCCGTCCACTGCTTTGCACGATTTCCACAGATCCCCCATGGTTTCCACCCATGGGGGATGCTCGAGGGGGAGAAAGCTACATATGGCACAGAGTCTGCATCGGTGGAGAGGGACGGCTGCCGTCCTGGGGGCCGCCGGACTCCTGGCGCTGGGCATGGGGGCACCCGGCGCGGCCGCGGCGGCCACGCCGCGGATCGATCTCAAGGTCCTGGTCGTGGACAACGGCGCGGGCCAGGTCGGAGCCATCACCACGGAGCTGAAGAACGAGGGTGTCCCGTACACCACGGTCAACCTGGGTGACACGAACCGCCCGACCATCAACGCGACGTTCCTGAGCGACACCGTGAACGGCGCCCCGCGCGCCAAGTACCAGGGCGTCGTCCTGCCGAACGAGGCGCCCTTCGGCGCGGGTTCGGCCGAACAGACCGCCCTGGAGACCTACGAGAAGACGTTCGGCATCCCGCAGGTCGACGCCTACACGTGGGCCCACCCCGAGGTCGGTCTCGACTACACCGACCAGAACGGCGGCTGGTCCGGCGTGCTGGACGGCCAGACCACCCAGATCACGGCGGCGGGCACGACCGGCCCGTTCCGCTACCTCGACGGACCCCTGGCCTTCGAGGACAACGACCCGGCCGTGCAGGAGACCTACGGCTACGCGGCCCACCCGAGGGCCGGGTTCACCAGCTACCTGAACGCGCCCGGCGGCGGTTCGATGCTCGGGCAGTACGAGCACGACGGGCGCCGCGAACTCGTGGTGACCTTCGCCTACAACCAGTACCAGAAGCAGTTCAAGGTCCTGGCGCGCGGAATCGTCGAATGGCTCACCCAGGGGGTCCACCTCGGGCAGGCCAGGAACTACTTCTCCGTCCACGTCGACGACGTCTTCGCGCCCGACGCCCGCTGGGACTCCGAGCGCAACTGCACCCCCGGCGACATCGACTGCGCGGGCAGCGACGGCGAGGACACCACCACGCCGATCCGGATGACCGCGGCCGACGCCGCCTACGCCGCCCAGTGGGAGGCCGACCGCGGATTCACCCTGGACATGGTCTTCAACGCCGGCGCGGGCGAGGAGTGGAAGTCCGAGAACGGCGGCACCGACGCCCTCACGGACCGGCTGCTCGCCGACAAGGCCAAGTTCCGCTGGATGAACCACACCTACACGCACCTGTTCCTCGGCTGCGTCCAGGACACCACGACCGTCCCCTGGACCTGCTCGAAGAACACCAACGGCACCACGAAGTACGTGAGCCGGTCCGACATCTCCGCGCAGATCTCGGACAACAACAACTGGGCGGCCTCCCACGGCCTGTCCACCGACCGCACCGAGCTGGTGACCGGCGAGCACTCGGGCCTCAAGACGCTGCCCCAGCAGCCCGTCGACAACCCGAACCTCGCCCGCGCCATGTCCGACAACGGCGTCAAGTGGACCGGGTCCGACAACTCCCGCGAGCCCGAGCAGCGTTCGGTCGGCAACGGCGTGACGACCGTCCCCCGCTACCCGATGAACATCTACTACAACACCGGCACACCCCAGGAGATGGCCGACGAGTACAACTACATCTACACCTCGAAGGCCGCCGGCGGCAGCGGCGTGTGCGAGAACAACGCGACGTCGACCTGCCTGTCGGCCCCGCTGAACACGGCCACCGGCTACGCCGACTACATCGTCCCGGCCGAGGCGCGCACCGCGCTCGGACACGCCATCGGCAACGACCCGCGTCCGCACTACGTCCACCAGTCCAACCTGGCCGAGGGGCGCATCCTCTACCCGGTCCTGGACAAGGTGCTCGCCGACTACAAGGCGATCTACGCCGACAACACCCCGCTGCAGAACCCCCGCCAGAGCGCCATCGGCACCGAACTGCAGCGCCGTACCGACTGGCAGACCGCCCTGGCGAGCGGCAGGGTCACGGCCTACCGCGTCGGCAACCAGGTCACCGTCACCGCCCCGTCCGGGACGCAGATCCCGGTGACCGTGCCCGAGGGGACGACCAAGCAACTCCTGGTCGGCACCACCCCGTTCGGGACGGCGTACGCGGGAGCGCGCAACGACTGGACCAAGCCGGAGCTTCTCCAGTCCGCGGTCAAGCTGAACCTGCCCGCGTAAGCACGGCGGCAACGCGGCTCGCGACGCGCACCCCGGCCCGACCGGCCGGGGTGCGCTCGTGAGCCGTGCGACGGGGAGCCGGGGGGCTCTCCGGAAGAAACAGTCCCAGGGGGGAACCACGCATGATGCGCACCGGCCGTCATGTCACCATGCTCACCGAAGGCACCTACCCACATGTCCACGGCGGGGTCAGCACCTGGTGCGACCAGTTGGTCAAGGGCATGCCGGAGGTCGACTTCCACATCGTCTCGCTCACCGGCAGCGGCCGCGAACCCGTGACCTGGGAGCTGCCGCCCAACGTCTACCGGCACACCCGCGTCCCGACCTGGGGGCCGCGCCCCGGCCGGGCGCGCCCGCCGCTGGGCCGCGCCCAGCGCCGCTTCGCCGAGATCTACGAACGCTTCCTGCTCTCCTTCCTCGACCCCGACTCGGCCGAGGACTTCGGCGACGCCCTGTTCGAACTGGCCGCGCTCGCCCGCGACGGACGCCTCTCGGCCGCCCTGCGCGGCGAAGCGGCGCTGCGCTCGCTGATGTGGATCTGGACCATGCCGCATCTGCCGACGGCCGCCGCCCGGCCCACCGTGCACGACGCGCTGACCGCGACGGACCTGCTGGAACACGCGCTGCGCCCGCTCGGCGTCCGGATCCCCGAGGACTCCGTCGCCCACGCGGTCAGCAGCGGCCTCGCCACGCTGCCCGCCCTCGTCGCGCACCACCTGGACGGGGTCCCGTTCCTGCTCACCGAGCACGGCATCTATCTGCGCGAGCGCTACCTCGGCTACCGCGGCGCCGAACAGCGCTGGCCCGTCAAGGCGTTCATGCTCGGCTTCTACCGCGAGCTGAACTCCCTCGGCTACCGCGCCGCCGACCTCATCACCCCCTGCAACCAGTACAACCGCCGCTGGGAGGAGCGCGGCGGCGCCGACGGGGACCGGATCCGTACGGTCTACAACGGCGTCGACCCGCACGCCTTCCCGCACGCGGGGCCCGAACCCGCCGTGCCCACCCTCACCTGGTGCGGCCGGGTCGACCCCATCAAGGACCTGGAGACCCTCCTGCGCGCGTACGCCATGGTGCGCGCCGAACTGCCCGAGACCCGGCTGCGGCTGTTCGGTCCGGTACCGCCCGGCGGGGAGGCGTACCGCACCCGTCTGGAGAAGCTGGCCGCCGAACTGGGCGTCACCGACGGGCTGACCTTCGAGGGCCGCATCACCGAGGTGTGGCGCGCCTACGCGGCCGGCCACGTCGTCATGCTGTCCTCGATCTCGGAGGGCTTCCCGTTCTCGATCATCGAAGCCATGTCCTGCGGCCGTACGACGGTCTCCACGGACGTGGGCGGGGTCCGGGAGGCCGTGGGCGACACCGGCATCGTCGTCCCGCCGCGCGAACCGGAGAAGATGGCCGCCGCCGCCCTCGCCCTGCTGCGGGACGAGGAACGGCGCCTGGACCTCGGCGAGCTGTCCCGCCAGAGGGTCATCGACCGGTTCACGCTGCGCCGTTCCGTCGACGCGTTCAGGACCGTCTACCAGGAACTGGCCGGACGGCCCACGGTGTACGAACCCGCCGTGGAGACCGTCGACGACTGGACCCTCGAACTGCGCGACCCCTGGTACCAGGCCGTCGCCACGGACGGGACCGGCTGGTGAGCGGCTCCCTGCGCATCCGGCCCGGAGCGCACGAGGCCACCCGTCCCCTGGTGCCGAGCCAGCGCCGCCCGGCGAGCTGGGGACGGCCCGACCCGATCGACGAACTCGCCTCCGAACTCTCGGAGTTCGTCACCGCGGCCGTCCATCCCGACGAGGTGGCCGCGCACCTCGAGTCCGAGGGCCTCTCGGACGACCAGATCCGCGAACGGTACGGCGTCACCAACTCCTTCGCCCTCGCCGAGGAGTTGTTCCAGCGGGTCGACCGGGGCTATCCCGAACCGGACGCGCCGGCCCCCGACCCCTGGGTGACCGGTCTGATCGGCTGCCTCCTGCGGGGCGTCGTCTTCGCCCTCCCCGGCCTCGGCTACGTCCTCGCCGCACCTCTCCTCGCGGGGCCGAGGGGCGCGTTCGGGCTCCCGGCCGGGACGGTCCCGATGCTCGCCGGGGCGCTGTGCGGCTGGACCTGGAACCAGGGGCTCGCCCACCGCGCGTACACCTGGATGGGGCTCGGCGACCGCGCGGCCGCCCGCCGCGCCCTGCTCGTCGGCACCCCGGTCGGTGTGCTGCTCGGCTCCCTGGTGGCCCTCGCGGCGGCGGGATCGGCAGGCCGGGGCGCCGTCGCCTTCGCCGCCGGACAGTCCGGCTACCTCGGCGCGGCCACCGTTCTGCTGGTCATGGGCAGGGAACGCACGCTGCTCGCCGCCCTGGCTCCCATGACGGCGGGCGCGGCCCTCACCGTGTTCCACCCGGTCCCCGACCTGGCCCGCGTGGCCCTGCTCCTCGGTTCCCTCGTGGCGGTCGCCCTGCTCGGACTCCTCGAAGTGGCGCCGGCGGTAAGGGATCTGGGGGAGGGGAGCTGGGGCGCGGGCCTGATCGCGCTGCTGCCGTACGGCACCCTGCGGGGCGGCGCCGAGCCGTCGGCGCGGGCCGGTGATCCGCGGCCGGCCTCCGCGGGCCGGCCGGTCACGGGAAAGCGGGTGACGGCTCCGGGCCGCCTCGCCGGCCTCGCCGCGCGGCTGCGCTCCCGCCGGTCCGCCCCGCGTCGTCGGCACGCCGGAACCCTCGGGTACGCCCTCTTCGGGCTCGGCAGCGGAGTCCTCGTGCTGTACGCGGCGCTCGGCGACGTCCTGACCGGAGCGCGCGCGGCGGCCGCCGCACCGGCCGCGGTCGCGCTGACCCTCAGCATGGGCCCCGCCGAGTGGCTGCTCTTCCGCTTCCGCAGCGGCAGCCTCGCCGGACTGCGCTCCAGCACCTCGGCGAGGAGTTTCCGGCGGGTCACCGCCGGTGCGCTCCTGAGGTGCCTGACCGGCTACCTTGCCGCGCTGCTCGTTCTCGGCCTCGGCGTCTCCGCGCTGTGGCCGCACGCGCCCGCCGCCGCGGACGCGGTCAGGCTCGGCGGACTGCTCCTGCTGGGGGTGGTCATGTGGACCGGGCTGCTGCTCCAGTCCTTCGGCGCCGTCACCGGCACCGCCGCCGTCGTCTGTGCCGCCGCGCTCGCCCAGACCGCGGCCCTCGCCACGCACACGGGTGACGCGCACTGGGTGGGCCTGATCGCCTGCGGCGCGGCGGCGGGCGCACAGACCCTGCTCGTCTGCGCCCGGCTGGGAAAGGTGACGGCCCACCGGTGAAGGACCTCCTCGTCCCGTACTACGAACACCCCGCCGTCCGCCCGGCCGAGTGGGACGCGCTCGTCGCCGCCGCGCCCCGGCTGTACGGCGTGGTGCTCAACCCGGCCAGTGGCCCCGGCGACCGCCACGACCCGGGGTTCGCGGCGGTCGCCGCCCGGCTCCGCGCGGCGGACGTCCGGGTCCTCGGGTACGTCGACACGGCGTACGGGCGCAGGCCGCTCGCGGACGTCCGGGGCGAACTGGCCCGCCACCGCGACTGGTTCGCCACCGACGGCGTCTTCCTGGACCAGGTGGCCGCGACAGAGCGCGGGTTCGGCTACTACCGGCGGCTGGCGACCGAGGTCCGGGGACCGGCCGGCGGCACCCTCGTCCTCAACCACGGCACGGCACCGCACCCTTCGTACGCCCGGATCGCCGATGTCCTCGTCACCTTCGAGGGCACCTGGGCCACCTACCGGAGGAGGCCCCCGCCGCCGTGGACGGGCACCGGTGTGGGCCTGTGCCATCTCGTCCACGGGGCGCCCGCCGGCGTCGACACGGCGGCACTCGCGCGGGAACGGGGTGCCGGACTCTCCTGCGCCGTCCCCGGCACCGGAGACCATCCGTGGGGCACCCTGCCCCACGGGCTGGCCCCCACCCCGTGAGGGCGGCGATCAGCCCAGCGAGAGCACCACGAGCGCGGTCGTCGCCGCCGTCTCCGCGAGACCGCCGAACACATCGCCCGTGACACCGCCGAAGCGCCTGGTGCAGTGCCGCAGCAGCAGTTCGGCGGTCAGGACGGACAGCGCCACCGCCGTCGCGGCGCGCACGATGTCGTACGTCCCGACGAGCGCGCCCGCGCCCGCCGCCGCCCCGGTCACGGCCGCCGCGATCAGCAGCGCGCCCCACACCGGCACGGTGCCCGCGACCGCCGCGCCCAGACCTCCGGGGCGGGCCGCGGGCACCCCGGCGCGCGCGGCCAGTGTGAGGGCGAGGCGGGCCGCGGCGGCCGAGACGACGGCCGCGAGGACACCCCGGCCCCACGAGACCTCGTACGCCTGGGCGAGTGCGGCCACCTGGGCGAGCAGGACGAACAGGAGGGTGATCACGCCGAACGGCCCGATGTCCGACTGCTTCATGATCCGCAGCGCGTCCTCGGCCGGCTTTCCGCTGCCCAGCCCGTCGGCGGTGTCGGCGAGACCGTCGAGGTGCAGACCCCGGGTCAGCGCGGCCGGAACGGCGGCGGTCGCCACGGCCGCGAGCAGCGGGCCCGCACCCATGGCCAGCAGGGCCACACCGGCCAGCGCCGCGCCCGCCCCCACCACCAGACCGGCCAGGGGGGCGCACAGCATGCCGCCGCGCGCCGCGTCACGGTCCCAGCGGGTCACCTTCACCGGGAGCGCGGTGAGGGTGCCGAAGGCGAAGCGGACACTGTCGGGCAGGGAGGCGCCGGAGGCGGTCTTGGACATCGGCGCAGGCTACCCGGACGCCCGGAGGGCGGATACGGCGGTGCTGGATAAAGTTCACATATGGGTCATTGGTTGTATCGGAACATCGTCGAGCCCGGGAAGCTCCCCCTGTTCCTGGCGCTGGCCTCGTTCGTCGTGACCTTCGTGGTCACCCGCGTCGTCGTGCGCATGATCCGCGCCGGCAGAGGACCCTTCGGCAACGTCAAGGCCGGTGATCTGCACATCCACCACGTGGTCCCCGGAGTCGTGCTCACGGTGATCGGCGGCTTCGGCGCGGTCGCCGGCAGCCGCTACGGCTTCTGGCCCTGTGTGAGCGCCGTGGTGTTCGGCGTCGGGACGGGCCTCGTGCTCGACGAGTTCGCGCTGATCCTGCACCTCGACGACGTCTACTGGACCGAGGACGGGCGCAAGAGCGTGGAGGTCGTGGTGGTCACGGCGGCCCTTCTCGGCCTGATGCTCAGCGGCTTCTCGCCGCTCGGCGTCAACGACGTCAGCGACCAGGAGGCGCAGGACCGCGCGAGCGCGATCGTGACCATCGTCCTGAACTTCCTCTTCGTGCTGCTCACCCTGAGCAAGGGCAAGGCCCGCATGGCGATCTTCGGAGTGATCGTGCCCTTCATCGCCTTCATCGGCGCCATCAGACTGGCCAAGCCCGCCTCGCCCTGGGCGAAACGCTTCTACCGGAACCGGCCGCGCGCCCGCGCCAAGTCCAGGCTGCGCGCGTACCGGCACGACCGCCGCTGGTCGGGCCCCGCCCGGAGGCTTCAGGAGTGGATCGGCGGCAAACCCGACCCCGCTCCCGCCCGCTCCCTGTCCGAACGGCGGTGACGCGCGGCGGACAGAGCGCACACCACCAGCACCGCGGCGATCGCCGCCAGGTGCTCCTTGCCCGCGAGGTTGTCCTTGACGATCACCTCGGCCACCATCGCCCCGATCACGATCGCCGCCGTCGCGTACGCCCGGTAGCGCCAGCCCAGGAACACCGCGAGGCCCACCACCGCCGCCGACGGACCGGTGTCGACGACCAGCGCGTCCGCCCCGGGCAGCCCCAGGGGGGCGTGCGGCCCGAGCGCGATGCCGACCCGGGCGTACAGCGTCCCGGCCAGCGTGGCGACGTACGCCACGACGAGGGTGCGCCACCAGCCCAGACAGATCTCGGCGATCCCGAAGACGATCAGGATCTGCGCGAGCGCGCCCCACACGGGCAGGTCCAGCGCCGGCACGAACAGGGACAGCGGGGTGCGGACCAGGGCGAGCCACAGCGGGTCCTCGGCCCGGACGGCACCCGTGTTCTGCACCAGCCGGTAGCCCCAGGACCGGTTCTGGACGAACTGGAGGGCGGCCGTCAGACACACCGCGCCGAGGGTCATCGGGACCGCCCGCCACCCCCTCGCCCGCAGGGCCCGGCGCACGGTCGCGTACAGCGGACCCCACTCGGCGCGGGCCCAGCGGGCGAGTGCCCTCATCCGGTCGTCCCCACGGCTCTCCTCGCGCCGGCCCCGGCCGGTCTCATCGGTGCGACTCCAGGTGCTTGCGGTGCAGCCACTTCGGCAGGCCCGGCGCCTCCAGGAACCCCTCGGCGCGCGCGGACGCGACCCCGATGCGCGGCAGGTCCGCGCTCTTCTCGAAGAGCAGGAACCGCGGTTCCCAGATGGGCCGGTACTTGGCGTTGGCCCGGTACAGCGACTCGATCTGCCACCAGCGGGAGAAGAAGCTGAGCAGCGAACGCCACAGCCGCAGCACCGGACCCGCGCCGAGCCGCGCCCCCCGTTCGAAGACCGAACGGAACATCGCGAAGTTGAGCGAGACCTGGGTGATCCCGATCTCCCGGGCGCGCCGCAGGAGTTCGATCACCATGAACTCCATGAGCCCGTTCTCCGCGTCGCGGTCGCGCCGCATCAGATCGAGGGAGAGACCGCCGGGACCCCAGGGCACGAAGGACAGCACCGCCCTCAAGCCGTCCTCGGCGTCGGTGCATTCGAGCATCACGCAGCGTCCGTCCCCGGGGTCGCCGAGCCGTCCCAGCGCCATGCTGAAACCGCGCTCGGTCGCGCCGTCGCGCCAGTCGTCCGCGCGCTGGAGCAGATACGTCATCTCGGCGGCCGGGATGTCCTCGTGCCGTCGGATGCGCACCCGGTACCCGGCCCGCGCGACCCGGTTGTAGGCCTGCCGGACGGTCCGCATCGCCCGTCCCTCGAGGGTGAACTCGGCCGTCTCGACGAGGGCTTCGTCGCCCAGTTCCAGGGCGTCGAGGCCGTGCCGGGAGTAGACGGTGCCCGCCTCCTCGCTCGCGCCCATCACCGCCGGGATCCAGCCGTGCTCCCGGGCCTCGGCGAGCCAGGGCTCGATGGCGCCGGGCCAGGCTTCGGGGTCCCCGATGGGGTCACCGCTCGCCAGAGAGACCCCGCCCACCACCCGGTACGCCACCGCCGCCTTGCCGGTGGGCGACCAGACCACGCTCTTCTCCCGGCGCAGCGAGAAGTAGCCCAGCGAGTCCCGGTCGCCGTTGCGTTCCAGCAGCGCCCGCAGCCGTTTCTCGTCGTCCTCGGTGAGCGGGTCGACGGCGCGGCGGGAGCGGAACGCGGCGTAGAGGACGGCGAGGACCAGCAGGGTGCTGAGCACGTTGATGCTGACGTTGACCCAGTTCGGGGTGGCGATGCCGGGGTAGTGGGAGTCGTCGGCGGCGACCGAGACGAGCCGCAGGGTGCCGTAGCGCCAGCGGTCCAGGAAGGTCGAACGG
The DNA here is from genome assembly GCF_044763015.1 of Streptomyces sp. NPDC096324. Taxonomy (NCBI): domain Bacteria; kingdom Bacillati; phylum Actinomycetota; class Actinomycetes; order Kitasatosporales; family Streptomycetaceae; genus Streptomyces; species Streptomyces sp. NPDC096324. Next base: position 518,684 of record NZ_JBIWFK010000004.1, on the reverse strand, counting down.
TGCGCGTCGTGCGCGTCGTTGGTGACGGTGACCAGCAGCGCGGCGAGCAGCGAGGCGACCAGGAGCCCGCCGATCGCGACGGCCGCCGCGAGCTTCGGGTTCGACCGGTCGCCCTTGGCGTAGAACTCCCGGCGGCCGACGGCCAGGGAGCCCACGAAGGCCGCGGTCAGCGCGAGGGAGACCCAGTTCTGCGTGTACTGGCGGATCTCCGGGAACGCCATCGCGACGCCGAACAGCAGCAGGAACAGCCCGCCGAGCACGGAGTTGAGGATCCACGCGGCCCGCTTGCGCCGCCGCATCGTGGTGGCCAGGAACATCGTGAACACACCGGACGCGAAGCCGGCGGTCAGCAGATAGGGCGTGAAGTAGTTCTCGGTGTTGTGCCGTCGCACGTCCTGTCCGAGGGAGACCCAGGCGGCGCTCAGGAAGTTGATGAACGTGACCGCGCGCAGGTACCAGACGGCGAGAGCGGCGGCCCGCCGGGACCCGGCCGTGGACCGCCGCTCCCCGTCACTCCGGCGCCCCGAGGCCCGCTCCGGCTCAACAGCGATCGCAATCCCGACATCTCCCATGTATCGGGATGATATGGGGCAAGAAGGGTGCTATGAGGTTATTGAGTGCCCGAGAATCCAGCCCCTCCGGCCCGCCCGTCGGTCGCGGGGCAGGTATCAGCCCCTCCGGCGTTTGAGGAGCGGGGTCCGGGGCGGCGCCCCGGGTACGGGACGGGCAGGGGCGGAGGGGGCGAAGGAAGCTCGTGGTGCGGCCCGGCGGACCGGGCCTACGCGTCGGCGTCGGAGTCGAGGCCCGGGGTGGGCTCGGACTCGGGCCCGGCGTCCGACCCGGACTCGGAAGGTTCGTCCGGGGTCTCCTCCGCCGCCGGAACAGCGGTGGCCTCCGGCAACTCCGCCGCAAGGCGCGCCGCGGCCTGGACCAACGGCAGCGCGAGCAGCGCCCCCGCCCCCTCACCCACGGTCACCCCGTGATCGAGCAACGGCTCCAGGGCCATCCGGTCCAAGGCCTTCGCCTGCGCCGGCTCCCCACTGCGCTGCCCGGCCAGCCACCAGTCCGGCGCCCGGAAGGCGACCCGCTGACCGACCAGCGCGCACGCCGCCGACACCACACCGTCGAGGATCACCGGCATCTTGCGCACCGCGCTCTGCAGCAGGAACCCGGTCATCGCCGCCAGATCGGGCCCGCCCACCGTCGCCAGAAGCTGAAGCTGGTCCCCGAGCACGGGCCGGGCCCGCCGCAGCGCGTCACGCACCGCGGCACACTTGCGCATCCACGCGAGGTCGTCGATGGACTGGCCGCCCCGACCGGTCACCACGGACGCGTCGGTCCCGCACAGTGCCGCGACCAGGGTGGCCGCCGCCGTCGTCCCGCCCACGCTGATGTCGCCGAGCACCACCAGATCCGTACCGGAGTCCGCCTCCTCGTCGGCGATGGCCACACCGGCCCGGAACGCCGCCTCGGCCTCGTCCGGGGTCATCGCGTCCTCGACGTCGATCCGCCCCGAACCGCGCCGGACCCGGTGCCGTACGACCTCCTCGGGCAGCCCCTCGGGATCCGACTCCAGCGACATGTCGATCACGCGCACGGGCACGCCCAGCCCCCGGGCCAGCACCGACGCGGGGCTCCCGCCCTCCAGGACCGCCCGCACCAGCCGGCCGGCCTCGCCCGCGGGGCGCGCCGACACACCGAGGGCGGCGATGCCGTGGTCGCCCGCGAACAGCACGGCGCGCGGGTGCTCGATCGGCCGTACCGGCACCGCGGACTGCGCCGCCGCCAGCCATTCACCCAGGTCGTCGAGGCGGCCCAGCGCCCCGGGCGGCACGGTCCTGCGCTCCCGGTACGCCTCGGCGTCACGGCGTACGCCTCCGTCGGGACGCTCGATCAGATCGGTGAAGTCGTCGAGATTAAGCGGGCTCATTCGCCGAACAGTACCGGCACTGATCGAACGCGTCCGCGCCACGTCGTTGCGCTCCGGATCCCCATCACATACGTACCGTTTGTATCGGATTGTCGTACGGCTCGTCCCCGACAGGAGCGTCCATGCCCCCCACCCCGCAGCCGGTCTCCGAACGCCGCGCCGCCTACGCGGCCGAACTCGCCCGGGGCACCGCCCGGTTCCACGAACCACGCCGCGCCGACTGCCCGTGGTGCGGCTCGAACCGCCTGCACACCCGCCTGCGGACGCCGGATCTGCGCCAGCGCAAGCCGGGAACGTTCGTCGTCGACGCGTGCGGGGACTGCGCCCACGCCTTCCAGAACCCCCGGCTCACCGCCGAGGGCCTGGCCTTCTACCGCCGCGAGGTGCGCGAGGACGCCCACGACGGCCTCGCCGAACGGCTGCTCGGCGCCCGCGGCGGAGCCGGACGCCACCTCGCGGCGGCCCGCGCCCTGCTGCCCTTCACGGAACCGGAGAGCTGGCTCGACATCGGCACCGGACACGGACACTTCCCGGCGGCGGCCAAGCAGGTCCACCCGTACACCTCCTTCGACGGCCTCGACCCGACCCGGCGCGTCGAGCGGGCGCGGGCGGCGGGCCGGGTGGAGGAGGCGCACGTCGGACGGCTCTCCGACCCGCGGATCGCCGAGCGGCTGCGCGCCCGCTACGACGTCGTGAGCATGCTCCACCACCTGGAGCACACCGCCGAACCGCGCGAGGAACTGCGCGCCGCGCTGGAGGTGTTGAGACCCGGCGGGCACCTCCTGGTCGAAGTGCCCGACCCCGACTGCGCGTTCGGCGCGCTGCTCGGCAAGTGGTGGCCGGCGTACGGCCAGCCGCGCCATCTGCACCTCATGCCGCTGCCCAACCTGCTGGGCGAACTGGAGGCCCTCGGCTGCGTGGTCGTCGCCACGGACCGGCGCGAGCCGCACATCCCCCACGACCTCTCGGGCGCCCTCGCCCTGGTGCTCGGGCGCGCCCTCCCCGGACCCGACTCCCCCTGGCGCCCGGCACCGCCGACGCCCCTCCAGCGGACCACGCGCCGGGCCCTGAGCCGGGCCTCCGCCCCGCTCCTCGCCTCGGCCGCCGCGCTGGACCGGCTGCTGGCCCCCCTGCTGCGCCGCACCCGCTTCTCGAACGCGTACCGCGTCGTCGCCCGCAAGGAGGACTGAACCCCGGCCGGCCCGAGGAGGCCCTGACCGCCGCCGACGGCGATCAGGGCGACCCGGACCCGGCGTCTTCCCCCGTCAGCCCCGCAGGGTCAGGGCCTGCCCCGCCACCACCAGCAGCACGTGCTCGCACTCCCCGGCGAAGGCCGCGTTCAGACGGCCGAGTTCGTCGCGGTAGCGGCGTCCGGACGCCGTGGCCGGCACGATGCCCGAGCCGACCTCGTTCGAGACGGCGACGAGCGTGCGACGGGTGTGGCGGACAGCGGCGACGAGTTCCTCCACGCGGGCGCGCAGGGCGCGTTCACCGCCCCCCGACCACTCGGCGTCGTCCCAGGCGTTCACCGCGTCCATGGCGTCCGTCAGCCACAGCGAGAGACAGTCGACGAGCAGGGGCGGGCCGTCCTCCGCGAGGAGGGGGACCAGGTCACAGGTCTCGACGGTCCCCCAGGAGCCGGGCCGCCGCTCACGGTGGATCCTCACCCGCTGCGTCCACTCGGAGTCCCCGCCGCGCGTCCCTCCCGTGGCGACGTACAGGACGTCGGCGAAGGCCTCCATCCGCCGTTCCGCCTCCACCGACTTGCCCGACCGCGCTCCGCCGAGCACCAGCGTCCTGCGCGGCACGTCGGGCACGTCCTCGTACACGCCCACGTCGAGCGTCGTCCCGTCGGGCACGGCCCGCGCGCCCGCCGCGGCGAGCCGCCTGCGCAGTTCGGCCCCCGGGGGCACGTCGTGGTCGAGGTGCACCGCGATCACGTCCGTCGTCGGGTCGACCGCGCCGGCCGCGCGCAGCCTCGCCAGCGCGTCGGGCCGCCCCACGACGTCCAGGAGCACCATGTGGTAGGCCTCGCCGTTCTCGTCCAGACCCGCCGGGGCCGCGCCCGGCGGCAGGTACAGGAGCCGCTGTCCCGCCGGGCCGGTCACCGCGTACCCCGTGCCGGGCGCGTCCATCGGCACCGCCCGCACCCGGTGACCGGTCAGCAGCGCCAACTCCCGGCCGTCGGGCACCCGGCCGGGCTGCGGCAGCCCGGCCGGCACCTCCACGGCGGGCCCGTCGTGCGGATGGGAGAGCAGCACCTGCCGTACGCCGCCCAGCGAGTGCCCGGAGCGGGCTGCCGCGAACGCGGCGCCGGGCGTGAGGTCGAGCAGCAGGGTGCCGTCCACGAGCAGCGCGGTGGCCGCCCGCGCCTCCTCGCCGAGCGCGCTCGCGCAGGCGGCGCAGGGACAGTCGGGGCGGGGCAGGCCCGCGGGGGCACCGGTGCCGAGCAGAGTCAGTTCCACGCCGCCGATTTTTCCGTGTCCCCGGACGTCTTGCGCGTCCGGCTAGGCTTCGGACGGGAGACGGATCTTGTCCGGCTTCCGCTGTGCAGTGTGCTCACACCTTGGAGGCGTACATGGCGGCATGGACGTGGCGGTTCGAGAAGTCCGACGGGACAGAGGTCCAACCCGCGGTGCAGCCGGAGGAGTTCACCACCCAGGGCGACGCCGAGTCCTGGATCGGTGAGGTGTGGAAGGACCTTGTGGCGGGTGGCGCCGACCAGGTGTTCCTCTTCGAGGACAGCACGCAGATCTACGGCCCGATGAGCCTGCACGCCGAAGCGGAGTAGGCCGGTAGGGGTTGCCGGGGCCACACCCCGGCAACCCGCCGCCACCCGCCACGGCACCCGTGCGAGCGACACCGGCGGGCCGCCGGGCGATCCGGGACGGGCTTCGGGGCCGCTCGGCGACCCGGGGCCGGCCGACGGCGACGGACCCGACACCGACGGCCCCGACAGTGGCCGGGACCCGTCGGCGGCTCGGAGCCGGTCGGTGACCGTGGGCCCTCAGCCCCGCACGCCGCACAGATGGAGGAGGGCCGCCACCTGGCGGTAGGGGTCCGTCCGTCCGGCCCGCTCCTCCGCGGCCAGCATCGACTCCGCGTCCGGCGGCACCGGGGCGCCGTCGGCCGCCGTGTCCGTGAAGACGCGCACCCCGTACCAGGCGTGCAGCGGGGCCCCGATCCCGGCGAGCGCGCCGGTCAGCGTGGCGAGACGGTCGGCGCGGACGTCGAGTCCGAGCCGGTTCGTGTACGCGGTCGTGTCGAACGAGGCCAGGGCCGTCGTCCAGTCCCCGCCGATCCCCGGCCGCATGGCCAGCGCGTCCGCGTTGCGCACGAGCAGCGAGAGCAGCCCGCCCGGGGCCAGCATCCGCGCCAGCCCGGCCAGCAGGGCGTCCGGCTCCTCGACGTACATCAGGACGCCGTGACACAGCACCACGTCGAAGCTGCCCGGCAGGAAGTGCACACCGGTCTCGTGCCCGTCGCCCTCGATGAGACGCACCCGGCTCCGGATGCCCTCGGGCTCCGCGGCCAGCGACTCACGGGCCACGGACATCATCGTGGCGTCCCGCTCGAGCCCGGTCACCTGGTGGCCGGCCCGCGCGAGCCGCAGGGCCTGGGTGCCCTGGCCCGCTCCGACGTCCAGCACCCGCAGGCGCTGTCCCACCGGATACCGCCCGGTTATCTGCTCATCGAGCTGCCGGGCCACCAGTTCCTGTCGTACGACATCCCGCAGCCCGCCCAGCCTGCTCAGCCAGGCATCTGCCGCGCCCCCGGAGAACGACGTAGTGCTCAGGGCCGCTCTCCGCGCTTGACCTGCGGCTTCGGCAGCCGGAGTCGACGCATCTGGAGCGTGCGCATCAGCGCGTAGCGGACGGCGCCCTTCGTGTTCTCGTCCGGGAAGCGCTCGTTGAGCTGCTTCCTCAGGCGGAACGCGATGACGAACGAGTCGACCACGATCATCACGATGACGACCAGCCAGAGCAGCAGCGCCACGTTCTTGAGAACGGCGACCGGCACCACGCTCAGCATGAGGATGATCACGGCCAGCGGCAGGAAGAGCTCGGCGACGCACAGTCGCGAGTCCACGTAGTCGCGCGCGAACCGGCGCACCTTGCCCTTGTCGCGCACGGGCAGATAACGCTCGTCCCCGTTGGCGAGAGCCTGGCGCTGCCGCTCCATCGCCGTACGGCGGTCGTCGCGCTGTCGCTTGGCGGCCTCCTTGCGCGTCGTCGGCGTCTGGGCGACGCTGCGGCGCTGGGTCTGGGCCTCACTGCGCTTCGGCGTGGGGCGGCCCTTGGGGGCCTGAGGGTCACGGGTCACTTTGGAGTCGGTCACCGGCGCCTTGTCGGCGGGGGCCTTCTCTTCCTTCGCACGGCTACGGAACACAAAACCCAAGGGTACGGGGTCCGCGAGCATGGACGTCGATCGAGTGGGGAACGATCCGGCAACACCGTGCGTCTGTGCTGGACAGAGGGGACGTCGCTCCGGGGTTCACCCCGGGTGTCACCTACTCCTCACGCCGGAGCGGTGGCGGGCACAGTCGTCCTTGGGGATGAGCGCATCCGTCCCCGAACAGTGCGGTAATGGATGCGGGGCCCGTACTGTGGGTCCTGTTGCAGTACCTGGAGCTGGAGTCCGTCAGAAGGGGGCGCGCGAAGCCCATGAGCGGTGTCATGAAGCGTATGGGGATGATCTTCCGCGCGAAGGCGAACAAGGCCCTTGACCGGGCCGAGGACCCGCGCGAGACCCTCGATTACTCCTATCAGAAGCAGCTCGAGCTGCTCCAGAAGGTCCGGCGCGGTGTCGCCGACGTGGCGACCAGCCGCAAGCGTCTGGAACTTCAGCTCAACCAGCTTCAGAACCAGTCCTCCAAGCTGGAGGACCAGGGGCGCAAGGCCCTCGCGCTCGGCCGCGAGGACCTCGCCCGTGAGGCGCTGTCGCGCCGCGCGGCGCTCCAGCAGCAGGTCACCGACCTGGAGACGCAGCACCAGACCCTGCAGGGCGAGGAGGAGAAGCTCACCCTCGCGGCACAGCGTCTGCAGGCCAAGGTCGACGCCTTCCGTACGAAGAAGGAGACGATCAAGGCGACGTACACGGCGGCCCAGGCACAGACCCGGATCGGCGAGGCCTTCTCCGGCATCTCCGAGGAGATGGGCGACGTCGGACTCGCCATCCAGCGCGCCGAGGACAAGACCGCGCAGCTCCAGGCGCGGGCCGGCGCGATCGACGAGCTGCTCGCCTCCGGAGCCCTGGACGACCAGTCCGGACTGGCGAAGGACGACATCCAGAGCGAACTGGACCGCATCTCCGGCGGCTCGGACGTGGAGCTGGAGCTGCAGCGCATGAAGGCCGAGCTGGCCGGCGGTTCCTCGGCGCAGCAGCAGGCGATCGAGGGCGGCAACGGCCAGTCCCAGCCCTCGCAGCAGCAGGACACTCCGCGCTTCGACAAGCAGTGACCTGGCGGGCCCATGCCTGAGGAGGCGACATGATCGTACGGATCATGGGGGAGGGGCAGGTGAGCCTGGACGACGGACGGCTCACCACCCTGAACAAGCTGGACGACGAACTGCTCACCGAGATGGAGAGGGGTGACGAGTCCGGCTTCCGCCGCACCCTGGCGGCCCTCCTGGACGCGGTGCGCGCCGCCGGGACCCCGCTCCCCGACGACTCCCTGGAACCGTCGGAGCTCATCCTCCCGTCTCCGGACGCCACCCTCGAAGAGGTCCGCGAGATGCTCAGCGACGACGGCCTGATCCCCGGCTGACCACTTCCCGCGGTCCGGGCGCCCGCCCGGGACGTCGGGGCCGCCCTCGCCCCGGGCCTGCGACGGGCCGGGCCCGCGGTGGGTGCCGCACCGGCAGGTTCCCAGCCCGGCGGGGCCCCGTACCGTGGACCGGATGAGCACCCTGGAGCGTATGAGGGACTGGCTGCGGGACCACCGCCTCGCCCTGGACGCCGCCGTCGCGGCCGGCGTCCTCGTCGCCATGGTGGCCGGGTCCTTCGTCGACCCGCACGGCTCCGACGGGACGACCTGGAGCGCCCGCACCCCGGACGCCCTCAGCCTCGCCCTGATGGTCCTCGCCGCCGCGGCCCTGGTCTTCCGCCGCCGCGCCCCGATGAAGGTCCTCGCGGCGACCGTGGCCATCTCCGTGGTGGAACTGGTGACCGCCGACCCCCGCGCCCCGGTGGCCATGTCCGCCGTCGTCGCCCTTTACACCGTGGCCTCGTCCACCGACCGCCCCACCACCTGGCGCGTCGGCCTTCTCACCATGACCGTCCTGACGGCGGTCGCCATGCTCGCCGGGCCGCTGCCCTGGTACGCCCAGGACAACCTCGGCGTCTTCGCCTGGACCGGCATGGCCGCCGCGGCCGGTGACGCCGTCCGCAGCCGGCGCGCCTTCGTCCACGCGATCAAGGAACGCGCCCTGCGGGCCGAGCGCACCCGCGAGGAGGAGGCGCGCCGCCGGGTCGCCGAGGAGCGGCTGCGGATCGCCCGCGATCTGCACGACGTCGTCGCCCACCACATCGCCCTCGTCAACGTGCAGGCCGGAGTCGCCGCCCACGTCATGGACAAGCGCCCCGACCAGGCCAAGGAGGCGCTCGCCCACGTACGGGAGGCGAGCCGGTCCGCGCTGAACGAACTGCGCGCGACCGTCGGCCTGCTGCGTCAGTCCGGCGACCCCGAGGCCCCGACCGAGCCCGCCCCCGGGCTGGCCCGGCTCGACGAGCTCGCGGACACCTTCCGCAACGCGGGACTCCCCGTCGAGGTGGCCCGTTCCGACTCCGGAACGGTGCTGCCCGCGGCCGCCGACCTCGCCGCGTACCGGGTGATCCAGGAGGCCCTGACCAACGTGCGCAAGCACGCGGGCCCGGGGGCGAAGGCCGAGGTCAGCGTGGTCCGCGTCGGTCCCGTGGTGGAGGTGACCGTCCTCGACAACGGCCCGGGACACGGCACCGGCCCCGGCGGGGAGACCGTCCCGGGACAGGCGCACGGACCGGGAGCGGAGGACAACGGCCCCGGAGCGGACACCGGGCCGCAGGAGGGCGGCGGCCACGGGCTGCTCGGCATGCGCGAGCGCGTCACCGCGATCGGCGGGAGCTGCACGGCCGGTCCCCGCTACGGAGGCGGTTTCCGCGTCCATGCGATCCTTCCGGTCAAGAACCGCGCGACTGCCCTGGGGGACCCCGTATGACGATCCGCGTCGTGCTCGCCGACGACCAGGCGCTGCTGCGCAGCGCCTTTCGCGTGCTGGTCGACTCGGAGCCCGACATGGAGGTCGTGGGCGAGGCCTCCGACGGCGCCCAGGCCGTGACGGTGACCCGCGAGGAGCGGGCCGACGTGGTGCTGATGGACATCAGGATGCCGGGCACCGACGGACTCGCCGCCACCCGGCAGATCACCGCCGACCCGGGCCTCGCGCACGTACGCGTCGTGATGCTGACCACCTTCGAGGTCGACGAGTACGTCGTGCAGTCGCTGCGCGCCGGCGCGTCCGGGTTCCTCGGCAAGGGCGCCGAGCCCGAGGAACTGCTGAACGCCATCCGGATCGCCGCGGGCGGGGAGGCGCTGCTGTCCCCGGCCGCGACCAAGGGCCTCATCGCCCGCTTCCTCGCGCGGGGCGACGACGACGAGCCGGGCGCCATCCGCTCCGAGCGGCTCGACGCGCTCACCGGGCGCGAGCGCGAGGTGCTCGTCCAGGTCGCCGCGGGCCACTCCAACGACGAGATCGCCGAACGCCTCGAAGTGAGTCCGCTCACGGTGAAGACGCACGTCAATCGGGCCATGGCCAAACTCGGCGCCCGTGACCGGGCCCAGCTCGTGGTCATCGCGTACGAGTCGGGGCTGGTACGCCCGAGGGTGGACTGAGCGTTACCTCCGCGTACTGCGGCTGGAGTAGGTTCCGGGTAAGGAAATGGACCCAAGGGCTACGGATCACCGCCCGTCCATGACCCAAGGTGTGTGACGTGGGGAGTTCCCCCGTCCCCCGCGTTCCGCTCGAACCACGGAAAAGAGACCCACCACCCATGTCCTGGCTGTCCAGATTCAGCCTCGCGCAGCGGGCCCTCATAGGGCTGATGTCGATCATCGCGCTCGTCTTCGGGGCGATAGCGATCCCCCAGCTCAAGCAGCAGCTGCTGCCCACCATCGAACTGCCCGTGGTGTCGGTCCTCGCGCCGTACCAGGGTGCGTCTCCCGACGTGGTCGAGAAGCAGGTCGTCGAGCCCATCGAGAACAGCCTCGAAGGCGTCGACGGCATCACCGGTGTCACCTCCACCGCGAGCGAGGGCAACGCCGTCATCATGGCGTCCTTCGACTACGGCAACGACACCAAGCAGCTCGTCGCCGACGTCCAGCAGGCCGTCAACCGGGCCGGCGCCCAGCTGCCCGACGCAGTCGACCCGCAGGTCATCGCCGGCTCGACGGACGACATGCCGACCGTCGTCCTCGCCGTCACCTCCGGCCAGGACCAGCAGGCGCTGGCCGACCGCCTCGACCGCACCGTCGTCCCCGCCCTCGAAGGCATCGACGGCGTCGGCCGGGTCCAGGTCGCCGGTGTGCGCGACCTCCAGGTCACCGTCACGCCCGACGACAGGAAGCTGGCCAAGGCGGGCCTCACCCCGGCCGCCCTCGGCCAGGCTCTCCAGGCGGGCGGCGCGACCGTCCCGGCCGGCTCGTTCGACGAGGACGGCGGCAACCGCACCGTCCGGGTCGGCGGCGGCTTCACCTCACTGCGCCAGATCCAGGACCTGATGGTCGTGGGACAGCCCGGCAAGAAGCCGGTGCGCCTCGGCGACGTCGCCACCGTGGAGCAGGAGCAGGCCAAGGCCGACTCCATCACGCGCACCGACGGCCGCCCGAGCCTCGCCGTGACCGTCACCATGGCCCACGACGGCAGCGCCGTCGCCATCTCCGACGCGGTCGAGGACAAGCTGCCCGGCCTGCGCACCGACCTCGGTGCCGGCTCGGCGATCACCGTCGTCAGCGACCAGGGCCCGGCGGTCTCCAAGTCCATCCACGGGCTGACCACCGAGGGCGCCCTCGGCCTGCTGTTCGCGGTCCTGGTCATCCTGCTCTTCCTGGCCTCGGTCCGCTCCACCCTGGTCACCGCGGTGTCCATCCCGCTGTCCGTGGTGCTGGCCCTGGTCGTGCTGTGGACCCGCGACCTGTCGCTCAACATGCTGACGCTCGGCGCGCTCACCATCGCGATCGGCCGGGTCGTCGACGACTCGATCGTCGTCCTGGAGAACATCAAGCGGCACCTCGGCTACGGCGAGGAGCGCCAGGAGGCGATCCTCACCGCCGTCCGCGAGGTGGCCGGAGCGGTCACCTCCTCGACGCTCACCACGGTCGCCGTCTTCCTGCCGATCGGACTGACCGGCGGCATGGTCGGTGAGCTGTTCGGCTCCTTCAGCCTCACGGTCACGGCGGCGCTCCTGGCGTCCCTGCTCGTCTCGCTGACGGTCGTCCCGGTGCTCTCGTACTGGTTCCTGCGCGCGCCCAAGGGCACCCCGGCGGACGCCGAGGAGGCCCGCCGCAAGGCCGAGGAGAAGGAGGAGCGCAGCCGTCTCCAGCGCTTCTACGTCCCGGTGCTGCGCTTCGCCACCCGCCGCAGGCTGACCAGCGTGCTGATCGCGGCCGCGATCCTCGTCGGCACGTTCGGCATGGCACCCCTGCTGAAGACGAACTTCTTCGACCAGGGCGAGCAGGAAGTCCTCAGCGTCAAGCAGCAGTTGAAGCCGGGCACCAGCCTGGCCGAGACCGACACGCAGGCGAAGAAGGTCGAGAAGCTCCTCGACGGCGTCAAGGGCGTCAAGGACTACCAGGTCACCATCGGCTCCTCCGGCTTCATGGCGGCCTTCGGCGGCGGTACCGACACCAACCAGGCGTCGTACCAGATCATGCTGGAGGACTCCGCGTCCTCGAAGGACGTCCAGGACCGCGTGGAGAAGCAGCTCGGCACGCTCTCCGGCGCCGGCACCATCACGGTCGCGGCCGGCGACGGGTTCGGCAGCCAGGACCTCAAGGTCGTGGTGAAGGCGGCGGACGCTGCCGTGCTGCGCGAGGCGGCCGGCCAGGTCCGCGACGAGGTCGCCAAGCTCGACGACGTCACCGACGTCACGAGCGACCTCTCCCAGAGCGTGCCGCGCATCTCGGTCCGGGCCAACTCCAAGGCCGCGGCGGCCGGTTTCGACGAGGCCACGCTCGGCGCTGCCGTCACCCAGGCGGTCCGCGGCACGACCACCGGCAAGGCGATCCTGGACGACGCCGAGCGTGACGTCGTCATCAAGTCCGCGAAGCCCGTCACCACGATCGCGGAGCTGCGCGGGCTGCGGCTCGGCGCGGTGAAGCTCGGTGACATCGCGGAGGTGAAGCTGGTCGACGGCCCCGTCGCGATGACCCGGATCGACGGCCAGCGGGCCGCCACGATCACCGCCAGGCCGACCGGCGACAACACCGGCGCGGTCAGCAACGACCTCACGGCCAAGCTCGCGAAGCTGAAGCTGCCCGCCGGTGCCACCGCCTCGATCGGCGGTGTCTCCTCGGACCAGAGCGACGCGTTCAAGAACCTGGGCCTGGCGATGCTGGCGGCGATCGCGATCGTCTTCATGCTGCTCGTGGCGACGTTCCGCTCGCTGGTCCAGCCGCTGATCCTGCTCGTGTCGATCCCGTTCGCGGCGACCGGCGCGATCGGTCTGCTCGTCGTCACGGGCACCCCGATGGGTGTTCCCGCGATGATCGGCATGCTGATGCTCATCGGCATCGTGGTGACGAACGCGATCGTGCTGATCGACCTCGTCAACCAGTACCGGGCACAGGGCTACGGCGTGGTCGAGGCCGTGATCGAGGGCGGCCGGCACCGGCTCCGCCCGATCCTGATGACGGCGCTGGCGACGATCTTCGCCCTCCTGCCGATGGCGCTGGGCGTGACCGGTGAGGGCGGCTTCATCGCGCAGCCCCTCGCGGTGGTCGTGATCGGCGGTCTCATCACGTCGACGCTGCTGACGCTGCTGCTCGTCCCGACGCTGTACGCGATGCTCGAACTCCGCAAGGAGCGCCGGGCGAAGAAGCGGGCGGCGAAGCGCGAGGCGAAGTCCGGCACCGTCACGGGCGCCGTCGCCGACGAGGACAAGTCCCCGGAGCCGGCCGGAGTCTGATCGGTTCCGACAAAGAAGAGAAGAGGCGCCCCTCGGTCACGAGGGGCGCCTCTTCTCTTGTCACGTACGTGCGGGGCGGCTGCTACGGCAGCGCCAGCATCCGCTCCAGCGCCAGCTTCGCGAACGCCTCGGTTTCCTTGTCGACCTCGATGCGGTTGACGAGGTTGCCCTCGGCGAGGGACTCCAGGGTCCACACCAGGTGGGGCAGGTCGATGCGGTTCATCGTCGAGCAGAAGCAGACCGTCTTGTCGAGGAAGACGATCTCCTTGCCCTCGGGCGCGAACCGGTTCGCGAGACGCCGTACGAGGTTCAGCTCCGTGCCGATCGCCCACTTGGAGCCGGCCGGGGCGGCCTCCAGGGCCTTGATGATGTACTCGGTGGAGCCGACGTAGTCCGCCGCCGCGACGACCTCGTTCTTGCACTCGGGGTGCACGAGGACGTTCACGCCCGGGATGCGCTCGCGCACGTCGTTCACCGAGTCCACGCTGAAGCGCCCGTGCACCGAGCAGTGGCCGCGCCACAGGATCATCTTCGCGCCGCGCAGCTCCTCCGCGGTCAGCCCGCCGTTCGGCTTGTGCGGGTTGTAGAGCACGCAGTCGTCCAGGGACATGCCCATGTCGCGGACGGCGGTGTTGCGGCCGAGGTGCTGGTCGGGGAGGAACAGCACCTGCGAACCCTGCTCGAAGGCCCACTCCAGGGCCCGCTGGGCGTTCGACGACGTACAGATCGTGCCGCCGTGCTTGCCGGTGAAGGCCTTGATGTCCGCGGACGAGTTCATGTACGAGACGGGCACGACGCGCTCGGCGATGCCGGCCTCGGTCAGGACGTCCCAGCACTCGGCGACCTGCTCGGCGGTGGCCATGTCGGCCATCGAGCAGCCCGCGGCGAGGTCCGGCAGGACGACCTTCTGGGCGTCGCCCGTGAGGATGTCGGCGGACTCGGCCATGAAGTGCACGCCGCAGAAGACGATGTACTCGGCCTCCGGACGGGCCGCCGCGTCGCGGGCCAGCTTGAAGGAGTCGCCCGTGACGTCGGCGAACTGGATGACCTCGTCGCGCTGGTAGTGGTGGCCGAGCACGAAGACCTTGTCGCCGAGCTTCTCCTTGGCCGCCCGCGCGCGTTCGACCAGGTCCGGGTCGGACGGCGAGGGCAGGTCGCCGGGGCACTCGACGCCCCGCTCGCTCTTCGGATCGGCCTGGCGGCCGAGAAGCAGCAGGGCGAGGGGCGTCGGCTGGACGTCGAGCTCCTGGGTCTGGGCGGTGGTCACGACACGCACCCTTTCTGTTCTGCGGGTCGCCGGGCTCCTAGCGGAGCGGGCCGGCGGTACGATGCCTTTTCGTCTATTTGACGCTATCTATCATAACCGCTTCACGTCACGTTGACGATGGCCATAGCGTCCATGTGACGTGAATCCCGGTCGCCTCTCCGGCGGGTGACACCCGGGTGTCCGTGGGGTTGTCCACAGGCCGGTGTTCGTGCGCGGGCGCATGTGCGAGCATGAGAGAGAAGGCAGAAGACAAAAGCTCGGCCCGGAATGAATCCGCGGCCCCGCGGGTTGCAACCTGCGGCAAGCAGTCTCCGTACAACCCGGGAGAGAAGCAGATGTCCGTATCGGACGAGACCACCACCGTGAACGACGGCATCATCCTGTCCGACTCCGCCGCGGCCAAGGTCAAGGCCCTGCTCGAGCAGGAAGGCCGCGAGGACCTGGCGCTGCGCGTCGCCGTTCAGCCCGGCGGCTGCTCCGGCCTGCGGTACCAGCTCTTCTTCGACGAGCGCTCGCTCGACGGCGACGTCGTGAAGGACTTCGACGGTGTGAAGGTCGTCACCGACCGCATGAGCGCCCCGTACCTGGGCGGCGCCTCGATCGACTTCGTCGACACCATCGAGAAGCAGGGCTTCACGATCGACAACCCGAACGCGACGGGCTCCTGCGCCTGCGGCGACTCCTTCAGCTAGTCCGCCCCCGGGGCCTGGACCACGGCCCGTGGCGAAGGCGCGTACACGCGGAGTACGGACGAAGGCGGCGTCCCCCTGCCAGGGGGACGCCGCCTTCGCGTGTCCGGGACCGGTCCGCCGCGTTACCGGGGCTCCGCCGACGCCGCTCCCGAGGTCTCGGGGATGCCGGCGCGTCCGTGGTGGACCGCCTTGCCGTCGCTCCCCACGACCTCACGGCCACCCAGCGGCTCGTCCAGGCGCACGGTCTTCTCGTAGAACTTGGCGATCATGATGCAGACCTTGTTCTTCCAGGGCTTCGCCGTCACGGTCACGGTGACCTTGCCGGAGCTCTCGCTCGCCGACACCGTGTAGTCGGCGCACACCCCGCCGGTGAAGCCGACCGTCAGGTCCCTGCCGTCGGCCGTGTAGCCCTGGACGGCTACGTCACGCGTGGCCGCCGGCGAGGAGGGCTCGCCGGACGGCGCCGGCAGGGTCGGCTTCGCGCTCGGCGGAGCCGGCGATTCCGGCGAGGCCAGGAACGCCGGGTCGACCGCCGGATGTGTCACCGTGTACGTGTCCTGCGCGCCCGGCGCCCGCACTTCGAACAGCCAGGACGGCACCAGCGCCTGCCGCCCGTTCGCGCGCTGCGCCGCCAGTCCGAAGGTGGCCTTCTCGACGGTCACCGCCGCCCCCGGCTCCGGGGAGGGGTGCTCGCACGGCTTCTCGTCCCGGTCCTTGAGCGGTACGGGGCTCGCGCAGCCGCCGATGCCCATGCGCCGGTCACCGCCCGTCGCCGACGCCGACCCGTTCATCTCGTCCAGCGTCTTCCGCGCTGTGACGACCGGGTACGCGTCTCCCTCCACCGGTGTCTTCAACTGGCCGCTGCCGCCCACGACATGACCGTCCGCGCCGATCCGCAGGCCGGTCGTCCAGCCGTACGTGGGCAGGCCGCCGACGACCGGGTCGGCGTTCACGACCCGTACCCGGTCCATGAGCTGGCTCGCGTCGAGCTTCGCGTCGTCCTGGCCCACCGCCTTCAGTACGGGCGCCGCCGCCTTCTTCGCCGCCGCCTCGCTCACCGGGCCCGGCGCGGAGCCGGCCGAGGAGCCGGAGCCCACGGACTCGCAGACCGTGACCTTGACGCAGTTGTCGCCTCCCGGCAGGGCGGAGCTGTAGGTCCAGGTTCCCGGAGCGTCCGCGGTCACCCGCAGATTCGGCTCGGTACCGTCCTTGGCGGTGCCGACCGTCCAGGCGTCCCCGGAGAGCCGGGGCGTTCCCGCCAGGCCCAGGGCCTTCGCGAGCCGCGCCACCTCGGCGCGGCTCACCCTGCCCTCGGCCCACTGCACGTGCGCCGAGCCGGGGCCCGCGGGGAGTGTGCCGCTCGCGCGGTACGTCGTGCCGTACGGATCGGGCTCGCCGGGCGCGATGCCCGCCGTACCGCCCGTGGACCCGTCGCCGGTGGTGCTCGCGGAGTAGCCGTCGAGGGCGAGCGGCGGGGGAGTGCCGTCGGCGCCGGGGGTGCCGGAACGGCCGCCGCCGGACGCCGTCGTGGCGAACCAGGCGCCGCCGCCCCCGACGAGCAGCACGGCGGCGACGACCGAGGCGACGAGCACCGGGGTGTTGCGCCGCCGGCCCCCACCGGCTCCGTCACCCTCGACGGTCCCCGAGCCGTTCCCGAGGACGGCGACTTCGGAGTGCTCGCCCCCGGACCCCTCCCCGGCCCCACCGTCGCCGGAGCCCTCCGGGACACCCGCGTCGGAACCCTCGGGGGAAGCGGGGAGAGCGGCGGAACCGGGGGAGTCCTTGCCGGAGCCCGCGTCGGCCTGCTCACCGGAGTCCTCGCCGGAACCCGCGTCGGCTTCCTCGGCGGAGTCCGCGACGGAGCCGCGCGTACCGGGAGCGGCCGCCTCGGCGGCATCCTCCACCGCCCCGCCGGCCGCGTCCTGGGCGGTGGCTTCCGCCCGGTCCTCGGCGGGAATCTCGGCGGCACCCTCCGCTCGGTCCCCGGCGGCGACAACCTCGGCGTGGTCCTCTGCCCGGTCCCCGGCGGGAGCCGCGGTCGTCCGGTCCTCGGTGTGGTCCCCGGCGGACACCTCGGCCGGGTCCTTCGCCGTGCTGTCGGCCGGGTCCGCGACGGCGTTCTCGGCCCGGTTCCCGGCGGGATCCGCAGCGGTCTCCCGGGCGGCCTCGGCGGTGTTCTCGGTCGCCTCCTCGGCGGGACCCTCGGCGTGACTCCCGGCGGGATCGGTCGCGTCGTTGTCGGGTCGCTCGGTGCTCACCGCATCGCTCCTTCGGCTCCACTGCAGTCCCATGACCCGGCCCTGTCGATGACGGGCACTCCAGGGTCGTACGGCACATCCCTTTTACGGGGGACGGCAATGGGACGCGGCGGGGGAGCGCACGGTTCCCTGCGAGCGCACCCCTTCTTCACCCGGGCGGCGCCGCCGGAAACCCTCACCCGTTCGGCGCCGCCGGGCTCTCACCCGTACGGCGGCACCGAACGGACGCCGCCGGTCAGTCGCCGTAGTCGGACATCGCGTCCAGCAGTCGGGCCGAGGCGGGCGGAACGGTCACCCCGTGGATGAGGGAGGGAGAGACGTGGAGCGGGGGAACAGGCGCGGGGGCCGCCCAGTGACCGGCCATCCGGGCGCAGTCGCCGCGCAGCGACGCCAGATCGCCTTCCGCGTCGCCGACCGGGCCGAGCGAAGCAGTGCCGTGGACCTTGAGGTTCGTCATACCGGAACCGTATGCACCGTTGCCGTCACGAAGAAAGATCTACTATCGGGTAGTTTTGGCCCTTCAGGGGTCGCGTGCGGACCCGGTAGCGTTAACTGTCAATCCCCTCCCCTCGCAGGAGCGTGTCCTAGCCGTGCGTATCGCAGTCACCGGCTCCATCGCCACCGACCACCTCATGACCTTTCCCGGCCGTTTCGCCGACCAGCTCGTCGCGGACCAGCTGCACACGGTCTCCCTCTCCTTCCTGGTCGACAACCTCGATGTCCGCCGCGGCGGGGTCGGCGCGAACATCGCGTTCGGCATGGGGCAGCTCGGTACCCGCCCGATCCTGGTAGGAGCCGCGGGTTCCGACTTCGACGAGTACCGCGCCTGGCTGGACCGGCACGGCGTCGACACCGCCTCCGTGCGCATCTCGGAGGTGCTGCACACCGCGCGCTTCGTGTGCACCACGGACGCCGACCACAACCAGATCGGCTCGTTCTACACGGGCGCCATGAGCGAGGCCCGCCTCATCGAGCTCAAGGCCGTCGCGGACCGGGTCGGCGGTCTCGACCTCGTCCTGATCGGAGCGGACGACCCCGAGGGGATGCTCCGCCACACCGAGGAGTGCCGCTCGCGCGCGATCCCGTTCGCCGCCGACTTCTCGCAGCAGATCGCGCGCATGAACGGCGACGAGATCCGGATACTGCTGGACGGCGCGACGTTCCTCTTCTCGAACGAGTACGAGAAGGGACTCATCGAGTCCAAGACGGGCTGGAGCGACGCGGAGATCCTCTCCAAGGTCGGCCACCGGGTGACCACCCTCGGCTCGCGCGGTGTCCGCATCGAGCGCGTCGGCCACGACCCGATCGAGGTCGGCTGCCCCGAGGAGGAGCTCAAGGCGGACCCGACGGGCGTCGGCGACGCGTTCCGCGCCGGCTTCCTCTCCGGTCTCGCCTGGGGCGTCGACCTGGAGCGCGCCGCGCAGGTCGGCTGCATGCTCGCCACCCTGGTCATCGAGACGGTCGGCACGCAGGAGTACCAGCTCAGCCGCGCCCACTTCATGGACCGCTTCACCAAGGCGTACGGCGACGACGCCGCCACCGAGGTCCGGGCGCACCTGTCCTAGACCCGAGCGGCAGACCAGGGTCCGGGCCCGCCTCCGTACGACGGGGGCGGGCCCGGAGCCCTGTCCGGGGGAGGCGGACCGGGAGCTCTGCCCGGGAGCCCGGGACAGCCGGACCCGCCCGGTTCCGCGGAGGCCGGGGTCCCGGTCCGCGGCCGGCGCGGTGCGACGACCTACGACAGCCTGCGGACCACGTAGGCCGAGCCGCGGTCCGCCGGTTCCTCCCCGACGTACTCCTGGCCCCGCATCTCGCACCACGCGGGGATGTCGAGGCGGGCCGCCTCGTCGTCGGACAGGACCCGGACCGTGCCGCCGACCGGTACGTCCCCGATGACCTTGGCCAGCTCGATGACGGGGATCGGGCAGCGCCTGCCCAGCGCGTCGACCACCAGCGCGTCGGCGGACGCGGGCACCTTCGTCACCGCCGTCGGCGCCCCCAGCTTCTCGCGGACGCCCGAGACCGCGCCCGGCAGCACCGACAGGAACCGGTCGACGTCCTCCTCCGCGGCGCCGGGCGGCAGCGACACCCGGACATTGCCCTCGCTCAGGACAGCCATGGCCTTCAGGACATGGCTGGGGATCAGGGTGCTGCTCGTGCAGGACGAGCCCGAGGAGACCGAGAAGCCCGCCCGGTCCAGTTCGTGCAGCAGAGTCTCTCCGTCGACATAGAGACAGGAGAAGGTGACGATCCCCGGGAGCCGGTGGACCGCGTCGCCGACCACCTCGACGTCCGGCACCAGCGCGGGCACCCGCGTCCGGATCCGCTCCGTCAGTTCACGCAGCCGTGCCGCCTCCACCGCCGCCTCCGCCCGCACGGCACGCAGCGAGGCCGCCGCGGCGACGATCGCCGGGATGTTCTCGAACCCGGCCGCCCGCCCCGACTCCCGCTCGTCCACGGGCCCTTGGGGCGCGAACCGTACGCCCTTGCGCACGACGAGCAGGCCGACACCCGAGGGGCCGCCCCATTTGTGGGCACTCGCCGCCAGCAGGGACCAGTCGCCCTCCACCCGTCCCCAGCCCAGCGACTGGGCCGCGTCCACCAGCAGCGGCACTCCTGCCTCCCGGCACATCTGTGCCACCTCGGCCACCGGCTGCTCCGTGCCCACCTCGTGGTTGGCGGACTGGAGGCAGGCCAGCGCGGTGCCCGGGGTCAGGGCCTCGGCATAGGAAGAAGGGGACACCCTTCCGGTGCGCGCGACCTGAACACGGGTCACCGCACCGCCCGACGCCTCGTGCGCGTCCGCCGAATGAAGCACCGACGAGTGTTCGACGGCTGACACGATCAGGTGGTCTCCGACGCGCCGCCGGCCCGCCAGCGCACCCGCGATCCCGGAGTGCACGGCACGGGTGCCGGAGGGGGTGAAGACCAGCTCGTCGGGGCGGCAGCCCACCGCCTCGGCCGCCGCCTCGCGCGCCGCGTCGAGGAGCAGCCGGGCCCTCCTTCCCTCGCGGTAGAGGCGGGCGGGATCGGCCCACCCCTCGTCGAACGAGGCCTGCAGGGCCTGCCGGGCGACGGGATGCAGCGGGGCCGCGGACGCGGCGTCGAAGTAGGACACGCCCCCACGCTAGCTCCGCGGGAGCCGACGGCGGGCGGCCGCCGGCCCTCCCAAGGGGGCGTCAGAAGCCATCCGGACCGGGGCATTCCAGGTACTCTGACAAGGCATTGAAGGCCAAACAGCACTCCTTCGGGGAGTCGGGCGGCGCGTTGGGCACCCTCCCCGCGCGACCCCAAATAGCGTCCAGTAGGGTTTGGTCCGCATAAACATCCAAACCCCTGCCCGACGCAGGGCGGCGACCGACCAGCGAGAAGGCCGCAGCCAACAGCGCGGGCGAGACTCTCGGGAAGGCGCTACGTGAGTCCCAACGGCTCCGACCGCTCGCCGCGGCGCCCGATGCGGCGGAAGCTGCTGCAGGCAATGACTGCGGGCCTGGTCCTGGCGACAGCCACTGGTTGCTCGTACAACTGGGAAGACTTCCCCCGCCTTGGTATGCCCACCCCGGTCACGGAGGAGGCTCCGCGGATCCTCTCCCTCTGGCAGGGCTCGTGGGCGGCCGCGCTCGCCACGGGCGTGCTGGTCTGGGGCCTGATCCTGTGGAGTGTCATCTTCCACCGGCGCAGCCGGACCAAGGTCGAAGTTCCTCCGCAGACCCGGTACAACATGCCCATCGAGGCGCTGTACACGGTGGTCCCGCTCATCATCGTCTCCGTGCTGTTCTACTTCACGGCACGCGACGAGACGAAGCTTCTCAGCCTCAAGCCGAAGCCCGACGTCACGGTCAACGTGGTCGGCTTCCAGTGGAGCTGGGGCTTCAACTACGTCGAGGACGTCCCCGGTTCTTCCGGGAACGCCAAGACAGACCCGAACCTGGCCGCCATTCCGGACCGGTTCAAGAAGGACTTCCCGGCGAACGCCGGCGGTGTCTACGACGTCGGCACTCCCGCAACGCGGAACCCGCAGACGGGCAACCCGGGTCCGACCCTCTGGCTCCCCACGGGCAAGACGGTCCGTTTCATCCTCACTTCGCGTGACGTCATCCACTCCTTCTGGGTGGTGCCGTTCCTCATGAAGCAGGACGTCATCCCGGGCCACACCAACTCCTTCCAGGTGACCCCCAACCGTGAGGGCACCTTCCTGGGCAAGTGCGCCGAGCTGTGCGGCGTCGACCACTCCCGGATGCTCTTCAACGTGAAGGTCGTCTCCCCCGAGCGCTACGAGGCCCACCTCAAGGAGCTCGTGACCAAGGGACAGACCGGTTACGTCCCGGCCGGCATTGAGCAGACGGGCCACGAGAAGAACCGGGAGACGAACAACCTGTGAGCATCCTCAACGAACCCCAGGGTGCCGCCGCCGAAGACTCGTACGAGAACGAGCTGCCGGTGCGGCGCAAGCAGCCCGGCAGCGTCGTGATCAAGTGGCTCACCACCACCGACCACAAGACGATCGGCACGCTCTATCTGGTGACGTCGTTCGCGTTCTTCCTGGTCGGCGGCGTCATGGCGCTGCTCATGCGTGCCGAGCTGGCGCGTCCCGGACTGCAGATCATGTCGAACGAGCAGTTCAACCAGGCGTTCACGATGCACGGCACGATCATGCTGCTGATGTTCGCGACGCCGCTCTTCGCCGGTTTCACGAACTGGATCATGCCGCTGCAGATCGGCGCGCCCGACGTGGCGTTCCCGCGGCTGAACATGTTCGCCTACTGGCTGTACCTCTTCGGCTCGACGATCGCGGTCGGTGGCTTCCTCACCCCGCAGGGCGCGGCCGACTTCGGCTGGTTCGCCTACAGCCCGCTGTCGGACGCGGTCCGCTCGCCGGGCATCGGCGCCGACATGTGGATCATGGGTCTGGCCTTCTCCGGCTTCGGCACCATCCTCGGCGCGGTCAACTTCATCACCACGATCATCTGCATGCGCGCTCCCGGCATGACGATGTTCCGTATGCCGATCTTCGTGTGGAACGTCCTGCTCACCGCGGTTCTGGTGCTGCTGGCCTTCCCCGTCCTCGCCGCGGCGCTGTTCGCCCTGGAGGCGGACCGAAAATTCGGGGCACACGTCTTCGACGCGACAAACGGCGGAGCCTTGCTCTGGCAACACCTCTTCTGGTTCTTCGGCCATCCAGAGGTGTACATCATCGCGCTGCCGTTCTTCGGCATCATCTCCGAAGTCATCCCGGTGTTCTCGCGCAAGCCGATGTTCGGTTACATGGGCCTGATCGGCGCAACCATCGCGATCGCGGGTCTCTCCGTGACCGTGTGGGCGCACCACATGTACGTCACCGGTGGCGTCCTGCTCCCGTTCTTCTCCTTCATGACGTTCCTCATCGCCGTACCCACCGGCGTGAAGTTCTTCAACTGGATCGGAACGATGTGGAAGGGCTCGCTGTCCTTCGAGACACCGATGCTCTGGGCCGTCGGCTTCCTCATCACCTTCACCTTCGGTGGTCTGACCGGCGTCATCCTGGCCTCGCCGCCGATGGACTTCCACGTGTCCGACTCCTACTTCGTGGTGGCGCACTTCCACTACGTCGTGTTCGGCACCGTGGTGTTCGCGATGTTCTCCGGCTTCCACTTCTGGTGGCCGAAGATGACGGGCAAGATGCTCGACGAGCGTCTCGGCAAGGTCACCTTCTGGACGCTGTTCGTGGGCTTCCACGGCACGTTCCTGGTACAGCACTGGCTGGGTGCCGAGGGCATGCCGCGTCGTTACGCGGACTACCTCGCGGCGGACGGCTTCACCGCGCTGAACACGGTCTCGACGATCAGCTCGTTCCTGCTCGGCCTGTCGATCCTGCCGTTCCTCTACAACGTGTGGAAGACGGCCAAGTACGGCAAGAAGGTCGAGGTCGACGACCCGTGGGGTTACGGCCGTTCGCTCGAGTGGGCGACGTCCTGCCCGCCGCCGCGGCACAACTTCCTCACCCTGCCGCGGATCCGCAGTGAATCCCCGGCGTTCGACCTGCACCACCCGGAGATCGCCGCCCTCGACCAGCTCGAGAACGCCGGTCACGGTTCGTCGGCCCTTCCTGGCGGAAAGGAGGCCGGCAAGTGAAGGTCCAAGGCAAGATGTTCATCTGGCTGGCGCTGTTCATCCTCATCATGGGGATCGTCTACGGCGTCTGGTCCAAGGAGCCGGCCGGCACCACGGCCCTCTTCATGGGCTTCGGCCTGAGCATGATGATCGGCTACTACCTGGCCTTCACGGCCCGGCGGGTCGACGCCATGGCGCAGGACGACAAGGAGGCCGACGTCGCGGACGAGGCCGGCGAGGTGGGCTTCTTCAGCCCGCACAGCTGGCAGCCGCTCGCGCTCGGCACCGGTGGCGCGCTCGCCTTCCTGGGCGTCGTCTTCGGCTGGTGGCTGCTGTACTTCTCGGCGCCGCTGATCATGCTCGGCCTGTGGGGCTGGGTCTTCGAGTACTACCACGGTGAGAACCGCACCCAGTAGCACGCGCTGAACACCCGGGAGCCCGGACACTCCGTCAGGAGAGTCCGGGCTCCCTCGTTTGCCGCGACTTGTGTCCCTCGCTCGGCTCACCCGGCGCGCCGTCCTTGACGGGCGTCCATAGCGTGGACTCATGAATCACTCACCGCGAATCCGCACGGTCGTCAGCTGCACCGCGCTGGTGGTCGCCCTCGGCGCGGGCGCCGCAGCCTGCGGCTCCGACGACCACCCGCTCTCGGCGAAGCCGTACGACGCGGCGGGACAGATCTCGTTCAAGGGCCTCTCCGAGGACAGCAAGAAGCAGACCAAGGTCGACCCCGACAAGCCCCTGGAAATCACCTCCGAGAGTGACGAGGGGCGCATCACCGACGTGACCGCCACGGACGCGTCGGGGCGCTATGTCACGGGCGAACTGGCCGCCGACGGCAGCCGATGGCACAGCACCTCACCGCTGGCCGCGGGCGCCCACTACACGGTGCGCGTCAGCACCGAGGACGAGGACGGCGCCCCCGGCCGCAAGGTCATCGGCTTCGACACCAGTACGCCGAAGACGAAGAAGCTGCTGAACGTCGAGTTCGGGCCCAAGACGGGCAAGTACGGCGTCGGCCAGCCGATAACCGCCGAACTCAGCGCCCCCGTCAAGGACAAGGCGGCCCGCACGATCGTCGAACGCGCCCTCCGGGTCGACTCCACCCCCGCGGTGGACGGCGCCTGGCACTGGGTGGACGACAAGACACTGCACTACCGCCCCAAGGAGTACTGGCCCGCCCACGCCAGCATCACGGCCCACAGCAACCTCGCCGGCCTCAGGATCGGCACACGCCTGTGGGGCGGCGACGCCAAGACTGTGAAGATCACCACGGGCGACAGCCTGGTCGCCCTGACCGACGCCGCCACCCACTCCATGACCGTCTACCGCAACGGCCAGGACATCAAAGAGATCCCCGTCACCACGGGCAAGCCCGGCTTCGACACCCGCAACGGCGTCAAGGTCGTGCTCGGCAAGGAGTCCCTCGTACGGATGCGCGGTACCAGCATCGGCATAGCCGAGGGCAGTTCGGACTCCTACGACCTGGAGGTGCGCTACGCGACCCGGGTCACCTGGAGCGGTGAGTACGTCCACGCCGCGCCCTGGTCGACCGGCTCCCAGGGGTACGCCAACGTCAGCCACGGCTGCACCGGCATGAGCACCGAGAACGCCGAGTGGTTCTTCAACACGTTCAACGAGGGCGACATCGTCAAGGTCGTCAACTCCGAAGGCCAGACGATGGACGCGTTCGGCAACGGCTTCGGCGACTGGAACCTCGACTGGAAGAACTGGCGCGAGGGCAGCGCGATCGTGGCCGGTTCCCCGGACGCCCCCAGCCCCGCCCAGCGCGCCAGGCTGCGCCCCGAGAGCGTGTGAGACCGCGCCCCGGGGCCTGTCCGCCGACCCTCCGCCGTACGGACGACGGGAGGGGTGCGGACAGGCCCTGGCGGGGCGCGGGTGGCTCAGGCGCTCAGAAGGTTCTTGCGACGCAGCAGGGAGGCCAGTGAGGCGGCGAACTCCACCGGGTCGACCGGCAGGGTCACCGCGGCGTCCGCACGGCTCCAGGTGGCCAGCCAGGCGTCCTGCGGGCGCCCGATGAGCACCAGCGCGGGCGGGCAGTTGAAGATCTCGTCCTTGATCTGCCGGCACACCCCCATGCCGCCCATCGGCACCGCCTCGCCGTCCAGGACGCAGACGTCGATGCCGCCCTTGTCGAGCTCCCTGATGACGGCGGCCGGTGTCGCGCACTCGACGAACTCGACGAGCGGAGCGTCCGGGGCGGGCCTGCGCCCGGTGGCGAGCCGCACCTGCGCGCGGGTGTTGGAGTCGTCGCTGTAGACCAGCACCGTGGCGGTCGGCTGCATTCTTCCTCCGAGACGTCAGCGTCGTACGGACATCGTGCGTATCGGGCTGATCGTCCCCGGCCCGATGCGCGGATGCTACTCCCTTGAACACCTCGTCAGCACCGGTTCGGACACGGCTTCGATGGTCCATCCGGGCTGGACACACCCGGTCAACACCCCGAACGGCACCCCCCGGCGTGAGGGCGGGATAAGCGACCGACATAATGTCGGTCGTGGCGACAGCAACGACAGTAGAAACCGGGCACGCGCACCCGTCGGTCAATCGGCCGAACCTCACCAGCGTCGGAACCATCATCTGGCTGAGTTCCGAGCTGATGTTCTTCGCGGCCCTCTTCGCGATGTACTTCACCCTGCGATCGGTGACCGGGCCGGATCACTGGAAGGAAATGGCGTCCAGCCTGAACCTTCCGTTCTCGGCGACGAACACCACGATCCTGGTGCTCTCCTCCCTGACCTGCCAGCTCGGCGTCTTCGCCGCCGAGCGCGGGGACGTGAAGAAGCTCAGGATGTGGTTCATCGTCACCTTCATCATGGGTGCGATCTTCATCGGCGGTCAGGTCTTCGAGTACACCGAACTGGTCAAGAAGGACGGGCTCTCGCTCTCCTCCGACCCGTACGGCTCGGTGTTCTACCTGACCACCGGCTTCCATGGACTGCATGTGACGGGCGGACTCATCGCCTTCCTGCTGGTCCTCGGTCGCACCTACGCGGCTCGGAGGTTCACTCACGAGCAGGCGACCGCCGCCATCGTCGTGTCCTACTACTGGCACTTCGTCGATGTCGTCTGGATCGGCCTTTTCGCCACGATCTACCTGATCAAGTAATCGGGCCCACCGCCCGAAACATCCAGAAGCACCGACGCAGAAGATCCTGACACCGGGGTAATCCGTGAAAAAGCTCTCCGCACGACGACGCCATCCGCTGGCGGCGGTCGTCGTCCTACTCCTCGCGCTGGCGGCCACCGGGGGGCTGTACGCCGCGTTCGCACCCGCGGGCAAGGCGCAGGCCGACGAAACCGCCCAGTCCCTCGGTATCACCGAGGGCCAGAAGCTGTACTCCGTGGGCTGCGCAAGCTGCCACGGCACCGGCGGTCAGGGCAGCTCCGACGGTCCGAGCCTGGTGGGTGTGGGCGCCGCGGCGGTCGACTTCCAGGTCGGCACCGGCCGTATGCCGGCCCAGCAGCCCGGCGCTCAGATCCCGCGCAAGAAGGTGATCTACACCCAGGCCGAGATCGACCAGCTCGCGGCCTACATCGCCTCGCTCGGCGCCGGCCCCGCGATCCCGACCAAGAACCAGGTCAGCCCCGAGGGCGCGGACATCGCCAAGGGCGGTGAACTCTTCCGTTCCAACTGCGCCCAGTGCCACAACTTCACCGGCAAGGGCGGCGCGCTGACACACGGCAAGTACGCGCCGAGCCTGGAGGGTGTCGACCCGAAGCACATCTACGAGGCCATGCAGACGGGCCCGCAGAACATGCCGTCCTTCCCCGACACCACGCTGACGGAGAAGAACAAGCAGGACATCATCGCGTACCTCGACGCGGTCAACGGTGACAACACCGAGAGCCCGGGCGGTCTTGAGCTGGGCGGCCTCGGGCCGGTCAGCGAGGGCCTGTTCGGCTGGATCTTCGGTCTCGGAACCCTGATCGCCGTCGCCGTCTGGGTCGCCGCTCGGACCGCAAAGGCCAAGAAGTCATGAGTAGCCAAGACATTCCAGAAGAGAACGTGCCCGCCGAGCGGGCCTCCGACGACCACGCCGGTCACGGTCACGGTCCGGTAGCCGTCGCGGACGAGCAGAACCCGTTCGCGGACCCGGGGCTGCCGCCCCACGAGCACCGCATCCAGGACATCGACGAGCGGGCCGCCAAGCGGTCCGAGCGCCTGGTCGCCCTGCTGTTCGTGCTGTCGATGGTCGCGACCGTCGGCTTCATCGCCTCCTACGTGGCGATCCCGAACGACAAGTCGATCTTCGTGTTCCCGATCGGGCACATCAGCGCGCTGAACTTCGCGCTGGGCATGTGCCTCGGCGTGGCGCTGTTCTCGATCGGCGCGGGCGCGGTCCACTGGGCCCGCACCCTGATGTCCGACGTGGAGATCGCCGACGAGCGTCACCCGATCGAGGCGGAGCCCGCGGTCAAGGCCAAGGTCCTGGCCGACTTCAAGGACGGCGCCAGGGAGTCCGCGCTCGGCCGCCGCAAGCTGATCCGCAACACGATGTTCGGCGCGCTGGCCCTGTTCCCGCTCTCCGGCGTCATGCTGCTGCGCGACCTCGGCCCGCTGCCCGGCACGAAGCTGCGCCACACGCTGTGGTCCAAGGGCAAGCTCCTCGTCAACATGAACACCAACGAGCCGCTGCGTCCCTCGGACCTGGCCGTCGGTTCGCTCACCTTCGCCAAGCCCGAGGGCCTGGAGGAGCACGACGAGGACTTCCAGAAGGAGATCGCCAAGGCGGCCCTGATGATCATCCGGCTCCAGCCGGACGACATCAAGGACAAGCAGGAACTCGAGTGGTCCTACCAGGGCATCGTGGCCTACTCGAAGATCTGCACCCACGTCGGCTGCCCGATCTCCCTGTACGAGCAGCAGACGCACCACGCGCTGTGCCCGTGCCACCAGTCCACCTTCGACCTCTCCGACGGTGCCCGGGTCATCTTCGGCCCGGCGGGTCACGCCCTGCCGCAGCTGCAGATCGGCGTGAACGCTGAGGGTTACCTCGAAGCGCTCAGCGACTTCAAGGAGCCCGTCGGTCCTGCATTCTGGGAGCGCGGATGAGCACTACCACCACCTCCGACTCGCGCTCCTCGCGCGAGAAGGCACCCGCCGGTGAGCGGGTCGCCGACTGGGCGGACGGCCGCCTCGGGATCTACTCCCTGGCCAAGTCCAACATGCGCAAGATCTTCCCCGACCACTGGTCGTTCATGCTGGGTGAGATCTGCCTCTACAGCTTCATCATCATCATCCTCACGGGTGTGTACCTGACCCTGTTCTTCCACCCGTCGATGAACGAGGTGGAGTACCACGGCAGCTACGTCCCGCTGCAGGGCCAGCTGATGTCCGAGGCGTTCAACTCGACCATGCACATCTCCTTCGATGTGCGCGGTGGTCTGCTGATCCGTCAGATCCACCACTGGGCCGCGCTGGTCTTCCTCGCCGGCATGTTCGTGCACATGATGCGCGTGTTCTTCACGGGTGCGTTCCGCAAGCCCCGTGAGGTCAACTGGGTCTTCGGATTCCTGCTGTTCGTCCTCGGCATGTTCACCGGCTTCACCGGTTACTCGCTCCCGGACGACCTGCTCTCCGGCACCGGTGTCCGCTTCATGGAAGGCGCGGTCCTGTCCGTGCCGATCGTCGGCACGTACCTGTCGTTCTTCCTGTTCGGCGGCGAGTTCCCGGGCGGCGACTTCGTGGCCCGCTTCTACTCGGTGCACGTGCTGCTGCTGCCGGGCATCATGCTCGGCCTGGTCGTCGGCCACCTGATCCTGGTCTTCTACCACAAGCACACGCAGTTCGCGGGCCCCGGCAAGACGAACAACAACGTCGTCGGCATGCCGCTGCTGCCGGTCTACATGGCCAAGGCCGGAGGCTTCTTCTTCCTGGTCTTCGGTGTCATCGCGGCCATCGCGGCGATCGCCTCGATCAACCCGATCTGGTCGCTGGGCCCCTACCGTCCGGACCAGGTGTCCACGGGTGCCCAGCCCGACTGGTACATGGGCTTCTCCGAAGGCCTGATCCGTGTCATGCCGGGCTGGGAGATCAACCTCTGGGGTCACACGCTCGTCCTGGGCGTGTTCATCCCGCTGGTCATCTTCCCGCTGGTCCTGGTCGCGATCGCGGTCTACCCGTTCATCGAGTCCTGGGTCACCGGCGACAAGCGCGAGCACCACATCCTGGACCGCCCGCGCAACGTCCCGACCCGGACCGCGTTCGGTGTCGCCTGGATCAGCTGGTACTTCGTCCTGCTCGTCGGCGGCGGCAACGACATCTGGGCCACGCACTTCCACCTGGCGATCAACTCGATCACCTGGTTCGTGCGGATCGCCTTCTTCGTCGTGCCGGTGCTGACCTTCATCGCCACCAAGCGGATCTGCCTCGGCCTCCAGCGCCGGGACCGGGACAAGGTGCTGCACGGCCGCGAGTCGGGCATCATCAAGCGCCTGCCGCACGGTGAGTTCATCGAGGTCCACGAGCCGCTCAGCCAGGACGCGCTGCACACGCTCACCGCTCACGAGCAGTACAAGCCGGCCGAGATCGGCCCGACGGTCGACGAGAACGGTGTCGAGCGCAAGGTCTCGGGCGCGCAGAAGCTGCGCGCCAAGATGAGCGAGGGCTTCTACGGGGAGGAAGGCCAGATCCCCAAGCCCACCGTCGAGGAGTACAAGGAGATCGCGAGCGGCCACGGCCACCACTGATCCCCGGCTGTTCGCCACGGCTGGAGCCCCGTCCATGACACGGACGGGGCTCTTTGCCGTCCCCCGGGCTGGATAGGGTGGACTCACCCGGTGGTGCGGGGCGATCCACCCCGCGTCACCCACGACCTGTCACCCGCGACCGCGTGACCCACGAACCCAGGAGCGACCATGAGCGCTGTGAACCCCGCTGGAGGCGACACCGCGGCGGGCCGTTCCTGGCCCGCGGTACTGAACGGACTGCTCGAAGGCCGCGACCAGAGCGCGGACGACACGGCCTGGGCCATGGACCGCATCATGCGCGGCGAGGCGACCGACGCGCAGATCGCCGGGTTCGTGGTGGCCCTGCGGGCCAAGGGCGAGACCGTCCAGGAGATCGCCGGACTCGTCCGGGCGATGTACGCGCACGCCAATGTGATCGAGGTGCCCGGACACACCGTCGACATCGTCGGAACGGGCGGCGACGGCGCGAAGACCGTCAACATCTCCACGATGTCCTCGATCGTGGTGGCCGGCACCGGCGCCAAGGTCGTCAAGCACGGCAACCGGGCCGCGTCCTCCGCGTCCGGCTCGTCGGACGTCCTGGAGAAGCTCGGCGTCAATCTCCAACTGCCGGTGAAGCGCGTGGCCGAGGTGGCCGAGGAGGCCGGGATCACCTTCTGCTTCGCGGTCAAGTTCCACCCGGCGCTGCGTCATGTGGCCGCGGCCCGCGGCCAGTTGGGCATCCGGACCACCTTCAACGTGCTCGGACCGCTGACCAACCCGGCACGGGTGAAGGCCCAGGCGGTCGGCGTCGCCGATGCCCGGATGGCGCCGATCGTGGCGGGTGTGTTCGCCGAGCGCGGCAACTCCTCGCTCGTCTTCCGCGGCGACGACGGCCTCGACGAGCTGACCACCACCGGGGGCTCCCACGTCTGGGTCGTCCGCGACGGCAAGGTCACCGAGGAACGCTTCGACCCCCGCGACGTCGGGCTCGACATCGTCCCGGTGGAGGCCCTGCGGGGCGCCGACGCCTCGTACAACGCGGAGGTCGCCCGGCGCCTCCTGGACGGCGAGAAGGGGCCCGTGCGGGACGCGGTCCTGCTGAACTCGGCGGCCGCCCTGGTGGCGCTGTCGCCGACCGGCGCGCCGCTCGCCGACCAGCTCCGCGCCGGAATGGAGAAGGCCGCCGAGGCGATCGACTCCGGCGCCGCGAAGCGCACCCTGGAGCGCTGGGTGGCCGCCAGCAACGCCTGAGCCACCCGGGACCCCGCGCGGGACGCAGTCCGGATCGTGGACCGCGTCTTGCGCGGGGAAGATCCTCTGGCAAGATGCTGTACCAGGTCATGAGTGACAGCCATCAGGCCCCGGCCGGCTGTCCGGCAACCCTCCGTCCGTGGCGGGGTGCCCCGGGTGAAGACCAGGTCGTAGGCAGCGAGGCCTACGGCAAGCGCGGACCCCTCCCGCTCTCCGGGCGGACCACCAGGGGTCCTGGTCGTTCGAGGGAGCCTTCTGTGAGCAAGCGAATGCGTTAGGGCGCCGAGCCCCGCCTCCGCACACCCCTTTCACCTTTCTCCCGCGCTGAGCGCCGCCTCCGGGCAGCCTGCTCGCGCGGTGATTTCGCCTGCCTCTCACAGGAGCTCGCCATGTCTGCTTCCACCGTTGCCGCCGACCAGACCGTTTGCCGTGACTCTTCGGGGGCCCTGCCCGTTCTCGGCCGGGATGTCACCGTCCCGCTCGTCACCGGCGGCGAGGTGACCTACGCGGCGCTCGACTACGCCGCCAGCGCGCCCGCCCTCCAGCGGGTGTGGGACGACGTGGCCGCGTACGCGCCCTACTACGGCAGCGTCCACCGGGGCGCCGGCTACCTCTCGCAGCTCTCCACCGACCTCTTCGAGAACGCCCGCAGGACCGTCGCGGAGTTCCTCGACTGCCGCGCCGCCGACCAGGTGGTCTTCACCCGCTCCACCACCGACTCGCTCAACCTGCTCGCCGCGGCCCTCCCGGCCGACTGCCAGGTCTTCGTCTTCGAGACCGAGCACCACGCCTCGCTGCTGCCCTGGCGCGACGCCCGGGTGACCTACCTGAACGCCCCCCGCACCCCCGCCGAGGCCGTCGAGACCCTGGAGCGCGCCCTCGCCGCCCGCGACCCGTACGGGCCGGCCCTGGTCTGCGTCACCGGCGCCTCGAACGTCACCGGGGAGCTGTGGCCGGTGCGGGAACTGGCCGCCGTCGCGCACGCCCACGGCGCCCGCATCGTCCTCGACGCGGCGCAGCTCGCCCCGCACCACCCGGTGTCGGTCCAGGACCTCGACGTCGACTGGGTCGCCTTCTCGGGGCACAAGCTGTACGCGCCCTTCGGTTCCGGTGTCCTCGCGGGCCGCTCCGACTGGCTGCGCGAGGCCGACCCCTACCTCGCGGGCGGCGGGGCCAGCCGCAAGGTCACCCGGCGCGCGGACGGCGGCGTGGATGTGGAGTGGCACGACAGCGCCGCCCGCCACGAGGCCGGCTCGCCGAACGTCATCGGCGCCTACTCGATCGCGTCGGCCTGCAAGGCGCTCACCGACGAGGGCTTCGACAACCTGCTCGCCCGCGAGCGGCACCTGATCCGTACCGTCCGCGAGGGCCTCGCCGAGGTCCCCGAGGTCCGCGTCCTGTCCCTCTTCGGCGACGACGCCCCGCGGGTCGGCGTCATCTCCTTCGTCGTCGAGGGCTGGAACAGCTCGCACTTCGCGGCCGCGCTCTCCGCCGAGTACGGCATCGGGGTGCGCGACGGCCTCTTCTGCGCCCACCCGCTCGTCCGCACCCTGCTCGGCAGCGACCCGGAGACCGCGGGGGAGTGCGGATCCCCCGAGGCGGCCCCCGGCGAGAAGTCCCTCAACGCCATCCGCGTCAGCTTCGGGGCCGGCACCCCCGAGGAGCACGTCGAGCGGTTCGTCCGCGCGGTGCGCGAGCTCGTCAGGGACGGCGCGCGCTGGCAGTACCGCACCGAGGACGGCCGCTGCGTCCCGGCGGTCTGACGCCCACGGCAGTCCCGCCCGGAGGCGGCGCCGCGTCGGTCAGGAGTCGAGACCGATCGCGAACGCCGCCTCCAGGTCGTGCTGGGAGTACGTACGGAACGCCACGTGCGTGTCCGTCGCCTCGACGCCCGGGATCTTGCTGATCTTGCCGGGGATCACGTCCGCCAGGTCGTCGTGGGCCTGGACCCGGACCATGGCGATCAGGTCGTAGGTGCCGGTGACGGAGAAGACCTCGCTGACGCTCTCCAGCGCCGCGATCGACTCGGCGATCTCGGGGATGCGGTCCACGCTGGTCTTGATGAGGACGATCGCGGTGATCACGGCTGGTTCTCTCCCTAGGGGGCCGCTGCTGGGGATCTCACCCTACTCGCGGTCCACGGGGCCCGGCCGCTCCACCGGAGGCCCCGGCAGGACCCCCCGGACGGGCACGACGGCCGGGCGGCGCCGGAAGCGCGCCCACGCGTAGACGAAACCCAGGGAGAAGCCCACGAGGTGGGCCAGGTAGGCGACCCCGGGACCCGAGCCGCTGCGGCCCGCCGCCAGCCATTGCAGGGTGAACCAGAACGGCAGGACCACCCAGGCCGGGAACCGCAGCGGCAGGAAGAACAGGAACGGGAAGAGACTGGTCACCCGGGCCTTGGGGAAAAGGTAGAGGAACGCGCCGAGCACCGCGGAGATCGCCCCGGAGGCCCCGACCAGGGACTGCTGCGAGGTCGCGTTGGCGGCGGCGTACCCGAGCAGGGCCAGATACCCGCAGCCCAGATAGAAGAGGGCGAACTCCAGATGGCCCATGCGCTCCTCGGTCATGAGCCCGAAGACGTAGAAGAAGAGCATGTTGCCCAGGAGATGGAGCCAGCTTCCGTGGATGAACAGGGCGGTCGCCGGGGTGAGCGCCTCGCCCGGCGCCCCGTCGAACAGGGCGGCCGGCACCACGCCCCAGCGGCGGAAGTACGCCCGCTGCGCGACCAGCAGCTCGTCCCCGGTGCCGTACGCGGGATCGAGCCCCGAGGCGGGACCGATCACGAAGATCAGACAGCACAGGACGATCAGTCCGTACGTCACCGGCGCGGACCGGCCCCGCAGCGCCCTGCCGACCGTCGCACTCCAATTGCCGATCATGGTGCAGAGCATGACGTAACCACGCCAATGCGTACGGACCGCCTCGCCGCCGTGGACACCCGAGCGTCGAGTACCCGCCAGGCCGTAGGGTTACGAGCCAAAGCGCCGGGAAACCGGCGCCGACGGACACTAGAAGGAAAGCGGCTGCCCTATGACGGTTCCCCTGCCCGATGCCAAGACCCGCTGGCGCTGCACCCTCTGCGGCAACCTCACGCGTTTCGACGTGACGCGCTCGTCGAAGGTCGTCGAGTATGTGCACCTGGACCTGGCCGGTGAGCCCAAGGTCGAGGAGCGCGAGGTGGTCAGTGAGACCATCGAGGCGGTGCGGTGCCGTTGGTGCAACGCGGTGGATCAGGTCGAACTCGTGGACAGGCCGGGCGCCGGCTCCTGACGGAGCGGGCCCCACACGGATATTGGGGTGAAACGGATGGTGGAGACCACAGGCGGGGAGCCGGACGACGGCACCGCCGAGGTGCTCGACCGTCCGCTGCCCGACGGCGTGCGCCGTCGGGTCGTGCAGATCGTCTCGGACGGCTTCGGCGGGCTCATGGTGTCCGAACTGCCCGCGCAATTGAGGCAGTACGCCCGGTTCGCCCCCAATCGCCGCGTCAAGTTCGCCGGTAACGCGATGGCGGCGGCGCTGGAGACGGACCCGCTGTTCAGACAGCGCATCGCCGAGAAGCTCAGAGAGACCCAGTCCGAGCTCGTCGGCGCTCTCGACTCGGGCGCGCCGCCCCCGGCCGCGGATCCGCTGGACGTGGCGGCCGCGGCCTACGTCGTGCGCCCGACCGGCTGGGTGAAGCTCGTGACCGCCGCGGGCGAGGAGGCCCTGCGGGCGGACGCCGAGCGCGCCGGCGAGGAGAGCCGCGCCGAACTGGACCGGCTGCGCGCGGACCTCGCGGAGGCCCGCGGCCAGACCCGCGCCGAGACCGAACGGCTGCGTACGGAACTGGAGTCGGCCAGGAAGGAAGCGGAATCGCTTCACCGCAAGCTGCGCGGGGCCCTCAGCGACGTCAAGCGCGGCGAGGCGGCCCTGCGCAAGCTCCAGGCCGAGACGGACGGGGCGAAGGCGGAGAGCCAGGCGCAGGTGTCCGCGGCCGAGAGCGAGTCGCGGCGCCTCAAGGCGCGGCTCTCGGAGGCCGAGGCGGCCCTGGAGGCCACCCGGAAGGCGGCCCGGGAGGGGCGCAGCGTCGAGGACATGCGGGTGCGGCTGCTGCTCGACACCGTGCTGGAGGCGGCCCAGGGGCTGCGCCGAGAGCTGGCGTTGCCTCCCGTCTCGGTACGGCCCGCAGAGACGGTCGAGGCGGTCGAGCCGGGGCGGATGACCCCGAAGGACATTGCCACCCGCGCGCTGTCCGAGAACGACCCCGCGATCCTGGACCAGTTGCTCGCGCTGCCCCAGGCGCATCTGGTCGTCGACGGCTACAACGTCACCAAGACCGGCTATCCCCAGATGCCGCTGGAGAAGCAGCGGCTGCGGCTGCTCGGGCAGCTCTCGCAGCTCGCCGCGCAGACCGGGGCCGAGGTCACCTGTGTCTTCGACGGGGCCGAACTGGCCGCGCCGGTGCTGCTCGCGCCCCCGCGCGGGGTGCGGGTGCTCTTCTCCAAGCCCGGCGTCACGGCGGACGAGCTGATCCGTCAGCTCGTGCGGGCCGAGCCGCCCGGCCGCCCGGTCATCGTCGTCTCGACCGACCGTGAGGTGGCCGACGGGATCGCCAAGGCGGGTGCCCGGCCGGTGGCGTCCGTGGTGCTCCTCAAGCGCTTCTCGCGCGGCTGAGCACGCGCACTCGCGCGGCTGAATACGCGCACTCACGCGGTTGAGCACGAGCCACTCACGCGGCTGAGCGTTCTTTCCCACTTTTCGCCCTTTTCGCTCTGCTTTGGGAGCGAGTTCGGGGCGCGTCCGGGCCGGATTCCGTGCTGTCGGCGATCGGTTCCCTAAGTCGCGTGAATCCCCTACGTCCCATGCGTAACGTCTAGGACTGATGCCCGAATTCGTCGGACATTCACGCGACGTAGTGTCAAGCGAACATCACTGCAGGTGAGTTGATGGCAAAGAATGCTCTCCGTGACAAAGAATTTTCAGGTTTGGATTTGAACTGATCACAAGTAGGTCACTAGGGTCATGCCTCGAACCTCCAACTAGGGTGATCACTCATGAGGAGTGACGGTGGAGGGGCACCGCCCGTCGGCGTTTTCGGCAGGCGGCTGGAGGAAGAAGGAGCTCGCCTTCGTGGCGTCCCACCGTCGACCCAAGCAGCCGAGCCGCACCCGTGTGACCGTGCTCACCACCGCCGCCGCAGCAGCCGTTGTGCTGAGCGCGAATGCCGCCAACGCGGCGCCGTCCGAGAAGCCCAACAAGGACGAGGTCAAGACCAAGGTCGACAAGCTCTACGAAGAGGCCGAGCAGGCCACGGAGAAGCTCGACGGCGCCAAGGAGAAGCAGCAGAAGCTGCAGAAGCAGATCAGCGCTCTCCAGGACAACGTCGCCCGCGGCCAGGAAGACCTCAACGAGCTGCGTGACGGTCTCGGTTCGATGGCCAGTGCCCAGTACCGCACCGGCGGCATCGACCCCTCCGTGGCCCTCTTCCTCTCCTCGGACCCGGACGACTTCCTGGACAAGGCCTCGGCCATGGACCAGCTCAGCGCCCAGCAGGTCGAGTCGCTCAAGAAGGTCCAGGAGAAGCAGCGTTCGCTCGCCCAGCAGCGCGCCGAGGCCTCCGCGAAGCTCAAGGACCTCGCCGACACCCGGGCCGAGCTCGCCAAGAAGAAGAAGGAAGTCCAGAGCAAGCTGGGCTCCGCGCAGAAGCTCCTCAACACGCTGACCGCGCAGGAGAAGGCGGCGCTGGCCAGCAAGGAGCAGGAGCGGGCCACCCGCGCCAGCGAGCGCGTCGACCTCGGCAACAGCAAGGGCTCGGGCCGTGCCGGCGCCGCGTTCGCGGCCGCTCAGAGCGTGATCGGCTCCCCGTACGTCTACGGCGCCTCCGGCCCCAGCTCGTTCGACTGCTCGGGCCTCACCTCCTGGGCCTACGCCCAGGCCGGCGTGACCATACCCCGCACCTCGGAGGCCCAGGCCAACGCGGGCACCCGCATCTACTCGCAGAGCGATCTCCAGGTCGGTGACCTGGTCATCTTCTACGGCGACCAGCACCACGTCGGCCTCTACGCGGGCAACGGCCAGGTGCTGCACGCCCCGCACACCGGCGCGGTCGTCCGCTACGAGGCGATCGGCAACATGCCCTTCCAGTTCGGCGTCCGGATCTGATCCGGACGGGCGGTTCCGCACGGGATGCGGGCCGCCCGAGGCGCTCTCCCGCCGCACCGCCCAAACGGGCGAATTGCGACAACTCGCGCTGACCCCACGCCCCGTCGGTGACCTGCGTCTCCGGCGGGGCGTCACTGTGCGTGCCCGCGGGAGTCTTTGATCGACGCGTGGTCGCGCGGTTACTGTCTGCCGCGATCCCCCGACGGCGGGGGACCGTCAGCGGAAGGGAGTGCGGCCACCCGTGGGGTTCCATCGCCGCCTTGCACCGACCGGCTTCCACCGGGGCGCCGGCGCCTTCGGTGCCGCCGCCTGCGTGATGTCCGCGGCGGCCGCCGCGCTCGGCACCCTGCCCGCCTCGGCGGCGCCACACGACGAGACCCGGGCCGAGGTGGACCGCCTCTACTCCCAGGCGGAGAAGGCCACCGAGGCGTACAACAAGGCCGACGAGCGCGGCGACGCCCTGCGCGAGCAGATCGGCACGGCGCAGGACGAGATCGCCCGGCAGCAGGAGCGCGTCAACACCATGCGCGACGCGCTGGGTTCGCTCGCCGGGGCGCAGTACCGCTCGGGCGGCCTCGACCCGTCCCTCGCGCTGCTCTTCTCCGCCGACCCGGACGGCTATCTCGACCAGGCCTCCGCGCTCGACCGGATCGGCACCCGTCAGGCCGGTGAACTCAAGGGGCTCCGGCGCGCGTTGCGCGACCTCGCCCAGGAACGCCGCGAGGCCGACGGGAAGCTGGCCGAACTGGAGCGCAGCCGCACGGCCGTCGCCCGGAACAAGCGGGTCATCGAGGGCAAACTGGCCAAGGCGCGGCACCTGCTCAACTCGCTGCCGTACGCCGACCGCGCCGCCTACGACCGGGCGTCGCGCGCGTCCCGCGGCGACCTGCCGGACCTCGACGGCTCCGTCGCCTCCTCGTCGCGCGCGGCCGTCGCCGTCGCGGCGGCCCGCTCGGCGCTCGGCCGTCCCTACGTGTGGGGCGCCAACGGGCCCGGCGGCTTCGACTGTTCGGGCCTCATGCAGTGGTCCTACGAGCACGCCGGGGTCGGCCTGCCGCGCACCTCACAGGCCCAGCGGTTCGCCGGACGGCAGATCCCGCTCTCCCAGGCGCGGCCCGGTGACCTGGTGACCTACCGGTCCGACGCCAGCCATGTCGGCATGTACGTGGGCAACGGCCAGGTGATCCACGCGCCCTACCCGGGGGCACCGGTGCGCTACGACCCGGTCGGGATGATGCCGATCTCGTCCGTCACCCGGGTCTGACGGGTGCGCGGTCCCGGCGCCGGGCGGGCCGGGCGGACGTTCCGGCGGGCGGGCGCGGGCACCGTACGATCGGGAGAATGGCCGGTCGAAGGTGTGCGTCGCGAGCGGGACTCTCCGTGGTGCTGCTGCTCGCCGGGCTCGTCGGCTGCGGCGGCCGGGCCGCGCCGGACACCGCGGCGGCGGACGTGCGGCGGGTCCTGGACCGGCGGGCGGCCGCGGTCCTGGACCGGGACGACGCCGCGTTCCGCGCCACCGGCGCCGCGGCCGGCGCCGGACAGGGGCTCGCGAACCTGCGGGACGTGCCGCTCGCGGCCTGGTCCTACCGTCTGGCCGGTCTGAGCCGCTCCGGCGACCACGCCACCGCCCGCGCCGAACTGCGCTACCGCATCGCGGGCTACGACGCCGCACCGGTCACGGTGGACCGCACCCTGCGGCTGACCCGCGCCGGCGGAACCTGGCGCGTCACCTCCGACGAGCCGGCCGGCAAGGGCGGCGACCAGTTGTGGGACGAGGGGACGGTGACGGCCGTACGGGGTGAGCACAGCCTCGTCCTGGGGGTCGGGCAGTCCGGCGAGCGGCTGCGTGCCTTCGCGGGTCTCGCTGACCGTGCCGTGCCGGCCGTGTCGGACGCCTGGGGCGCGGACTGGTCGCGGCACGTCGTCGTCCTCGTACCGAAGTCGCTGGAGGGGATGGCGGGGCTGCTCGGGGCTCCGGCGTCCGGGTACCGGGGGATCGCCGCGGTCACCACCGGTGAGGCGGGAGGCTCGGGGAAGGCGCCCGCGGACCGGATCATCGTCAACCCGGACGCGTACGGCGTCCTCGGCGACCTCGGCAAGCAGGTCGTGCTCACCCACGAGACCACGCACGTCGCCACCCGGGCCCACACCACGGCCGCCACCCCGTTGTGGCTGTCCGAGGGGTACGCGGACTGGGCCGGCTATCGCGGCAGCGGGCGGACACCCGGACAGGTCGCTCCGGAACTCCAGCGCGCGGTGTCCGAGGGGGACGTCCCCGCCGCGCTGCCCGAGGACGAGGACTTCGGGTTCACCGGGGACGCGGGCCGGCTGGCGCGGGCGTACGAGGGCGGCTGGATGGCCTGCCGGCTGATCGCGGACCGGTGGGGCGAGGTCCGGCTGAACGACTTCTACCGCGCGGTGGGCGACCACGGGAAGCGGGCGGGGGCGGTCGAGAACGCGCTGCGTGAGGTGCTGCACACGACGCCGGAGCGGTTCGCCACGCTGTGGCGGCAGTACCTCGGCGACCAACTGGGCTGACGCGTCGGGGCCGGCCGGGTCGACGCGTCAGGCACCGGCTCGGCCGACGTTCAGGTACCGGCTCGGCCGACACCTCGGCGGCGAAGTCGGTCAATTCGACCGACTCGGCCGGCCCTCAAGCCCGTTCGCCCTCCAGCCGGTGGATGGCCTCCGCGAGCCAGGTCCGCTCCGCCTCGCCGGTCGCCCGCGCCACCCGCAGCATGCCCTGGCGGAACAGGTCGTCGGCCTCCTCCGCGCGCACGGGCCGGTCGCCCTCGTAGAAGAAGCTCGTCGGGGCCAGGAGGAACTCCTGACGGCGGCGCAGCACCGCGGCCTGCTCGTGGGGGTCGCCGAGGTGGCGCAGGAACGCGAGCAGGGTGTTGAAGCGGACCTGGTCGGTGATCTCGGCCTGCTTGGGGTGGCGCAGCCGCTCCATGAGGTCCGCGCGCCCCTTCCCGGTGAGCGACAGGGTGCGCCGCGGTGCCGCGCCGCTGCCGGGCTCGGTGTGCTGGTCGAGCAGGCCCCCGTCGACCAGGCGGGTGATCGCCGGATAGAGGGCGCCGTCGCTGACCGGCCGGACATGGCCGCTGAGCGCCTTGATGCGCTCCTTCAGCTCGTAGCCGTGCAGCGGCTGCTCGTACAGGAAGCCCAGGATCGACAGCTCCAGCATCCGGCCGGCCCTTCCTTCGTGGGCGCCGACGGCCCGCGGGGCCTTCGCGTCCGGGTGGTTGCGGGGTTCACCCACCCATGATATCTCTTATCGAGTTACCTCTAAACGAGGTAGCTCGTATCGAGGGAGCCTCTGTGAACGCCCATCGCAAGCAGCTCGTGGCGCTCGCCCACCCCGTCTATCTCTCGCTGCTCGCCTCCGTCGCCGCCGGGATCATCAACACCGTGTGGGTCTCCCAACTTGGCGGCGCCGCCGTGGCCGCCGTCGCCGTCGCGACGAACACCGAGAACGTGCTGCTCGGCGTCGCCCTGGTCTTCGCCTCCGGCACCACCGTCCTGGTCGCGCACGCCCGGGGCGCCGACGACCCGGGCGCCGTCCGCGCGGCCGTCCGCGGCGGCTGGGCGCTGTTCGCCGCGGTCACGCCCGTGATCGCCCTGGGCGGCTTCCTGCTGCGCGAACCGCTGGCCCGGCTGGTCCTCGGCGGCGACGGGCGCGCGCCGGCCCTCGCCGTCCAGTACTTCGCGGTCTCCCTGCCCGGCATCGCCGTCTTCTTCGCCCAGAACCTCGTCGACGGCATCCTCAAGGGCGCCGGCGACACCCGCACCCCGATGCGCCTCGCCCTGCTGGCCAACGGCCTGATCCTCGGCCTCGACCCGTTCCTGATCCACGCGTACGGCGTCCCGGGCGCCGCCCTCTCGACCGTCCTGTGCCGCTCGGTGGCCCTCGTCGCCGGCCTGCGCGCCCTGCGCCGCGACCCGCTGCTCTCCGAGGCGGCCACCGCGAGGCCCGCCGAGGCCACCGGCGCCGCCCTGCGCCGCACGCTCACCACCGGACTGCCCATGTCCGCCGACTTCACCGTGCGGCAGGGCGGTGCCCTGGTCCTGGTCGCGATCGTGGCCCGCCTCGGGACCACGGCGGTGGCGGCCTACGCGATCGCCTACAAGGTCATGTACGTCGCCACCATGGCGTTCTACTCGGTCCGGCAGGCCGCCTCGATCCACACCGCGCACAGCAGGGGCGCGGGCCGGGACGAGCGGGGCGCCATCGGACGCCAGGCCGTCCTCGTCTCGGGGGCCGTCGGCCTCCTCGCCGCGGGACTGCTCGCCGCCCTGGCTCCCTGGATCATGCGGGCCTTCGGCGCCGGCCCCGCGGTCGCCCACGACGGCGTGCTGTTCCTGCGCTGCGTCGGCCCCTACCTGCTGCTGATGGCCTGCTTCATCGCCCTCGGCGGGGTCTTCGAGGGCAGCGGGGGAGCGCCGGTGCTGCTGCGGGTGACGCTGACCGGCACGGCGGTCCAGCTTCCCCTCGCCCTCGCCCTGTCGGGACTCGGGCTCGCGGGCATCTGCCTGGCCCTCGCGCTGTCCATGACGGTGCAGTGCGCGGCCCTGTGGCTGTGGGCCCGGCGGAGCGCGCGGACCGGGCGTCAGGAGGACGCCAGGGTCTCCTTGGCGCGGGCGGCCTGAGCGGGGAGTTCCGGCGCCGGCCGGGAGACCGTGGAGCGCCACAGCTCGCGGCCGGCCAGCACGGCGGCGGCCACCAACAGGCCGTTGCGCAGCACGAGGAGGGTGATGCCGAGGTCCGTACTGCCGACGACGTCGCCGAACCAGGTCGGGAACTCCAGCACCGTCACGAAGCACGCGACCAGTGCCAGGAAGACGGGCAGCACCATCCGGCTCGCCCGGAAGCACAGGCAGACCGCGGCGATCCCGACGATCCACACCAGATACTGCGGGCTGATGACCCGGCTGGTCGCGGTGAACATCAGGACGGCGACGAAGGCCGCGTCGGCCAGCGTGTGCGACAGGAACCGCTTGGCGCACAGCCGCCACAGGATGAGCCAGCCGAAGGCGAGCCCGGTCAGGACCAGGGCCGCCGTGCTCACCACGTCGACGTAGGGACCGACGAACTCCACCGAGCCGTAGTTGAGCAGCACCCGCCCGTTCCAGCCGTGATGCCTGGCCACGTGGAAGACGAGGGAGCCGAGAGACTCCACCTCGGTGCCGCGGTCGCGCTGGAAGGTCAGGAAGGCGAAGGCGCCCGGCATCGTCGCGAAGAACACCGCCGCGACCCCGGTCGCCGTGCCCGCCGCCCAGGCCCAGGCCCGCTTGCGCACGGCGCCGAGCAGCAGCAGGACCGGCCAGACCTTCACCATCGCGCCGAAGCCCGTGAGGAAGCCCATCACCCGGGGGTGGCGGGAGCCGGCGAGCAGCGCGGCGACCGCGACGGCCGTCACCATCACGTCGTAGCGGGCGTACACGGTCGGGCCGAGCAGCGGAACCCCGATCATCCACACCCAGGCACCCCGCACGCTTTTGCCCGAGCGCGAGCCCGCGTACAGGAGCA
Organism: Streptomyces sp. NPDC096324; assembly: GCF_044763015.1. Taxonomy (NCBI): domain Bacteria; kingdom Bacillati; phylum Actinomycetota; class Actinomycetes; order Kitasatosporales; family Streptomycetaceae; genus Streptomyces; species Streptomyces sp. NPDC096324. The sequence goes on along the minus strand of NZ_JBIWFK010000004.1, from coordinate 475,663 downwards.
GCCCGAACACCACCAGGTCGGCGACGAAGGCCAGCACGAAGAAGGCGTGCGCGTAGTCGAGGAAGGGCAGCAGGGCGGGCGAGAGGATCGCGAGGGAGGCGGCCGGCGGATACTGCCAGGTGACGTCGTGCAGCGGGAACCGGCCGTCCTGCAGGACCTCGTACCAGCCGTGGTAGATCACGGAGACGTCGCTGGTGACGTCCGGGCCGGGGAAGACGTAGACCTTGGCCACGAAGAGCAGCAGCGCCAGCCTGGTCAGACCCCAGATCAGCAGCAGGGCGGTCATGGCGAAGGGGAACCTCGTGCTCCGTGCCCCGGTCATGCCCACCTGGCCCTCGTCGTCCGGAATCCGTGTGTCTCGCCACCGCGCTTTTCGCGGACCCAGGGTGACGCACCGGTCTGTGTGCGAGCCGTCAAGCGCGGCCACGCGGAGCTGTGAGTATAGATTCGATAGTGTCGAACACGATGCACAAGACCCTGATCGTGACGAACGATTTCCCGCCCCGCCCCGGCGGCATCCAGGCCTTTCTGCACAACATGGCGCTGCGCCTGGACCCCGAGCGGCTCGTCGTCTACGCCTCCACCTGGAAGCGCGGCCACGAGGGCGCCGAGGCGACCGCCGCGTTCGACGCCGAGCAGCCGTTCACCGTCGTACGGGACCGTACGACCATGCTGCTTCCGACGCCGGGCGCCACCCGGCGGGCCGTCGGCCTGCTGCGGGAGCACGGCTGCACGTCGGTGTGGTTCGGTGCCGCCGCACCGCTCGGCCTGATGGCACCGGCCCTGCGCAGAGCGGGCGCGACACGCCTCGTGGCGACCACGCACGGCCACGAGGCCGGCTGGGCCCAGCTTCCCGCCGCCCGGACGCTGCTGCGCCGCATCGGTGAGTCCACCGACACGATCACCTATCTCGGGGAGTACACCCGCTCGCGGATCGCCTCCGCGCTGACCCCCGAGGCGGCCGCGCGCATGGCGCACCTGCCGCCCGGTGTCGACGAGCGGACCTTCCACCCCGGCTCGGGCGGCGACGAGGTCAGGGCCCGGCTCGGCCTCACCGACCGGCCCGTCGTCGTCTGCGTCTCCCGCCTGGTCCCGCGCAAGGGCCAGGACACCCTCGTCCTCGCGATGCCGCGGATCCTGGCCAAGGAGCCGGACGCGGTGCTGCTGATCGTCGGCGGCGGGCCGTACGAGAAGGAGCTCCGCAAGCTCGCGCACGAGACCGGGGTGGCGGGCTCGGTCCGGTTCACCGGGGCGGTGCCCTGGTCGGAACTGCCCGCGCACTACGGGGCCGGGGACGTGTTCGCGATGCCGTGCCGGACGCGCAGGGGCGGACTCGACGTCGAGGGGCTCGGCATCGTCTACCTGGAGGCGTCGGCGACGGGCCTTCCGGTGGTGGCCGGAGACTCGGGGGGCGCGCCCGACGCCGTGCTCGACGGCGAGACGGGCTGGGTCGTCCGAGGCGGCTCGGCCGAGGAGGCCGCCGACCGCATCGTCACCCTGCTCGGCGACCCCGAACTCCGCCGCCGCATGGGCGAACGAGGCCGGTCCTGGGTCGAGGAGACATGGCGCTGGGACCTCTTGGCAGCCCGCCTGCGAGAGCTGCTCTAGCGATACCGGGTGCGCCTACGGGGGTGCCGCCTGCTGCCCGTCGGCGCCCGCGGGCAGCATCTCGGCCGGCCGCGCAGTTCCCCGCGCCACTGACGGGCCCGCCAGGGCGACCGTTCAGGGGCGCGGGGAACTGCGCGAGCAACCACGACGCACCTCGCGCCCGGGACGAACCCCACTCCCCACGGCGGGAGCCGGAACCTCCCCCGACGGACCGGGACGATCGGCCCCAGGGACGGAAAACGGCTCGGCCCCCTCCAGTGAAGGGGGCCGAGCCGTGAAGTTCCCGGCCGGGGTGGAACCCGGTCGCTCGGGCATCAGCCCCGATAAAGTGCCTCGATCTCGTTCGCGTAATCCTTCGCCACCACGTTCCGCTTCAGCTTCAGCGACGGCGTCAGGTGCCCCGACTCCTCGGTGAACTGGTGGGAGAGGACACGGAACTTGCGGACGGACTCCGCCTTGGACACCGCCGCGTTGCCGTCGTCGATGGCGTCCTGGATGGCGGCGACCAGGTCGGCGTCCTCCCGCAGCGACGCCGCGGTCGAGCCGGCCGGCTTCCCGTGCTCCTGGGCCCAGCGGGTCAGGAACTCCTCGTCGACCGTGACCAGCGCGCCGACGAACGGACGCCCGTCGCCGACCACCATGCACTCCGCGACCAGCGCATGGGCGCGGATGCGGTCCTCTATGACGGCCGGGGCGACGTTCTTGCCGCCCGCGGTGACGATGATCTCCTTCTTGCGGCCGGTGATGCGGAGGTAGCCGTCCTCGTCGAGGGTGCCGATGTCACCGGTGTGGAACCAGCCGTCGGCCAGGGCCTCGGCGGTGGCCGCCTCGTTGTTCCAGTACCCCTGGAACAGGTGCTCGCCGTGGAGCAGCACCTCGCCGTCGTCGGCGATACGGATCACGGAGCCGGGCAGCGGCTGGCCGACCGTGCCGATCTTCGTACGGTCCCACGGGTTGAAGGCCGTGGCCGCGCAGGACTCGGTGAGGCCGTAGCCCTCCAGGACCGTGAAGCCGATCCCGCGGAAGAAGTGGCCGAGCCGCTCGCCCAGCGGGGCACCGCCCGAGATCGCGTACTCGCCGCGACCGCCGAGCACCGCGCGCAGCTTGCTGTAGACGAGCTTGTCGAACGTCTTGTACTTGATCTTCAGACCGAGCGACGGCCCCGCGGGGGTGTCCAGCGCGCGGCTGTAGGCGATGGCCGTGTCCGCGGCCTTGTCGAAGATCTTGCCCTTGCCGTCCGCCTGGGCCTTGGCCCGCGCCGAGTTGTAGACCTTCTCGAAGACGCGCGGCACACCGAGGATCAGCGTCGGCCGGAACGCGGCCAGCTCGTCGGTGAGGTTCTTGATGTCCGGGACACAGCCCAGCTTGATCGGCGCCATCATCGGCGCGATCTGCACGAGCCGCCCGAAGACGTGCGCGAGCGGGAGGAACAGCAGGACGGAGCACTCACCGGTGCGGAACAGCGGGCGCAGCCGCTCCACGATGTTGCCGCACTCCGCGAAGAAGGCGCGGTGGGTCAGGACACAGCCCTTGGGGCGGCCGGTCGTCCCGGAGGTGTAGACGATGGTCGCCGGGTCGTCCGCCTTGGCGAGCGAGCTGCGCTCCTCGACGGCCGCGTCGCTGACGTCCGCGCCCAGGCGCCCCAGCTCCTCGACGCCGCCGGCCTCGATCTGCCAGACGTGTTCGAGGGCGGGCAGCCGGTCGCGCACCGACTCCACGGAGGCCGCGTGCGCGGGCAGCTCCACGATGCAGGCCCGCGCGCCAGAGTCGCCGAGGATCCACTGCACCTGCTCGGGGGAGCTGGTCTCGTACACCGGCACGGTGACGGCGCCGGCGCTCCAGATGGCGAAGTCGAGCAGCGTCCACTCGTAGCGGGTACGGGACATCAGCGCGACCCGGTCGCCGGGCCGCACGCCCGAGGCGATCAGGCCCTTGGCGGCGGAACGCACCTCGGCGAGGAAGGTGGTGGCGCTGACGTCCGTCCAGGTGCCGCCCACCTTGCGGGCGATCACGGCTACGTCGGGATGCTGCGCGGCGTTTCTGCGGACGATGTCGGTGAGATTTCCGTCCGCAGGGACCTCGTACAAAGCCGGAAGGCTGAACTCGCGCAAGACTGCTGCTCCTCATAGGGCGCCGACGCCACGACTCTGTGTGATGCGACGGTGCGGTCCAAGGCTCGGGCAAGTACTCAAGAGATCATTTGTTGAAATCCCGAGTACGACTGGACTGCCCGGACGTTACCCGCCGGTATGGCCTCTTCGACAGGGGGTCCCGGCGAGATGTTCCATGCGTCACACGTGGTGGCGTTCCTGCGCGCACAGTAGTCCACGCCCTTCCGGGCATGCCAGTAATCGCAGGTCCGGCCGCCTCTGTTCACGTTTGCCACACCCGCCTACGCTTGATCGTCATGGCATCCACACCCGTCGGCCGTCCGAGGACGCGCATCCATGTGGTCAGCGACGTGCACGGCAACGCCCGCGACCTGGCCCGGGCCGGTGACGGCGCCGACGCCCTGATCTGCCTCGGTGACCTGGTCCTCTTCCTCGACTACGCCGACCACGCGCGCGGCATCTTTCCGGACCTCTTCGGTGTGGAGAACGCCGACCGCATCGTCGAGCTGCGCACCGCCCGCCGCTTCGAGGAGGCGCGCGCGTTCGGCGCCCGGCTGTGGTCGGGCATCGGCACCGACCGGGCCGCGGCGATCGAGAAGGCGGTCCGCAAGCAGTACGCCGAGATGTTCGCCGCGTTCCCGAATCCGACGTACGCGACCTACGGCAATGTCGACATGCCGACCCTGTGGCCGGAGTACGCCGGGCCGGGCACCACCGTCCTCGACGGCGAGCGCGTCGAGATCGGCGGACGCGTCTTCGGGTTCGTCGGCGGGGGACTGCGGACACCGATGCGGACGCCGTACGAGATCAGCGACGAGGAGTACGCGGCCAAGATCGAGGCGGTCGGCGAGGTCGACGTGCTGTGCACGCACATCCCGCCGGAGGTGCCGGAGCTCGTGTACGACACCGTGGCGCGCCGCTTCGAGCGGGGCTCCCTTGCCCTGCTGGACGCGATCCGGCGCACGCGCCCCCGCTACGCGCTTTTCGGCCACGTCCATCAGCCCCTCGCCCGCCGGATGCGTGTCGGGGCGACGGAATGCGTCAATGTGGGGCACTTCGCGGGGTCGGGCCGCCCCTGGGTGCTGGAGTGGTGACGCCGCGACGGCGCTGAAGGGCGGGCGGGGTGACGGCGCCCGTGGCCGTGCGCGGTAGCCTTCACGCTGCACACACGTGCGCACCACCCTCCCTCACCGGACCGCATCTGGAGGAGCCACCGCGATGGCGGAACACACCAGTTCGAGCATCACGATCGAGGCGGCACCGGCTGACGTCATGGCGGTGATCGCCGACTTCGCCCGCTACCCGGACTGGACGGGCGAGGTGAAGGAGGCGGAGGTCCTCAAGTCGGACGACCTCGGCCGTGCCGAGCAGGTCCGGCTGGTCATGGACGCCGGTGCGATCAAGGACGACCAGACCCTCGGTTACACCTGGACCGGGGACCACGAGGTCTCCTGGACCCTGGTCAAGTCCCAGATGCTGCGGTCGCTCGACGGCTCGTACCTGCTCAAGCCCGCTGGCGAGGGGGCCACCGAGGTCACCTACCGGCTGACCGTCGACGTCAAGATCCCCATGCTCGGCATGATCAAGCGCAAGGCCGAGAAGGTCATCATCGACCGTGCCCTGGCCGGCCTGAAGAAGCGCGTAGAGGAAACGGCCTAGTCCCCCAAGGGGGCCCACCCTCACCCCCGGCCCGGTCTCCCCGGCATCTGATCCCGCCCCAGGTTTAGCGGCCCCCCACAACCACGTCCTCGCCCCCTCCGCCCCTACCCGTCCCACCCTGGGGCTCCGCCCCAGACCCCGCTCCTCAAACGCCGGAGGGGCTGAATGGTTGCCCGGTCGCGCCCGCAGCCGGTCGCGTGCCAAAGGGTTGGGCGCGGCCACCACTCCACACCCGCAGTCGGCCGCGCGCCGAAGGGTTGGGCGCGGCCACCACGACGCGCCCGCAGTCGGCTGCGCGCCAAAGGGATCGGCCCGGCCACGACGCGCCCGCAGTCGGGCGCATGCCGAAGCAGTCGGCGCGGCCACCACTCCACACCCGCAGTCGGCCGCGCGCCGAAGGGTTGGGCGCGGCCACCACGACGCGCCCGCAGTCGGGCGCATGCCGAAGCAGTCGGCGCGGCCACCACTCCACACCCGCAGTCGGCCGCGCGCCGTCGGGGACGTGCCGGTACATCGATGCCCGTCGCCACCGACGGTCACATCTCCGTCCAACGGCGACGGGCTGATGCACCGGCACGGCCCCGACCCACCCACCGGCCGGAACCGGACTCTGGACCACCCAGCGGACCCGACCCACCCACCGGACCCGGACCGGACCCGGAACCGGACCCCGACCCACCCACCGGACCCGGACCGGACCCGGAAACCGTCGAGGCCGCCGCACCGGTAGCGTTCACCCCCATGCGCACCATCCTGATCACCGGCCAAGGCGGCACAGGCCGTACCACCGTCGCCGCGGCCACCGCGCTGAGGGCGGCCCGCGAGGGCACCCGCACCCTGGTGCTCACCGCCGACCGCACCGACACCCTCGGTGCCGTCCTCGGTGTCCCCACCGGCCCCGACCCCGTGGAAGCCGCCCCCGGCCTCACCGCCTGGCGCCCCGACGCCGCAGCCCGCTTCCGCGACGACCTCACCGCCTTCCAGCGCCGCGCCACCACCGCCCTCGACCTGCTCGGCGCCTCCCGCCTGGACGCCGAGGAGGTCACCCCGCTCCCCGGCGCCGAGGAACTCGCCCTCCTGCGCGCCCTGCGCGACGCCGCGCTGTCGGAGTCGTACGGCCTGCTCGTCGTGGACCTGCCCCCGGCCCCCCAGGCCCTCGCCCTCCTCGCCCTGCCCGAGGAACTCCGCCGCTATCTGCGCCGCCTGCTCCCGCCGGAGCGCCAGGCGGCCCGCGCCCTGCGCCCGGTCCTCGGACGGCTCGCGGGGGTGCCCATGCCCGCCGAGTGGCTGTACGAGACCGCGGGGCGCTGGGACATCGAACTGGCCGCCGTGCAGGCGGTGGTCGAGGACCGCGCCACGACCGTACGGCTGGTCGCCGAACCCGGCCCGGCCGGCACGGACGCCGTCCGCACCGCCGCCACCGCCCTCGCCCTGCGCGGACTGCCCGTCGACAGCCTCGTGGCGAACCGGGTGCTGCCCGGCGCCACCAACGACGCCTGGCTGGGAGCCCTCGCGGCCCAGCAGCGCAAGGCCCTGGACGAGTGGCGGGAGACGTACGCGGTCCACGAGGTCCCGCACCGCGGCCACGACCCGCGCGGCACCGACGACCTCGCCGCGCTCCCAGTGCCCGGCGTCAACACCGCGCCCACCCCGGTCGAGTGGCCCGTCATCGACCGTCTCGCCGACGACGGCGTGCTCGTGTGGCACATTCCGCTGCCCGGCGCGATACGCGACGAACTCGACCTCATCCGGCGCGGCGACGAACTCGTCGTGACCGTCGGCCAGTCCCGCAGGATCGTCCCGCTGCCGTCCGCGCTCCGCCGCTGCACGGTGGCCGGAGCCGCACTGCGCGAGGGCGAGCTGCGGGTGCGCTTCGCGCCGGATCCCGGGCTGTGGCCGCGCGAGAAGTGACCCTGGCCGATCCGGGGCACCTGCACGGTGAACGGGATACCCCCGTTCGGGTAACGTCGAAAGCAAGGAAAACGTAGGCAGGAGTCCCGCCATGAGCGAAGAGCGCCCACCGTCCGAGGCCGCTCAGGAGGAGACGGCCGACGAGGTGCGTGTCGACGAGGTACCCGTCGAGGAAGCGCACGCCACCGACGACGACGCCTGGGCGACGGCCTGCGCCGAGGACCTCGCCGAGGAGAAGGCCCGCCGCCGCGCCCAGCAGGGCCCGCCGCCCGGCTCGGCCGCCGAGGAACTGCGCAAACTCGTCGACGCCGTGGCCGACAAGCTCTCCGGACTCCAGTCGCCGCTGTTCGGCGCGGTCGCCTCCGGCACCGCCCAGCAGATGGTCAGCCAGGTCGTGCAGCAGGCCAAGGCCGCCGTGGAACCGGTGCTGGAGCGCAACCCCGAGGTCTTCGACCACCTCGCCGCCGCGGGTTCGGAACTGCTCGCCGCCTACCGCTCGGCCGTCGAGAACCAGGAGCGTCGCTGGACCACTCGGGACACGGGTTCCCGCGACGACGAGGCCGGTCCCGGCGAACACATCGACTTGGACTAATCACCCCTCGGGTACGGTTGGCCGTAGCGGGGCTCGACCGAAACTGAGGGATTCATGGGACTCACCATCGGCGTCGATATCGGCGGCACGAAGATCGCGGCCGGTGTGGTCGACGAGGAAGGCAATATCCTCTCGACGCACAAGGTGCCGACCCCGACCACGCCGCAGGCCATCGTGGACGCCATCGCCTCGGCCGTGGAGGGCGCGCGCGCCGGTCACGACATCGTCGGTGTCGGCATCGGTGCCGCCGGATATGTGAACCGCCAGCGCTCGACGGTCTACTTCGCGCCGAACATCGACTGGCGCAACGAGCCGCTCAAGGCCGAGGTCGAGCGGCGCGTGGGCCTGCCGGTCGTCGTGGAGAACGACGCGAACGCGGCCGCCTGGGGCGAGTACAAGTTCGGCGCGGGCAAGGGCCACCGCAACGTCATCTGCATCACCCTGGGCACGGGCCTGGGCGGCGGCATCATCATCGGCAACAAGCTGCGCCGCGGCCACTTCGGCGTGGCCGCCGAGTTCGGCCACATCCGGATGGTCCCGGACGGACTGCTGTGCGGCTGCGGCTCGCAGGGCTGCTGGGAGCAGTACGCCTCCGGGCGCGCGCTCGTCCGGTACGCGAAGCAGCGGGCCAACGCGACCCCGGAGGCGGCGGAGGTCCTCCTGGGGCTCGGCGACGGCACCCCGGACGGCATCGAGGGCAAGCACATCTCCATGGCGGCCCGGCAGGGCGACCACGTCGCGGTGGACTCCTACCGTGAGCTGGCCCGCTGGGCCGGCGCGGGTCTGGCCGACCTCGCCTCGCTCTTCGACCCGTCCGCCTTCATCGTCGGCGGCGGCCTGTCGGACGAGGGCGAGCTGGTCCTCGACCCGATCCGCAAGTCGTACAAGCGGTGGCTGGTCGGCGGCAACTGGCGCCCGGTCGCCGATGTGATCGCCGCGCAGCTCGGTAACAAGGCGGGTCTCGTCGGAGCGGCGGACCTGGCCCGGGAGCCCGACCCGATCATGTAGGTCCCGCCCGTCTCGCACGACCGCGCCCGCCGCCCCCGCACAGGACGGCGGGCGCGGCCGTGTCCGCCCCTTTCTCCGCCCGAACGCGGGCCATGTGTTTCTTCGGCCCTTTCCGGGGGCTTCGGGCGCGTATCTTGATCGCCATGCCGACCAGGTCCTCCACCAGTCCGCTGCCCGCGTCCCGTACCGAAGCCGACGGCTCGGCCGTGATCCGCGTGCTCAGCTACAACATCCGCTCGATGCGCGACGACACCGCCGCGCTCGCCCGAGTGATCAGCGCCTGCGCACCGGACCTCGTACTGGTCCAGGAGGCGCCCCGCTTCTTCCGCTGGCGCAAGAAACTCGCGCGTCTCGCGGCCGCATCCGGTCTCGTCATGCTGTCGGGGGGCGCCACCGCCGCCGGGCCCGCGCTGCTGTGCACGCTGCGGGCCACCGTGGAGCGCACCGAGGACGTCCTGCTCCCGCTCACCCCGGGGCAGCACCGCCGGGGCTTCGCCACGGCGGTCGTGCGGTTCGGGGGTGCCCGGCTCGGCGTGCTGAGCTGCCATCTGTCGCTCCGGAAGGACGAGCGCCAGGAGCAGGGCGGCATGCTCCTCGACCGTCTCGCCGGTCTCGGCACTCCGCATGTCGTCGCGGGCGGCGACCTCAACGAAGGCCCGGCGGGACCGACGTTCCGCCGTCTGGCGGGCGCGCTCCAGGACGGCTGGGCGACCCGGCCCTGGGGCGGGGAGCACACCTGGACGTTCGCCGGGCCCGACCGGCGCATCGACGCCCTCTTCGCCACGCCCGGCATCGAGGTGCTCGGCTGCGGGGTGCCGCTCGGTCTCCCGGGCGTGAGCGAAGCGGACCTGAGGGCGGCCACGGACCATCTGCCCGTACTGGCCGCGCTCAGAGTGCCCGCTTCCTAGAGGCGGCGGCCGGAACCACTTACCCACGCGGAACCGCCGCGGCGCCCGGACCACCCGCGGCGCCCGGACCCACCCCGCCGTGGCCGGACCACCTGCCGCGCCCGGAACCACCCGCCACGCCCGGACCACACGCCACCCCCGGAGCCGCCGTTCCACCCGGGGCCGTGCTCCGCGGTCAGACCACCGCGCCGCGCCCCGGGTCCTCGTGGTCCTCGTCGTCGTCCTTCATGCGCGTCACCAGCGTGGCGAAGCCGCCGAGGAAACCGCCGATGCCGAGGGTGGTGAGCCACCAGGTCATGTCCCAGCCGAACAGGACGGCCAGCAGCAGCAGGGCGGGGCCGCCGAGCACGCCGAGCCAGGCGAACTTGGCGGTCGTGTCCGCGGCGGGCAGCGGCGGCGGCTCGGGCGGGACGAAGTGGCCCTCGTCGTCCTCGTCGAAGTCGTCCTCGGACGGCTCGGGCGAGCGGTAGTCCCGCGGGCCGCCGACACCGGGCGCGAACGAGATCGAACTGCCGAGCGGCTTGACGGCGGAGGGCAGGTCGCCGGAGGCCTCCGGCTCGGACCCGGCGCCCGGAGCCGGGGCGTCGTCCTCACCGGTGCCGTCCCCGGAGCCGGCGCCGCCGGTCTCGGAGCCGGTGTCGGGACCGGGCTCGGGGAGCGCCAGATCCTCGATCGACCGGAAGGGCCGCGAGCCGGGCGGGTCCGCCGGCTCCTCGCCGTACCCCTCGACGATCGACTTCCAGGCGGCCTCCTCGTCGAAGGGCACGCTCTGCTCGTCGTCGGCGGACTTCCCGCGGGCGTCGCCGGACGACTCTCCGAGCGGGTCCCCCGCGGGCTCGGTGAGCGCGTCGCCCAGCCCCTCGCCGCGGGCACCGTCGAGCGGCTCGCCGACGGGCACGCCCTTCTCCTCGGAATCGCCGCGGTCCGCGTCGTGCTCAGTCACCGGCTGTCGTCCCTTCCTGCCCGCCGACCCGACCGGCGTCGGCCTCCTTGCCGGCACCGGGCGCGAGCCGGGTGACGAAGGAGTGACTCTCCTCGAAGATCCGGTCCGCGTCGTGGTCCAACGTCGCGACGTGGTAGCTCTGTTCCAGCACGATCTCCGTCACGTCCGTGGAGGACACCCGCCCGAGGATGCGCGCCGAGTCGGCGGGGGAGACCACATGGTCCTGGAGGCTGTGCAGCAGCAGGAGCGGCTGGGTGACCTGCGGCAGCTCCGCGTCCACGACCGCGCACAGCCGGCGCATCGAATGCGCGGCGTGCAGCGGCACCCGGCCGTAGCCGATCTCCTCGGAGCCCTCCTTCGCGATGTCGCTCGCGATGCCCTTCGTCGACGGAACCAGGTGGCGCAGGACCGGCAGCAGGCGCGCGGCCGGGCCGTGCACCTTGTTCAGCGGGTTGACGACCACGACGCCGTCGATGTCGTCGCCGTGCTTGGCCGCCAGCCGCAGCGCCAGCGCGCCGCCCATCGAGAGCCCGAAGACGAACACCCGCGAGCAGGTCCGGCGCAGCGCGCGCAGTTCGCGGTCGACCTCCGCGTACCAGTCCTGCCAGCCGGTGAGCTGCATGTCCTCCCAGCGGGTGCCGTGCCCGGGCAGGAGCGGCAGCGCGACGGTCAGACCCCGGTCGGCGAGATACTCGGCCCAGGGACGCAGTGACTGCGGGGAGCCGGTGAAACCGTGGCAGAGAAGGACGCCGACCTCTCCGCCGTCGTGGCGGAACGGCTCGGCTCCAGGAAGGACCGGCACCTCGGTCTCCTGTTCATGAGTTGGGCGGAAAACGACTCCGGGTGTGCATCACCGTACGCGACCGTACTGACACCGACCAGGGTCGTCGGGTCCTTCGACGGTGCTCCGGGTTAAGGTCTGATCTACGACACAGGAGGCACGCGGGTGATCTACGGCGCAATGAAGTTTTCCATCGGAGGGCCGCTGAAGCTCGCCTTCAGACCCTGGGTGGAAGGCCTCGAGAACATCCCCGCCGAGGGCCCGGCCATTCTGGCGAGCAATCACCTCTCGTTCTCGGACTCCTTCTTCCTGCCGGCGGTCCTCGAACGCAAGGTGACCTTCATCGCGAAGGCCGAGTACTTCACGACCCCGGGCATCAAGGGCCGGATGACGGCCGCCTTCTTCAAGGGCGTCGGCCAGCTCCCGGTGGACCGTTCCGGCGCGCGCGGCGCGGGCGAGGCGGCCATCAAGAGCGGCATAGACGTGATCGAGCGCGGTGAGCTGTTCGGCATCTATCCGGAGGGCACGCGCTCGCCCGACGGCCGCCTCTACCGCGGCAAGCCCGGCGGCCTCGCACGCGTGGCCCTCGCCACCGGCGCGCCCGTCATCCCGGTGGCGATGATCGACACCGAGAAGATCCAGCCGCCCGGCAAGCTGATGCCCAAGCTGATGCGTCCGGGCATCCGCATCGGCAAGCCGCTGGACTTCAGCCGCTACAGCGGCATGGAGCACGACCGGTTCGTGCTCCGCGCGGTGACCGACGAGGTCATGTACGAGATCATGAAGCTGTCCGGGCAGGAGTACGTCGACATGTACGCGACGGCCGCCAAGCGGCAGATCGCGGATGCGGCGAAGGCCGAGAAGGACGCCGAGAAGGCGGCCAGGGCGGCACTCGCCCAGGCCGAGAAGCAGGCGGAGCAGGCCGCGAAGCAGACGGCCGGGGAACAGGCCGGGCCCCAGGTGGAGAAGCGGGCCGAGGAGCAGGCCGCTCCCGAAGAGGTACAGGCCGATCCCGAGGCGCGGGCCGCGGAGCACGACGTGGAACAGGCGGGTCCGCCGGCCGGTCCGGGGGAGACGGAGTCGGCCGACACGCAACGGTCCGGCTCCCCGGAGCGTCCGTAGGGACGTCGGCAGGGCGGGGCAGGGTGGGGTGGGGGGCATGGCCAAGCGCGAGAGAGTCATGAGGATGTCGGTCGAGCAGCCGCTGTGGCGTGCGCTGACCGGCTACCGGGTGCTGACCGTGCTGTACGCGATCGGGCTCTTCGCCACGACGTACGACAAGTTCGACCGCCCGTGGGTCGCCGTCGCGTTCTTCGCGTTCCTGCTCGTCTGGACGCTGGCCACGCTCCCCAGGGTCTCCGGCGCGGCCAACTGCACCAAGCGGTTCCTCGCCGCCGACCTCACCGTCGCGCTGACCGGCATCCTGCTCACCCGCGTCGCCGACTCCGCCTCGCGCATCGACGCGGGCGGCCCGACGCTGCCGTCGATCTGGACGGCCGGCGCCGTCCTGGCCTTCGCGATCAAGGGCGGCTGGCGCTGGGCGGCCTTCGCCTCCACGCTCGTCGCCGCGGCCAACATCGTCGAGCGCGGCGCCCCGACCCGGGACACCGTGCACAACGTGATCCTCGTCTGGGTCGCCTCCATCGCCATCGGCTACGTCGTCGAGGTCGCCCGCGCCTCCGAGCGCACCCTCGCCCGCGCCCTGGAGATCGAGGCGGCCACCCGGGAGCGTGAGCGCCTCGCCCGGGACATCCACGACGGCGTGCTCCAGGTCCTCGCCATGGTGCAGCGGCGCGGCAGCGCGATCGGCGGCGAGGCCGCGGAGCTCGGCCGGATGGCCGGAGAGCAGGAGGCCGCGCTGCGCACGCTGGTGTCGGGCGGTCTGGTGCCCGTCTCCCGGGTGTCGGAGGACGCCGCGCTCGGCGCGCTGGTGCGCGCCGTCGACGAACCCGACGACGAGGATCCCCAGGGGCCGCTCGACCTGCGCGTCCTGCTCGCCCCGTACGCCACCGCGCGCGTGACCCTCTCCGAGCCCGGCGCCTCGGTGCCGCTCGACCCGCCCGCCGCGCGGGAAGTGGCCGCGGCCGTGGGCGCCGCCCTGGACAATGTCCGCAGGCACGTGGGCGAGGACGCCCGCGCCTGGATCCTGGTCGAGGACGAATCCGACGCCGTGATCGTGACGGTCCGCGACGAGGGCCCCGGCATCCCGGAGGGGCGGCTCGCCCAGGCCGAGGGCGAGGGGCGGCTCGGAGTGGCGCTCTCGATCCGCGGCAGGCTGCGCGAGCTGGGCGGCACGGCGGAGCTGATCTCCGTCCCGGGACAGGGCACCGAGGTCGAGCTGAAGGTACCGAAGGACGCGCGGGGGAAGGCGAGGACACGATGACGAAGGCGACGGTGGGACGATGACGGGCGGGACCGCGGACCAGCCGCGGACGGGGGAGAACCCCCTCAAGGTCATGGTCGTGGACGACCACCCCATGTGGCGTGACGCCGTGGCCCGGGACCTGGAGGCCGCCGGGTTCGACGTGGTCGCGACCGCCGGCGACGGCGAACAGGCCGTGCGCCGCGCGCTGGCGGCCGCACCCGACGTCCTCGTCCTCGATCTGAACCTGCCCGCCAAGCCCGGCGTCCAGGTCTGCAAGGAGCTGGTCGGCGCCGACCCGTCCCTGCGCGTCCTGGTCCTGTCGGCGAGCGGCGAGCACGCCGACGTGCTGGAGGCGGTGAAGTCCGGCGCGACCGGCTACCTCCTGAAGTCGGCGTCCGCGGAGGAGCTGACCGACGCGGTGCGCCGGACGGCCGTCGGCGACCCCGTGTTCACCCCGGGCCTCGCGGGTCTGGTCCTCGGCGAGTACCGCCGGCTGGCCTCGGAACCCGCTCCGGCCACGGGCACCGACGAGCCGCGGGTCCCGCAGCTCACCGACCGGGAGACCGAGGTGCTGCGCCTGGTCGCCAAGGGCCTGAGCTACAAGCAGATCGCCGAACGCCTGGTCATCTCCCACCGCACCGTCCAGAACCATGTGCAGAACACCCTGGGCAAGCTCCAGCTCCACAATCGCGTCGAGCTGGTCCGCTACGCCATAGAGCGCGGCCTGGACGGGGCGTGACCGCCGCGGATGCCACCTTCCGGGTGATCTATTGATCAACCACCCGACAATTCACCGGAACAGCCCGTCCGCACCATGCCGAAGTGACGTGGATCACTATTAGCGTGAGTCCGACAGCCAAACGTGGCGAAGGGACTTTCCATGCGGGTCGGAGTACTGACCGGAGGCGGCGACTGCCCCGGGCTCAACGCCGTCATCCGGGGCATTGTCCGCAAGGGCGTGCAGGAGTACGGCTATGACTTCGTCGGCTACCGGGACGGCTGGCGAGGGCCGCTCGAAGGCGACACCGTACGGCTCGACATCCCCGCCGTGCGCGGGATCCTGCCGCGCGGCGGCACCATCCTCGGCTCCTCGCGCACCAACCCCCTGAAGCAAGAGAACGGCATCCGCAGAATCAAGGAGAACCTCGCCAAGCAGGAGGTCGAGGCGCTCATCGCGATCGGCGGCGAGGACACCCTGGGCGTCGCCGCCCGGCTCGGCGACGAGTACGGCATCAACGTCGTCGGCGTACCGAAGACCATCGACAACGACCTCTCCGCCACCGACTACACCTTCGGCTTCGACACGGCGGTCAACATCGCGACCGAGGCCCTCGACCGCCTCCACACCACCGCCGAATCGCACATGCGCGTCCTCGTCTGCGAGGTGATGGGCCGCCACGCCGGTTGGATCGCCCTGCACTCGGGCCTGGCCGGCGGCGCGAACGTCATCCTCATCCCCGAGCAGCGCTTCGACGTGGACCAGGTCTGCGCCTGGGTGACCTCGCGCTTCAAGGCCTCCTACGCGCCGATCGTCGTCGTCGCCGAGGGTGCCATGCCCAAGGACGGCGACATGGTCCTCAAGGACGGCACCCTGGACTCCTTCGGGCATGTCCGGCTCTCCGGCGTCGGGGAGTGGCTGGCCAAGGAGATCGAGCGGCGCACCGGCAAGGAGGCCCGCACCACGGTCCTCGGGCACGTCCAGCGCGGCGGGACGCCCAGCGCCTTCGACCGCTGGCTCGCCACCCGCTTCGGGCTGCACGCCATCGAGGCCGTCCGCGACGGCGACTTCGGCAAGATGGTGGCGCTGCGCGGCACCGACATCGTCCGCGTCCCGATCGCTGAGGCCACCGCCAAGCTGAAGACGGTCGACCCCGGCCTGTACACGGAGGCCGGGGTGTTCTTCGGCTGACGGCGGCACCCGGCCGTGCCCGAGCGGCTCCGGGGGTACGGGCCGTATATTCGGCCCGTACCCCAGCACGGGAGAGACCGGTGGAGATTCTGGCGTTCGGCGTCCAGTCCGACGAGAAGCCCCTGCTCGAGAAGGCCTTCGAGGGACGCCACGAGGTCCGCAGCCTCGACGTCTTCCTCAGTGAGGACACCGCGCCCATCGCCGCCGGCTACGAGGCCGTGTCCACCAGCGTCAACTGCGCCCTGGGCCACCGCGTCCTGCAGACCCTGGCGGCCGGCGGCACCCATCTCGTCGCCCAGCGCTCCACCGGGTTCAACAACATCGACCTCGACGTCGCCGAGCGCCTCGGCATGACGGTCGCCCGGGTCTCGTCGTACTCGCCCTACTCGGTGGCCGAGTTCGCCTGGACCCTCGGCATGGCCGTCAACCGCCGTATCGTGCGCGCCGCCAACCGCACCCGCGACTTCGACTTCCGCCTCGAAGGGCTGATGGGCCGTGACATGCACGGCCGCACCGCGGGAGTCGTCGGCACCGGGAAGATCGGCGAGGCCTTCGCCCGGATCGCCCACGGCTTCGGCATGAACCTCCTCGGCTGGGACATCGCCGAGAACCCGGCGTGCCTCGGACTCGGCATGCGGTACGTCTCCAAGGAGCGCCTGCTCGCCGAGTCCGACCTCGTCACCCTGCACGTCCCGCTGATGCCGCAGACGCAGCACCTCATCGACGCCGAGGCCCTGCGCGTCATGAAGGACGACGCGATCCTGGTGAACTCCAGCCGCGGCGGCCTGATCGACAGCCAGGCCCTCGTCGCCGAGCTGCGCGAGGGCCGTTTCACGGGAGTCGGCCTCGACGTGTACGAGGCGGAGGCCGGGCTGTTCTTCCTCGACAAGTCCCTCGAAACCGTCGAGGACGACACCCTGGCCCGCCTGGTCACCTTCCCGAACGTCCTGGTCACCTCGCACCAGGCCTACTACACCCGGGACGCCGTGGGCCAGATCGTCGACGCGACCGCCGCGAACGTCTTCGACTACGCCGAGGGCCGCCGCTCGGAGAACGTGCTCGTGCCCCGGATCTGACCCGTCAGCTCCCGCACCACGGCCGCGCCGTCGAGCGTCAGCACCGACTCCGGGTGGAACTGCACCCCCGCGAAGCCGGGACCGCGCAGCGCGTGCACCTCGCCGTTCGCGGCCCGGCTGACCTCGACGCCGTGCGCGGACAGCTCCGCCAGCGCCTCGTCGTCGCAGCGCGCCACGAAGCTGTTGTAGAAGCCGACGGTCTCGGCCCGCCCGAAGAGGTCGATACGGGTCTGCGCGCCCTGGTACGGCACGTCCTTGCGGACGATCTCCAGCCCCAGCTCGGCCGCGATCAGCTCGTGCCCGAGGCAGACACCGAGGACGCCGTGCCGGTGGTCGCGCAGCACCTCGGCGGTGAGCCCGCGCAGGAGACGCATCTTGGGATCCGCCGCGTCGGAGGGATCGCCGGGACCCGGGCCGAGCACCACGGGGCCCTCGTGCGCGAGGACCGCCTCGCGCAGTCCCGGCTCGTCGTAGCGGCGTACCGTCACCTCGAGCCCGGACGACCGCAGGACGTGCGCGAGCATCGCCGTGAAGGTGTCCTCGGCGTCCACGACCAGCGCGTGCCCGGTGAGTTCCCGGGACCGCTCCTGCATCCGCAGCCAGAACGGCGCCAGCGAGGCCCGCCGTCCGTCCAGCGACGCCCGCACCCGAGGATCGTCGCCCAGCCGCGGCCGGGCGCCGTCGGGGCGCGGCCGGCCGGGCCGTACCCCCAGCGCCGCCAGCACACCCGCGGCCTTGGCGTGCGTCTCGGCGACCTCGCCCGCCGGGTCCGATCCGCGTACGAGGGTGGCCCCCACCGGCACCCGCAGCCGGCCGTCCGCGTCGATGTCGGCGGTACGGATGAGGATGGGGGAGTCGAGGGTCTGTGCCCCGGGCCCGCCGTCCGGCCCGTCCTCCCGCTGTCGCCCGACCAGTGCCAGCGCGCCCGCGTAGTAGCCGCGCCCGCCGACCTCGTGACGCTCGATGACACGGCAGGCGTTCTGCACGGGCGAGCCGGTGACGGTCGCCGCGAACATGGTCTCCCGCAGCACGTCCCGCACGTCCAGCGAGGAGCGGCCCCGCAACTCGTACTCGGTGTGCGCGAGATGGGCCATCTCCTTGAGTCGCGGCCCGATCACCACCCCGCCCATGTCACCGACCGTGCACATCATCTTGAGCTCCTCGTCGACGACCATCGAGAGCTCCTCGATCTCCTTGCCGTCGGCGAGGAACGCCAGCAGGTCCTCGGGCGTCGGCCCCCCGGCCGGGTAGCGGTACGTCCCGCTGATCGGGTTCATCACGACCGTCCCGGCGGACATCCGCACATGCACCTCGGGGCTCGCGCCGACCAGCGTCCTCTCCCCGGTGTGCACCACGAACGTCCAGTACGCGCCCCGTTCGCCGGTCAGCAGCCGGCGGAACAGCGCCAGGGCGTCCGCCCGTCCGAACCCCGGGATGCGGCCCTCGTACGTCCGCCGGATCACGAAGTTGGCGCCCTCGCCGCGCCCGATCTCCTCGCGCAGCACCCGCTCGACGATCCCGGAGTACTCCTCGTCACCGACGTCGAAGCCGCCGCCCTCGACCCGTACGTCGTGGTCCGGGAGCTGGGCCAGCACCTCGGCGAGGGGCAGTTCACGGCGTTCCTCGGGGACGAGCACCGCGAGCGGGGTGCCGTCGTCGCGTACGTCGAAACCACGCTCCCGGATCTGCCGGAACGGGATCAGCGCGAGACCCTCGTCGGGGATGTCGGCGAGGCGCTCCACCTCGCGCACCGGTCCCAGCAGCAGTTCGACCACGTCGTGGTCGCGGCCCGGCGTGCGGCGGCGCAGCAGGGCGAACGGACGGGGATCGTCCAGCAGGTCGAGCAGATTCATCGGGTGCGGTCCTTCTCTCGGATCGTGCATCTCGGAGAGGAACGACCCGGGTCCGCGAACGCCGAAGGCCGCCCCTCGGGCGGCCTTCGCGAAGTCGTGTGTCTACGCGCAGTCAGTGGGCCGCCGGATGAGCGGTCCACCACCAGTTCTGGTTCGAATGCGCGAACATGCGCCGCACCTTACCCGACGGCGAGGGGCGGGCAACAGCGTGAAACGGCCCCGCGGGGCGTTCCTACCGTCCGGTCACCGGCCATGGATGGCCAGACAGCCCGAACGCACCGAGAAACGAGAACCATGCACGCAAGCCGTTCGTCCCAGACCCGCCGGACCGGCGCCCGCGCCCTGACCGTGCTCCTCGCGGCGGCCGCCCTCGCCGCCGGACCGCTCGTCCCCGCGAGCTCCGCCCCGCGTCCGAGCGACGCCGAGGACCTGACCCAGGTCGCCTACCGCGGCTACATCTTCACCGTCCCCGACTCCTGGCGGATCGTGGACCTGAAGAAACATCCCGACACCTGTGTCCGCTTCGACCGGCACGCCGTCTACCTCGGCACCCCGGGCACCGACCAGAACTGCCCGGCCAGGGCCAGCGGCCGTACCGAGGCGCTGCTGGTCCAGCCCGCCCCCGTGGCCCCCGGGGCCGTCACCGAGAACCCGGTGGCCCGCACCTACCGGGCCACCGCCGACCGCATCGCCGTCACCGCGGCCTACGGATACGACCGCGCGCGCATCCAGGACGTCCTGAGCAGCGCCGGACTGCCCGTCGCCACCGCCCGGCGCGAGGAACCCGCGCAGCAGCGCGCGGTGGCCGCGCTGCCGAAGGACGCGACCTCCTTCCGCGGCGAGGGCTTCGACGCCTGCACCGCCCCGAGCCAGTCGGCGATGAACGCCTGGCGCGACGACTCCCCGTACGGCGCCATCGGTGTCTACATCGGCGGCATCAACCGCGCCTGCGCCCAGCAGCACCTGACCGCCGGCTGGGTGCGGACGCAGTACACGAACGGCTGGCGGTTCTTCCCGCTGTACGTCGGCCGGCAGCCCTCCTCCGACGGAGGGAGCTGCGGAGGCGGCTGCGCGGCGATCACCAGCCCGGTGTCGCAGGGCACCGCGGGCGCCGACGACGCCGTCAAGCAGGCGGCCGCGCTGGGCTTCGGCAAGGGCTCGGTGCTCTATCTCGACCTGGAGCACTACGAGCCGGGAGGCAAGGTCACCGACTCGGTGCTCGCCTACCTCCAGGCGTACACCGTGCGCCTGCACGCGCTCGGCTACCGCTCCGGCGCGTACGGCAACACCTCGTCCCTGGTGTCCGACCTGATCGCCGACAAGAGCCGGGTCACCCTGCCCGACGTGATCCACTTCGCCCGCTGGAACCGTGTGTCGAGCACGTCCGACTCCTCGATCCCCTCGACCCTGTGGTCCAAGCACCAGCGCGTCCACCAGTACGTGGGCGACACGACCGAGACCCACGGCGGGGTGCGGATCTCCATCGACCGCGACCGCCTCGACGTGGACTAGGGCTCCGTCCCCGCTCCCGGGCGGGCGCCGCGCAGGGTCGCGGCGCCCGCCCGGAGCGTCACCGATCGAGCGCGGTTCGTCTCACTTGATGGGCATGTGGATGGGACGCCCGACACGACCCCGTAATGTTGTCCGGGTGACCGTGAACGCTAAGTCCAGCGCGAGCGCTGGCAACACCTGGCGAAACCTGCCCGCGGCGCAGCAGCCCGAGTACCCCGATGCCGAGGCTCTGCGCGATGTGATCGCGGACCTCGAGTCGTATCCGCCGCTCGTCTTCGCGGGCGAGTGCGACCAGCTGCGCGCCCGGATGGCGTCCGTCGCCAAGGGAGAGGCGTTCCTTCTCCAGGGCGGCGACTGTGCCGAGGCCTTCGACGCCGTGTCGGCCGACCACATCCGCAACAAGCTCAAGACGCTGCTCCAGATGGGCGCCGTCCTCACGTACGCCGCCTCGGTTCCGGTGGTCAAGGTCGGCCGGATCGCCGGCCAGTACTCCAAGCCCCGCTCCAAGGGCACCGAGACCCGCGACGGCGTGACCCTGCCGACCTACCGGGGCGACTCGGTCAACGGCTTCGACTTCGACGAGAAGTCCCGCATCCCGGACCCCGAGCGCCTGAAGCGGATGTACAACGCGTCCGCCTCGACGCTGAACCTGGTGCGCGCCTTCACCACCGGCGGCTACGCCGACCTGCGCCAGGTGCACGCCTGGAACCAGGACTTCGTGAAGTCGTCCCCCTCCGGCCAGCGCTACGAGCAGCTCGCGCGTGAGATCGACAACGCGATGAACTTCATGCGGGCCTGCGGCACCGACCCGGAGGAGTTCAAGACCGTCGAGTTCTTCTCCTCGCACGAGGCGCTGCTCCTCGACTACGAGTCGGCGCTGACCCGCGTCGACTCGCGCACGGGCGACCTGTACGACGTCTCGGGCCACATGGTGTGGATCGGCGAGCGCACCCGTCAGCTCGACGGGGCGCACATCGAGTTCGCGTCGAAGATCCGCAACCCCGTCGGCATCAAGCTGGGCCCGACGACTACGGCCGAGGAGGCGCTGCAGTACATCGAGCGCCTCGACCCGGACCGCGAGCCGGGCCGGCTCACCTTCATCGTGCGCATGGGCGCGGACAAGGTCCGCGACAAGCTGCCCGAGCTGGTCGAGAAGGTCACCGCCTCCGGCGCGACCGTGGCCTGGGTGACCGACCCGATGCACGGCAACACGTTCGAGGCGGCCTCGGGCCACAAGACCCGCCGCTTCGACGACGTGCTCGACGAGGTGAAGGGCTTCTTCGAGGTCCACAAGGGTCTCGGCACGCACCCGGGCGGCATCCACGTCGAGCTCACCGGTGACGACGTCACCGAGTGCGTGGGCGGCGGCGACGAGATCTTCGTCGACGACCTGCACCAGCGCTACGAGACGGCCTGCGACCCCCGTCTGAACCGCAGCCAGTCCCTCGACCTGGCCTTCCTCGTCGCCGAGATGTACCGCGACCAGTAGAAGATCGACAGGCGTCACGCCCGATAGGGACACCTGAAGTGGGGTGCGGATCACATACGATCCGCACCCCACTCCACTTTTGTGGTTCCGGCGCGACGGGTAAGGTTAGGTTAGCCTCACCGATTATCGGGACGGCACGACCCAACGATTCCGGCGGGAGGTGAACCGCGTGTACGTCTGCAGTTGCTTCGGGATCACCGAACAGCAGGTGAAGAAGCACGCGGAGGACGGCGCCTGCACTCCTCGGCAGATAGCGTCGGCCTCCAAGGCGGGCACGGACTGCGGTTCGTGCGTGCGCCGGATCCAGGCACTGCTGGGCAGGGGTTCGTGTCCGCGCCGTGAACTGGCCGACAAGGGCATGCCGGTGCTCTCCGAGGTCCTCGCGCAGGCCGAGGCCGAGCGGCGCGAGACCGCCGGGTACGAGACCTCCGCGCGCGAGGCCGCCTGACCCTCCGGGCGCCTTCCGGCCCGTCGGCCGTCCGGCTCTCAAGCCGTCTAGCTCTCCGGCTGCTCGATGAGCTGCGCGATGTAGAGCGCCTCGCCGAGTTTCTCGACCAGTTCGAGCTGGGTGTCCAGGTAGTCGATGTGGTGCTCCTCGTCCTCGAGGATCGACTCGAAGATGTTCGCGGACGTGATGTCGCCCTTCGCGCGCATCACCTCGATCCCGCGCTTGAGGCGGTCGATCGCCTCGACCTCCACCTGCCGGTCGGCCTGGAACATCTCGGTCACGGTCTGCCCCACCCGGACGTGGAAGAGCCGCTGGTAGTTCGGCAGGCCGTCCAGGAAGAGAATGCGGTCGGTGAGCACCTCCGCGTGCTTCATCTCGTCGAACGACTCGTGCCGGGTGTACTTCGCGAGCTTCGTCCAGCCGAAGTTCTCCTGCATCTTCGCGTGCAGGAAGTACTGGTTGATCGCGGTCAGCTCGGCGGTCAGCTGCTCGTTGAGGAATTCGATGACCTCGGGGTCGCCCTGCATCGCAGAGGCTCCTTCCAGGCGGGTTGACGGGCAGATTGCGCCGCATCTTTGCACCGGTGTACCGGAGCGTCCAGTAAGTGCATGCTTACTCCGAGTTGCCCCGATCCCGCCCGCGCTGGTCATGGGCACTGTTCCGGGTCTGTCAGGATGGAGTCATGGGTCAGCCGGTGGAGCGCGAATCTGGAGAAACGGCACAGTCGGAGCTTCCGCCGGGACAGCGACTTCAGCGCGGCTGGCCGGTCACGCACTACGGCCCCGTCCCCAAGTTCCGCCCCGAGCGCTGGGAGTTCCGCGTCTTCGGAGCCACCGCCGACGGCGGGAAGCAGTGCTGGAGCCACGACGAGTTCACCGCCCTCCCGTACGCCTCCGTCGTCTCCGATCTGCACTGCGTCACGAAGTTCAGCATGCTGGGGGCCGAATGGGGTGGCGTCCCCGCCCGTACGATCCTGGAGATAGCCCCGCCGGCGCCCGCCGTCACCCATGTGATGGTCTGGGCCGAGTACGGGTTCAGCTCGAACCTGCGGCTCGCGGACTTCGCCTCCGAGCGAACCATCTTCGCCACCCACAAGGACGGCGAGCTGCTGACGGCGGAGCACGGCTTCCCCCTCCGCCTGGTCGTCCCGCATCTGTACGCGTGGAAGGGGCCCAAGTGGGTGCGCGGCGTCGAGTACATGACCGCCGACCGCCGGGGCTTCTGGGAGGAGCGCGGCTACCACAACGTCGGTGACCCCTGGCGCGAACAGCGCTACTCCTACCAGGAGGAACCCGGGGACGGCCCCGAACTCTGAGCCCGCGGTCCGAGCTCCCGCGCGCGTCCCCGGTGCCGGTGTCCCGGCGGTTCAGTGGTGGTACCGGTGCACCACGGCGTGTCCCTTGCCCCGGCCGATCGTCCACTTGTTGACCGGCGTCGTGACCACGAAGGCCACCGCGAGCGAGATCAGCAGCGATCCCCAGAACAGCAGGTCGTCGAGTTGCGCGTCCATCGCGTCCGGCCACAGCGCGATGACGCCGTTGTCGATCAGCTCCATCACCGCGATGGACAGGGTGTCCGCGGCCAGCGCGACGCGGAAGGCGGTGCGGAGACCGACGCCCGCCCGCAGCACCCCGCGCAGGGTGAGCGCGTAGCCGAAGAAGAAGGCCAGCACGACCGCCAGGACCGTCGTCGAGACGTTCCCCCACCCGAGCGCCGTGCCCACCACCATGCCGAGCACCTCGCCGACGGCACAGCCGGTGAGGCAGTGCAGGGTGGCCGTGGCGGCCATGGCCCAGCCGGCCGCGGCCGGCCCGCGGTGGTGGTCGTGCGCGTGTGCCGGTGCGTGTACGTGCTGGTCCGCGGGTG
This sequence comes from Streptomyces sp. NPDC096324, assembly GCF_044763015.1. Lineage (NCBI taxonomy): Bacteria > Bacillati > Actinomycetota > Actinomycetes > Kitasatosporales > Streptomycetaceae > Streptomyces > Streptomyces sp. NPDC096324. The sequence continues at coordinate 451,624 of NZ_JBIWFK010000004.1, read as the reverse complement.
CGTGTGCCTCGTGCTCCATGAATTCCCCCAGGGTCGTGTCGAGGCTCCTTCTTACCGAAGAGAACCACATACCCCCCTGGGGTATTCCCGCAAGGTCGTGGGACTAGCCGTCGCGGAGCTTCTTCAGCCGCTCCACGTCCGCCGCGTGCCCTTCCGTCCCGCCGGGCGTCTCGATGATCAGCGGTACGCCCTCGGTGGCGGGATGCGTCATCAGGGCGCGGAACGGGTCCTCGCCTATGTGGCCGGAGCCGATGTTCTCGTGGCGGTCCTTGTGCGCGCCGACCACGTCCTTGGAGTCGTTGGCGTGGATCAGCTTCAGCCGCCCCTCGCCGACGGTGTCGACCAGCAGGTCGAGGGTCTGGTGCATGCCGCTCGGCCCGGTCAGATCGTGGCCCGCCGCGAAGATGTGGCAGGTGTCGAGGCAGACCCCCAGCTTGGGATGCGCGTCCAGGGCCTCGAAGTAGGGCCCGAAGTCCCAGGTGCGGGAGCAGAGGGAGGAGCCCTGGCCGGCCGTCGACTCCAGCAGCAGGAACGGGTCGTCGTCGTGGGTCAGTTCGTCCAGCAGCGGCAGCAGCCGGTCGCGCACCTGCCGCAGCGCGACGGACCGCTCCCGGCCACCGGTGGCGCTCCCGGTGTGCACGACCACCCCGAGCGCGCCGATCTCCCGTCCGCGCCGCAGGGAGTGCCGCAGCGACTCCACCGACTTCTCGACCGTCGCCTCGGTGTGCGAGCCGAAGTTGATCAGATACGGGGCATGCACGTACGCCGGGATCGACCCGGCGGCGCACGCGGCGCGGAAGTCCTCGTCCTGCTTCGGGTTCCCGGCGGGCGTCGCCCAGCCGCGCGGGTTCGCGACGAAGACCTGGACGGTCTCGGCCGCGAGCTCACGGGCGTAGGCCAGACCGACGGAGTTGAGGCCGCCGGCCACGGGGACATGGCCGCCGACGGGGTTGCGGAGCTGCTTGCTGGTCACACCCGTCAGGGTGTCACGCGCCGCCGGCCACCCCGCGGGCGGACCCGTGGGGCACCCCGCCGGGTGCCGGTGGGGTTCCCGGCCCGCCCCACGGGGTCCCCGGCGGGGGATCCGCTCAGCGGATCTGGATCGTGATCGTCGAGCCCTTGGGCGCCGTGTCGCCGCCGTCCACCGACTGCTTCTTGACCGTGTCGCCGAAGAGTCCGAGGAGCCCGCGGTCCTCGTCGACCTTGAACCCGGCGTCCTCCAGGGCCTTCTTGGCGTCGTCCACGCTGTCGCCCACGACGTCCGGGACCTCGATCAGCTCGGGGCCCTTGGAGAGGGTCAGTGTCACCGTGTCGCCCGTGGCGGCCTCACGGCCCGCGCGCGGCGTCTGCTGGGCGACCTGGCCCTTGTCGAACTCGGAGTTGACCCGCTCCGGGGCGATCCTCACCTTCAGGCCCGCGCCCTCCAACTGCGCGGTGGCGTCCTCGACCGACGAGCCGGTCACGTCGGGCAGTTCCACCGGGCTGCCCTTGCTCACCACGATCGCGATCGCCGAACCCGAGTGCCGCTCGGTGCCCGTGGCCGGATCCGTACCGATCACGAAGCCCTTCGTCACGTCCTCGCTGAACTCACGCGTGACCATGCCCGCGACGAGCCCGTCGCCCTTGAGTACTTCCTTGGCCTTGAACAGGGCGAGGCCCTTGAGGTCCGGCACCTTCACCGTCTGGGGGCCGTCGGAGACGGTCAGCGTCACGGAGTCGTTGTCGCGGATGCGCTCGCCGACGTTCGGGTCGGTGCTGATGACCGTGCCCCGCTTCACGGTGTCGCTGTAGGCGTGCTTGACCTGCTTGACGTCGAGCCCGGCGCCCCGGAGCTGGGTCCTCGCCTGCGCTTCCGTCTTCGCCAGGACGGGCGGGACCTTGGTGAACTGGCCCGAGTTGATGTACCAGACGCCGGCGCCGAGGCCGAGCACCAGCACGATCGCGGCGACGACCAGCAGCATCCCGCGCCGCGGCGGCCGTGTGCCCGGGGTCCGCTGCGGGACCGGCGTCGTGGTGAAGGGGCTGCTGTCGGTCGTGAACGGGCTGCTCTGTTCGAACCGGCTGGTCCGGTCGAGGGAGTCGTCGTCGTTCACGGGCAACAGACGGGGGACGGACAGCGAGCGCGGGATCACGCTCGTACGGTCGTCGGCGTTGTCGTGGCCCACGGACAGGGCGCCCGGCGGGACCGCGTCGAGCTGGTCGGCGGTGAGGCCGGCGCGCGCTTCGAGGACCTGTCCGAGCAGGGCCACCGCGTCGGCCGGGCGGAGCTCGGGATTGCGGGCCGTGGCCGCGGTGACCAGCTCGTCGAGCGGGTACGCGAGGCCCGGCACGACGGCCGACGGGGGCGGTACGTCCTCGTGGAGGTGCTGGTAGAGCACCTGGGCGGCGGAGTCCGCGCTGTGCGGCTTGGCGCCGGTGAGCATTTCGTAGAGGACGACACCGCAGGCGTAGACGTCGACCCGGGTGTCGGCGGTGCCGTGCTCGATCTGCTCGGGGGCGAGGTACGAGACCGTGCCGAGGACCGTGCCCGTCGTGCTCGTCACCGTGTCCACGGCGCGGACGAGCCCGAAGTCCGCGACCTTGACCCGGCCGTCGTCCCCTATGAGGACGTTCTCCGGCTTCATGTCGCGGTGCACGAACCCGGCGCGGTGGGCCGCGCCGAGCGCGGCGAGCATCGGCTCCAGGATGTCGAGCGCGGCCCGCGGCTGCAGGGCGCCGCGCTCGCGCAGCACGTCGCGCAGGGTGCACCCGGCGATGTACTCCATGGCCAGATAGACGTACGACCCGTCCGCCCCCTGGTCGAAGACCTGCACCACGTTCGGGTGCGCCAGCCGGGCCACCGACTTGGCCTCGCGGATGAACCGCTCGACGAACGAGGCGTCGGCGGCCAGCGTCGGGTGCATCACCTTGAGCGCGAGCACGCGGTCGAGGCGGGTGTCCAAGGCCCTGTAGACCGTGGCCATCCCGCCGACCGCGATCCGCGCGTCGACGCGATAGCGGCCGTCGAGCACGTGTCCGACAAGCGGGTCCTGAAGGGTCGTATCCACGCAGGTGAGTCTACGAGCCACCACTGTCACGGCGCCCCGTTCGGGCGATTCGGGCGCCCGACTGCATCCGAGCTGTGACGCACACCGGGCATGCGAAGGTCTGTTCGTCGCACGGATGTCCGATCATGCCCCGTCTGTCACCACAAGGACGCAACACGACAACCCGCACCGCGCGCGCGGCCGGAAACCGACGCCGGACGGAACCGCCGCCGGGTGGAAACCGATGCCGGACGAAGCCGCTGCGGGGCGCCGGGGCTCAGAACGCCGGGCGCTCCGGGTCCAGCACCGCCATGCCCTCCACGGGAGAGGACGCCGTCGCGAAGTGCCGCCGCGGGATGCGCCCCGCCCGCCGCGCCAGACGGCCCGCCTCCACCGCGTGCCGCATGGCCTCCGCCATCAGCACGGGCTCCTGCGCCCGTGTCACCGCCGAGGCCAGCATCACCCCGGCGCACCCCAGCTCCATCGCGAGCGCCGCGTCCGACGCCGTGCCCGCTCCCGCGTCCAGGATCACCGGCACGCGCGCGTGCTCGACGATCAGCTCGAAGTTGTGCGGGTTGCGGATCCCGAGCCCGGAGCCGATGGGCGAGCCGAGCGGCATGATCGCCGCACAGCCGACGTCCTCCAGCTTCCGCGCCAGCACCGGGTCGTCGTTCGTGTACGGCAGCACGGTGAAGCCGTCGTCGACCAGTGTCTCCGCCGCGTCGAGCAGTTCGATCGGATCGGGCAGCAGGGTGCGCTCGTCGGCGATGACCTCCAGCTTGACCAGATCGGTGCCCAGCGCCTCGCGCGCCAGACGGGCCGTCAGCACGGCCTCGCCCGCGGTGTAGCAGCCGGCCGTGTTCGGCAGGACGCGGATGTTCAGCCGCGCCAGCACCGACAGGACCGAGCCGTGCACGGACGCGTCCACGCGCCGCATCGCGACCGTCGTCAGCTCCGTTCCGGACGCCACCAGGGCGCGCTCCAGCACGTCGAGACTGGGCGCGCCGCCCGTCCCCATGATCAGCCGGGACCCGTGGACCGTACCGCCGAGGACGAAGGGATCGTCTGCCATGGGTCAGCCTCCTTGGACGGCGGTGAGGACTTCGACGCGGTCACCCTCGGCGAGCGCGGTGGACGGCCACTGCGTGCGCGGGACGACGGTCTCGTTCAGGGCGGCGGCCACCCCGGACGACGAGGCGGTGAGGGTCGCGACGAGCGCGTCGAGAGCGGTCCCGGCGTCGATCAGCCGCCGCTCCCCGTTGACGACGATGTTCATACCGGCAGCTCCGTGCGGGCCGTGGCGCCGAAGCGCAGGGGGGTGAAGGGGCGGGCTTCGGCGGGGAGGTCGCCGGTGGTCAGCACGTGGGCCATCACGTCACCGGTCACGGGCGTCAGGAGCACACCGTTGCGGTGGTGCCCGGTGGCCAGCAGCAGCCCGTCCAGGGCGCTCGGGCCGAGCAGCGGAGCGTTGTCGGGCGAGCCGGGCCGCAGCCCCGCGCGGGTCTCGGTGAGCGGCAGCTCGGTGATCCCGGGGACCAGTTCGTGGGCGTCGCGCAGCAGTTCGTACACGCCGCCCGCCGTCACGGTGGTGTCCCAGCCCAGCTCCTCGCTGGTCGCGCCCACCACGAGCTCGCCGTTCTCGCGCGGCACCAGGTAGACGTGGCTGCCGCGCACCACGGCCCGCACGGTGCGGTTCAGGAAGGGCGCGTACCGCCGCGGCACGGTCAGCCGCAGCACCTGCCCCTTGACCGGGCGCACCGGCGGCACGGCGTCCTCGGGGACGCCCGCCAGGCGCCCGCTGAGGCTGCCCCCGGCCAGCACCACCCGGTCCGCGGTGAGGCCGGTGCCGTCCGCGGTGACGACACCGGTCGCCCGCTCCCGTACGACGCTCAGACGCTCCGCCCAGGTCCGGTGGACGGTCACTCCGGCCCGCTCGCACGCGGTGACCAGGGCGGCGGCGAGGCGCCGCGGGTCGATCTGGTGGTCGCCGTCCACCCGCAGACCCCCGCGCACGCCGGGCGCGAGCATCGGTTCCAGACGGCGGCACTCACGGCCGCTCAGCCACTCCGACTCCAGCCCCGAGCAGACCTGGAGCGCGTGCAGCTCCCGCAGATGGGCGCGGTCGTCGGCGTCCAGCGCGACGGCCAGCGTGCCGCTGCGGCGGTAGCCGAGGTCCTGTCCGGACGCCTCGGTGAGCTCGGCGGCGAAGTCCGGATAACGGCGCGCGGAGGCGAGGTTGAGGCCCAGCAGGGTCTCCTCGCCGAAGTGCAGTTCGGTGACGGCGGCCAGCATCCCGGCCGCGACCTGTGCGGCGCCGCCGCCCGGCTCGGGGTCCACGAGCGCGGTCGTGAACCCGCGCTGCGCGGCCCGCCAGGCCGTCACCAGACCGATGATCCCGCCCCCGACGACGAGGACGTCCGACGAACGTGCAGACGGCATGGGCGTCCAGCCCCTCCCTTCGCCGGCATGACCCGGATCAGGTTCGTACGGTCGGAGGCCGCCCAGCCTCCCTCTCAGCCCGGTGCGTCCGGGCTCCCGCGAGTGCTTTACGTTGGCCACCCTAGCCCGCCCCCGTCCGTCTCAGTAAGGGAGCCTCCGCCCATGGCGCGACCGCTCGACGGCCTCGTGCTCGCCCCCGTCGCCGACCAGGCCCCGGGCCAGGTGGGCACCCGCACCCGGTTCACCTACCACGAGGAGGACGGCGTGGTCTGGGCCGACTACACCGGCGGCGACGTCGTCCGCGGACATCTCGTCGGCACCCGCGAGGGCGACCGCCTCGACTTCCGGTACGTGCAGCTCAAGCGGGACGGGACCACCGCGTCGGGCCACTGCGTGTCCCTCGTCGTGGAACTCCCCGACGGCCGGGTGCGGCTGGAGGAGACCTGGACGTGGGAGTCGCAGCCGGGCGCCGGGACGAGCGTGGTGGAGGAACCGCCCGCGACCGACCGTGTGCAAGCCGTGTGCAACAGGTCACCGAGCACGTCCGCTGACTGACGCATCGTCACGTGTCTATGGTGATCAGGTGAGCGATCAGACGCAGGCACAGTCGCAGAGGCCCACGGCACGGCGGGTCGTCGTGGTGGGCGCGGGCATGGCCGGGGTGCAGACCGCGGTCGCCCTGCGCGAACAGGGCTTCACGGGCACCGTCACGCTGATCGGCGCGGAGCCGCACCAGCCCTACGACCGGCCGCCGCTGTCCAAGGCCGTCCTGCTCGGCAAGGCCGAGGGCTCCGCCTTCGACATCGACTTCGAGGCCCTGGACATCGATCTCCGGCTGGGCAGCGAGGCGCTCGGCGTGCGCCCCGGCGACCACGAACTGGACACGGACGCGGGATCCGTCCCGTACGACGTCCTGGTCGTCGCCACCGGCGCGGAACCGATCCGGCTCCCCGGCGCCGAAGGCGTTCCCGGCGTGCATCTGCTGCGCACCCTGGACGACGCCGACCGGCTGCGTCCCGTACTCACCCGGCAGCACGACATCGTGGTGGTCGGAGCGGGCTGGATCGGCGCCGAGTTCGCCACGGCGGCGCGCGAGGCGGGCTGCGCGGTCACCGTCGTCGAAGCCGCCGACCGGCCGCTCGCCGGGGCGCTGCCGCCCGAGGTGGCCGCCCCGATGACCGCCTGGTACGCGGACAGCGGGGCCTCGCTGCGCACCGGCGCGCGCGTGGAGCGTGTCGAAAGCGGCGCGGTGATCCTGGACGACGGCTCCCGGGTGCCCGCGGACGCCGTCGTGGTCGGGATCGGCGCGCGGCCCGCCACCGCCTGGATCGCCGGCTCCGGCATCGAACTCGGCGCCCACCGCGAGATCGTCGCCGACGACCATCTGCGCACCTCGCTGCCGGACGTCTACGCGGTCGGCGACTGCGCCTCCTTCCCGTCCGGCCGCTACGAGGAACGCCTCCTCGTCCACCATTGGGACAACGCCCTCCAGGGCCCGCGCACGGTCGCCCTGAACATCGTCGGCGAGACGCCCGCCGCCTACGACCCCGTGCCGTACTTCTGGTCCGAGCAGTTCGGCCGTTTCGTGCAGTACGTCGGCCACCACACGCCCGCCGACACCCTGGTGTGGCGCGGCGACCCCGCGGGCGCCTCCTGGTCGGTGTGCTGGCTCCGCGGGACACGGCTCGTCGCCCTCCTGGCGGTGGGCCGCCCGAGGGACCTCGCCCAGGGCCGCCGGCTGATCGAGGCGGGCGCCGCGATGGATCCGGTGCTGCTCGCGAACCCGTCGAGGCCGCTGAAGGGCGCCACGGCCTGATCCCGTCACCCCGGGTCGGACGCCCTCGGCTTCCGGCTGTCGGTCCGGGATGGCAGGCTTGTCCCGTGACCGAGATTGACGCAAAGACCGATGCTCTCGTCCCCGCCTGGCTCACCCTCCCCGACATCGCCGAGCAACTCGATGTCGAGGTGACACGCGTCCGGCAGCTGGTCAAGGAGGGCCAGCTCATCGCCGTACGCCGTGGTGAGAACCGCGCGCTGCACGTCCCCGCCGACTTCATCGACGTGGACGAACAGAAGGTGGTCAAGGGCCTGGCCGGCACCTTGACGCTTCTGAGGGACGACGGTTTCTCCGACGAAGAGGCCCTCGAATGGCTCTTCACCCCCGACCCGACCCTGCCCGGCACCCCCGCGCAGGCACTGAGCGAGAATCGCGGCACGGAGGTGAAGCGTCGCGCCCAGGCGCTCGCCGTCTGACCTGATCGAGACCGTCCGGCACGGGGAGCACGGCGGCGGGACCCTCCCGGCCGCCGCGCTCCCCGCGCACCGACAACGGGGGACCCCGCATGCCCGAGAACGCCGCCACGACCGCACGGGGCCGCCTCGCCGACGCCCGTGTCTATCTGTGCACCGACGCCCGTGGACGCCAGGGCGACCTCGCCGAATTCCTCGACGCGGTCCTGGCGGGCGGCGTGGACATCGTGCAGCTCCGCGACAAGGGCATGGAGGCGGGGGAGGAGCTGGAGCACCTCAAGGTCTTCGCGGACGCCTGCGCCCGGCACGGAAAGCTCCTCGCGGTCAACGACCGGGCGGACGTGGCGCACGCGGCCCGCGCCGACGTCCTGCACCTCGGCCAGGGCGACCTCCCGGTTCCCGCGGCTCGCGCGATCCTCGGCGACGAGGTGATCGTCGGCCGTTCCACGCACTCCGAGGCCGAAGCCGCTGCCGCCGCCGTCCAGGAGGGCGTCGACTACTTCTGCACCGGCCCCTGCTGGCCCACCCCCACCAAGCCCGGCCGCCACGCACCCGGACTCGGCCTGGTCCGCCACACGGCGGCCCTCGGCACCGACCGTCCCTGGTTCGCGATCGGCGGCATCGACCTCGGCCGGCTCGACGAGGTGCTCGAAGCCGGTGCCCGCCGTGTCGTCGTCGTACGGGCGATCACCGAGGCGGACGACCCGGGCGCGGCGGCGGCCGAGTTCGCGAAGCGGCTGCGGGAGGTCTGAGGCCCGGCGGCCGCGGAGGTTTTCCCGGCGGCGGCCGCCGCCGGGGGTCCGGCGGGGCCGCTGTCCGAGGGGTGGACAAGAAATCGACAGATCGGACAAATGTCAGCGGTTCGGTTGGGTCACCGACGCCCTCTGGCTAACCTGCGGGTATGGCCCTCGGATCTGCTTCCACCAGGACTGATCGCGCACGCACCGTGCGCGACATGCTCGCGACCGGCAAACAGACCTTTTCCTTCGAGTTCTCGGCGCCGAAGACCCCCAAGGGCGAGCGGAACCTGTGGAACGCCCTGCGGCGGGTCGAGGCCGTGGCCCCGGACTTCGTCTCCGTGACCTACGGAGCCGGCGGCTCCACGCGGGCCGGCACGGTCAAGGAGACCGAGCAGATCGTCCTCGACACGACCCTCACCCCGGTCGCGCACCTCACCGCGGTCAATCACTCGATCGCGGAGCTGCGCAACATCATCGGGCAGTACGCGGACGCGGGCATCCGCAACATGCTCGCCGTGCGCGGCGACCCGCCCGGGGACCCCATGGGCGAGTGGGTCCCCCACCCCCAGGGTCTGACCTACGCGGCCGAACTGGTGCGCCTCATCAAGGAATCCGGGGACTTCTGCGTCGGGGTCGCCGCCTTCCCGGAGATGCACCCCCGGTCCGCGGAGTGGGATCTGGACGTCTCCCACTTCGTCGACAAGTGCCGCGCCGGCGCCGACTACGCGATCACCCAGATGTTCTTCCAGCCGGAGTCCTACCTCCGCCTGCGTGACCGCGTCGACGCGGCGGGCTGCGCGACGCCGGTCATCCCGGAAGTCATGCCCGTGACAAGTGTGAAGATGTTGGAACGGCTGCCCAAACTCTCGAATGCTTCGTTCCCGGACGTCCTGAAAGAGCGGATCCTCACAGTCAAAGACGATCCGGCGGCTGTACGCTCCATTGGGATCGAGTTCGCGACGGAGTTCTGTGCGAGGCTGCTGACCGAGGGTGTCCCCGGGCTGCACTTCATCACGCTCAACAACTCCACCGCGACGCTGGAAATCTACGAGAATCTGGGCCTGCATCACCCGCAGCAGGCCTAGACCGGTCGCACCCGCGTACGACACACTGCGTAGCGGCCACTGGGAGAGGGGCGTACATGGGCTTGACGGTCCTCTATCTGGCATTCGGCATTGTCGCGCTGTGGCTGCTCGGCGAGGTGCTGCTGCAGTACAAGGCGCGACTGCGCTTCCGCCTGCTCGCCTTCGTCGGCTTCCTCGGTGTGGTCCTCGGCGTCCTGATGCACTCGGTCGTCGTCATCGGCCTGGGCGCGGCCGCCTTCACGGTCGGTCAGACCTATGTGACGCTGTCGTTCCGTCAGGGCTTCGCGCAGGGCTGGGCCATCAAGGGCCCCGGTGCGGAGGACAAGCCCGGCAAGCTCAGCAAGCGCCGCCGCGGTGAGCCGGAGGACGCGGACGAGGCGGAGGAGAACGCCGACCTCGAAGAGGTCGAGGTGGCCGCCTACCGGCGCGAGGACCAGTACGCGGACGAGGACGACGTCTTCACGCCCGCCCCGTCCGACCGCTTCGCGCCCCCGGAGCCGGCCGAGCCCGCGGCGGCCGAGACGACCTCGGTGTACGAGCCGCAGCCGCTGCCCGAGGACACCGGCTCCTACGGGGTCTACGACTCCGGCGCGTACGCGGCGGCCACCGACCAGTCCTACGCGGGCGCGTCCCCGTCCCAGGACCAGCAGGCCTACTCGACCGGTCAGAACCAGCAGGCCTACGCCACGGGCGAGAACCAGCAGGCCTACGCGACGGGCCAGAACCAGCAGGCCTACGCGTACGACGGCTACACGGGCTACGACCAGCAGCAGTACGGCTACGGCCAGCAGCAGTACGCCGGCTACACGGACCCGTACACGGGCCAGCAGACCTACCAGAACGGCACGTACGACCAGAGCGCCTACAACGGCGGCGACCAGGGTTACGCACAGCAACAGCAGCAGAACTACGGCCAGGACCAGTACGCCACCGGCACGTACGGCGGCGAGACCCCGGCCGGCGGCGTCTGGGTGCCGCAGCAGCGCACCGACGAGTACGGCGGCGAACTCCCGCCCGAGCAGCAGCAGTACCCCTACCAGGGCAACGGCAACGGCAACGGCAACGCGGGGTACGACGAGCAGTACCGCTACTGACCGGCGGGACAGCGGCTGAGGGCCTTCCCGCGCCGCCGCCCGCCGGAGCGTTCACTGCGAGCCCTGGAACTCCGGCCCTTCCACGATCAGTCCGGTCACCAGGGCGCCCGACATGCCCGCGTGCGGCAGACCGCCGCCGGGATGCGCCCAGCCCCCGGCCGCGAGGAGTCCCCGGATCCGCGTCGTGTTCGACGGGTGCAGCAGCCGGCCGTCCGCCGCGGCGAGCGTCGGCGCCGGCACCGCGCCGCCCGCCGCACCGGTCACCTCCGCGATGTCGGCCGGGGTGCGCACCTCGTGCCACAGGAGCCGGTCGCGCAGACCCGGCACGGCCCGCCCGGCGGCGTCGAGAACCCGCTCCACGTCCTTCTCCGACACCTGGGCGCCGGACGGGACCGTGACGGTCAGCGTGACCGCCTCGTGCTCCGCGTCCGGGACGAGCGCCGGATCGTCCGGACGGGTCACCACGACGGTCGGCGCGGCGGGCACCCCCGGGCGCTCCCCGAAGAGGCGGGCCTGCTCGCCGTCGCGGTCGGCCGAGTGGACCACCGTGCGGTGCGCCGTCCCGGCGGGCCGTCCGCCGCGCAGCGCGAGCAGCAGCGTCAGCCTGCTGGCCGCGGCGGGCCGCGCAGGTACCTCGTCACCGCCCCGGAGCACCGCCCCGGCGACGAGACCGTCCAAGGCGTCCGGCGCCACGCCCGCGACCACGAAATCCGCCGGCTCGAAGCGTTCCCCGGACCCGGACGACTCCGGGCCGCCGCCGGCACCGGAAGCCGCCGAGCGGTCCCGCGACAGCTCCACACCGACGACTCGGCCGTCCTTCTCGACGATCCGTTCGACGGCCGTGCCGAAGCCGAACTCGACCCCGCGCTCCAGACACCGCTCGTACACCGCGCGCGCCAGCTCCCGGATGCCGCCGCGCACGTACCAGGTGCCGAAGGCGTGGTCCATGTACGGCAGCACGGCGGCGCTCGCCGGGGTCGCGCGCGGGTCGAGCCCGTACGCCACGGCGTGGCCCTCCAGGAGGGCCGTCAGGCGGGTGTCGCGCAGCTCCCAGGCGGCGACCTCCGCGAGGGTCGTGGCCCTGCGGGTGCGCAGCAGCCTCTTGTGCGGCATCGAGGGGTACGGTTCGCGTTCGGCCAGCACCGTCCAGTTGGGCCACAGCGGCTCCTCCAGGAGCGGCCGGCGCGAGCGGTCCCAAGCCTCACGGGCCCGCACCAGGAAGTCCCCCCACCGGGTGCCCGCGCCGTCGCCGAGCGCTTCGTCCAGCGCGGCGAGCACACCCGCGCGCGAGGCGTTCGGCAGCGTCACCCGGGTGCCGTCGGCGAACACGTGGGCGGCCGACGGATCGACCTGCACCAGCTCGACGCATTCCTCCAGGGGTCGTTTCCCGGTCTTGACGAACAGGTCGCGGTAAACCGCGGGCAGCGGAAGCAGCGCCGGGCCCGTGTCGAAGGCGAAGCCGTCGCGCTCGAAGCGGCGCACCGCACCGCCGTACGTCTCCGTCCGCTCGTACACCACCACCCGGTGGCCCGCGACGGCCAGCCGGGCGGCGGCCGCCATCGCGCCCATCCCGGCGCCGATCACCGCAATCCGTCCCATGGCGGCGACTTTATCCGCCCCCGCCGACAGTCCCGTCAGTCGCGGTCCGGCCACGGCACACCGTCCGGCGGCCGCCCCACCGCCCCGGCCGTCCGCCGCTCCTCCCGGCGCTGTGCCCGGCGGCGCAGGAACCGTCTGATGCGCGAGACGAGGAAGGCGACCACCGTGAGCCCGGTGAACAGCAGGACGGCGGCGACGGTCGCCGCCGCCCAGGGATGGAAGATCGCCAGCGTGATCACGCCCGCCACCCCGAGGTCCTCGGCGATGCTCACCACGATGTTGCTGAAGGGCTCCGGCGAGGTGTTGACCGCCATCCGGGTCCCGGCCTTGACCGCGTGGCTCGCCAGCGCCGTCGAACCGCCGAGCACCGCCGCTGTCAGATCCGAGACCGAGCCGCTCTGTTCGGCGAGCAGCGCCCCGACCCAGGCACCCGCCGCCGGCCGGATCACGGTGTGCACGGAGTCCCACACCGAGTCGACGTACGGGATCTTGTCGGCGACCGCCTCGCAGAGGAAGAGGACACCGACTGTGACCAGGATCTCAGGGCGTTGCAGGGACGCCGGGACCTCGTCGCTCAGTCCGGTGGCCCCGAATACGCCGAGCAGCAGCACCACCGCGTACGCGTTGATGCCGCTGGCCCAGCCGCTGGTGAAGACCAGGGGGAGTACCGACACGCAGGGGATCGTAACCAGTCGGCGGCCGGGGCGTCCTGGGTCTGAGCACGTATGCCTGAGTATCCGTACCTACAGGGTGAGATGAGTAGGCGCACGGATGGGTCCGACCTGCGCGAACGGGAGAGTGGAGACACGGAAAGGGGCGCGGCTCCGGCACCGCCGACACGGGGCGGCGGAACGGAACCCGCGCCCTTGGCCGCTCCTTCCGCCGATCCGCTCGGCGGGAGTGAGACACGGGGGAACCCGGGGGACGACCGAACGGGGGCCCGACGGGGGTACGGGGGAGCACGACGAGGCGCCGGTACGGACGCCCGCGGGGGACGCGGCCGACCGTACCGGCGCTCTCGTACGTCAGGGCGCCCCACCCCTCCGGCCACGGGCCGGCCACCGGTCTTCCGGCGCCGGGCCCCGTCGCCGCGGCTCAGCGGTGGCCGCTCACGCGCCCCTGGAGGAGCCGGGACAGCGCCGCGTGGACGTCGTCCAGGGAGCGCTCCGGCTGGAAGGCCTGCCAGTCCAGGGCGGCCACCAGGACCATCCCGACCAGCGCCGCCGCCGTCAGCGGAATGTCGATCTCGTCGCTGAGCTCCCCGCCCGCCACTCCGTCGCGCAGGACGCCCTCGACGACCGCCACCGCCTGCTGCCGCACCACCATCAGGGTGGACTGCCAGGCGCGGTTGGTGCGCCAGAGCTCCGCCACGTAGAGCTGCGTGAACGCGGGATAGCGGTTGATGAAGACGAGCCCGGCCCGGATCATCGCGTCCAGCGCGTCGACCTTGCTGCCGCCGTCCCGCTCGGTCTTCTCCGCCGCCTCCCGCAGCGACGCGGTGAGGAGCCCGACGCCATGGCGCAGCAGCTCCTCGAAGAGGACCGACTTGCTCGCGAAGTTGTAGTAGACCGTGCCCTTCGCGACTCCGGCCCGCTCGGCGATCTCGTCCACCGTGGTGGCGGAGAAGCCCTGTTCGGCGATCAGGGTGACGGCCGCCTCGTAGAGCTTCTGCCGGGTCGCCTCGCGGCGGCTTCCGCCGCCCGCCGTGGTGCTGCTGCTTTCCATGGCACCGATTGTCACAGGAGCACCCGCGCGCGTGGTCACAGGCTCAGCTCCGGGTGCAGCCGGTCGAGGGTCCACACCTGCTTGCGGCGGGCCGTCAGGGCGGTGAGCGCGAGCGCGCCCACCGTGAAGGCGGTCAGCACGGCGCACGCGGTCCGTACGGGCTCCAGGCCGCCGCCGGTGATGAGCCTGCGGAGCGCCTCGACGACGTAACTCATCGGCAGGAAGGGGTGGATCGCGTTGAAGAAGGCCGGACTGGTCTGGACGGGGTACGTGCCGCCCGCCGAGGTGAGCTGGAGCATCAGGAAGGCCAGGACGAGGATCCGGCCGGCGGCTCCGAAGCGGGCGTTCAGCCACTGCACGATCGCCGCGAAGCAGGCCGTGACCAGGAACAGGAAGCCGACCGTCCCCGCCGCCCGCGCCATCTGGAGGCCGATCGCCCAGTGCAGCACCGCCATCAGGGCGGCCGTCTGCAGGACGCCGACGACGGCGACCGGAAGCCAGCCCGCCAGCGCGATGCGCCACGCCGAGGCGCCCGCCGCGAGCGCGCGCCGGTTCAGCGGCTGGATCAGCATGTACGCAACCATCGCGCCGACCCACAGGGACAGCGGGATGAAGTAGGGGGCGAAACCGGTGCCGTAGTTGGGCGCCTTGTGCAGATCCCGGGAGGCCATGCGCACCGGGTCGGCCATGACCTCGGTGCGCAGGTCGCGGTCGGACTTGTCGTAGTCGGGGACCTGCTCGGCGCCGTCGTGCAGACCGCCCGCCAGCTTCCCGGAGCCGCCGACGAGCTTGTACAGGCCGCCGTCGAGGTCGCCCGCGCCGGTCTCCAGCCGGCCGACGCCCTTGTCGAGGGTCGCCGCGCCGGTCTTCGCGGTGCCGAGCCCGGAGTGCAGCCGCTTCGCGCCCCGGGCGACCGCGGTGGCGCCCTCGTTCAGCTTGTCGATCTTGGAGACGGTGTCGTCGAGGTCCTCGGAGAGATGCGGCGCCCGGCCGGCGAGGGCGCGGGCCTGCTTCTCCAGGGTGGCCAGGTTCTTGTCCAGCTCGACGAGGTCGCCGTCCTGGTCGTCGATCAGCGTGTTGACGTCCTCGGCGACCGCGACGACGTCCGCGGCGGCCTCCGTGGCCTTCGTCAGCTCGGGGCACGCCGGGTCGGGGACCGGCAGGGCCTCGCACCGCGCGTGGTGGACGGTGTTCAGGGCGTCGGAGGCGGCGCGCGCGCCCTTGGCCGCGGCCGGGGCGGTCTTCACCAGGGTGCCGAGGTTGTGCCGGATCCCCGCGGCGGAGTCGGCGACCAGTTCGGCCGTGTCGCCGATCGACTTCTCGTTGTCCTCCAGGAAGGGGCCCACCTTGTCCGCGACCCCGTCGACCTTGCCGGCCAGCGCCCGGGTGCCCTCCGCGACCTGCTGCGAACCGTCCTCCAGGTCGCCCGCGCCCGTGGTGAGTTTCCTGAGCCCCCCGGAGAGCTTCCCGCTGCCCTTCTGGGCCTCCTTCAGACCGTCCGCGAGATCCTTGGAGCCCTTCTTCGCCCTGCCGATGCCGCTGCTGAGCCGGTCGGCGCCGTCGGCGGCCTCGACGGTCTTCCCGTGGATGTCCGAGAACGAGATGAAGATCTTGTCGAGGAACGAACGCGAGGCCTTCGTGGAGGCGGCCGTCCGGACCTCGCTGAACACGGTGCGGGAGATCTGCCCGACGATGTAGTTGTTCGCGTCGTTGGTCCGCACCTGGAGCGCGCTGGTCTCGGGCGAGGTCCCGGAACTGGACGCGATCCTCCTGCTGAAGTCGCCCGGCATGGTCAGCGACAGGTAGTACGTGCCGTCCTCCACGCCCCGGCGGGCCTCGGCCGAGCTCACCTCGTGCCACTCGAAGGTGTCACTGTCGCGCAGCCCCTCGGTGATGGTGTCCCCGACGGCGACCCTGCGGCCGTCGGCCCTCGCTCCCTCGTCGTCGTTCACCAGCGCCACGGGGATGCGGTCGAGACGGCCGTACGGGTCCCAGAACGACCACAGGTACAGGGCGCCGTACAGCAGGGGCAACAGCAGGAGCGCGACCAGGGCGGCACGCGGGAGCTTGCCCCGGCCGAAGCGGCGGAGTTCGAGAAAGGCCAGTTCAGGCGATCGCATCGGCCGTCTCCTTGTCGCGGTTCGGGCTGTCGCTGTCGCTGTCGCTGTCGCTGTCGCTGGTGGTGGCGGTGGCCGTGTCCGCGTCCGCTTCGGAGGCGGTCTCGGAGGCGGTGTCCGCGGGGGTGGTGGTGCCGGTGTCGGCGCCCGGGGTCTCCTCGGCGGTGGTCCTCGCCGTGGCGGCCGGTGCGGTGGTCACGACGACGGCACCCTCGGGAGCCTCGCTGCACACCGCGACGACCGTCGTGCCGGACTCGGCGAGCGACGCCAACAGGGCCCAGGCCTCCGACCGTTCGGCGTCCGAGAGCTTGAGGTCGGTGTCGTCGACGCCGAGCAGTCGCGGACGGCCGATCAGGGCCAGCGCGAGCGACAGCCGCAGTGTCTCGAGCCGTTCCAGATCGCGTACGGCGGTCCTCGTGCCCTTGGGCAGTGTGTCCGGGTCGAGCCCGGCGGCGGCCAGCGCGGCACCGATCCGCGCCTCGGTCTCACTCACCCGCTCGCCGCGAGGCCGCAGCAGACCGCGCAGCGATCCCCCGAACCGCCGCTGCAACAGGGCCCGTTCCCGCAGGTGCTCCCCGACGGTCAGCGCGGGGTCGAGGTCCGTGACGCCGGGCACGTGCGCGAGCGCGCTGGTCCGGCGCACCGCGGCCATCTGCTTCGGCAGCTTCGAGGGACCCACGGCCGCCGTCCCCTCGGTGGCCTTCATCCGCCCCGTGAGGGCGAGCAGCAGGCAGGTGCGGCCGGAGCCCGACGGCCCCTCGATCGCGACGAGCGCTCCTGGCTCCGCGTCGAGACGGACCCCGCGGAAAACCCATCCGCGGGGTCCTTCGAGGCCGAAGTCCTCGGCCGTGACACGCAGTCCGTACGGACCGTCCACAGCTCCCCCATCCTGTGGAACCCCTACGAACCACTTTTGAACTGACTGGTCAGTGCAAAAACTAACCCGAACTGTCGATCGAAGCAAAGCCGCAGGTCAGAACGGATTGTCAGTGGCATACCGCACGATGGGCACATACGGCCACAGTGCCGTCACACGACGACAGGAGGTTCGTCATGGCCAGCTCGTCCGCAGCCGCCGCCCGCCGGCGCCGCGCCACCGGCCCTGCCCCCTCACTGACCGGACCGGCGGGGGACGTCCACCCCGTGCTCCGCCGGGCCACGGCCCCGCCCGCCGCCCTCGACCTGCTCTCCCAGGCCCGCGCCGGACTTGACGAGGCGACGGCCCTGGAGACGCCCAACGAGCGTTACGCGACGGCCCACTTGGCCGCGCTGCGCACCGCCGCCGCCGTCCTCGCCGCCCGGGTCCACCCGGAGCCCGCGTCCCGGCGCAGAGCCCGGATCCGCAGCGCCTGGGAAGTCCTCCCGGAGATCGCTCCCGAACTGACCGAGTGGAGCGCGCTGTTCGCCTCCGGGGCCACCCGTCGTGCCCGCGCGGAGGCCGGCATCCAGGGGGCGGCCAGCACCCGCGACGCCGACGACCTGATACGCGACGTCCACATGTTCCTGCGCCTGGTCGAGCGGATGCTGTCGCTGCAGCCCGTGCTGCCCCAGCCCCGCCAGGACGGAGACCAGAACCCTGACCGGGACCGGCTGGACGGGACGGGCAGGGTGGACGGGGAGGTGCCGGACGCGGGGTGACCGGTGGGGACTTCGGGCGGACCGGTGGGGACTTCGGCGGACCGCGGGGCGATCCACCGTGCGCTCATCCGCCCACTCCTCGCGTGATCCGGCGCGCGTGAGACGGAGGACCGGCCACGGTGGCGGAGGCAATAGGGTGGAGGCGCCTGCTGCCTCCCCGCCGGGAGGCCCGAACTTCGCTCCGCCGTTCATGAGGCGGTGCCGCGCCGAGGAGTCAACTGCCGTGTCGGACCCGATGCGCCCCCGCGCTTCTCTCCGTACAGCCGTCGTCTGGGAGGTCCTCAAGGACGCCCTGGACCGTCAGGTCAAGGCCGCCGGGCGGGAGTCGCTCGACGTACTCGACACGGGCGGCGGCAGCGGCAACTTCGCCGTGCCCGTGGCCCGCCTCGGTCACCGCGTCACCGTCGTCGACCCCAGCCCGAACGCGCTGTTCGCGCTGGAGCGCCGTGCCGCCGAGGCCGGTGTCGCCGACCGCGTGCAGGGCGTCCAGGGCGATGCCCACGGCCTCTTCGACGTGGTCGAGCGCGGCCGCTACGACGCCGTGCTGTGCCACGGCGTCCTTGAGTACGTGGACGACCCGGCCGAGGGCGTCCGCAACGTCGTGGACGCGCTGCGCCCCGAGGGCGTGCTCAGCCTCCTCGCCGCGGGCCTGGGCGGTGCCGTGCTGGCCCGTGCCCTCGCCGGGCACTTCAAGGAGGCCCGGCACGCGCTCGACGACCCGGACGGACGCTGGGGCGAGAGTGATCCCGTTCCGCACCGGTTCACCGCGGAGCAGCTCACCTCGCTGGTCGCGGGCGCCGGTCTGCACGTCGCCTCCGTGCACGGTGTCCGGGTCTTCGCGGACCTCGTGCCGGGGGTCCTGGTGGACACCGAGCCGGGAGCCCTGGAGGCACTGCTGAAGCTGGAGGCGGCGGCGGCCGAGCTCACCGCGTTCCACTCCGTGGCCACACAGCTCCATGTGCTGGGTGAGGCCCGAGGGGCCACCGAGGGCTGAGGGGCCCCCGCGGTGCGCCGCTGATCAGGGGCTTGGCGGCAGATGGAGTACGCCACAGACCACCCGATCGAGTGCGCGGCGCCGTATGATCGGGGGAGACCGTCCGGCATGACGGACCGTTCGCTGGGGAATGCACGCCTCAGCGCATCGGGGCGCCATGAAGGGTTCCGGTCGGCGAATTGGCGTAGAGGGCGGGTTTCACGGGGCCGATTCCCTGCCTATCCTGAAGGGGACCCCCGGTCGCCCCGGCGACTGCACGATGAGGAGGACTCCGTGCCGCTCTCGGAGCACGAGCAGCGAATGCTCGAGCAGATGGAGCGAGCGCTGTACGCCGAAGATCCCAAGTTCGCGACAGCGCTTGAGGGAAGCGGGCTGCGTACGTACACCCGGCGACGGGTCTACCAGGCGGTCGCGGGCTTCCTGGTGGGTATCGCGCTCCTCATGGCTGGAATGGTCGCGGTTCAGATCTGGCTGAGCGTGGTGGGCTTCCTCGTCATGCTGGGCTGTGCGGTGCTCGCCGTCACCGGTTGGCGCAAAGCCCCCAAGCCGGGTGAGCAGCCGACCGTTCCGGGTTCGTCCGCCGCTCGTCGGCAGGGGCGACAACGCCGTTCCATGATGGACCGGATCGAACAGCGCTGGCAGCGTCGTCGCGACGAGCAGGGCGGCCACTGAGCCTTCGGCGTCGTCCGCGGACATACGCGTGAGGGGGCGTCCACCCGGATCCGGGTGGACGCCCCCTCACGCGTGCGCCGTGCGCCCCTGCGGGGCCGGCGGCGGCCCCTGCCCCGACGGTCCGCCTCCCCGGTGACCCGGGAACCACGGTCCGCCTCCCCGGTGACCGGGAACCACGTTCCGAGGCACCCGGCACCGGTGGCTGTGCCCACCCGTCCCGCCCTGCAGGACGCCTGCCCACAGCGGGGTGTGGCCCGGCCCAGGCTGCGGGACGCCTGCCCACAGCCGGGCCGGGCCGGGCGGGGGCGTCAGGTGTTCTGGCCGGTCGGGTGGGGGCGGCGGGTTTTCAGGTTCGTCCAGGCGGCCGAGGCCATCCAGATCACCCGGACGGCCGAACGGGGGACGAAGAGAGCGCGAAGCCGCGCGGGACGGCTCGCGGACGTCCAGAAGGACCTCTCGACCCGGCGCGCGTCGTCGGCGAGGCCCGCCACCGGCCGGGGGTGCGGAGCGTAGAGAACCTGCTCCACGGCCGCGGCCAGCCGGTGCACCGCCGCCGCGGCCTCCGGATCCAGTTCCCCGAGCCCGGCGATCCGCTCGGCCGCCTTTCTCGGCGTCTGCGACTCCGTCGGCCCGATCCCGTAGTCCCACGCCGTATCGGTCGCCTCCGACCAGGCCCCCAGCGTGTGCGCCGCCACGTCCGCCTCGGTGCGGCCGTGACCGCCGAGCCGGACCGCCCGCACCCGCATCCGCCACAGCATGGGCGACAGCAGCAGGCCCATGAGCAGGAGGCCGGCCAGCGACAGGAGGAGGAACGTCGTCCAGGGCCAGTCGTCGTCCTCCGGGCCGAGCGCCGTCGCCGCGGACTGACCTGGGCAGGCCGCCAGCTTCCGGAGCTGCGGCGAGCAGCTCTCGCTCGCCGACGGCTCCGCCGAGGGCGCCGCGGACGTCGAGAACGTCGGCTTCGGAGCCGCGGACTCGATCTCGCCCGGCGTGTTCGTCTGGGTGTACGAGGGCACCGAACCCCGGCTCGGGGTCGGCTCGAAGCGGGTCCAGCCCACGCCCTCGAAGTACAACTCGGGCCAGGCGTGCGCGTCCCGCAGTCCGACCGCCATCGAACCGTCGGCCTGCGGGGTGCCCGACGTGAAGCCGACCGCGACGCGGGCCGGAATCCCGAGGGTGCGCGCCATCGAGGCCATCGCGAAGGAGAAGTGGACGCAGAAGCCCTCCTTCGCCTTCAGGAAGTTCGCGATCGCGGTGGATCCGCTGCCGGCCTGCACCTGGGTGTTGTAACGGAAGTCGCCGCTGACCGCGAAGTAGTCCTGGAGCTTGACCGCCTGCTCGTAGTGGTTGGCCGAGCCCGCGGTGACCTTGCGGGCCGTCTTCGCCACGATCGCGGGCAGCGACTCCGGAACCTTGGTGTACTCGCGCTTCATCGAGGGCGAGGCCTCCGGGGCGCTCGCGAGCTGCTGCGCCGTCGGCTCCACCATCAGGCTGGTGACCTCGTACCGCGCGCCACGCGTGTTCTGTCCGTGGTCGCCGACGAGGGTGCGCCCCACGGGTTCGTACCGCCAGCTCCCCTTGACGTCCACCTTGCTGGCCGGATACGGCATCGGCAGCCAGTCCTGCGCGTACCAGTCGGCGGCCGCGATCTGTGTCCGGATCGTCGCGCGCTTGACCTCTCCGGACAGACCGATCGGCGACGGGAACGTCTTCGGAACGTCCACGATGTGCCGCTGCGCCGGCTTCCACGCTGTGCCGTCGAAGTCGTCCAGCGAGACGATCCGCAGATACAGGTTCTGTGTGTCCCCGGTGTTCGTGCGGTACGTCATGACCGTGCGGTCCTCGTCCACGTTCAGGCTGTCGCGAAGCGAGACCAGCGGGTTCACCGCGGCGATCGTGCCGCCGCCTCCGGTGCCGTTGCCGATGCCGCGGCCCGCGCCGTCCAGCAGACCGCCGTCGAGCGAGGGCAGCGCGAACGGCACGAACAGGGCGGCGAGCAGCGCGACCGCCCCGATCCGCCGCCCGAAGCGGACGCGCGCGACGACACCGCTCGCGGACTCCGGGCCGGGTGCCCGGCCCGCTCCGCCGAAGACGCGGCCCCACTGGGAGAGCCGGTCCCGGCCCTCGGCCAGCAGCAGCATCAGATAGCCGGCGGCCGCGAGCAGGAACCACAGCCATGCCGCGCCGCCGCCGGACAGGCCCGCGGCGACCGAGTACAGGGCGAGCAGCGGAAGGCCGGCGGGCGCGGCGCTGCGGTAGGTCACCGCGAGGGTGTCCACCGCGAGCCCGATCACCAGGACACCGCCGACCACCATCAGCCGGATCCCGTCCGAGAGCGGAGCGGGGATGGAGTATCTGCCGACGTCGTCGGCGCCCGCCTGGAGCAGTGCCGAGAAGTGCTGGAAGGCCTCGGGGCCGGGGACGATCCCGGCGAGGGCCTGGCCCCGGGCGAAGACCAGCGTCAGCATCATCAGCGTCACCAGGGCCTGTGCCGCCACGGTCAGCGGCCGGGCCAGCGGGACCCGCCGGGTCAGCGCGCCGACACCGGTCTGCACGGCCAGCAGGAACGCCGCCTGGAAGATCCATGTCGCCGGGCTCACCAGCGGCAGCAGCGCGAACGACGTCATCAGTGTGGCCGCCGCCGCGTACAGCGCCAGCCTGGCCCGCCCGCTCATGCGCCACCCCCCGCGGTAGTCCCCGTCGACGCCGCGTACGTGCGCCGGCGGTCCGCCTCGCGCCACAGGTCGGCGAGCGACGCCCCCCGCGGCACCGTCACGGCGGTCCAGCCCGCCTCGCGCAGCAGGCGCAGCGGGTCCGTGCCCTCGTCCAACGGGCCGGGCACCTCGGTCGGTTCCCGGACCCATGACTCGCTGTCGAGCAGGAACGCGACGGCCCCGCCGCTGCGCTGGCGCATCTTGCCGAGCACGCTCGCCTGCTCCTCGTCGAGATCGCCGAGGAAGGCGATCAGCATTCCTTCGTTGCCGCCGCGCAGCACCTCGTAGGCGCGGGAAAGGCCCGTGCCGTCCGAGTGGTCGACGACGGCGAGCGTGTCCATCATCATCCCGGCCGCGTCCGCCGACTCGTGGCTCGCGCCCGCGAACCCGTCGGCGCCCTCGCCGGGCACCGAGCTGCCGGTGTCCGTCAGAAGGCGCACCGAGAAGCCCCGTTCGAGCATGTGCAGCAGCGTCGAGGCCGCTCCCGAGACGGCCCACTCGAAGGCCGAGTCGGGGCCCGCGCCCTGGAAGGCGATGCCCCGGGTGTCCAGCAGCACGGTGCAGCGGGAGCGCTGGGGCTGTTCCTCGCGGCGGACCATCAGCTCGCCGTAGCGGGCGGTCAGCCGCCAGTGCACACGGCGCAGGTCGTCGCCGTGGCGGTACCCGCGCGGAATGATGTCGTCCTCGCCGGCCAGGGCGAGAGAGCGCTGCCGCCCGTCGCCGTACCCCTTCGCCTCACCGGTCAGCCGCACCGGTGGCAGCGCCTCCACGCGCGGTATGACGGTCAGGGTGTCGTACGCCGAGAAGGAGCGGGTCAGCTCGCACATCCCGAAGGCGTCGGTCAGCCGCAGTTGCAGCGGGCCCAGCGGATAGCGGCCGCGCAGGTCCGAGCGCACGCGGTAGGACACCTCGCGGCGGCCGCCCGCCTCGACCCGGTCCAGCACGAAGCGGGGGCGCGGACCGAGGACGTAGGGCACCCTGTCCTGGAGCATCAGCAGACCCGTGGGCAGCCGCGAGATGTTGTCCATGCGCAGATGCACGCGGGCCTCGGAGCCCGCGGGCACCCGCCCGGGCGAGAGCCTGCGGCTGCCCGAGACCCGGTAGCGGGTGCGGTACAGGGCGGCCGCGCAGACCAGCGGCAGCACCGCGAGGAGCAGGCCGACCCGGAGCAGCTCGCTCTGCCCGAGGACGTACGCGCAGATCGCGGCGGCCACTCCCGCGGCCAGGAACGAGCGGCCGCGCGTGGTGAGACCGGCGAGCGCGGTGCGCAGCCCGCCCTTGTCCTCGGCGGTGTGGTCCGCGCTCGCCTGTGTCATCACAGCCTCCGGGGCGGCTGCTGACCGTACGTGGGCGCGCCCCGGCCCATCGAGAGGCCGGACTGCTGGGGAGCGGCGGGCACCGGGGTGCGCTGGATGATCTCCTGGACGACCTGCTCGGACGTGCGGCGGTTCAACTGCGCCTGCGCCGTGGGCAGCAGGCGGTGGGCCAGGACCGCGACGGCCAGGGCCTGCACGTCGTCCGGCAGCGCGTACTCCCGGCCGCTGAGCGCCGCGGACGCCTTCGCCGCGCGCAGCAGATGCAGCGTGGCGCGCGGTGAGGCGCCGAGTCTGAGGTCGGGGTGGGTGCGCGTGGCCGCCACCAGGTCCACCGCGTAGCGGCGCACCGGGTCGGCGACATGGACCGTGCGGACCGCGTCGATCAGCTTCACGATGTCGTGCGCGTGGGCGACCGGCTGGAGGTCGTCCAGCGGGCTCACGCCGCCGTGGATGTCCAGCATCTGCAGTTCGGCTTCCGCGCTGGGGTAGCCGATGGAGACACGGGCCATGAAGCGGTCGCGCTGGGCCTCCGGCAGAGGGTAGGTGCCCTCCATCTCGACCGGGTTCTGGGTGGCCACCACCATGAACGGGCTGGGCAGTTCGTAGGTCTGCCCGTCGATGGTGACCTGGCGCTCCTCCATCGACTCCAGGAGCGCGGACTGCGTCTTGGGCGAGGCGCGGTTGATCTCGTCGCCGATCACGATCTGCGCGAAGATCGCACCCGGCTTGAACTCGAAGTCCCGGCGCTGCTGGTCCCAGATGGACACACCCGTGATGTCCGAGGGCAGCAGGTCGGGCGTGAACTGGATGCGCCGCACCGAACAGTCGATGGAACGCGCCAGCGTCTTGGCGAGCATGGTCTTGCCGACGCCGGGGACATCCTCGATCAGAAGATGGCCCTCGGCCAGCAGCACGGTCAGCGAAAGCCGTACGACCTCAGGCTTGCCTTCGATCACTCCTTCCACCGAACTGCGGACACGCTCCGCAGTGGCGGTCAGATCCGTCAGGCTCGCACGATCGTCATAGGTCGTCACCCCGGCCCTCCTAGGCCCTTCGGGCCGACGCCCTGTGCGGACCGGCCCACCCCGAAACACGGGCACCACGCGCGAAAGGTTCCGCGTGACGCCACACCCGCATTCTTGTTGCCGTTACCGGTTCGTGTCATCCGCCTGTGGACAAGTGGCCGCGATATGTCAGTTCTTACGGCTCTTTGGGCACCGGACGGCCGGGGTTTTTTGTGCAGAGAGGGTCCCACGAGCTGCGGAGGGCCGGCGACCGGGGTCGGGGTGGGACAGGTCAGGAGGGGTCGATCTCCCGCAGCAGGCCGGTCGTGACGTCGAAGACGAAGCCGCGCACGTCGTCGGTGTGCACCAGGAAAGGGGAGGTGCGCACGCGCTGCATCGACTGCCGTACGTCCTGGTCGACGTCCCGGAAGGCCTCGACCGCCCACGCGGGGCGCTGGCCGACCTCCATCTCCAGGTCGTGCCGGAACTCCTCCGTGAGGGATTCCAGGCCGCAGCCGGTGTGGTGGATGAGGGCCACGCTGCGGGTGCCGAGGGCGCGCTGGCTGATCGTGAGGGAGCGGATCACGTCGTCGGTGACCACGCCGCCCGCGTTGCGGATGGTGTGGCAGTCGCCCAGCTTCAGGCCGAGCGCGGCGTGCAGGTCCAGGCGGGCGTCCATGCACGCGACGACGGCGACCCGCTGGACGGGGCGGGCGTCCATCCCCGGGTCGGCGAAGGCGGCCGCGTATTTCCCGTTCGCGTCCACGAGGCGGTCGGTGACCGAGCGCTCCGTGTCTATGGCGTCTTCGGGTTCGGTGGGAACGGATGCGGAAGTCGTCATACCTGCGACGTTACTGGTCACGCATGGGCGAGGCCTGTTGTGAGAGGGGACAAAGAATGTCATCGCGGCTTGTTGTGAGGTAATCCACACGGGCGGTGACGGCCTGCCCGTTCGGGTGATTCTTCCGGATCCGTGGCTTCGGTCCCAGCGCCGTCCGCGACGCGCATGCCGGTTGGTTGACCGCGAGACACCGTGGACTAAAGTGACGCGAAGCGGGAGGCGAGGCTCTCCCCACTGCACTGTTTTCCCCAGGAGACCCGGCGACTTTCCGGAGTTTCCCCGCGTGCGCGGCGCGTACGTACGGCTCGGCCTCCTCCCGCTCCCGGTCGGCCGACGCCCTTCATCCGGCGACGGCGGGCCTCCCCTTCCCGAGCGGGTGGGGACCCGGCGGTGCGTAGGGCCGCGCCGGACCTGAGAGGGCCCGGAATGAAAGGGCGCGAAGCGCTTCCCGACGAGGGTGACAGCGGGCGACCGGAGGGGCAGAGCCGACACGTCCCGGTCATGCTCGACCGGTGCCTGGACATGCTGGCCCCGGCCCTCACCGAGCCGGGAGCCGTGGTCGTCGACTGCACACTCGGACTCGGCGGCCACAGCGAGGCACTGCTGACCCGGTTCCCCGGAGTGCGGCTCGTCGCCCTGGACCGGGACAAGGAGGCGCTGCGCCTCTCCGGGGAGCGGCTCGCCCCCTACGGCACCCGCGCCGACCTGGTGCACGCGGTCTACGACGAACTCCCCGACGTGCTCGACCGCCTCGGTGTCCCGCGCGTCCAGGGCGTGTTGTTCGACCTCGGCGTCTCCTCCATGCAACTCGACGAGGCCGACCGGGGATTCGCCTACTCCCAGGACGCCCCGCTCGACATGCGCATGGACCAGACGACCGGCATGAGCGCCGCCGAGGTCCTCAACACCTACCCGCCGGGCGAACTGGTGCGGATCCTGCGGGCGTACGGCGAGGAGAAGCAGGCCAAACGGATCGTCTCCGCGATCGTGCGCGAGCGCGAGAAGAAGCCCTTCACCAACAGCGCGCGGCTCGTCGAACTCATCCGGGACGCGCTGCCCCAGGCGGCCAAGCGCACCGGCGGCAACCCCGCCAAGCGCACCTTCCAGGCGCTGCGCATCGAGGTCAACGGCGAACTGAGTGTCCTGGAGCGGGCGATTCCCGCGGCCGTGAAGGCGCTCGCCGTCGGCGGCCGGATCGCCGTTCTGTCGTACCACTCGCTGGAGGACCGGCTGGTCAAGCAGGTGTTCGCGGCGGGCGCCGCCAACACCGCGCCGCCCGGACTGCCGGTCGTCCCCGAGCGCTACCAGCCCCGGCTCAAGCTCCTCACCCGCGGTGCCGAACTTCCCACCGAGGAGGAGGTCGCCGAGAACCGGCGGGCCGCTCCCGCCCGGCTGCGGGGAGCGGAGCGCATCCGCGAGGAATCCGCCGAGTAGGCGCGGGGAGAAGGAGAGGCCGTGAGGCGGAAACCCGGACCCGAGCGACGCCCCGGGCCCGTTTCCCGGACCCGCCGGAGGGCGGGGACCGGGCACCGGGACCCGCGGCGGCTCGCCGAGGCCGGGAACCGAACCGGCGGCGGTTTCGTGAGTAGGGGAACCGGACCCATGGAGCGGCCGTGAAGGCGGCACACCAGAGCCACAGGGAGGGCGCGTGAGCGGCAGACCCGAACTCAGGGGGCGGGCCGCCCGGCTCGCGCGGCTCCTTCCGGCCGGGGCCGGACAGGCCGCCCGCACCCCCTTCGTCCTTCTGGTGGTCCTTCTCCTCGGCGGCGGCCTCATCGGGCTCCTCGTGCTGAACTCGGCGCTCAGCGAAGGCGCGTTCCGCCTCGACGACCTCCAGAAGGAGACCAAGAGCCTCACCGACGAGGAACAGGCCCTCCAGCGGGACGTGGACGCCTACTCGGCCCCCGACGCCCTCCAGCGCCGCGCCCGCGAACTCGGCATGGTCCCCGGCGGCGACCCGGCCTTCCTCGGCCCCGACGGCACCGTCAAGGGTGTTCCCGGAGCCGCCGGCTCCGCCGCGCGTTCCCCGATGGTCCCGCCGCCCGAGGTCCTCGCCCCGGCCCGCACCCCGAGCCGGCCCGCGGCGCGCGGCGCGACACCGTCCTCCGGCTCGCGGCAGCCCTCCGCGGGAGCCTCCAAACAGCCCTCCACGACCCCTGGCAGGTGACGGAAGTGTCCGACAGGGAACCGCCGCGCCGCCGCGTGCCCGGCCCCGCCAGACCCCCACGCCCGGCGGTCCGGAGCCGCCCGGGGCCGGGCGCCCGCCCCGGCCGCCGCCCGGCGGCCGCGAACCGTTCCGACGGCCCGCGGCTCATCCGCCTCGGCAGCCCGCGCCCCCGCCTGCGCATGGTCGGCCTCGCCCTGACGCTGGTGATGATCGCGTTCGTCGTGCGGTTGCTGCAGGTGCAGGCCGTGGACGCGGGCACCTACGCGGCCAAGGCCGAGCAGAACCGGTACGTCGGGCGCACCCTGGCCGCCGAGCGTGGCGGGATCACCGACCGCGACGGCGTCGAACTCGCGACGAGCGTGGACGCGTACGACATCACCGCGGACCCGACGATGTTCACGCGCGAGGCCACCGAGGTGGGGGACGCCCCCGAACAGGCCGCGGCCCTCCTCGGCCCGATCATCGACCAGGACGTCGACACCGTCGCCAGGAAGCTGCGGACGAAGAACACCCGCTACGTCCTCCTCGCGCACCGCCGCACCCCCCAGGTCTGGC
Source organism: Streptomyces sp. NPDC096324 (assembly GCF_044763015.1). Taxonomy (NCBI): domain Bacteria; kingdom Bacillati; phylum Actinomycetota; class Actinomycetes; order Kitasatosporales; family Streptomycetaceae; genus Streptomyces; species Streptomyces sp. NPDC096324. Next base: position 423,648 of record NZ_JBIWFK010000004.1, on the reverse strand, counting down.
AGCAGATCAAGGACCTCAAGAGCACACTCGGGACCAAGGCGGAGACCGACCGGAACACGGTCAACGTCCTCGCGGGCGTCCTCGCGGTACCGGCCAGCAAGCGCGTGTACCCGAACGGCGACCTGGCCGCCGGGATACTGGGCTGGGTCAACGCCGACGGCAAGGGCGGCGGCGGTGTCGAGCAGCAGTTGAACAAGCAGCTCACCGGCAAGGACGGCAAGATCCGCTACGCGCAGTCCGGGGGCCGTCAGGTGCCGACCGTGGGCTCCACCGAGACGCCGGCCGTGGCCGGTTCCGACGTCGAGCTCACCATCGACCGGGACATCCAGTGGGCCGCGCAGGACGCCATCACCGAGCAGGTGAAGAAGTCCGGGGCGGACCGCGGCTACGTGATAGTGCAGGACACGAGGACCGGCCAGATCCTCGCCATGGCCAACGCGCCCGGCTTCGACCCCAACGACCTCACCCAGGCCAACGCTGCGGCCATGGGCAACGCGGCCCTCCAGGACGCGTACGAGCCCGGCTCCACCGCCAAGCTGATGTCGATGGCCGCCGTCCTCCAGGAGAACGTGGCGACCCCCGCGACGCATGTCGTCGTGCCCAACCGGCTGCACCGCGGCGACCGGCTCTTCCAGGACGACGTCGACCACAAGACCTGGAACCTCACGCTCAACGGCGTGCTCGCCATGTCCAGCAACATCGGCACCATCCTGGCGACCGGCCAGCTCGGCAAGACCCAGAAACAGGCCAACCAGGTCCTGTACTCGTATCTGCGCAAGTTCGGCATCGGCAGCCCCACCGGGCTCGGTTTCCCCGGCGAGACGGCGGGCATCCTCGCGCCCGCCGACAAGTGGTCGACCTCGCAGCAGTACACGATTCCTTTCGGCCAGGGCGTGTCGATCAACGCGATGCAGGCGGCCTCCGTCTACTCGACGATCGCCAACGGCGGCGTCCGCGTCGAGCCGACCCTGGTGCGCGGCACGAAGGGGCCCGACGGCCGCTTCACACCCGCCGCCGAGCCGAAGAAGACCCGGGTCGTGAGCGAGAAGACGGCGAAGACACTCGCCCAGATGCTGGAGTCCGTGGTGGACGACAAGCAGGGCACCGGCATCAAGGCGCGCATCCCCGGGTACCGGGTCGCGGGCAAGACCGGTACGGCCAACCGCGTGGATCCGGCCACCGGGAAATACCACGGCTACACCTCCTCGTTCGCGGGCTTCGCCCCCGCCGACAAGCCCCGCGTCACCGTCTACTGCGCGATCCAGAACGCCACGAAGGGCAGCTACTACGGCGGCCAGATCTGCGGACCCGTCTTCAAGCAGGTGATGGAGTTCGCCCTGAAGACCCTTCAGGTCCCGCCCACCGGCGCGCACGCGGCCCGGCTGCCCGTCGACTACACGCCGTGACCGCCCCCGACCGCACGCCGTGATCAGCAATCCCGCACAACGGACCAGGAACCACTCGTGACAACGATCACCCCGGACCCCGGGAACCAGCGCCCCCCGCGCACCCCGTCCGCGCCCTCGCTTCGCCCCGGCGGGGGTGAGCCCGGTACGCTCACCGCCGTGCCACAAGCTGATCAGTCCCAAACCACCCAGAAGGGCGTCCCTGTGACATATCCGGGGCCGCCGCGTCCGGTTCACGTCTCCGCCATCCCCGTCGCGGAGCTGGCCGATCAGCTGGGTGCCGAGAAGCCGGAGAGCGACGTCGGGGTCACGGGCATCACCCATGACTCCCGGGCGGTGCGACCCGGCGACGTGTACGCCGCACTGCCGGGCGCCCGTCTGCACGGCGCCGACTTCGTGACCCAGGCGGCCGGCCTCGGCGCCGTCGCGGTGATGACCGACCCGACCGGCGCCGGCCGCGCCGCGGCCACCGGCCTGCCGGTCCTCGTCGTCGAGGACCCCCGGGGATCGATGGGCGAGCTCGCGGCCACCATCTACGGCCACCCGGGGCGCGATCTCCTCCAGATCGGCATCACGGGCACCTCGGGCAAGACCACGACGGCCTACCTCGTCGAGGGCGGCCTGAAGACGGTCCGCTCCACCGGCCTGATCGGCACGGTCGAGACGCGCATCGGCGACGAGCGCATCAAGTCCGAGCGCACCACACCCGAGGCCACCGACCTCCAGGCCCTGTTCGCCGTCATGCGCGAGCGCGGGGTCGACTCGGTCGCCATGGAGGTCTCCAGCCACGCGCTGGTCCTCGGCCGCGTCGACGGCTGCGTCTTCGACGTCGCCGTCTTCAACAACCTCAGCCCGGAACACATGGAGTTCCACACGGGCATGGAGGACTACTTCCAGGCCAAGGCCCAGCTCTTCACGGCCAGGCGCAGCCGCCTCGGCGTCGTGAACCTCGACGACGAGTACGGCCGCAGGCTCGCGGGGGAGGCCACCGTCCCCGTCGTCACCTTCTCCGCCGAGGGCCACCCGGACGCCGACTGGCGCGCCGAGGAGGTCGAAGTCGGCCCGATGGACTCGACGTTCACCGCGGTCGGCCCCAAGGGCGAGCGGATCACCGCCCGCTCGCCGCTCGCCGGCCCCTTCAACGTGGCGAACACGCTCGCCGCGATCGTCGCCCTCACGGCCGCCGGGATCGACCCGCAGACCGCGGCCGACGGAATCGCCGCCGTCCCCGGGGTCCCGGGCCGGCTGGAGCGCGTGGACGAGGGCCAGCCGTACCTCGCCGTCGTCGACTACGCCCACAAGACGGACGCCGTCGAATCCGTCCTGCGCGCCCTGCGCAAGGTCACCGAGGGCCGGCTGCACGTGGTGCTCGGCTGCGGCGGCGACCGGGACAGGACGAAGCGCATGCCGATGGGCGCGGCCGTGGCCCGGCTCGCCGACACCGCCGTCCTCACCTCCGACAACCCCCGCTCCGAGGACCCGCTCGCGATCCTCGCCACGATGCTCGCGGGTGCCGCGGAGGTGCCGGCCCACGAGCGGGGCGAGGTCCAGGTCTTCGAGGACCGGGCCGCCGCCATCGCCGCGGCCGTCGCGCGCGCAAAGCCGGGGGACACCGTGCTGATCGCCGGCAAGGGCCACGAGCAGGGCCAGGACATCGCCGGGGTGGTGCGTCCCTTCGACGACCGCCAGGTGCTCCGCGAAGCTATCCAGCAGACCCAGGGATGAACTTGTGATCGCCCTCTCCCTCGCCGAGATCGCAGCAGTCGTCGGCGGGCAGACGTACGACATACCGGATCCGGAGCTACAGGTCACCGGACCGGTCGTCAGGGACTCCCGTGAAGTGGAGTCCGGCAGCCTCTTCGTCGCCTTCGTCGGCGAACGCGTGGACGGCCACGACTACGCCGGGGCGGTGATCGAGGCCGGCGCGGCCGCCGTCCTGGCGTCCCGCCCCGTCGGCGTGCCCGCCATCGTCGTCGACGACGTGCAGACGGCCCTCGGCGCCCTCGCCCGCCATGTCGTCGAACGGCTCGGCGCGACCCTCGTGGCCCTCACCGGCTCCGCGGGCAAGACCAGCACCAAGGACCTGATCGCCCAGGTGCTGCGGAGCAAGGCGCCGACCGTCTTCACCCCCGGCTCCCTCAACAACGAGATCGGACTGCCGCTCACCGCGCTCAGCGCCACCGAGGAGACGAAGTTCCTCGTGCTGGAGATGGGCGCCCGCGGCATCGGCCACATCCGCTACCTGACGGAGCTCACCCCGCCGAGGATCGGTCTCGTCCTCAACGTCGGCACCGCCCACATCGGCGAGTTCGGCGGCCGCGAACAGATCGCGCAAGCAAAGGGCGAGCTCGTCGAGAGCCTCCCCGAGGACGGCGCCGCGATCCTCAACGCGGACGACCCCCTCGTACGCGCCATGGCGTCCCGCACGAAGGCGCGCGTGATCCTCTTCGGAGAGTCCGGCGAAGCGGACGTACGGGCCGAGAACGTCCGGCTCACGGACAGCGGACAGCCTTCCTTCAGCCTTCGCACACCCTCCGGGTGCAGTGATGTGACCATGCGCCTGTACGGTGAGCACCACGTGTCGAACGCGCTCGCCGCGGCCGCCGTCGCCCATGAGCTGGGCATGTCCGCAGACGAGATCGCCCGCGCGCTCTCCGAGGCGGGCTCCCTCTCCCGCTGGCGGATGGAGGTCACCGAGCGTCCGGACGGCGTGACGGTCGTCAACGACGCCTACAACGCGAACCCCGAGTCCATGCGGGCCGCCCTGCGCGCGCTCGCTGCGATGGGCACAGCCCGTCAGGCACAAGGGGGTCGTACGTGGGCGGTGCTCGGTCAGATGGCCGAGCTCGGGGACGAGGCGCTCGCCGAGCACGACGCGGTCGGACGGCTTGCCGTCCGGCTCAATGTCGGCAAGCTCGTCGCGGTCGGGGGCAGGGAAGCGTCCTGGCTGCAACTGGGCGCATATAACGAGGGTTCGTGGGGTGAGGAGTCGGTGCACGTGTCCGACGCACAGGCGGCTGTCGACCTGTTGCGCAGCGAGCTGCGCCCAGGGGACGTCGTGCTCGTGAAGGCGTCCAGGTCCGTCGGGCTGGAACGGGTGGCGCTCGCGCTGCTCGCCGACGGTACCGAGGGTGAGGTTTCCGCCCGATGATGAAGCAGATCCTCTTCGCGGGAGTCCTCGGTCTGTTCCTGACCCTGGCCGGCACTCCGCTGCTGATCAAGCTGCTGGCCCGCAAGGGCTACGGCCAGTACATCCGCGACGACGGCCCGCGCGAGCACGCCAGCAAGCGCGGTACGCCGACCATGGGTGGTATCGCCTTCATCCTGGCGACGATCGCCGCGTACTTCCTGAGCAAGGTCATCACCGGTTACCCGCCCACCTATTCGGGTCTGCTGGTTCTCGGCCTGATGTTCGGCATGGGCATGGTCGGCTTCCTGGACGACTACATCAAGATCGTCAAGCGGCGTTCGCTCGGTCTGCGGGCCAAGGCGAAGATGGCCGGACAGCTCATCGTCGGCATCAGTTTCGCGGTGCTGGCCCTGATGTTCGCCGACAACCGCGGAAACACCCCGGCCTCCACCAAGCTGTCGTTCATCACCGACTTCGGCTGGAAGCTCGGCCCGGTGCTGTTCGTCATCTGGGCGCTGTTCATGATCCTCGCGATGTCGAACGGCGTGAACCTGACCGACGGTCTGGACGGTCTGGCCACCGGCGCCTCCGTCCTCGTCTTCGGCGCCTACACGTTCATCGGGGTCTGGCAGTTCCAGGAGTCGTGCGCCAACGCGACGACCCTGACCAACCCGGGCGCCTGCTACGAGGTGCGCGATCCGCTCGACCTGGCCGTGGTGGCCTCCGCCCTGATGGGTGCCTGCCTGGGCTTCCTGTGGTGGAACACGTCGCCCGCCAAGATCTTCATGGGCGACACGGGTTCGCTCGCCCTCGGCGGTGTCCTCACCGGCCTGGCCATCCTCTCCCGCACCGAGCTGCTGGTGGCCATCATGGGCGGCCTGTTCGTCCTCATCACCATGTCGGTGGTCATCCAGGTCGGCTCCTTCAAGCTGACCGGGAAGCGCGTCTTCCGCATGGCCCCGCTCCAGCACCACTTCGAACTCAAGGGCTGGTCCGAAGTCCTTGTGGTGGTCCGATTCTGGATCATCCAGGGCATCTGCGTGATCGTCGGACTCGGCCTCTTCTACGCAGGATGGGCAGCCAAGAAGTGACCAACTGGCAGGGAAAGCACGTCACCGTCGCCGGCCTCGGCGTCTCGGGCATCCCGGCGGCCAAGGTCCTGCACGGCCTCGGCGCGCTCGTCACCGTCGTCAACGACGGCGACGACGACCGGGCGCGCGCGCAGGCCGCGGACCTCGAGGCACTCGGCGTCACCGTGCGCCTCGGTGACGGCGCGACCCTGCCCGAGGGCACCGAGCTCATCGTGACCGCGCCCGGCTGGCAGCCGGACAAGCCGCTGTTCACCGCGGCCGCCGCGGCGGGCGTCCCGGTCTGGGGCGACGTCGAACTCGCCTGGCGGCTGCGGGAACTGGACGGCAGGAAGCCGGCCCCCTGGCTCGCGGTCACCGGCACCAACGGCAAGACCACCACGGTCCAGATGCTCGCCTCCATCCTGAAGGCGGCCGGCCTGCGCACCGCGGCCGTCGGCAACATCGGCGTCTCGCTCCTCGACGCCGTCCTCGGCGAGGAGGAGTACGACGTCCTCGCCGTCGAACTCTCCAGCTACCAGCTCCACTGGGCGCCCTCGCTGCGCGCCCACTCCGGGACCGTGCTGAACCTCGCGCCCGACCATCTCGACTGGCACGGCTCCATGGAGGCGTACGCCGCCGACAAGGGCCGTATCTACGAGGGCAATCGGGTCGCCTGCGTCTACAACGTGGCCGACAAGGCCACCGAGGACCTGGTGCGCGCCGCGGACGTCGAGGAGGGCTGCCGCGCCGTCGGCTTCACCCTCGGGGCTCCGGGGCCCTCCCAACTCGGCGTCGTGGACGGCATCCTGGTCGACCGCGCCTTCGTCGAGAACCGGCAGAAGAACGCCCAGGAGCTGGCGGAGGTCTCCGACGTCACTCCGCCAGCCCCGCACAACGTCGCCAACGCCCTTGCCGCGGCGGCCCTCGCGCGCGCCTTCGGGGTGCCTCCCAAGGCCGTACGGGACGGACTGCGGGCCTTCACGCCGGACGCGCACCGCATCGCGCACGTCGCCGACGTGGACGGGGTCGCCTACGTCGACGACTCCAAGGCCACCAACACGCATGCCGCGGAAGCCTCCTTGGCCGCCTACGAGTCGATCGTGTGGATCGCCGGAGGGCTCGCCAAGGGCGCGACCTTCGACGAGCTCGTCGCCCGGTCGGCGAAGCGGCTGAGGGGCGTCGTCCTGATCGGCGCGGACCGCGCGCTGATCCGCGAAGCCCTGGCGCGACACGCCCCCGAGGTACCGGTCGTCGACCTCGGCCGGACCGACACTGGGGCGATGCTCGCGGCTGTCCAGGAGGCCAGGAGGCTCGCCGAGCCCGGGGACACGGTGCTGCTGGCCCCGGCCTGCGCGTCCATGGACATGTTCGCCAACTACAACAAGCGCGGTGACGCGTTCGCGGAGGCGGTCCGCGAACTCGGCGCCTGACCCGGTTGCCTGGCCGGGCGGACCTGGGAGGGACGGACACGTGACATCGCTGTGGACCGAAGACCCCGATGCCGGCTAGCCGCACCGGCCGCCCTCCCGCGCGGCGGGCCGGCCGGCCCGCCGCCGCCGGGGCGCCCCGCGACAATCCCGTACGCCGTCTGTACCTGCGTGCCCAGAAGGCCTGGGACCGGCCGCTGACCGCGTACTACCTGATCCTCGGCGGCAGCCTGCTGATCACCGTGCTGGGGCTCGTGATGGTCTACTCGGCCTCGCAGATCACGGCGCTCCAGCTCTCGCTGCCCGGTTCGTACTTCTTCCGCAAGCAGTTCCTCGCCGCCCTGATCGGTGGTGTGCTGCTGTTCGCCGCCTCCCGGATGCCGGTGAAACTGCACCGGGCGCTGGCCTACCCGATCCTGGCCGGAGCCGTCTTCATGATGGCCCTGGTGCAGGTGCCCGGGATAGGACTCTCGGTCAACGGCAACCAGAACTGGATCTCCCTCGGCGGCTCGTTCCAGATCCAGCCCAGCGAGTTCGGCAAGCTCGCTCTCGTGCTCTGGGGCGCCGATCTGCTCGCCCGCAAGCAGGACAAGCGGCTGCTGACCCAGTGGAAACACATGCTGGTGCCGCTCGTGCCCGCCGCGTTCATGCTCCTCGGCCTGATCATGCTCGGCGGCGACATGGGAACGGCGATCATCCTCACGGCCATCCTGTTCGGGCTGCTGTGGCTGGCCGGAGCGCCCACCCGGCTGTTCGTGGGCGTGCTCTCCGTCGCCCTGGCGATCGGCTTCCTGCTCATCAAGACCAGCCCCAACCGCATGTCCAGGCTGGCCTGCATCGGCGCGACCGAGCCGGGGCCGCACGACACCTGCTGGCAGGCCGTGCACGGCATCTACGCCCTCGCCTCCGGCGGGCTCTTCGGATCGGGCCTCGGCGCCAGTGTGGAGAAATGGGGCCAACTGCCCGAAGCGCACACCGACTTCATCTTCGCCATCACTGGGGAGGAACTGGGCCTCGCGGGGACGCTGTCGGTGCTCGCTCTCTTCGCGGCTCTAGGCTATGCGGGTATCCGCGTGGCCGGACGCACGGAGGACCCCTTCGTGAGGTATGCCGCGGGAGGCGTGACCACCTGGATCACGGCCCAGGCCGTGATCAACATCGGTGCGGTGCTCGGTCTGCTGCCGATCGCCGGTGTCCCGCTCCCGCTGTTCTCCTACGGGGGTTCCGCCCTGCTGCCGACCATGTTCGCCATCGGGCTGCTGATCGCGTTCGCGCGTGACGACCCCGCTGCGCGAGCGGCTCTCGCTATGCGGCAACCCCGCTTTGGCAGAAAGCGGGGTGCGGTGAGAGAGTCCGCAAGGGCCGCGGGGCCCCGGAGATGGAACACGATGCGACGGCGTGCCTCTGCGGCGCGTTCGTCCGGAGAGCGGTGAATTTCGGTGCATGTCGTACTCGCCGGCGGGGGGACCGCCGGCCACATCGAGCCCGCGCTCGCCCTCGCGGACGCCCTGCGCAGGCAGGACCCCACCGTGGGGATCACGGCCCTGGGCACGGAACGGGGCCTGGAGACCCGCCTCGTACCCGAGCGCGGTTACGAACTGGCGCTGATCCCGGCCGTACCGCTGCCGCGCAAGCCCACCCCCGAGCTGATCACCGTCCCCGGGCGGCTGCGCGGCACGATCAAGGCCGTCGAGCAGATCCTGGAGCGGACCAAGGCGGACGCGGTCGTCGGCTTCGGCGGCTACGTGGCCCTGCCCGGCTACCTGGCGGCCAAGCGCCTCGGCGTGCCGATCGTCATCCACGAGGCCAACGCCCGGCCCGGACTCGCCAACAAGATCGGATCGCGGTACGCGGCCCAGGTCGCCGTCTCCACGCCCGACAACAAGCTCCGCGGGGCCCGCTACATCGGCATCCCGCTGCGCCGCACCATCGCCACCCTCGACCGGGCCGCCGTACGGCCCGAGGCGCGCGCCGCGTTCGGACTCGACCCGAACCTGCCGACGCTGCTCGTGTCGGGCGGCTCGCAGGGCGCCCGCCGCCTCAACGAGGTGGTCCAGCAGGCGGCTCCGTACCTCCAGCAGGCCGGAATCCAGATCCTGCACGCGGTCGGCCCGAAGAACGAACTGCCGCAGGTGCACCAGATGCCGGGGATGCCCCCGTACATCCCGGTACCGTACGTGGACCGGATGGATCTCGCGTACGCCGCGGCCGACATGATGCTCTGCCGCGCGGGCGCGATGACCGTCGCCGAGCTCTCCGCCGTCGGACTGCCCGCCGCCTACGTCCCGCTGCCCATCGGCAACGGCGAACAGCGGCTGAACGCCCAGCCGGTGGTCAAGGCCGGCGGCGGACTGCTGGTCGACGACGCGGAGCTGACCCCGCAGTGGGTGCAGCAGAACGTGCTGCCCGTGCTCGCCGACCCGCACCGGCTGTACGAGATGTCGGTCGCCGCCAGCGAGTTCGGCCGACGCGACGCCGACGAGCTGCTCGTCGGCATGGTGTACGAGGCGATCGCCTCGCGCCGGCACTAGGACCGCACGAGGGAAGGCAGGGAGCGTGGCCGGACCGAGTACCGCCGAGCGCGGTGAACGGCAGAAGCTGGAGTCCGGCCCGCCCCGGCCGCCCCTCGTCGGGCGGCTCCACCGGCTTCGTAGGCTCATCATCCTTTTGCTCGCCGTGGTGTTGGCCGGAGCCGCCGCGGTGTGGATCCTCTACGGTTCCTCCTGGTTGCGCACGGAAAGCGTGTCCGTCTCCGGGACGCGGGTGCTGACCCCCGCGCAGGTACGCCAGGCGGCCGGTGTGCCGGTCGGATCCCCGCTGGTCTCCGTCGACACGGACGCCATCGAGGCGCGGCTGCTCAGGGAATTGCCCCGGATCGACTCGGTCGAGGTCGTCCGCTCCTGGCCGCACGGAATCGGTCTGAGGGTGACCGAACGGACTCCGGTCCTCATCATCGGAAAAGGCGCGAAGTTCGTCGAAGTGGACGCCCAGGGCGTCCGGTTCGCCACGGTTTCCGTGGCTCCGAAGGGCGTGCCCGTCCTGGAGTTGGCGGTGTCCAAGGGCGCCGCCGCGCGCCGCTTCCCCGTCGGCCGGCTCGTGCGCGAGGCGGTGCGGATCGCCGGCGACATCCCGGACCGGGTCGCCCGTGACACCCGTACCCTCAAGGTCCGTTCCTACGACGCCGTCTCGCTGGAGTTGACGGGCGGCCGGACCGTCGAGTGGGGCAGCGCGGAGAAGGGCCGGGCGAAGGCCAGGACGCTCCTTGCTCTCATGAAAGCCGATTCCGGGGCCCGGCACTTCGACGTAAGTGCCCCCACCGCCCCCGCATCGTCCAGCAGTTGACTCGCATCGGCGCAGGCCAGCACCCTGGTTGGGCAGTGCTCGGCCTGATCACATAGGGTGAAAAGAAAAACGGGAGGTTCGGCGTGTTCGTTGAACGCGCGCCACTTGTCGACTTAGTGTCCTGTTCGGAAGAGTCCAAGGAACAGACACACTGGTAACCCTAAACTTCAGCGTTAGGGTTCGGGTCGGCGTTCGGACCGTCCCATTCGGCATCAGTCGTCGGATCGCGAGCACGCGAGGCGACGACACGTAACTCGAGGCGAGAGGCCTTCGACGTGGCAGCACCGCAGAACTACCTCGCAGTCATCAAAGTCATCGGTGTCGGCGGCGGTGGTGTCAATGCCATCAACCGGATGATCGAGGTCGGTCTCAAGGGTGTCGAGTTCATCGCCATCAACACCGACGCGCAGGCGCTGTTGATGAGCGACGCCGACGTCAAGCTCGACGTCGGCCGGGAACTCACCCGCGGCCTCGGGGCCGGAGCCAACCCGGCCGTCGGCCGCAAGGCCGCCGAGGACCACCGCGAGGAGATCGAGGAGGTCCTCAAGGGGGCCGACATGGTCTTCGTGACGGCGGGAGAGGGCGGCGGCACCGGCACCGGCGGCGCGCCCGTCGTGGCCAACATCGCCCGCTCGCTCGGCGCCCTCACCATCGGCGTGGTCACCCGCCCGTTCACCTTCGAGGGCCGGCGCCGCGCCAATCAGGCCGAGGACGGCATCGCGGAACTCCGCGAAGAGGTCGACACCCTCATCGTCATCCCGAACGACCGGCTGCTGTCCATCTCGGACCGCCAGGTCTCCGTCCTCGACGCCTTCAAGTCGGCGGACCAGGTCCTGCTCTCCGGTGTCCAGGGCATCACGGACCTCATCACCACGCCCGGTCTGATCAACCTGGACTTCGCCGACGTCAAGTCCGTCATGTCCGAGGCCGGTTCGGCGCTCATGGGCATCGGCTCCGCCCGCGGCGACGACCGCGCGGTGGCGGCGGCCGAGATGGCCATCTCCTCGCCGCTGCTGGAAGCGTCCATCGACGGCGCCCGCGGCGTCCTGCTGTCCATCTCCGGCGGCTCCGACCTCGGCCTGTTCGAGATCAACGAAGCGGCCCAGCTCGTCAGCGAGGCGGCGCACCCCGAGGCCAACATCATCTTCGGCGCGGTGATCGACGACGCCCTCGGCGACGAGGTGCGGGTCACCGTCATCGCCGCCGGCTTCGACGGCGGTCAGCCGCCGGCCAAGCGCGAGAACGTCCTCGGCTCGGCCTCGGCCCGGCGCGACGACCCCGTCCCGTCGCGTCCGGCCGAGAGCCGTCCGTCCTTCGGTTCGCTCGGCAGCGTCACGCCCAAGGAGCCGGCCCCGGAGCCCGCTCCGGAGCCGGTCAGTGAGCTGCCGGTGTCCCCGCCGGTCCCGCCGTCCCGCTCCTACTCGGACAGCGCGGCCGAGGAACTGGACGTGCCGGACTTCCTGAAGTGATAGGACAGCGCTCCGCCGCGAGCACCGTGGGCGGCGCCCACTTCGCCTTCACCGACAGGTGGGGCGGGGTGAGCGCCGTTCCGTACGAGGAGCTCAACCTCGGCGGGGCGGTCGGCGACGACCCCGGCGCCGTACGCGCCAACCGGGAACTGGCCGCCGAGGCACTCGGACTCGACCCGGCCCGGGTCGTCTGGATGAACCAGGTGCACGGGCCCGACGTGGCCGTCGTCGAGGAGCCCTGGGGCGCCTCGGAGATCCCCGCAGTCGACGCGATCGTCACGGCGCGGCGGGGGCTGGCACTCGCCGTCCTCACCGCCGACTGCACGCCCGTCCTGCTGGCCGACCCCGTCGCCGGGGTGGCGGCCGCCGCGCACGCGGGACGGCCCGGCATGGTCGCCGGCGTGGTTCCCGCGGCCGTACGGGCCATGGTGGAACTCGGCGCCGACCCGGCCAGGATCGTCGCCCGCACCGGACCCGCCGTCTGCGGACGGTGCTACGAGGTGCCGGACGCGATGCGTGCCGAGGTCGCCGGCGTGGAACCCGCGGCCTACGCCGAGACCCGGTGGGGGACACCCGCGGTCGATGTGACCGCCGGGGTGCACGCGCAGCTCGAACGGCTCGGAGTGCGCGACCGGGAGCAGTCGCCGGTGTGCACGATCGAATCGGGGGACCACTTCTCGTACCGACGGGACCGCACGACCGGGCGGCTCGCCGGTTACGTCTGGCTGGACTGATGGGGCATGACGGACCGTAAGGCTCAACTCGCCGCGAATCTGGCGAAAGTGGAAGAGCGCATCACGGCGGCGTGCACCGCCGCCGGGCGCAAGCGCGAAGAAGTGACCCTGATCGTGGTCACCAAGACCTATCCCGCCGCCGATGTGCGGATCCTGTCCGAACTCGGTGTGCGTCACGTGGCCGAGAACCGGGACCAGGACGCCGCGCCCAAGAGTGCGGAGTGCTCGGACCTGCCGCTGTTGTGGCACTTTGTCGGTCAATTGCAGACCAACAAGGTGCGTTCTGTGGTTGGTTACGCGGATTTCGTGCAGTCCATCGACCGTTCCCGGCTCGTCACGGCCCTCTCGAAGGAGGCGGTGCGGGCGGAGCGCGAAGTGGGATGCCTCGTCCAGGTCGCGCTGGACGCGCAGGAGAGCGGCCGCGGCGAGCGCGGAGGTGTGGGGGTCGGCGGGGTCGAGGAGTTGGCCGACCTCGTCGCGGGGTCCCCGGGGCTCCGGTTCGACGGGCTGATGACCGTCGCTCCGCTCACCGGCGTCTACGCGGGGCGGCAACAAGAGGCGTTCGGGCGGCTGATGGATTTGTCGACTGCCGTACGCCGGGCCCATCCGGCTGCGAACATGGTCTCGGCAGGGATGAGCTCGGATCTCGAACAGGCTGTGGCGGCCGGAGCGACACATGTACGCGTCGGTACTGCGGTACTCGGAGTCCGACCCGGCCTCCGGTAACGTCGCCAAGAAGTCGGACCACAGCAGAAAATATGGTCATTACCGCCAAATGCGGGCATAACGACCTCGTGGATCGCGGGCACTTGGCAATTCGTCAGCCGATCCACCACAGAGCGGAGGACTCAGAGCATGGCCGGCGCGATGCGCAAGATGGCGGTCTACCTCGGCCTCGTGGAGGACGATGGGTACGACGGCAGAGGATTCGACCCCGACGACGACTTCGAGCCCGAGCTCGACCCGGAGCCCGAGCGCGACCGGCGACGGCATGAGCCGCCGCACCAGTCACATCAGGCGCACTCGTCCCAAAGGGACGAACCGGTACGAGTGGTACAGCCCTCGACCCCCCGCGAACCGGTGTCGCATTCCGCGTCGCTCGCCGCGGAGTCCGGGCGTCCGGCGCGCATCGCCCCCGTGGCGTCCATCACACAAGAACGTCAGAGCCTGGAGAAGAACGCCCCGGTGATCATGCCCAAGGTCGTGTCGGAACGAGAGCCGTACCGGATCACCACGCTGCACCCCCGGACGTACAACGAGGCCCGTACCATCGGGGAACACTTCCGTGAGGGCACCCCGGTGATCATGAACCTGACCGAGATGGACGACACTGATGCGAAGCGACTTGTCGACTTCGCCGCCGGTTTGGTGTTCGGTCTCCACGGCAGCATCGAGCGGGTGACGCAGAAGGTGTTCCTGTTGTCGCCTGCTAACGTCGATGTCACGGCGGAGGACAAGGCCCGCATCGCAGAGGGCGGGTTCTTCAACCAGAGCTGAGACGCAGGACCGGAAACACCGCATGGGAAACAGGGGAGAGGGAAGCACGGATCATGAGCGTGGTCGGGCAGGTCTTCTACATCGCGCTGATGTGCTTCCTCATCGTGCTGATTTTCCGGTTGGTCATGGACTACGTCTTCCAGTTCGCCCGCTCATGGCAACCCGGCAAGCCGATGGTGGTCGTTCTGGAGGCCACCTACACTGTCACCGATCCACCGCTCAAGCTTCTGCGGCGGTTCATCCCGCCGTTGCGTCTCGGGGGCGTGGCGCTTGACCTGTCCTTCTTCGTACTGATGATCATCGTCTTCATCTTGATCAGACTTACGCAGAGCGTGATGTGAGCGATGTGAACGATACGGTCTTGCCGAATGCCGACGACTACGTTGAGGTGAAGAGATGCCGTTGACCCCCGAGGACGTGCGGAACAAACAGTTCACGACCGTCCGCCTCCGAGAAGGCTATGACGAGGACGAGGTCGATGCCTTCCTCGACGAGGTCGAAGCCGAACTGACTCGCCTGCTCCGCGAGAACGAGGACCTGCGCGCCAAGCTGGCCGCCGCCACGCGCGCGGCCGCGCAGAACCAGCAGCAGCAGGGTATGCGCAAACCGCCGGAGCAGCAGGACCAGCAGGGCCCGCCGCAGGGTATGCGAGGGCCCGGCGCTCCTGTGCCCGCCGGGATATCAGGTCCGCCGCAGGGCATGGGTGGCCCCATGGGTGGTCCGCCTCAGCTCCCGAGCGGTGCTCCCGCGCTGCCTGCCGGCCCCAGCGGCCAGGGCGGCCCGCAGGGTCAGGGTCCGATGGGTCAGGGCCCCATGGGCCAGGGTCCGATGGGTCAGGGTCCGATGGGCCAGGGCCCCATGGGTCAGGGTCCCGGCCAGATGCAGCAGATGGGTGGCCCCATGGGCGGCCCCATGGGTCAGGGTCAGATGGGCCAGGGCCCGATGGGTCAGGGCCCGATGGGTCAGGGTCCCGGCCAGATGCAGCAGATGGGTGGCCCGATGGGCGGTCCCATGGGTGGCCCCATGGGCGGTCCGATGGGTGGCCCCATGGGCGGCCCCGGTCAGCAGATGCCGCAGCAGGGTCCCGGTGGCGACAGCGCGGCCCGTGTCCTCTCGCTCGCTCAGCAGACCGCCGACCAGGCGATCGCCGAGGCACGCTCCGAGGCCAACAAGATCGTCGGTGAGGCCCGCAGCCGCGCCGAGGGTCTGGAGCGCGACGCCCGTGCCAAGGCCGACGCCCTGGAGCGGGACGCGCAGGAGAAGCACCGCGTCGCGATGGGCTCCCTGGAGTCCGCCCGCGCCACGCTGGAGCGCAAGGTCGAGGATCTGCGCGGCTTCGAGCGCGAGTACCGCACGCGTCTGAAGTCCTACCTGGAGTCGCAGCTGCGCCAGCTGGAGACGCAGGCGGACGACTCGCTCGCCCCGCCGCGCACTCCGGCCGCCGCGTCGCTGCCGGCGTCCTCCGCGCCGTCGATGGCTCCCGCGGGTGCCGGTGCGCCGTCCTACGGCGGCAACCCGGGCATGGGTGGCATGGGTGGACCGTCGCAGGGCGGACCGTCCTACGGCGGGCAGCAGCAGATGTCGCCCGCGATGACCCAGCCGATGGCTCCGGTGCGGCCCCAGGGCCCGTCGCCGATGCAGCAGGCGCCCTCGCCGATGCGCGGGTTCCTCATCGACGAGGACGACAACTGACGGCCGCTCGCACGCCTTAGGCGTCGGCAGCATTCAGGGCGGGGCCCCCGGAGAGATCCGGGGGCCCCGCCCTTTTGCACGCCCGCCAAGGGCCTGTACGGGGTCCAGGAGGTGCCGACGACGGCGAGTGGACCTTCTGTGGCCCCCGCGCCCCGAAGGCCCCCTACGGGAATCCAGCGCCACCATCAAAAGAAGCCCCATCCCCTCCGGTCCGCTGTTCTGGCGGAGGGGAAGGCTCAGCCCCTCCGGCGTTCGAGGAGCGGGGTCCGGGGCGGAGCCCCGGGTACGGGACGGGTAGGGGCGGAGGGGGCGACATCGGCGGGCGGAACCGCGGGGGAGTCCGAGCGGCCCCGCAGGGGTGGGGGACAGAGACCCCGCGATCCCGGGCCGGGCGGCGGCGGCCCGGCCCGGGAAGGGCGAAGGCCCGGGGCCGCCAGGATCTCCTGGCGGCCCCGGGCCTTCAGCGTGGGTGGGTGTTCCGCGTCACGCCTTGCGGAGGCGGAACACCAGGGACAGCCCCTCGTCGGTGAACGGCTCCCCGTAGGCGCCGTCGGCCTCTCCCTGGGCGAAGTCCGTGGCGAGGACCTCGTCGCCGATGAGACCGGCGTGCTCGCCGAGCGCCGCGACGACCGCCGGGTCCGTGGAGGTCCAGCGCAGGGCGATACGGTCGGCCACGTCGAGGCCGCTGTTCTTGCGGGCCTCCTGGATCAGCCGGATCGCGTCACGGGCGAGGCCCGCCTGCCGCAGCTCCTCGGTGATCTCCAGGTCGAGCGCGACGGTCGCGCCGGAGTCCGAGGCGACCGACCAGCCCTCGCGCGGGGTCTCCGTGATGATGACCTCGTCCGGGGCCAGGGTCACGGTCTCGCCGCCGACCTCGACCGAGGCGGTGCCTTCGCGCAGGGCGAGGGACAGGGCCGCGGCATCGGTCTGGGAGATGGCCTTCGCCACATCCTGGACGCCCTTGCCGAACCGCTTGCCCAGGGCGCGGAAGTTCGCCTTCGCGGTGGTGTCGACCAGTGAGCCGCCGACCTCGGAGAGCGACGCGAGGGAACTCACGTTCAGCTCCTCGGTGATCTGCGCGTGCAGCTCGGGGTCGAGCGCCGCGAAGCCGGTGGCGGCGATCAGCGCGCGGGACAGCGGCTGACGGGTCTTGACGCCCGACTCCGCGCGCGTGGCCCGGCCGAGCTCGACGAGACGGCGCACGAGCACCATCTGGCGCGACAGCTCCGGGTCGATGACGGACAGGTCCGCCTCCGGCCAGGTCGACAGGTGCACGGACTCCGGGGCGTCCGGGCTGACCGGGACGACCAGGTCCTGCCAGACCCGCTCGGTGATGAACGGGGTCAGCGGGGCCATCAGCCGCGTGACGGTCTCCACGACCTCGTGCAGCGTGCGCAGAGCGGCCTTGTCGCCCTGCCAGAAGCGGCGGCGGGAGCGGCGCACGTACCAGTTCGAGAGGTCGTCGACGAACGCCGACAGGAGCTTGCCGGCCCGCTGGGTGTCGTACGCCTCCAGAGCCTGCGTCACCTGGTCGGTGAGCGCGTGGAGTTCGGAGAGCAGCCAGCGGTCCAGGACCGGACGGTCCGCCGGAGCCGGATCGGCCGCGCTGGGCGCCCAGTCGCTGGTGCGGGCGTACAGCGCCTGGAAGGCGACGGTGTTCCAGTACGTGAGGAGCGTCTTGCGGACGACCTCCTGGATGGTGCCGTGACCCACGCGCCGCGCCGCCCACGGGGAACCGCCTGCCGCCATGAACCAGCGCACCGCGTCGGCGCCGTGCTGGTCCATCAGCGGGATCGGCTGCAGGATGTTGCCCAGGTGCTTGGACATCTTGCGGCCGTCCTCGGCGAGGATGTGGCCGAGGCACACGACGTTCTCGTACGAGGACTTGTCGAACACCAGGGTGCCGACGGCCATCAGCGTGTAGAACCAGCCGCGCGTCTGGTCGATGGCCTCGGAGATGAACTGGGCCGGGTAACGGCTCTCGAAGATCTCCTTGTTCTTGTACGGGTAGCCCCACTGCGCGAACGGCATCGAACCCGAGTCGTACCAGGCGTCGATGACCTCGGGCACGCGGGTCGCGGTCAGACCGCAGCCGCCCTGCGGGCACGGGAAGGTCACCGCGTCGATGTACGGGCGGTGCGGGTCGAGGTCCGACTGGTCGGTGCCGGTCAGCTCGGACAGCTCCGCGCGGGAGCCGACACAGGTGAGGTGGCCCTCCTCGCAGGTCCACAGCGGCAGCGGGGTGCCCCAGTAACGGCTGCGCGAGAGCGCCCAGTCGATGTTGTTGTTCAGCCAGTCGCCGAAACGGCCGTGCTTGACGGACTCCGGGAACCAGTTGGTCCCCTCGTTCTCCTCCAGGAGACGGTCCTTGACGGCCGTGGTGCGGATGTACCAGGACGGCTGCGCGTAGTACAGGAGCGCGGTGTGGCAGCGCCAGCAGTGCGGGTAACTGTGCTCGTACGGGACGTGCTTGAAGAGGAGGCCGCGGTTCTGGAGGTCCTCCGTGAGCTTTTCGTCCGCCTTCTTGAAGAAGACGCCGCCGACGAGAGGGACGCTCTCCTCGAAGGTGCCGTTCGGGCGGATCGGGTTCACGACCGGAAGGCCGTACGAGCGGCAGACCTTGAGGTCGTCCTCGCCGAAGGCGGGGGACTGGTGGACCAGACCCGTGCCGTCCTCGGTCGTCACGTACTCGGCGTTGACCACGAAGTGGGCGGCCTCGGGGAACTCGATGAGCTCGAACGGACGTTCATACGTCCAGCGCTCCATCTCGGCACCCGTGAAGGACTCGCCGGTGGTCTCCCAGCCCTCGCCGAGCGCCTTCTCCACGAGAGGCTGCGCGACGACGAGCTGCTCCTCGCCGTTCGTCACGACGACATAGGTGACACCCGGGTGGGCGGCGACCGCGGTGTTGGACACCAGCGTCCACGGCGTGGTCGTCCACACCAGGAGCGCGGCACGGCCGGCCAGCGGACCGGAGGTGAGCGGGAAACGGACGTACACGGAGGGGTCGACGATGGTCTCGTAGCCCTGGGCCAGCTCGTGGTCCGACAGGCCCGTCTCGTCGCGCGGGCACCAGGGCGCCACGCGGTAGTCCTGGACCAGCAGGCCCTTGTCGAAGATCTCCTTGAGCGACCACCACACGGATTCGATGTACTCGGGGTCCATGGTGCGGTAGGCGTCGTCGAGGTCGACCCAGTAGCCCATGCGGTTCGTCAGCTCGGTGAACGCGTCGGTGTGGCGGGTCACGGACTCGCGGCACCGGTCGTTGAACTCCGCGATGCCGAACGCCTCGATGTCCTGCTTGCCGGTGAAGCCGAGTTCCTTCTCGACCGCCAGCTCGACCGGCAGGCCGTGGCAGTCCCAGCCGGCCTTGCGGGCCACGTGGTAGCCGCGCATGGTGCGGAAGCGCGGGAAGACGTCCTTGAAGACGCGCGCTTCGATGTGGTGGGCGCCCGGCATGCCGTTGGCGGTGGGCGGGCCCTCGTAGAACACCCACTCCGGCCGGCCCTCGGACTGCTCGAGGCTCTTGGCGAAGATCTTCTGCTCACGCCAGAAATCGAGCACGGCGTGCTCGAGTGCGGGCAGGTCGACCTGGGCGGGCACCTGGCGGTACGTCGGCGCTGTCATCGGCGAGCTTCCTCCAACGGACTTTCTGCCTTCCGTCGGAGGGACGAGAGCCGTCTTGCTGCGGACGCCGTGTGCGGCGCGCTCCCGCGGTACCACCCTCCTTGGCCCTCCGACGCGCCGTTCGTGTCGGTGAGCCCCCTCATTGGGGTCGCGATGCCGGGTCTACTGGCCCCAGAGGGGTGTTCTGCCGGCGGCTCCGGGGTGATCTTCGCGTCGCGCTCGCCCCCGGGCTTCCACCGTCCCCGGGTCGCTCCTGGCCGCGTACGCCGCTACTCGTCCCCATCCACGCTTCTCGCTGCGCCCAGTGTACGGCGCCCCGGGGCCGTCGGCCGACCGGATTTCCCGGTCACGGCCGTGGCCTGCGCGGTGACCCGAATGGCGAGGCGCGCCCGTCCGGATCCCGGGACGCCGATCCTGGCGGATTACCCGGCGGGGAGCTGGGCACAACGGAGGCAGACTCGCCGCGCGGGGCTCGCGTGGCGGGCGAATCGTGGCGGGCCCCGTTGCCGCGGGCCGGAAGTCGATTTATCGTCCCAGCACGATTCGCGAGCAAGATCACAATATGTGAAGGGGCCGCGGCCATGGTGGCGAAGAAGACCGCCGTACAGCAGTCGGCGTCGGGCAGATCCACGAGTGCGGCGGCCAGGGAAACAGGCGGGAAGAAGAACACGCGGACGGCCGGGACGAAGACGGCCGGGACGAAGACGCCCGGGACCAAGGCCGCCTCCTCCGGGACCGCGTCCGCGAAGGCCGCGGGCAGGAAGACGGCGGGCGGCAAGACCACCGCGAAGAAGGCGGCGACGGCCGCGGGGAAGCCCGCGGCCGGGAAGTCCGCCGCCTCCGCGGCGCGGAAGAGCACGGGCACGGCACGGAAGAGCACCGCTACGGCCAGGAAGACGGCCGCTGCGGCGGCCCAGGGCGCGGCCGAGGCCGCGAAGACGACGGGAGCCACGACGGTGGTTGCGAAGAAGACCCGTGGCGCGGCCACGGCCGCCAAGAAGGCCACCGCCGTGCCGAAGGCGAGGATCGCCGCGGTCGAGCCCGGTGAGCTCGCGGTGCGGCCGGGGGAGGACCCCTGGACCCCGGAGGAGGTCGGGGCGGCCCGCGCGGAGCTCCAGTCGGAGGCGCTGCGGCTGCGCGCCGAGATCTCGTCGTCCGAGGAGGCTCTCGCGGGCCTGATGCGGGACTCCGGGGACGGCGCGGGAGACGACCAGGCGGACACGGGGACGAAGAACATCACACGCGAGCACGAGATGGCGCTCAACTCGAACGCGCGGGAGACGCTGGAGCAGACCGAGCACGCCCTGGACCGCCTCGACGCGGGCACCTACGGGCTCTGCGAGAACTGCGGCAACCCCATCGGGAAGGCCCGCATGCAGGCCTTCCCGCGCGCCACCCTGTGCGTCGAGTGCAAGCAGAAGCAGGAACGCAGGCACTGATCCCCGGGTGCCGCAAGGGAGCGGCACCGCCTCGCGGGTCCGGGTGATCCTGAGCACCTGGGCCCGCGAGCGTGTGCCGTACCCTCGTCCTCAGTCAGGAACCTAGGTCGAGGGACTCACTCACGTGGCAGAGGCGGAGCGCATCATCGGTACGCCGGAGATTCCAGGGGCGGCGGGAGCCGAACCGGATCACACCGGCGGGAACGCGGAGTCCGGGGACCGGTCCGGCGCCGACGCGCCGACCCCGGCCGAGCGGCCCAGGGGCAAGCGCAGGATCGCCGTGCTCTTCACGGTGGCCGTGCTGGCGTACGCCCTCGATCTCGTCAGCAAGATGATCGTCGTGGCGAAGCTGGAGCACCACGACTCGATCGACATCCTCGGGGACTGGCTGAGGTTCGAGGCGATCCGCAACGCGGGCGCCGCCTTCGGCTTCGGCCAGGCGTTCACGATCATCTTCACGGTGATCGCGGCGGCCGTGATCGTCGTCATCGCCCGGCTCGCCCGCAAGCTCTACAGCGTGCCGTGGGCCATCGCGCTGGGCCTGCTGCTGGGCGGCGCGCTCGGCAACCTGACCGACAGGGTCTTCCGCTCGCCCGGCGTCTTCGAGGGCGCGGTCGTGGACTTCATCGCCCCCAAGCACTTCGCCGTCTTCAACCTCGCCGACTCCGCGATCGTCTGCGGCGGCATCCTGATCGTGCTGCTGTCGTTCCGGGGCCTGGACCCGGACGGCACGGTCCACAAGGACTGACCCGCTCCCGGCTGTCGTACGGGCCCTCCCGCGGCCTGTACGACGCCTCCGCGGCGGCTCCGGCCGGGCACAGGCGTTCGGGCCGTGGTCAGGCGGTGTCCGAGCCGTCCGGCATACTCGACGGGTGAGCACGCTTCCCGAGATCCGCACCCTGCCCGTGCCCGACGGCCTGGAGGGCGAGCGCGTCGACGCCGCCATCTCCCGCATGCTGGGCTTCTCCCGTACCAAGGCCGCAGAGCTCGCCGCGGCGGGGAAGGTCACGGTCGACGGCTCGGTGGTCGGCAAATCCGAGCGGGTGCACGGCGGCGCCTGGCTCGAGGTCGAGATGCCCGGAGCCCCCGCGCCCGTGCAGATCGTCGCCGAGCCCGTCGAGGGCATGGAGATCATCCACGACGACGACGACGTGCTCGTGATCGTCAAGCCCGTCGGCGTGGCAGCGCACCCCAGCCCCGGCTGGTCGGGCCCGACCGTCATCGGCGGTCTCGCGGCCGCCGGCTACCGCATCTCCACCTCCGGCGCCGCCGAGCGCCAGGGCATCGTCCACCGCCTCGACGTGGGCACCTCCGGCCTGATGACGGTCGCCAAGTCGGAGTACGCGTACACCTCGCTCAAGCGTCAGTTCAAGGAGCGCACGGTCGACAAGCGCTACCACGCGCTCGTCCAGGGCCACCCGGACCCGACCAGCGGCACCATCGACGCGCCCATCGGACGCCACCCGAACCACGACTACAAGTGGGCGGTCACGGCCGAGGGCAAGCCCTCCGTCACGCACTACGACCTGATCGAGGCGTTCCGCGCGGCCTCCCTGCTCGACATCAAGCTGGAGACCGGGCGCACCCACCAGATCCGCGTCCACATGTCCGCCCACCGCCACCCCTGCGTCGGCGACCTGACGTACGGCGCGGACCCCACGCTCGCCAAGCGCCTCGGCCTCACCCGCCAGTGGCTGCACGCGGTGCGCCTCGGCTTCGAGCACCCCGCGGACGGCCGCTGGGTGGAGTTCGAGACCGGCTACCCCGAGGACCTCCAGCAGGCACTCGACAAGGTCCGTGAGGAGAGCAACGCGTGAGCGGCGGTCCGGACGTGGCGACGGGCGTCTCCCTGGAAGCACGCGGCGTCGCCTACGAGGTGCGGGTCGCGGAGAGCACCACCGACCGTGAGGCCTGCTTCGCGGTGCGCAAGGACGTCTTCGTCGGCGAGCAGGGCGTCCCCCAGGACATCGAGTACGACGCCTACGACCCCGGCGCCCTGCACGTGCTGGCGGTCCGCGAGGACGGCGTGCCCCTCGGCACCGGGCGCCTGCTGGAGGGCGAGGCCGCCGCGGCGAAGGTCGGCGGGGATCCGGCCGTCGGCTCGCTCGGGCGGCTCGCCGTGACGCGCGAGGCGCGCGGGCTCGGCGTCGGCGCCGCGCTCGTCGGCGCCATCGAGGCCGCCGCACGCGCGCGTGGCCTGACCGCCGTGGACCTGCACGCGCAGACCCACGCGCTGGGGTTCTACGAACGGCTCGGATACGTGGCGTACGGTCCGGAGTTCACGGACGCGGACATGCCGCACCGCGCGATGCGCAAGGCCCTGTGAGCGGGGTATCGCCGTAACGGCGTGGCACGCTTGGGGTCTGGTTCGCCCCTGATCGTCTAGACCCCGCCGGAGCGCTGACCGTGGATCAGTTGGCCCTGCTGTTCGTGCTGCTGCTCGGGGCCGTGGTCAGCGTCCCGGTCGGAGAGCGGTTCGGGCTTCCCGCTCCGGTCCTGATGACCCTGCTCGGCATGGTGCTGGCCGTGCTGGAGTTCGTCCCGAACGTGGACATCCCGCCGGAGCTGATCCTGCCGGCGCTGCTGCCGCCGCTGCTGTACGCCGCGGTGCGCCGCACCTCGTGGAGACAGTTCGCCGCGAACAGGCGCCCGATCTTCCTGCTCGCCGTGGCCCTGGTGTTCGTCACCACCCTGGCGGTCGCCGCCGTCGCGAGCTCGATCGTGCCCGGCCTGCCGCTCGCCGCCGCCTTCGCGCTGGGCGCCCTCGTGGCACCCCCCGACCCGGTCGCGGCGACCGCCGTCGCGGGACAGCTCGGGCTGCCGCGCCGGCTGGTCTCGATCCTGGAGGGCGAGGGGCTCTTCAACGACGTCACGGCGATCGTGCTCTACCACGTGGCGATCGCCGCCGCGGTCAGCGGGACCTTCTCGCCCTGGCGGGCCGGGCTCGACCTCGTGCTCTCCGCCGTCGTCGCGCTCGTCGTCGGGGTGGCCCTCGGATGGGCCGCGAACAAGCTGATGACGCTGGTCGGCGACGCCACGCTGCAGATCGGGCTGACCCTGCTGGTGCCGTACGTCGCGTACGTCACGGCCGAGGAACTGCACGGATCCGGGGTGCTCGCCGTCCTCACCACCGCACTGTTCCTCGCGGAGTACGCCACCGACGCCGACGACGTCCTGACCCGGCTCGCCGGATCGACGGTCTGGGACGTGGTGGACACGCTCGTCACCGGCGTCGCCTTCGGGCTCATCGGGCTGGAGCTCCACAACGCCATCCGGACCGCTTCGGGCCGCTGGGGCGAGATGCTCGGCTGGGCCGCCACGATCGTGGTCGTGGTCGTGCTTGTACGCCTGGCCTGGCTGCTGCCCGCGACCTGGCTGACCAAGCGGCTGCACGCCAAGCGGGACTACGACGAGGAGATCCCGACCTCGTGGCGGGAGACCGTGGTCATGTGGTGGGCCGGGATGCGCGGGGTCGCCTCCGTGGCCCTGGCGCTCGCGATCCCGCTGAAGATGGACGACGGGTCGCCGTTCCCCGACCGCGACGAGATCGTGTTCATCGCCTTCGGAGTGATCATGGCGACCCTGGTGATCCAGGGACTCACCCTGCCCTGGCTCGTCAGAAGACTCGGGGTGCGGGCCGACGAGGACGTCGAGAAGGCCTTCGAGAAGGAGCTCGCGGTACGGGCCGCCAAGGCCGCGAAGCGGAGGCTGCGGGAGATCGAGGAGGTGGAGGAGCTGCCGGAGGAGCTCTCCGAGCAACTGCTGCGCCGGGCCTTCGAGATCGGTGTGCGGATCAGCCCCGACATGGGGGACGAGGAGCGGCGCGAGGCGCATCTGCAGCGGGTCCGGCGGATGAAGCGGATGCGGCGGATCCAGGGGGAGATGATGAGCGCGGCCCGGCACGAGGTGCTGTCCGCGCGGAGCGAGCCCGGGGCCGACCCGGAGATCGTGGACCGCGTCCTGAGACACCTGGACGTCCGCAGCCTCCGCTGACGTCTGCCGCCTGCCGGCGTGTTCACCGGCGCCCCCGGGTGCCCGCCGCCGGGCGCACCGGGCGAGCGGCCTGGTCCGCCCGCGCCCGCCGTGCCCCGACGGCGTGGCGGCCCCGGGCCCGGCGGACCTTGCCGTCCCGTCGGGGCGCCGGGTCCGGGTGGTCCGCCGGGGCCGGGGTCGGGACCGCTCAGCCGCGGCCCGGGCCCGTGCGGGGTGGTTCGTGGGTGTGGCGGGCGTGGGGGCGGGACGCCGCCGCGTCCGGATCCGGGCGGCCGGTGCGCGAGGTCCGTCCGGGGAGCAGCGCCGCCTCGGAGGTGTTGACGCGGGGGAGCGCGTAGGGGTGCTGTTCGGTCAGCCAGCGGATCAGCTGCTCACGGACCGTGACCCGTACCGTCCAGATGTCGTCCGCGTCCTTCGCGGTGACCAGGGCGCGCACCTGCATGGTGTTGGGCGTCGAGTCGGTGACGGCGAGGCCGTAGTCGCGGCCGTCCCAGGCCGGGCACTCGCGCAGGATGTCGCGCAGCTTCCCGCGCATCGCCTCCACCGGGGCGGAGTGGTCGAGGTGCAGGAAGACGATGCCGGTCATCTGGGGGGTGCCGCGCGACCAGTTCTCGAACGGCTTCGACGTGAAGTACGAGACCGGCATGGTGATCCGGCGCTCGTCCCAGGTCCGTACCGTCAGGAACGTCAGGGTGATCTCCTCGACCGTGCCCCACTCGCCGTCGACCACCACGGTGTCGCCGAGCCGCACCATGTCGCCGAAGGCGATCTGGAGTCCGGCGAAGAGGTTCGAGAGGGTGGACTGGGCCGCGACACCGGCGACGATGCCGAGGATCCCGGCCGAGGCCAGCAGCGAGGCGCCGGCCGCGCGCATCGCGGGGAAGGTGAGCAGCATCGCGGCGGCGGCGACGACACCGACGACCGCGGTGACCACCCGCTGGATCAGCGTGACCTGGGTGCGGACCCGGCGGATCCGGGCCGGATCGCGGTGCGCGTTCGCGTAGCGGCTGTACGAGGTCTCGACGACCGCCGTGGCGATGCTCACCACCAGCCAGGCGGCGGCGCCGATGAGGATCAGGGTCAGTGTCCGGCCGATGCCGGTCCGGTGCTCGACCAGGAGCCTCACCTGGCCGTAGGAGCCTCTGAGCAGGGCCGCGAACAGGACGAGCTGGAAGGGGACACGGCCGCGGCGGAGCAGACCCCACAGGGAGGTCTCGCTGTGCCGGTCGTCCGCCCGCCGCAGCAGACGGTCCACGGACCATCCGATGAGGAGGGTGAGCACGACCGAGCCACCGACGACGATCACCGGGCGCAGTACGTTCTCCATGCCTGAGAAGCTAACCGGCCACCGGCGTGATGAACATGTGTTCTCGGGGCGGAACGGGGTATCCCAGGGGATCGTTCCGGGGCACCCGGCAACCGGCCCGGGGCCACCCCGCCGGACGGCCGGAGCGGGCGCCGTCGGTGCCGGCTGGCACCATGGAGTCCATGAACATCATGCTCTTTCACTCGACCTACGGCCCGCGGCCGGCGGTGCGCGCGGCGGCGGACCGGCTGCGCGCCGCGGGCCACGAGGTGTGGACCCCCGACCTCTTCGAGGGGCACACCTTCGAGACCGTCGAGGAGGGCATGGCCTTCAGCGACGGGATCGGCAAGGACGAGCTGCTCAAGCGGGCGGTCCTGGCCGCCGCGCCCTACTCCGACCGAGGCCTCGTCTACGCGGGCTTCTCCCTCGGCGCCTCGATCGGTCAGACCCTGGCCCTCGGTGACGAGAAGGCGCGCGGACTGCTTCTGCTGCACGGCACGTCGGACATCGCCGAGAGCGCGTCGGTGGACGGGCTTCCGGTCCAGCTCCATGTCGCCGAGCCCGACCAGTTCGAGACGGACGACTGGCTGAGCGCCTGGTATCTCCAGATGCAGCGAACCGGAGCCGATGTGGAGATCTACCGGTACGCGGGCGCGGGGCACGTCTACACCGACCCGGACCTGCCGGACTACGACGCCGAGGCGGCCGAGGCCACCTGGAAGGTGGCACTCGGCTTCCTCGATTCGCTGTAGCCCGGGGGGTTACACCGGGTCGTACGTCCGCTCCACCGACTGCGTGCCGCTGCGCGTGCGGTACGAACGGGCCCAGGACGAGGTCGCGTTCGGGTTCGTGCGGTCGGACAGCACGTAGTAGTCCATCTGCGCGCGGTCGGCCGTGATGTCCAGGACCCCGTAGCCGTGCCGGTCGGTGTCGACCCAGTGCACATGGCGGTTGGCCGCGCGGATGATCGGGGAGGCGACGGCCGAGACGACGCCCTCGGGGACCTTGACGATGTCGTCGAGGTTGTCGGACGTGATCGAGGTGACGACGAACTCCGTGGCGGCGGACGGGGACAGCGGGTACGTACCGGCGTCCACCGGCACGTCGTTGGCCCAGGCCATGTGGATGTCGCCGGTCAGGAAGACCGTGTTGCGGATGGCGTTGGACCGCAGGTGCGCGAGCAGTTCGCGGCGGTCGTCGGTGTAGCCGTCCCACTGGTCGGTGTTGACGGCGATGCCCTCCTGCGGGAGTCCGAGGAGCTTGGCGAGCGGCTTGAGGAGGTCGGCGGAGAGGGAGCCCACCGCGAACGGCGAGATCATCACCGAGTTGCCGACCAGACGCCAGGTGGTGTCCGAGGACTTGAGCCCGGACTTCAGCCAGTCGAGCTGGGCGCGGCCGGTGATCGTACGGTCCGGGTCGTCGACCGAGCCGCTGGCGGTGGACGCCTGCTGCGAGCGGAAGGAGCGCAGGTCGAGCAGCGCGAGGTCGGCGAGCTTGCCGAAGCGCAGCCGGCGGTAGGTGGTTCCGGCGATGGCGGGGCGGACCGGCATCCACTCGAAGTAGGCCTGCTTGGCGGCGGTCTGACGGGCCGACCAGGTGCCCTCGGCGCCCTCGGTGTGGTTCACCGCGCCGCCCGACCAGGAGTTGTCGGCGAACTCGTGGTCGTCCCAGATCGCGACGACCGGCGCCTTGTGGTGCAGGGCCTGGAGGTCGGGGTCCGTCTTGTAACGGCCGTGCCGGGTGCGGTAGTCGGCGAGGGTGAGGATCTCACCCGCGGGGGCGTGCGGCCGTACGACCGTGCCGCGGGTCCCGTACTCGCCGGACTTGTACTCGTAGATGTAGTCGCCGAGGTGCAGCCAGGCGTCGAGGTCGCCTCGGGCGGCGAGGTGGCGGTACGCCGAGAAGTAGCCGGCCTCCCAGTTGGCGCAGGAGACCACGCCGAAGCGCAGACCGGCGACGGAGGCGTCGGCGGCCGGGGTGGTGCGGGTGCGGGCGACGGGCGAGTCGGTGCCGCCGGAGGAGAAGCGGAACCAGTAGTCGGTGGCGGGCTGGAGGCCGCGGATGTCCGCCTTGACGGTGTGGTCGGTGGCGGCGGTCGCGACGGTGGAACCCGTGGCGACGACGGACGTGAACGCCTTGTCCCGGGCGACGGTCCAGCTCACCTCGGTGTCCGGGCCGAGCCCGGAGCCGGGTATCGCCTGGGAGGTGGGCGTCACCCGGGTCCACAGCAGGATGCCGTCGGGCAGCGGGTCGCCGGAGGCGACTCCGTGCAGGAAGACGGGTGCCTCGGCGGCGCGGGCCGGCAGGGCGGCCGCGAGCGGGGCGGCGAGTACGGCGGTGGCGGCCGCGGCCTTGACGACCGTACGGCGGCGCGGGGCGCGGGAGTTGAGGGCGTCCCCGGAGTTGGTTGATCTGAGTCGACTGGTCACGGGCGATGAGGTTACCGATCAGTACAAGCCAAGAGCGGGCGAACTGGAAAAGTTCGCCCGCTCTTTGGCTTTTCGCCGCTCAGATCACTCGGACCACACAGGTCACCGGGGGTCGGCCGGTCAGGCCTTGAGGGCCGCGTCGATCGCCGTGGTGAAGTCGGCGACCGTCATCGGCGCGTTGCCGTCCGAGCCGGTGAGCTTCTTGCCGTTCATCACCAGGCTCGGCGTGCCGGTGACGCCGTCCTTGTTGTTGTCCCACGTCTTCGACATCGCCAGGGCCCAGGCGTCGTAGGTGCCCTTCTTGACCGCGTCCTGGAACTTCGCGTTGTTCTTCAGCGCGGGGACGGTGTTCGCGACCTTGATGAGGTAGGCGTCGTCCTTGAACTTGTCCGTCGTCTCCTCCGGGTGCCACTTCGCCGAGTACAGCGCGGTCTTGTACTCGAGGAAGGCCTCCTGGCTCACGTTCAGCGCGGCGCCCATCGCGCTCATCGCGTTCTTGGAGCCCTCGCCGCGCGAACCGATCTGGCCCTTGCCCAGCGAGTCGCCGTCGAGGAACGTGCCGCCCACGTACTGGATCTTGAACTTGCCGTCGTCGATGTCCTTCTTCACCGTCGTGCCGACGGTCTGCTCGAACGAGGCGCACACGGGACAGCGCGGGTCCTCGTAGAGCTTGAGGGTCTTCTTGGCGGTGTCCTTGCCGATGACGACGGTGGTGCCGTCGGCGCCCGTGGTGTTGGCCGGGGCCGCGACCTTGGCGTCCTTCAGGCCCTCCCAGTAGCTGGGCTTGTTGTTCTGCACGACGGCGTAGCCGATGCCGCCCGCTATCGCGAGGACCGCGACGAGGGAGCCGGCCACGATCGCCTGGCGCTTGACCTTGTCGCGCTTGGCCTGACGCTCGCGCTCCTGGCGCAGCTTCTCGCGCGCCGCCGTCTTCGACGCCTGGCTGTTCCGCTTGCTCATGGTGGTGTTCTCCATCAGGGACGCGCACAACGTGGTACGCGGAATACGTAAGGGGGACTGCTCGTGCTCAGGGTTCAGGCGGGAACGGCCCTGAGGGGCGGTCCGCGGCGTCCCAGGGAGTGCGTGAACAGGCGACTGCGGGCGGCGGCCGGCCGGTGCGCGGTGCGCGGCAGCGGACGGGCCGGGGCCGGCCGTACGGTCACCGCGGCGACGGCGAGCAGCAGCGGCCGGAAGGTCGAGGCGGCCACCGCGCGCACGAGCTGGTCCAGGGCGCGCTCGCCCCGGCGCAGCCACGCGGCGGCGAGCAGGCCGACGGCGACGTGCGCGCCGAGCAGCAGCCACGCGGCGGCCGGGTCGGCGTGCGTGAGCAGGGCGGCGGCGCGGTCGGGGGCGCCGCCGGTCACCCGGGACAGCGGGGTCCCCACCGTGCCGCCGCACAGCACGTCGAGGCCGACGGAGCGCAGCGGGCCCGCGACCGGGCCGCCCGCCGCGCCGTAACAGACGTGCTGGCCGGTCGTGAACACGGTGTCGGCGGCCAGCTCCAGCGGGACGAGCAGGGCGGCGATGCGGCCGAAGCCGCGCTCGCGGCCCGCGAGCGCGAAGGAGAGCGCGAAGACGGCGGCGCTGATCGCGGCCACGGTGGTCAGCGGCAGCGGCATCCGGGACAGCAGCACGTGCGACGCGGCGGAGAGCGTCACGACGACAGCCGTGAACACGGCCGCGCGCGCGGCTCTGAGCTGGGTCCCGGATATGTCCATAGCAGAGGTGAGTCTCCCACGCGCTCCCGTAAGCATCCCCTAAAGGGCTCCTGTGCGTTACGGGAGCGTTGTGGGGCGGCCGGCCGCGGGTGACGCCCCGTGGCCGGCCGTGTGCTCTACAGGCCCGGGATCCGTCCGTTGCGGAACAGGTCCACGAAGATCTGGTGGTCGGCTCGCGCGCGGCCGCCGTAGCTGTGCGCGAAGTCCACCAGGAGGTCGGCGAAGCCGTCCTCGTCGGCCGCGATGGCCGCGTCGATGGCCCGCTCCGTGGAGAACGGCACCAGCTCCGAGTGACCGCTCTCGTCGTCCGCCGCCGCGTGCATCGTGGCGGTGGAGCGGCCGAGGTCCGCGACCACCGAGGCGATCTCCTCGGGGTCGTCGATGTCGCCCCAGTCCAGGTCCACCGCGTACGGCGAGACCTCGGCGACGAGCTGGCCCGCGCCGTCCAGCTCGGTCCAGCCCAGCCACGGGTCGGCGTGTGCCTGCAGGGCACGCTGCGAGATCACCGTGCGGTGGCCCTCGTGCTGGAAGTAGCCGCGGATCGCGGCGTCCGTGACGTGCCGGGAGACGGCCGGGGTCTGGGCCTGCTTGATGTAGATCACCACATCGTTCTCCAGGGCGTCGCTGTTGCCCTCCAGAAGGATGTTGTACGAGGGCAGGCCGGCCGAGCCGATGCCGATGCCGCGGCGGCCCACGACGTCCTTCACGCGGTACGAGTCCGGGCGGGTCAGTGAGGACTCCGGGAGCGTCTCCAGATAGCCGTCGAAGGCCGCGAGGACCTTGTACCGGGTGGCGGCGTCCAGCTCGATGGAGCCGCCGCCCGGGGCGAAGCGGCGCTCGAAGTCGCGGATCTCGGTCATCGAGTCCAGGAGCCCGAAGCGGGTCAGCGAGCGGGCGTCGCGCAGCGCGTCCAGGAGCGGACCGTCGGCGGTGTCCAGGGTGAAGGGCGGCACCTCGTCGCTCTTGGCGCCGGTGGCCAGCGCGTGGATGCGCTCGCGGTAGGCGGCCGCGTACACCCGCACCAGCTCGGTGATCTGCTCGTCACTGAGCGCCTTCGCGTACCCGATGAGGGCCACGGACGCGGCGAAACGCTTGAGGTCCCATGTGAAGGGGCCCACATAGGCCTCGTCGAAGTCGTTCACGTTGAAGATCAGACGGCCCTGGGCGTCCATGTACGTGCCGAAGTTCTCGGCGTGCAGGTCGCCGTGGATCCACACGCGCGAGGTGCGCTCGTCCAGGTACGGGCCGCCCCGCCGGTCCTGGTCGAGGTCGTGGTAGAAGAGCGCCGCCGTGCCGCGGTAGAACGCGAAGGCGGAAGCCGCCATCTTGCGGAACTTCACGCGGAACGCGGCCGGGTCGGCGGCCAGGAGCTCGCCGAAGGCGGTGTCGAAGACGGCGAGGATCTGCTCGCCGCGTTGCTCGGCGCTGAGCTGCGGGACCGACATCGCTGGGTGCCTCCTGGTGCAGGTGGTGCGTGACATGACGGGGCGGGCGCGCCGCCCCGGGACAAGGGGTCCGTCCACTTCCAACGGACGAAGATACGCGGGAGTGCCCGGGTTCCGGCGGCGAACGCACACCCCGGACGGGCCCCCGTACGACGGTACGGATGATCCTCCGCCGAGTGTCAGTCCCGCGTCATAGACTTCGACGCTGACCCCCCAGACTGTCCGCAGCCTGTAACCGATGGTTCTTCCTGGAGGCCGAAACCGTGTCGAAGCCGCCGTTCACGCACCTGCACGTCCACACCCAGTACTCGCTGCTGGACGGTGCCGCGCGGCTGAAGGACATGTTCGACGCGTGCAACGAGATGGGCATGACCCATATCGCGATGAGCGACCACGGCAACCTCCACGGGGCCTATGACTTCTTCCACACGGCGAAGAAGGCGGGCGTCACCCCGATCATCGGCATCGAGGCGTACGTCGCCCCGGAGTCCCGGCGCAACAAGCGCAAGATCCAGTGGGGCCAGCCGCACCAGAAGCGCGACGACGTGTCCGGTTCGGGCGGTTACACGCACAAGACGATCTGGGCGTCGAACCGGACGGGCCTGCACAACCTCTTCAAGCTCTCCTCGGACGCGTACGCCGAGGGCTGGCTCCAGAAGTGGCCCCGGATGGACAAGGAGACGATCTCGAAGTGGTCGGAGGGGCTCATCGCCTCCACCGGCTGCCCCTCGGGCGAGCTCCAGACCAGGCTGCGCCTCGGCCAGTTCGACGAGGCCCTGAAGTCGGCCGCCGAGTACCAGGACATCTTCGGCAAGGACCGCTACTTCCTGGAGCTGATGGACCACGGCATCGAGATCGAGCGCCGGGTCCGCGACGGGCTCCTGGAGATCGGCAAGAAGCTCGGCATCCCGCCCCTGGTGACGAACGACTCGCACTACACGTACGCGCACGAGGCGACCGCCCACGACGCCCTGCTGTGCATCCAGACCGGCAAGAACCTCTCCGACCCGGACCGTTTCCGCTTCGACGGCACCGGCTACTACCTGAAGACGACGGACGAGATGTACGCCGTCGACTCCTCGGACGCCTGGCAGGAGGGCTGCGCCAACACCCTCCTGGTGGCCGAGCAGATCGACACGACCGGCATGTTCGAGGCGAAGAACCTCATGCCGAAGTTCGACATCCCGGACGGCTTCACCGAGGTCACCTGGTTCCAGGAGGAGGTGCGCCTCGGCATGGAGCGCCGCTTCCCCGGCGGCATCCCCGACGACCGCCAGAAGCAGGCCGAGTACGAGATGGACGTCATCATCCAGATGGGGTTCCCCGGGTACTTCCTCGTCGTCGCCGACTTCATCATGTGGGCCAAGAAGCAGGGCATCGCGGTGGGACCGGGCCGTGGTTCCGCGGCCGGCTCGATCGTCGCGTACGCCATGGGCATCACCGACCTCGACCCGATCCCGCACGGCCTGATCTTCGAGCGGTTCCTCAACCCCGAGCGCGTCTCCATGCCCGACGTCGACATCGACTTCGACGAGCGCAGGCGCGTCGAGGTGATCAGGTACGTGACCGAGAAGTACGGCGCCGACAAGGTCGCCATGATCGGCACGTACGGCAAGATCAAGGCGAAGAACGCCATCAAGGACTCCGCGCGCGTGCTGGGCTACCCGTACGCGATGGGCGACCGGCTCACCAAGGCGATGCCCGCCGACGTCCTCGGCAAGGGCATCGACCTGAACGGCATCACCGACCCCTCGCACCCCCGCTACGGCGAGGCCGGCGAGATCCGCGGGATGTACGAGAACGAGCCGGACGTGAAGAAGGTCATCGACACCGCCAAGGGCGTCGAGGGCCTGGTGCGGCAGATGGGCGTGCACGCCGCCGGCGTGATCATGTCCAGCGAGCCCATCGTCGACCACGCCCCCATCTGGGTGCGGCACACCGACGGCGTGACCATCACCCAGTGGGACTACCCCCAGTGCGAGTCGCTGGGCCTGCTCAAGATGGACTTCCTGGGCCTGCGCAACCTCACGATCATGGACGACGCCATCAAGATGGTGAAGGCCAACAAGGGCGTCGACCTGGAGATGCTCGCCCTCCCGCTGGACGACCCCAAGACCTTCGAACTGCTCTGCCGCGGTGACACCCTCGGTGTCTTCCAGTTCGACGGCGGCCCGATGCGTTCGCTGCTCCGCCAGATGCAGCCCGACAACTTCGAGGACATCTCCGCCGTCTCGGCCCTGTACCGGCCGGGCCCGATGGGCATGAACTCGCACATCAACTACGCGGAGCGCAAGAACGGCCGCCAGGAGATCACGCCGATCCACCCCGAGCTGGAGAAGCCGCTCGAAGAGGTGCTGGCCGTCACCTACGGCCTGATCGTGTACCAGGAGCAGGTCCAGAAGGCCGCCCAGATCATCGCCGGGTACTCGCTCGGCGAGGCCGACATCCTGCGCCGCGTGATGGGCAAGAAGAAGCCCGACGAGCTGGCGAAGAACTTCGTCCTCTTCCAGGAGGGCGCCCGCAAGAACGAGTACAGCGACGAGGCCATCCAGGGACTGTGGGACGTGCTGGTCCCCTTCGCCGGCTACGCCTTCAACAAGGCGCACTCCGCCGCGTACGGCCTCGTCTCGTACTGGACCGGGTACCTGAAGGCGAACTACCCGGCCGAGTACATGGCCGCGCTGCTCACCTCGGTCAAGGACGACAAGGACAAGTCGGCCGTCTATCTCAACGAGTGCCGGCGCATGGGCATCAAGGTGCTCCCGCCCAACGTGAACGAGTCCGAGCAGAACTTCGCCGCCCAGGGCGACGACGTGATCCTCTTCGGCCTCTCGGCCGTCCGCAACGTCGGCACGAACGTCGTCGAGTCGATCATCCGCAGCCGCAAGGCCAAGGGGAAGTACGCCTCCTTCCCGGACTACCTCGACAAGGTCGAGGCGGTCGCCTGCAACAAGCGCACCACGGAATCACTGATCAAGGCGGGCGCGTTCGACACGATGGGGCACACCCGCAAGGGCCTCACCGCGCAGTTCGAGCCGATGATCGACAACGTGGTGGCGGTGAAGCGCAAGGAGGCCGAGGGCCAGTTCGACCTCTTCGGCGGCATGGGGGACGAGGACACCAGCGAGCCCGGCTTCGGACTCGACGTGGAGTTCACCACCGACGAGTGGGACAAGGTCTACCTGCTCGCCCAGGAGCGCGAGATGCTCGGTCTGTACGTCTCCGACCACCCGCTCTTCGGCCTGGAGCACGTCCTGTCCGACAAGGCCGACGCGGGTATCTCCCAGCTCACCGGAGGCGAGCACGCGGACGGCGCGGTCGTCACGATCGGCGGCATCATCTCGGGCCTCCAGCGCAAGATGACCAAGCAGGGCAACGCCTGGGCCATCGCCACCGTCGAGGACCTCGCGGGCTCCATCGAGTGCATGTTCTTCCCCGCGACGTACCAGCTCGTGTCGACCCAACTCGTCGAGGACGCCGTCGTCTTCGTCAAGGGGCGCCTCGACAAGCGCGAGGACGTGCCGCGGCTGGTCGCGATGGAACTCCAGGTCCCGGACCTGTCGAACGCGGGCACCAACGCTCCCGTGATCCTCACCATCCCGGCGCTGAAGGTGACTCCGCCGATGGTCAGCCGTCTCGGCGAGATCCTCAGTCACCACAAGGGCGAGAGCGAGGTCCGCATCCGGCTCCAGGGCCCGAGCAGGACCACGGTCCTGCGGCTCGACCGGCACCGGGTGAAGCCGGACCCGGCGCTCTTCGGCGACCTGAAGGTGCTGCTCGGCCCGGCCTGCCTGGCCGGCTGACCACCGCGCGGCGAAGGCGGCGAAGGCGGCGGAGACACCGCGGCGGAGACACACAGACGCATCGAGGGGCGCATCCGGTACGGGATGCGCCCCTCAGTGCGTGTCCGGGCCTCAACAGCCCGCGCGGCGGCCTCAGTTGTGGCCGAAACGCCTCTGATGCTTACGGGCAACATCGGCGGGGCTGCCCTGGGCCTGCGACATCGGCGACTGCTGTGCCTGCGCCGACGACCGCTGGGCCTGCTCCTGCGCACGCTCGGCCTGCGAGGAGCGGTCCTGATGGCTGCCCTGCTTGCGATTCTTGTTCTTGGCCATGGTGATCTGCCTCCTGCGGGGGAACTAGGGGCCAGGGCCGCGACCAGATTCACATAGGCTGACAAGCAGCGCATTTCGTAGAATTACCGTGCGTAATAAGACCTGTCGGCAGGTGTTCATCCGATCCGCCACGCCGAAGATCGAGTTCCGGCCGTTAACCTCCGCACGGTCGGGCAGACTCCAAGGAAGCCCGAAGCAAACCTCCCGGAAAGAGGGTGGATCGCGTGGACCGCTGCATCGTCCTGGTGGACGCCGGGTATCTGCTCGGGGCCGCCGCCAGTCTCCTCGCGGGGGAGCCGTCCCGATCCCGGATCACCGTCGACCACACCGCCCTCATCCAGGGCCTGCGCGAGCGCGCCGAGTCCGACACCGAACGGCCCCTGCTGCGCATCTACTGGTTCGACGGCGCCCCCGACCGCGTACCCCAGCCCGAACACCGCAGGCTGCGCGTGATGCCCCGGGTCACGGTGCGCCTGGGCGCGCTGACCCGCAGTGACGGACGGTGGGCGCAGAAGGGCGTGGACGCCGCCATGCACGCCGAGCTGACCGAGCTCGCGCGTAACCGCGCCTGCTCCGACATCGTCCTCGTGACCGGCGACGGCGATCTGCTGCCGGGCATGATGGCCGCCAAGGAGCACGGCGTGGCCGTACACCTGTGGGCCGTGCAGGCCGCGGACGGCGACTACAACCAGTCCGAGGACCTGGTGGCCGAGGCCGACGAGCGGCGGGTGCTCGACCGTGCCTGGATCATCAAGGCGGTCCGCGCCAAGGAGATCGGCGGGATCTGCGCCCCGCCGCCGGTACCGCGCCCCGAGATCGCCGCCATCCTCTCCGCGCCGCTGCCCGAGTCCGCGCTCGCGGCCGCCGCCGAGCGCTCCGCCCAGGAGGCCGAGCACCACCAGGCGGCCGAATCGCCGAACGGCGCCCAGGAACGGCTGCCCTCCGCCAAGGGAGTCCCCACACCGAAGGACCTGGCCGCGCTCCGCGGGCCGGGCACCCAGCCCGCCCAGCACCCCGCCAACGCCACACTGCGCTGGTCCTCGGACAAGGGCTGGGTCGACCGGCCCGGCGCCACCACGGAGTCCCCCGAGGCCGCCGCGCTGCCCACGCTCGCCCAGCTCACCTCCGCCGAGCAGCGGTGGGCGGACCGCGAGGAGGACATCACCACGGTCGGCGGCGACCCGTACGAGGTGGGCCAGGTCTTCGCGCGCCGCTGGATGGGGCGCCTCACCGACGCGAGCCATCTGCAGAAGCTGTCGGCGATGTACCCGCGGGTCCCCCACCGGGTGGACGGCGAACTGCTGCGCTACGCCGCCCGCTTCGGCCTGCTCGCGCACAAGGACGACCAGATCGACGAGCACGACCGCTACGCGATCCGCGCCGGATTCTGGCGGGAGATCGACGTCCGCACCGCGACGGAGCACGCGCCCGCGGGGGAGTGATCCCCGGCCCCGGGCAGGGGCCGCGGAGGGCTTCGCCCGGGGCCCGCCACGGCCCCGATCGCATCTTGGGGCTCCGGACCACGTACTCTCGTCCTTCGTGAGTACGCGCACGGCACAGACGGCCCCGACGGGACAAAGGGGCGATGTCGTGTGCGCCGTGCGAGGTCTCACCAAGACCTATCCGGCCGTCCGAGGCCGCCGCGGCACACCCGCCACGCCCGAGGTCAGAGCCACCGACGGGGTACGGCTCGACATTCGCCGGGGCGAGATCTTCGGGCTGCTCGGGCCGAACGGCGCCGGCAAGTCCACCCTCGTACGCCAGCTCACCGGGCTGATGCGCCCCGACAGCGGCAGCGTCGAGATCCTCGGACACGACATCGTGCGCCACCCCGAACGGGCGGCCCGCATCCTCGCCTACCTCGGGCAGGAGTCCACCGCCCTGGACGAGCTGACGGTGTCCCTCGCCGCCGAGACGACCGGGCGGCTGCGCGGGCTCGACCTCCGCGCGGCGCGGGCCGAGCGGGACGCCGTCCTCGACGAACTGGGCCTGACCGCGCTCGCCTCCCGCCCCCTGAGGAAGCTCTCCGGCGGACAGCGCAGGCTCGCCTGCCTCGCCGCGGCCCTCGTCGGGCGGCGCCCGCTGCTCGTCCTCGACGAGCCCACCACGGGCATGGACCCCGTCGCCCGGCGCGCCGTGTGGGCCGCCGTCGACCGGCGCCGCGCGGAACAGGGCGCCACGGTCCTGCTCGTCACCCACAACGTCATCGAGGCCGAGACGGTCCTCGACCGGGTCGCCGTCCTCGACGAGGGACGGGTCATCGCCTGCGACACCCCCGCCGGGCTCAAGGAGCAGGTCGCGGGCGAGGTGCGGGTCGAGCTCGTCTGGCGCGAGAACGCCCCGCTGCACGTTCCCGAGGTCGCCGCGCTGCGGGCCCGCGCCGTCGAGTCGGGCCGCCGCTGGACGCTGCGGCTCGCGCCCGAGGAGGCCCGCGCGGCCGTGGCCACGGTCACCGGCGGAGCCGCCTTCGCCGCACTCGACGACTTCACCCTGGCCACGCCGAGCCTGGAGGACGTGTATCTGGCGCTCGGCGGCCATGCGACGCAGGGACTGGTGAAGGCGTGAGTGTCCAGGGCGTGGAATCCGTACGGGAGAGGGGCGTCGTACGTGAGCGGAACAGGACGGCTGCCGACGAAGGGGAGCAGTTCGACGTGAGTGCCGTACCCGCTGGAGTTCTGCCGGGCAGCGCGCTGCCCCTGGCCGAGGGCGCCGGCGCGGCCGCGGAGCTGGGGCCGCGGGCGCGGCTGTGGCCCTCGCTGGCCGCCGTGTACCGGGCGCAGCTCTCCCGCGCCCGTGTCGCCCGGATCCCGCTGCTGTTCGTGGCCACCTTCCAGTCCCTCGGCATCATGATCATGATGCGCGGAGTGGTGGACGGCGGCGCCGAGGCGCGGGCCGTGGTCGCCGGCTCCACGGTCCTGGTCGTCGCCTTCGTCGCCCTCAACCTGCTCGCGCAGTACTTCGGGCAACTGCGGGCGAGCGGCGGGCTCGACCACTACGCGACGCTGCCGGTGCCGCCGGCGGCCGTGGTGCTCGGGGCCGCGGCCGCGTACGCGTCCTTCACGGTGCCCGGCACCCTCGTCACCGCCGTCGTCGGATGCCTGATCTTCGGGCTGCCGCTCGCCCATCTGTGGGTGCTGGCCGCGGTCGTCCCGCTCGCGGGCGCCGCGCTCGCCGGGCTCGGCGCCGCGTTCGGGCTGCTCGCGCCGCGGCCCGAGCTTGCCACCCTGCTCGGCCAGATGGGCATGTCCGCGGCCCTGCTGCTGGGCGTCCTCCCGGCGGACCGGATGCCGGCCCCGGTGCAGTACCTCCGGGACCTGCTGCCCTCGACCTACGGTGTCGAGGCCTTCGCCCGTACCTTCGGGGCGCGTCCCGACTGGGCGGCCGTCGTCGCCGATCTCGCCGTGTGCGGCGCGGTCGGGGTGGTCTCGCTGGCCCTCGCGGCC
Organism: Streptomyces sp. NPDC096324; assembly: GCF_044763015.1. Lineage (NCBI taxonomy): Bacteria > Bacillati > Actinomycetota > Actinomycetes > Kitasatosporales > Streptomycetaceae > Streptomyces > Streptomyces sp. NPDC096324. The sequence goes on along the minus strand of NZ_JBIWFK010000004.1, from coordinate 384,366 downwards.
TGGGCCTACCGCCGGGCCGCCGTGCGGTGACGCGGCTCCGGTGACGCGGCCCACAGCGGGGCCTGGCACGATGGCAGGGTGACCGCTCCGCTGACTCCACCTCCGCCGCCGCACGAACAGTCCCCCGAGGACCGGCGGCAACCGCACCCTGCCTGGCAGACTCCGCCCGCTCCCGGCCCCGCGGGTCACCCCGTGTACCCGGGCGCGTACGAGGTCTCCTACGGACAGGACGGACCCGGCATGAAGACCGAAGTGCGGGAGGCCGCCGTGATCACGGTCGCGGTCGCCCTCGCGGGGGCTCTGCTCGGGGTGCTCTGGTCGTGGCTGGCACCCCATGTGCCGCTGGTCGCGGACGCCACCGCGGTGTATCTGAAGGACACCGAGGGGGAGCAGGCGATCGGCGTCGACGGAACCTTCACCCTGCTCGCGCTCGGCTTCGGAGCGCTGAGCGCCCTGGTCGTGTTCCTCGTGCGCCGACGCGGCGGTGTGCCCCTGGTGATCGCGCTCGCCCTGGGCGGCCTGCTCGGCTCGCTGCTCGCCTGGCGGGTGGGGATCTGGCTCGGCCCCACGCAGAACGTGGTCGAGCACGCCAAGGCCGTGGGCAAGGGCGTCACGTTCTCCGCGCCGCTGAAGCTCGGTGCCAAGGGCGCGCTGCTGGCGTGGTCCCTGAGCGCCCTGGTGGTCCACCTGAGCCTCATGGCCCTGTTCGGCCCGCGTGACCCCGACCCGTACCAGCAGAACCCCTACCCGGCCGCGCCGCCGCAGGGACCTCCGGCCGTCTAGGCCGGACACGACCTGGGGCCGTTGCCCGTCACGGCACCAGGGCCTGTCGTACCGCCGCGGGGAGTCGGGGCCGGCCGGACGCCGTGGGAACGGCTGTCCGGCCGGCCCTTCCCTGTGCGGCGTGGGTCAGGCGGGTCGGCGGCCGTGGTTGGAACGGCCCTTCTTGATGCGCCACTTGCGTTTGCGCGTTCTCTTCGACATGCCCTTCGTGCTTAACCGAGGAGAAGGCATCCGTCGAGGGGCCGCGCAAGCCGTGAAGCCGCGGGGCGCCGACGGCCGGTCACGTGCGTCCGACGGGTGCGGACACCGCCTCCGTGAGCTTCGCGAGGTCGCCGGGGGAGAGCTCGACCTCCATGCCGCGGCGGCCCGCCGAGACGCAGATCGTGGCGTGCCCGGAGGCCGAGGAGTCCAGGACGGTACGGAGCCTCTTGCGCTGGCCGAGGGGCGAGATGCCGCCGCGGACGTAGCCCGTCGTGCGCTCGGCCGCCGCCGGGTCGGCCATCACCGCCCGCTTGCCGCCCACCGCCGTGGCGAGGGCCTTGAGGTCGAGCGAGCCCGCCACCGGGACGACCGCGACCACGAGCGCGCCGTCCACGTCCGCCACCAGGGTCTTGAAGACCCGCTCCGGCGACACGCCCATCGCCTCGGCCGCCTCCTCGCCGTAGGACGGGTGGGAGGGATCGTGCTCGTAGGCGTGGACGGTGAACGGGACGCCCGCCTCCGTCAGCGCCACCGTGGCGGGGGTGCCGCCGGACTGCTTCTTCGCCTTCTTGGCCATCGACCTTCTCGCAAGCGTCAGTTCAGGCTCGTCGGGCCGCGCGTCAGGTCCGACGCGGGCAACGACGGCAGATTACGGATGATCGCCGTCTCCGCGCGCAGCACCTTCAGCTCCTCGCGCAGCCGGGAGGCCGTGTCGGGGGCCTGGAGCAGCCGCTGCCGGGCCGGCACGTCCAGCATCACGGCGGCGGCGACGAGATAGGAGACCACCGCCGGTTCGTCCGGCAGGTCCGCGCCGGTCGACAGCGAGCGCTCGCGCGCCCCGGCCAGCCGCTTCTGGTACTGCCGGAAGGCGCGCAGGACGCCCTCGGCGAGCGCCCCGGCCTCGTCGCCCGGGTCCTCCGGGAGTTCCTCCAGCTCGGCCGTCAGGAACGCCCCGGAGGCGTCCACCGACAGCAGCCGGACCCGTGTCGTGCCGGTCGCCAGCACCTCGAAGCTGCCGTCGGCGCGCTCCCGGATGGTCGCCGCGTCCGCGACGCAGCCCACCTCGTGGAAGGCCGCGAGCGGATCGTCCCCGAACCCGGCGGCGGGCCCGCGGTCGGGCACGGCGCTCCCGTCGGGCATGCCGGGCGCACTGGGCGAGAGCTCATGGCCGTCGCGGACGGCGACGACGGCGAATCGGCGGGATTCGTCCTCGGGTGTCTTGAGCAGCTCGCGCATCATGGCGCGATAGCGCTCCTCGAACACGTTCAGAGGAAGCACGAGCCCGGGGAACAGCACCGAGTTCAGGGGGAAGAGCGGGAGCCGGACGGTGGTCACGACGGGAAAGCCTAATGGTCGACGGAGCGGACGAGTCCGCCGTACCCGATCCGGGGGAGCCGGCCGGGGGGGCGGTCCCGCAGCGGAAGGCCCGAGGCGACCTCCAGACGGACTCCGTCGCGCAGCTCCAGGTACTGCCCGAGCGGGTCGTCGGAGACCTTGGCCCAGGGGAACGAGGTCACGTACGGCCCGATGAGGCGAAGCTGCTCCAGGGCGTCCTGCCAGCGCTCCAGCCGGACCAGGACGTACGTCAGCAGATTGCGCACCTCGGCGGGCCACGGGTCGGCGGCGGCGTAGCAGGCCGACACCGAGATCGCGAGGTCGGCCGCGGCGTCCAGGCGCTCGCGCGGCACCTCGGGACCGCCGCCCTCGGTCAGATAGGCGAAGGCCGCGCGCACCGGCAGGGCCTGGACCAGGGAGCCCGGCAGGGCGTCCTGCGCGGCGGGCTCGGCGAAGTCGAAGCACTCGCTGTGCGAGCCGTACCAGGCGGCGGAGAGGTACTGGAGAGCGGCCACGTGGCAGCCGTAGTGGTGCGGGGAGCGCCGGACGGCCTGGGCCCAGAGCTGCTCGAACTCGGTGTGCCTGACGTTGGTGCCGCGGGCGTGGTCGAGCGCGATCCGCCACGGCACCGGGTCGCGCGGATCGCCCTCGGCGGCGGACATGATCAGCGGGCCGAGCTCGCGCAGCAGTTCCACCCGCGCGGGGGACGCCCAGGCGCGGCGGACGGCCAGTTCGGCCCTGACGAGGAGGACGTCCGGGTCGTGCGGGTCGTCGGCCTGCCACCGTCCGAGCCATTCGTCGCGGGAGCGGGCGAAGGCGGCGAGGCGGAGGGCGTACCGGTCGCGGTTCTCCCACTCGGCGGACTCGCGGGTGGCGGCCAGCAGCGCGGCGGCGGGGGCGTAATCGCTCTGGGCCGCCGCGACCAGCGCGGGGCCCAGCCGGTGGTCGGGGGCGTCGAGCAGCACCTCCTCGTCGGCCGGCAGTCCGGCGGCGAGGCGTGAGGTGTGCCGGGCCATCCGGGCGGTACGGAGGAGCGCGCTCAGCAGTGCCATGGTGTCGACCATTGAAAACCGCAGGTCGGAGCTGTGCCAGTGGCGATCGGTGACGCTTTCGTAAAGCCGATTGGTTGTGCGCCGCCGGGTCAAGGACCGGTAAAAGCATGGCGCCCCATCAGGTGTGCGAAACCTGTGCGATGTCTGTGCGATCGCCGGGCGGCGACGGGGCGGCGTCAGCCGCGGCGCAGCAGCCGGGTGGCGCCGGCGGCCACCGTCGTCGCCAGGATCCAGCCGAGGAGGACCACCACCGCGGCCAGCCACTGCCAGCCGCCGCGCAGCTGCCAGAAGCCGGCCTGGCCCAGGTCGATGACCGGCAGCAGCAGATCCAGGGCGTAGAGCGAGGCGTTCCACGCGGGGTGCCCGTCGGTGTTGACCGGCCGGTGATCGGCGTGCGCGAAGGCGATCGACGCCGCCGCCCACAGCACCGCCATCCACAGGGCGGCCCGGCCCGGACGGTACCCGTAGGCGACCGTCCAGTCCTGGGCGTAGCCCCAGAGCTTGGCGGCCGGCGGCAGGGTCTCGCGGCGGCGGCGCTGCTTGGCGAGCAGCACCTCGCGGGCGTCCTCGTCCTCACCGGAGTCGCGCAGCACGGCGGCGAGGCGCTCGTACGGCTCCGGGGCGTATTCGGCGGTGGCCGCCGCCACCCACTCCAGGCGCCGGGTCAGCGGGAAGGCCCCCTGCGGGACCAGGTTCTCGTACGTGAAACCGCCCATGTGCAGGCTGCCGGGGCCCGGCCAGCTCGACGCCCGGTCGACCAGGTTGACGATCCGCGCGCCGGACAGCACGACCTTGCCGCGTTCGGGCCGCTCGCCGAGGAAGCGCAGCTCGGGCGTCTGGACCCGCAGCAGCGACAGCCCCTGGTCGTCGTCGAAGGTGAAACGGGCCCGGTCGAAGTCGACCGCGTCACCGAAGCGCCCGTCGTCCAGACGGATCCCGCCCTGGCACTCGAACCGCTGCACCAGGGTGCCGCGCGCCGGGGTGGTGCCGCTGGTCGCCAGCGGATTGCCGAGGCCCGCGGGGGTCATGTAGAGGGTGCGGTTGACGGTGAGCTGGGGGGCGTTGAGGGCGAGCCGGGTGTACGGGTTGCGGAGCCTGCTGCCGCGCAGGCTCAGCGACACGCCGACGGTGGCGCCGCGCAGACTGAGCTCGCCGTGCGACTCCAGCATCTCGGCCTGGAGGTCCTGTCCGACGGTCATGCCGTCGCCGGTGATCGACTGTCCGCGCCGGTCCCGGTAGACGACCGCCTGGTTGAGCAGCAGATCCGTGCCGATGTGCGCGTCGGTCAGCCGTACCCCGTTGTGGAAGTGGCAGCGCGGCAGATGCAGATCGCCCTCGGTGTGCAGCCGGGCCGCCTCCAGCCGGGGCACCGCGCAGTCCACCAGCCGCAGCGTGGTGAAGCGGGACTCCGGCAGCAGCACCTCCTTCTCGAACCGGCACCCCTTCAGCTCCACGTACGGCACCACCGCGCCGCCCGCGAGGTCGAGCACGCCGGTGATCCGGACGCCCGTCAGCTTCAGGGAGGCGACCCGGCCCTGGAGGGCCGGCGGCCCGTCGAGCAGCAGCCAGGCCACTATCCGGGCCCGGACGCTGCGCTCGGGCCCCCAGGGATGTCCGCCGTGCGGATCGTCGACGGCGGTGTCCCCACTGCGCAGGTCGTACACGCTGCCGTTGCGGAAGGCCTGCCACATCCCCGCCTCGGCGGCGGTCAGCTCGTCGGGCAGGTCACCGGCGCGCAGGTCGGCACCCTCGGTCACGGCATGTCACTTCCTCCCCTGCTACTCGCGGGTTCCACGGTCCTGCAATGCCCGCTCAGTCACGGCGCGAACGCTCCCGGTGAGGGGGATCTTCCACGGGAGGCGACAGTGGCTTGTATCAGCCACTGATACAGGCGTCCGGCGCCCCGCCGCGGTCTGAGAGAATTGAGTCCGTGATCTCCCGAATCGATCTGCGCGGCGACGCCCTCCCCGAGGGCCCCGCCCTGCGCGACCTGCTGCCCCGAGCCGACTTCGACGTCTCGGCCGCCCTCGAGAAGGTGCGACCGATCTGCGAGGCCGTGCATCATCGGGGAGACGCGGCGCTGATCGACTACGCGGAGAAGTTCGACGGAGTACGGCTCGAGTCCGTACGTGTTCCGGCCCAGGCCCTCGCCGACGCCCTGGAACAGCTCGACCCCGACGTGCGCGCGGCCCTGGAGGAGTCGATCCGCCGCACCCGTCTCGTCCACCGCGCACAGCGCCGTACGACGCACACCACCCAGGTCGTGCCCGGTGGCTCGGTCACCGAGAAGTGGGTGCCGGTCGACCGGGTCGGGCTGTACGCGCCCGGCGGCCGCTCGGTGTACCCGTCGTCCGTGATCATGAACGTGGTCCCGGCCCAGGAGGCCGGGGTCGGCTCGATCGCGCTCGCCTCCCCCGCCCAGTCCGCGTTCGGCGGCCTGCCGCACCCGACGATCCTGGCCGCCTGCGCGCTGCTCGGCGTCGACGAGGTGTACGCGGCCGGCGGTGCCACGGCCGTCGCGATGTTCGCGTACGGCACCGAGTCCTGCCCCTCGGCCGACATGGTGACCGGCCCCGGCAACATCTGGGTCGCCGCGGCCAAGCGCTACTTCACCGGCCGGATCGGCATCGACGCCGAGGCCGGCCCGACCGAGATCGCGGTCCTCGCGGACGACACCGCCGACCCGGCGCACGTCGCCGCCGACCTGATCAGCCAGGCCGAGCACGACCCGCTCGCCGCCGCCGTCCTCGTCACCGACTCGCCGGCCCTCGCGGATGCGGTGGAGAAGGAACTGGAACCGCAGATCGCGGCCACCAAGCACGTCGACGACCGGATCGTCCCGGCCCTGAGCGGCAGGCAGTCCGCGATCGTCCTCGTCGACGGCGTCGACGAGGGCCTCAGGGTCGTCGACGCGTACGGCGCCGAGCACCTGGAGATCCAGACCGCCGACGCGGCCGCCGTCGCCGACCGGGTCAGGAACGCCGGAGCGATCTTCGTCGGCCCCTGGGCCCCGGTCTCGCTCGGCGACTACGCGGCGGGCTCCAACCACGTCCTGCCCACTGGCGGCTGCGCCTGCCACTCCTCGGGCCTGTCCGTCCAGTCCTTCCTGCGCGGCATCCACATCGTCGACTACACGAAGGACGCGCTCGCCGACGTCGCCCATCACGTGGTGACGCTGGCGGAGGCGGAGGACCTGCCCGCGCACGGCGCGGCGGTGAAGGCAAGGTTTGTCGGAGATGAACAAGTGTCGCGCGGCTGGAAGGTACCCGAGGGCAAGTGACCGGCATCGACGATCTCCCCGTACGGGACGAACTGCGGGGCAAGACCCCCTACGGCGCACCGCAGCTCGACGTCCCCGTACGCCTGAACACGAACGAGAACCCGTACCCGCTGCCCGAGCCGCTCGTCGAGCGGATCGCCGAGCGGGTCCGTGAGGCCGCCCGCGGACTCAACCGCTACCCCGACCGGGACGCGGTGGAGCTGCGCACCGGGCTGGCCGCCTATCTGACGAAGACCGGAAAGCACCCGGTCGGCGTCGAGAACGTCTGGGCCGCCAACGGCTCGAACGAGGTCATCCAGCAACTGCTCCAGACCTTCGGCGGCCCCGGCCGCAGCGCGATCGGCTTCGAACCGTCGTACTCGATGCACGCGCTCATCGCGCGCGGCACGGGCACGGCCTGGATCTCGGGCCCGCGGGGCGAGGACTTCACCATCGACCTCGTCGCCGCCGAGCGGGCCATCGCCGAGAACCGGCCGGACGTCGTCTTCGTCACCACCCCCAACAACCCCACCGGCAACGCGGTCCCGCCCGAGACGGTCCTCGCGCTGTACGAGGCCGCGCAGGCGGCGAAGCCGTCCATGGTCGTGGTCGACGAGGCCTACATCGAGTTCAGCCACGGCGACTCGCTGCTGCCCCTGCTCGAAGGACGGCCGAATCTCGTCGTCTCCCGGACGATGTCGAAGGCCTTCGGCGCGGCCGGACTGCGCCTCGGCTACCTCGCCGCCCACCCGGCCGTCGTGGACGCCGTCCAGCTCGTGCGGCTGCCGTACCACCTGTCGGCCGTGACACAGGCGACCGCGCTGGCGGCCCTGGAGCACACCGACACCCTCCTCGGGTACGTGGAGCAGCTCAAGTCCGAACGGGACCGGCTGGTCACCGAACTGCGCGCGATGGGCTGCGAGGTGACCGAGTCGGACGCGAACTTCGTGCAGTTCGGACGGTTCGCCGACACCCACGCGGCCTGGCAGCGGATCCTCGACCAGGGCGTCCTGGTCCGGGACAACGGCGTACCGGGGTGGCTGCGGGTCTCCGCCGGAACCCCGAAGGAAAACGACGCGTTCCTCGACGCGGTACGTGAACTACTGGGCTCTGTGGGGGAGAACCCCGCATCCCCGAAGGAGCAGAGCGCATGAACCGCGTAGGACGCGTGGAGCGGGTGACGAAGGAGACGTCGGTCCTCGTCGAGATCGATCTCGACGGCTCCGGCAAGGTCGACGTGGCCACCGGCGTCGGCTTCTACGACCACATGCTCGACCAGCTCGGCCGGCACGGTCTGTTCGACCTCACCGTGAAGACCGAGGGCGACCTGCACATCGACTCGCACCACACCATCGAGGACACCGCCCTCGCCCTCGGCGCCGCCTTCAAGCAGGCCCTCGGCGACAAGGTCGGCATCTACCGCTTCGGCAACTGCACCGTCCCGCTGGACGAGTCGCTCGCCCAGGTGACCGTCGACCTGTCCGGCCGCCCGTACCTCGTGCACACCGAGCCCGAGAACATGGCGCCGATGATCGGCGAGTACGACACGACGATGACCCGGCACATCCTGGAGTCCTTCGTCGCCCAGGCCCAGATCGCCCTGCACGTGCACGTCCCCTACGGACGCAACGCGCACCACATCGTGGAGTGCCAGTTCAAGGCGCTGGCCCGGGCCCTGCGTTACGCCTCCGAGCGCGACCCCCGCGCAGCCGGCATCCTCCCCTCCACTAAGGGCGCACTGTGACAGGCCTTTCCAGCATCCTCATCGTCGTCGGTCTCTTCCTCGCCGGAGGGATCTACTCCTTCGTCAAGCAGGACATGCCGAGGAGCCTCGTCGTGCTGCTCTCCATCGGTGCCGCGATGTGCCTCGTCGCGGGCGTCATGCGGCTGGAGGTGTGGAGTTGAGCCCTTCCAGGAAGGTCGTCGTCTTCGACTACGGCTTCGGGAACGTACGCTCCGCCGAGCGCGCCCTCGCCCGCGCGGGCGCCGAGGTCGAGATCACCCGGGACTTCGACACCGCGATGAACGCGGACGGGCTGCTGGTGCCGGGCGTCGGCGCCTTCGCCGCCTGCATGCAGGGCCTCAAGGAGGCGCGCGGCGACTGGATCATCGGCCGCCGGCTGTCCGGCGGACGCCCCGTCATGGGCATCTGCGTCGGCATGCAGATCCTCTTCACCCGCGGCATCGAGCACGGCGTGGAGACCGAGGGACTGGACGAATGGCCGGGCACGGTCGGACCCCTGGAGGCCGACGTCGTGCCCCACATGGGCTGGAACACCGTCGACGCCCCGGACGGCTCGGAGGCCTTCGCCGGCCTCGACGCCGACGCGCGGTTCTACTTCGTCCACTCCTACGCCGTCCACGACTGGTCGCTCGAAGTCGGCAACCCGCTGCTGCGCGCCCCCCTGGTCACCTGGTCCACGCACGGCAAGCCCTTCGTGGCGGCCGTCGAGAACGGCGCTCTGTGGGCCACCCAGTTCCACCCCGAGAAGTCCGGCGACGCCGGAGCCCAGCTCCTCTCCAACTGGATCGGAACACTGTGAGCAAGCTCGAACTCCTCCCCGCCGTCGACGTCCGCGACGCCCAGGCCGTCCGCCTCGTGCACGGCGAGTCCGGGACCGAGACCTCCTACGGCTCCCCTCTGGAGGCCGCCCTGGCCTGGCAGAGCGCCGGCGCCGAGTGGCTGCACCTCGTCGACCTGGACGCCGCGTTCGGCACCGGTGACAACCGCGCGCTGATCGCCGAGGTCACCGGGGCGATGGACATCAAGGTCGAGCTGTCCGGCGGCATCCGCGACGACGAGACCCTCGCCGCCGCGCTCGCCACCGGCTGCACCCGCGTCAACCTCGGCACCGCCGCCCTGGAGACCCCCGACTGGGTCGCCAAGGTCATCGCCGAGCACGGCGACAAGATCGCCGTCGGCCTCGACGTCCGCGGCACGACCCTGCGCGGCCGCGGCTGGACCCGCGACGGCGGCGACCTCTACGAGACGCTGAGCCGTCTCGACTCCGAGGGCTGCGCCCGCTACGTGGTCACGGACATCGCCAAGGACGGCACGCTCCAGGGCCCGAACCTGGAGCTCCTGCGCAACGTGTGCACGGCGACCGACCGCCCGGTGGTCGCCTCCGGCGGGGTGTCCTCGCTGGACGACCTGCGGGCCATCGCCGAACTCGTGCCGCTCGGCGTCGAGGGCTCCATCGTCGGCAAGGCCCTGTACGCCAAGGCGTTCACCCTCGAAGAGGCCCTGGCGGCGGTAGCCCGGTGAGCGCCGTACGCCGCCTTTCGACCGGCTCGCCCGCGGAGGACGCCTTCGGGTACTCCCGCGCGGTGGAGCTGCCGAACGGCCTGGTGCTGGTGTCCGGTTGCAGCTCGATCATCGACGGCGACGTCGTCGAGGACGATCCCTACGAGCAGACGGTCAACGCCTTCGGGGTCGCGTTCGCGGCCCTGGAGCGGCTCGGCCTGGGCCGCGAGGACGTCGTCCGCACCCACATGCACATCACCCACGCCCGGGACGTCGAGGAGGTCGGCCGCGCCCACAAGGCGCTGTTCGACGGCATCCGCCCCGCCGCCTCCATGATCATCGTCGAGGGTCTGGTGGACCCGCGGCTGGTGGTCGAGGTCGAGGTGGAGGCGTTCCGGACAGACCCCACGGAGCAGGGAGAAACGCGGTCATGACCCTGGCGGTCCGAGTGATTCCCTGCCTGGACGTGGACAACGGCCGGGTCGTCAAGGGCGTCAACTTCCAGAACCTGCGGGACGCGGGCGATCCCGTCGAGATGGCCAAGGTGTACGACGCCGAGGGCGCCGACGAGCTCACGTTCCTGGACATCACCGCGTCCTCGGGCAACCGTGAGACCACGTACGACGTGGTGCGCCGCACGGCCGAGCAGGTCTTCATCCCGCTGACGGTCGGCGGCGGTGTCCGCACCGCCGAGGACGTCGACAAGCTGCTGCGGGCCGGTGCCGACAAGGTCGGCGTCAACACGGCCGCGATCGCCCGCCCCGAGCTCATCCGCGAGATCGCGGAGCGGTTCGGGCGGCAGGTGCTCGTGCTGTCGGTGGACGCGCGCAGGACCGAGGGCGGTTCCTTCGAGGTGACCACCCACGGCGGCCGACAGGGCACCGGCATCGACGCCGTCGAGTGGGCGCACCGGGCCGCCGAGCTGGGCGCGGGCGAGATCCTGCTCAACTCGATGGACGCCGACGGCACGAAGGACGGCTACGACATCGAGATGATCGAGGCCGTACGCAAGCACGTCACCGTTCCGCTGATCGCCAGCGGCGGCGCCGGCCGACTCGACCACTTCCCGCCGGCCATCGGGGCGGGCGCCGACGCGGTGCTGGCCGCGTCCGTCTTCCACTTCGGCGACCTGCGGATCGGCGAGGTCAAGGAGACCCTGCGCGAGGCGGGACATCCCGTCCGCTGACGATCCCGGCCGGGGCCTTCAGCAGGGGGTCCCTGGCCGGCTTCGACTCCCGCCGGTGGCCGCAACGGCCGCGTACGGCTCACGTCATGGCCCGCGCCCGGGCAGCCTTCGCTGCCGGACGCGGGCCATGACCGTTTCCGGGGCCGGTGGGGCAGGCGGGGCAGTGTTCCGCGGGGCGGGCGGCCCCGGTCCCGGGGACACACGTTCGCGGGAAAGGGGTGTTCGTCGTGGGACGGTGACGCCCGTTCCGGGGCTGGTGCGGCCCTCCTCCCGGGGAAGCGAGTTCGCGGGAAAGGGACTGTTCACCCGCGGGCGGTGGGGCCTCGTTCCGGGGGGCGAGGGGGAGCCGGAATCCGCGTGTGGGGCCGCGGGGGCGGTGCGCACGGCCGGTGGTTCTGCCGATGTGCGGGCCGGTGCCGGGGCGGACAGTTGCCAGCGCAACCACGGAGACGGACCCCCGCCGTGACGTGGCGCGCGCCTTCCGGTACCCCATGCCAGGGCGGCGCCCGGACCGCGGCGCGGGTCCGTCCTCCCTCACCCCGCCTCACCGAGAGGACGCACCCACCGTGCAGCCGAACCCCGCACTCCCCGTCGCACCCGTCGGATCCGAACCGTCCCCCCGCCGACCGCACCGGCCGGCCGGCCGTCTGGTGCGGGCCGGACTCGCGCTGCTCCTGGCCACGGGCGGCCTCGTCGCCGCGCAGGCCACCGGGGCGCAGGCCGTCGTCGCAGCAGGAGCCGTCTCGGCGCAGGCCGCCGCGAACCCGTACGAGCGCGGCCCCGCCCCCACGAACGCCAGTATCGAGGCCTCGCGTGGTTCGTACGCCGTCTCCACCACCACCGTCTCCTCCCTGTCCGTGAGCGGCTTCGGCGGCGGCACGATCTACTACCCGACCTCGACCGCCGACGGCACCTTCGGCGCGGTCGTCATCTCACCCGGGTACACCGCCTACCAGTCGTCCATCTCCTGGCTCGGTCCCCGGCTCGCCTCGCAGGGCTTCGTGGTGTTCACCATCGACACCCTCACCACGCTCGACCAGCCCGACAGCCGCGGCCGGCAACTGCTGGCCGCGCTCGACTACCTGACCCAGAGCAGTTCCGTGCGGACCAGGATCGACAGCAGCCGGCTCGGCGTCATGGGCCACTCGATGGGCGGCGGCGGAACACTGGAGGCCGCGAAGAGCCGTCCCTCGCTCCAGGCGGCGATCCCGCTCACCGGATGGAACCTGGACACCACCTGGCCGGAGATCAAGACGCCGACGCTGATCGTGGGCGCGGACGGCGACACGATCGCGCCGGTCGCCACGCACTCGGAGCCCTTCTACGCGAGTCTGCCGAGCACGCTGGACAAGGCGTACCTGGAGCTCAGGGGCGCCACCCACTTCACGCCCAACAGCTCGAACACGACGATCGCGAAGTACAGCATCTCGTGGCTCAAGCGATTCATCGACAATGACACCCGCTACGAGCAGTTCCTCTGCCCGCTGCCGCAGGCCTCGCTGACGATCGCCGAGTACCGGGGCAACTGCCCGCACACCTCCTGACCCGCACCGCACAGTCCGCAGTGCACAGTCCGTCCCGCACAGTCCGTCCGTGCGCGGGTGACGGCCGCCGATCCCGGTGGCGGTCACCCGCGTGCGGGCGTTTCCGGGGAACCGGGGCGCGGTCCTGTGCGGGCGCACAAGCCTTGCCCGCCCGGCGTGGGACCCCGCCCAGCAGCGGTCGTGTCCGTGCAGGTCAGAGGGGGTTCCTTGCCCGCACGCGCAAGCGAACGCGGGGCTTCCGCCGTTGTTTACGCGGAAGTAACGTGACGGTGTGACTGGAAACGCGACTGCGCGAATTCCCCTCGGGGCGCCGGCCCGGGCCCCGTTACCGCCGCCCGGGGCGCCCCGCCCGCCCCGGGCACGTTCCGCGCCCGCGGGGCTCGGGATGTCCGGCCCGATCGCGACGACGTGTCCGACCCAGCCGGCCGACCCGTCCGGCCCGGTGGACGCGCCCGACACGCCTGCCGCGCCGGCCGGGCCTGTCGGCCCGGAGGGGACCGGTCCGGCCGAGGCCGGACTGTTGCTGCTGGTGGTGGCCGAGGGGGAGCGGGACGCGAGGGCCGACGGGGTGGACGCCTCGGTGGTTCTCCGGGCGGCCGGGGCCTGCGGCCTCGGGGCGGGTGTCCTCGACGCCGCCGAGGCCGCGGGGCACCTCCGGCTCGACGGAGGCCGTATCCGGCTCCTCGATCCGGGCCTGGCCCGTGCCGTTCACGCCACCGCCCCGCCCGCCCGTCGCCGCGCGGCGCACCGACTGCTGGCCGATGCCCACGCCGGGGGCCCGAGCGCCCTGCCCGTCCTCTTCCACCGGGCCTCGGCGGCCGTCGCTCCCGCCCCGGGGCTCGGCGACGCCCTCGCCGCCGCGGCGGCGGCGGACGCTCGGCCGACGCACGCTGAGCGCTCGGCGGCCTGGGCGAGAGCGGCCGGACTCGCCGTCGACCAGGAGCTGTGCGCCGTCCGTCTGATCGACGCGGCCGACCAGGCCCGGCTGGCCGGACTGCCGCACCGCGCGCGGGAGTTGCTCGCCCGGGCCGGGTGCGAGCGTCCGGCCGGCGTCGTGCGCGGCGCGGCCCAACTGGTGAGCGGGCTCCTCGCGCTCCAGGACGGCCCGGTCGCCGACGCCCGCGAAGTACTGCTGCTGGCCGCCGAGTCACTGGACCCGGCCGACCCGCCCCGCGCCCTGGCCGCCCGGCTCGCCGCCGTCGAGGCGTCCTGGGCGGCGGGAGACGCGGCGGCCTGCGCGGAAGCCCTGGACCAGGGTCCGGCGCAGCCGGGATCCGACCCGCTGCTCGCCGCGTACCGGGCGGGGATGTCCGCGGTGATGCACGGCCGCCCGGACACCGGCCGGCCGTCCTTGCGGGAGGTGGTGGCCCGGGCGGGCACCGCGGCCGGGGTCCACGACGGCCCGGAGACCCTGCTGCGGGCCGGGAACGCCGCCCTCGTCCTCGGGGACCTCGCCGCCGCCGCGCGCGCCGACTCCCGCGCCCTCGCCGTCGCCAGGGCCACGGGCCCGTACATCCTGGTCGCCCAGGCGCTGGAACGGCTGGCCTACGGAGAGCTGCGGGCCGGCCGTCACGCCCGTGCCCGCGCCCACGCCGAGGACGGCCTGCGCACGGCGGCCGGAGCCGGCCAGGACAACCTCGCGGCGCACCACCACGCGATCCTCGCCCTGGTGGCGTCCGTGGAGGGCTCCCCGGAGACCGTCGCGGAGCACGCCACGGCCGCCGAACGCGTCGCCGCGGCCCACGGTCTCGCGCAGGCGGCCACGCTGTCCCAGTGGGCGCGGGCCCGCGCCGACCTGGCCCGCGGCCGGCTCGCCGAGGCCGCGGCGCGGCTCGGCCCGCTGGTCGGCGCGGGCCCGCGCCGCGGTCACTTCGCGATACGGATGCTCGCCGCCCCCTGCTTCGTGGAAGCGGCTGTCCGCACGGGACAGACGGAGGCCGCCCGGTCGGCGGTCGCCGCGTTCGCCGACTGGTCCGAGCAGGGCGCGGATCCCCAGGCCCCGGCCCAACTGGCGCGCTGCCGTGCGTTGTTGAGTGGCCCCGAGGACTGCGAGGCGCTGTTCGCCGCCGCGCTGGCCCGGCACGACGAGGTGGCCGGGGACTTCGAACGCGGCCGCACCCAGCTTCTCTACGGGGCCTGGCTGCGGCGGCGGCGCAGACCCGGCGAGGCGCGCGGCCGGCTGCGGGACGCTCTGGTGTCCTTCGAGCGCGGCGGGGCGCTCGGCTGGGCCGCGCAGGCACGGGCGGAACTGCGGGCCACCGGGGACGCCGGACCGGGTGAACCGGCCGGTCCGCTCACCCTCCTGACACCCCAGCAGCTCCGGATCGCCCGCTGTGTGGCGGAAGGGGCCACCAATCGCGAAGTCGCGCTGCGCCTGTCCGTGAGCCCCCGCACCGTGGACCACCACCTGCGCAATGTCTTCGCCGCCCTGGGGGTCCGCTCCCGCGTCGAGCTGTCCCGACTGGTGGACCGGGCCGAGAAGACCACCGCACACCCCTAGGTACCGACCGGGCGGTATGTCATCCTGCGGGATCAGGAGGTCCGGGCCACCCGTGTGCCGCGCGTCGGCCGAGCGGGCGTCCCGACCGAGCCGACCCCGGTGGAGGACAGCGATGCAGCACCTCGTACCCGCCCACGTCCGGTCCCGGCCAGGGCCACGGCCCCCGGTCCCGCCCGCCCGCCCGGCCGTCGACGCGGAGGCGCTCTCGGTGCTGCACCGCGCCGCCCGGGCGCTGATCGCGGGGCTGCCCGAACTGTCCGAACGCCTGGTGGACCTCCTGGTGGCGCGCGAACCCGCGTACCGCGCGGCCATGGAGACCGACGCGGAGAGCGTTCGCGACGAGGTGCGGCGCTCGCTGCGGCTCAACGTCGGGTCCCTGATCCAGCCCGGTGAACTGCGCGAGGCCGCCCACCGCTGCTCCTGGGCCATCGGCAGGGCCCGCGCCGAACGCGGCCTTCCGCTGGACGCGTTGTTGCGCGCCTTCCGGCTGGGCGGCGGCATGATCTGGCAGGAGCTCGTCGACGAGACGACCCGCCGCCATCCCTCCGACGCGCGCCTGCTCGTGCATGTGGCCGCCGACGTCTGGAACTTCGTCGACGACCACTGCGCCGTGGTCACCGACGCCTACCGCCAGACCGAGCGCGAGCTGATGTGGCGCAGGGAGAACCGGCTGCGGCTGATGACGGCCGCGCTCCTCGACGGCACCGCCAGGATCACCGATCTGCCGGCCACCGCCGCCGCCCTGGGGCTTCCCGAACAGGGCCGGTACGCGGTCGTGCTGGTCCGGTTGCCCGCCGGCCGGGCGTTCACGGACGTACGCGGCCAGGTGGGTCTCTCCGGCCTGCGGATCCTCTGGTACCGCGACCGCGACCGCGACGCCGAGGGCACCTACGGCATCGTCCCGCTCGGCGACCGCCCCCACGACGAGGGCCGGCCCGGTCGCGGCCACGACGAGAGCCTCCTCGACGCGGGCCCCGGGCCGGCGTCCGCCCCGGGGGCCGGGACGAGTCCGGACGGCGCGCACGGGACGGACGGCGCGGACCGGGCGGACGGCCGGGGCGGTGAGCGCCCGGGAACGCACGGACCCGACCTGGACGCCGGGGAGATCGCCCGCCGGTTGACCGCCCCGCCGCCGGCCCGGGTCGGAGTGAGCCCGGTCGTC
The DNA here is from genome assembly GCF_044763015.1 of Streptomyces sp. NPDC096324. Classification (NCBI taxonomy): domain Bacteria; kingdom Bacillati; phylum Actinomycetota; class Actinomycetes; order Kitasatosporales; family Streptomycetaceae; genus Streptomyces; species Streptomyces sp. NPDC096324. The sequence goes on along the minus strand of NZ_JBIWFK010000004.1, from coordinate 368,100 downwards.
GAGGGGCTCGCGGCGATCGGCGACGCCCGCCGCCTCGCCGACACGGCGCTGCGGGCCTGTCCGCGCTCCGGCGGAACCATCGTCCTGGAGGAGCACCTGCCCGCCGCGCTCGTCGTGTCCGCGCCGGCCCTCGGCGCGGCACTCTCCGAGCGGGTCCTCGGGCCGCTGCTGCGCCTGGACCTGTCCGACCGCGACATCATGCTGGACACGCTGACCGTCTGGCTCGACTGCGACGGTTCCGCCCAGCGGGCCGCGGGCCGCCTCTACTGCCACCGCAACACGGTCCTGAACCGGCTGCGGCGCTGCGAACAGCTCACCGGCCGCTCCCTGACCCGGCCGGCGGACGTGGTCGAGCTGTCGCTCGCCCTGGCGGCGCATTCACTGCTCGATCCGTGAGGGTTCCCCGTCCTCGGTTCCCGGCCCCGGAGGTGCGAAAGGAAAGTTGCGCAATATTAGTTGCGCAACTTTTCTTTCATATCTACGGTGAGGGTATGACGCGCAAGGAAGACCGCCGGATCACGGACATGGGCACGCTCAAGGCGATCGCCCATCCGCTGCGCATGCAGCTCTACCGCGCCTTGCACATCGCGGGCGCCGCCACCGCCTCCCAGCTGGGGGAGCGGGTCGACGAGGCGCCCTCGCTCGTCAGTTACCACCTGCGCAAACTCGCCGAGCACGGGCTCATCGAGGAGGCGGAGCCGCGCAGCGGGGACGGCCGTGAGCGCTGGTGGCAGCCCGCGTCGGAGGGTTTGAGCGTCCACGACGAGGACTTCCGGAACGCACCGGAGACGTCCGCCGCCCACACCGCGTTCGCGCGGCTCCTCGTCGACCAGCGCGCCGACCTCTACCGGCGCTATCTGGACGAGCGGCACGCCTGGGGCGCCGAGTGGGGCGGCGCATCCTCCGACACCGAGTCCACCCTGCGGCTGACGCCGGCCGAACTGACCGAACTCAACCGGGAGTTGCTCGCTGTCATCCGGAAGTACGACGAGAAGGGCCGCGCGGACGAGGCGGCCGGTGACACCGAAGGGCGCGAGAACGTCGCGCTGCACGTGTACGGATTCCCGTTCCGTGTCTGACCCCGAGAGCGCGTCCGCCCCGAAAGGACCCGGCCCCGTGACCGCGACTGTCATACCCGGCCCCGCCCCGACCACCGCGCACGCTCCCGGCAGGGCCGCCCACCGCGACGGCAACGTCCTGCGCTGGCTCGGCGCCTACACCTCGTCGATGATCGGCGACAACGTCTACTACATCGCGTTGTCGTGGGCCGCCGTCCAGGCCGGCAGCCCCTCCCAGGCCGGGCTCGTGATGTCCGTCAGCGCCGTACCGCGGGCCCTGCTGATGCTGGGCGGGGGAGTGGTCGCCGACCGGTTCGGGCCGCGGAAGGTCGTCATCGGCAGTGACGCGGTGCGCTGCGCGACCGTGCTGGCGGTCGCCGCGCTGCTCTTCGTGACCAGCCCGGGGCTGTGGCTGCTGGGCCTGGCCGCCGTCGTCTTCGGCGTCGTCGACGCCGTGTTCATGCCCGCCGTCGGTGCGCTCCCCGCCCGTGTCACCGGCCGCGACCAGCTCGCCCGCGTCCAGGGCATGCGCGGACTCGCCATCCGCTCCGCCAATGTGCTGGGCGCCCCGCTCGGCGGCCTCGCCGTCGCCCTCGGCGGCGCGGCCACCGCGTTCGCGCTGGCCGGCCTGCTCATCGCCGTGTCGGTGCCGCTGCTGATCTCCGTACGCATGCGGGAACTCACCCCGGACGACGAGGCGGGCGGGGCCGGCCGCACCGCCTGGCACGACCTCCGCGACGGGCTGCGCCACATCCGCGGCCACCGCGTCCTCGCCCCGCTCATCGCGGTCATCGCCCTCGGCGACCTCGGCTTCGTGGGACCGTTCAACGTCGGACTGACCCTGCTCGCCGACCGGCGCGGCTGGGGCGCGTCCGGGATGGGCTGGGTGATCGCCGCGTTCGGCACCGGCGCCGGAGCCGCGGCGCTGCTGCTGACCCTGCGCGGACGGCTCCCGCGCGCGGGCACCGTCGCCGCCGTGGCCATCCTCGGCGGCTCCGTGGCGATCGGCGCGCTCGCCTTCGTGCCGGGCGTCGCCGGGGCCGTCGGTGTCGCCCTCGTCGTCGGGCTGCTCGCCGGGCTCAGCGGCGCCCTGTGCGGAGCGCTGATCCAGACCCAGTCCGACCCCGCCTACCTGGGCCGGGTCAGCGCCGTCGCCGGCATCGTCAGCCTCGGTCTCGCGCCGCTCAGCATGCCGGTGACCGCCGCCGCGATCGGCCGGTGGGGGACCGGGCCGGTCTTCGTCGCCAGCGCCGCCGTGTGCGGCCTCGGCGGGGTCCTCGCCCTGTGCGTACGGGACCTGCGGCGCGCCGAACTCCCCCGCTGACCGCCGGTCCGGTCCCGGCGGACGGGCGGGCTCCGGATCCCTAGATCCCGAGCTGCTTCGCCTCGTGGAGCCTGGTGATCGCGTCCTTGTCGCCGTCCAGCTCGACGTCCGCCACGCCCTGCCGGCCGAACGCGAACATCAGCAGCTCCGAGGGCTCGCCGGTCACCGTCACCACCGGCGTCCCCTTGTTCAGCACCGTCGTCCGGCCGTCCGGGCGGCGCAGGACCACACCCGTCGGAGCGCCCCGGCCCATCAGCTTGGCCGTGCGGTCCAGACGCGACCACAGGGCATCCTGGAACACCGCGTCGAGCTCGCGCGGCGTCCAGCCCGGCTGCGCGCGCCGCACGTCCTCGGTGTGGACGTAGAACTCCACCACGTTCGACGCCTCGTCCACCTGCTTCAGGGAGAACGGTGAGAACCGCGGCGGCCCCGTCCGGAGCAGCTGGATCAACTCCTCGTACGGCTTGTCGGCGAACTCCGCCATCACCCGCTCCAGCCGGGACGCGAGCTGTTTGACGACGACACCGCCGGCGGCGTCGAGGCGACGCTCGCGCACCACCACGTGCGCGGCGAGGTCCCGGGTGTTCCAGCCCTCGCACAGGGTCGGGGCCTCCGGTCCCACGGTTTCCAACAGATCGGCGAGGAGGAGCCGTTCGCGCTTGGCATAGGTCGACATGACGGCCAGCCTACGGCCGGGCGGCCACTGCGCCCAGTGGAGAGCGCGGCGCGACCGGCCGGGTCCCACCTGTGGACGAACGCGGGGTCCGGCCTGTGGACAACGGCCGGGCAGGACGACCCGGCGCGGCACAATGGCACCCATGACCAGCACGCCTCCCGCCAGCAGTCTCGACCCCGAGATCGCCGCCCGCCTCAAGCGCAGCGCCGACGGCCTCGTCCCCGCCATCGCCCAGCAGTACGACACCGGTGAGGTGCTGATGCTCGGCTGGATGGACGACGAGGCACTGCACCGCACCCTCACCACCGGCCGCTGCACCTACTGGTCGCGCAGCCGCCAGGAGTACTGGGTCAAGGGCGACACCTCCGGCCACTTCCAGCACGTCAGATCCGTGGCCCTGGACTGCGACGCCGACACCCTGTTGGTGCGTGTCGACCAGGTGGGCGCCGCCTGCCACACCGGTGCCCGCACCTGCTTCGACGCGGATGTGCTGCTCAAGGACACCGGCGACGGGGCCGAGGACGCCGATTCCGGCGCGCCGGCCCGGAATCAGTAAGGTCAGCCGCCATGGACCTCGAGACGTTCCGCAAGCTGGCCACCGACCGCCGTGTCATCCCCGTCAGCCGCAAACTGCTCGCGGACGGCGACACGCCGGTCGCGCTCTACCGCAAACTGGCCGCCGAGCGCCCCGGCACGTTCCTGCTCGAATCCGCGGAGAACGGCCGCACCTCCCTGTCCTGGTCCCGCTACTCCTTCGTCGGCGTCCGCTCCGCCGCGACCCTCACCGAGCGGGACGGACAGGCGCACTGGCTCGGCACCCCGCCGGTCGGCGTCCCGGTCGACGGCGACCCGCTCGCGGCCCTGCGCGCCACCATCGAGGCGCTGCACACCCCGGGCACCGAGGGGCTGCCCCCGTTCACCGGCGGCATGGTCGGCTATCTGGGCTACGACATCGTGCGCCGCCTGGAGAAGATCGGCCCCGGCGAGCGGGACGACCTGAACCTGCCCGAGCTGACCATGCTGCTCACCAGCGACCTCGCGGTCCTGGACCACTGGGACGGCTCGGTCCAGCTCATCGCCAACGCGATCAACCACAACGACCTCGACACGGGCGTCGACGAGGCGTACGCGGACGCCGTCGCCCGCCTCGACGCCATGGAGGCCGACCTCTCGCGCGCGGTGTCCCAGCCGCCCGCCGCGCTCCCGCCCTCCGAACTCCCCGAGTACACCGCGCTCTGGGGCGGCCCCGACTTCCAGGACGCCGTCGAGGACATCAAGGAGCGCATCCGGGCCGGCGAGGCCTTCCAGGTCGTCCCCTCCCAGCGCTTCGAAACCCCCTGCACGGCCAGCGCGTTGGACGTCTACCGCGTCCTGCGGGCGACCAACCCCTCGCCGTACATGTACCTGTTCCGCTTCGACGGCTTCGACGTCGTCGGCTCCTCCCCGGAGGCCCTGGTCAAGGTCGAGGGCGGACAGGCGATGGTGCACCCCATCGCCGGCACCCGGCCGCGCGGCGCGACCGTCCAGGACGACCAGGCACTCGCCGACGAGCTGCTCGCCGACCCCAAGGAGCGCGCCGAGCACCTCATGCTCGTCGACCTCGGGCGCAACGACCTCGGACGGGTCTGCGAGCCCGGCTCCGTCGAGGTCGTCGACTTCATGTCCATCGAGCGGTACTCGCACGTGATGCACATCGTCTCCACGGTGACCGGCCGGGTCGCCGCGGGCCGTACGGCCTTCGACGTGCTCACCGCCTGCTTCCCCGCCGGAACGCTCTCCGGGGCGCCCAAGCCGCGCGCGATGCAGATCATCGACGAACTGGAACCGTCCCGGCGCGGGTTGTACGGCGGCTGCGTCGGCTATCTCGACTTCGCTGGCGACTCCGACACCGCCATCGCCATCCGTACGGCCCTGCTGCGCGACGGCACGGCCTACGTCCAGGCCGGCGCGGGCATCGTCGCCGACTCGGTCCCACAGGCGGAGGACGACGAGTGCCGCAACAAGGCGGCGGCGGTACTGCGGGCGGTCCACACCGCGAACCGCCTCGGTCGCCAAGGCGTGTCCGGCGAAGTCGCGTAGTCCGTCCGGACGCCGGGCGGGCGCGACTTCGCGGGAACGCCCTGGGCCGTGTCCGCGTGGGCCCGGCCCGTACGCCGAACGGCTCCGGGCGGGGTCGGCCGGGGGCCGCGGACCGGCTCGCACGGCCGGGAGGCGGGCGGTCGGGCCGACGTCCGGCCGACGGTCCCGGCCGCACCCGGGGCCGTACGATCCGTGCGAACCGCGCCCGAACGGCCCGAATAGGACGAGGCTCACGCAACCCCGACTGACGGTTCGCCCGGGGTTCAGGCGATAGTGGGGTCTGTGACTGCCGTACCTCACCCCCGAACCGAAGCCGCGGGACCCGCCCGGTCCGGCCGCCGCAGCCTTGCCGTGACCCTGCTGAGCGGCGCGCTCGGCGCGGCCGTCGCCCTGCTCGCCAGCCGGCAGGGCTGGGCGCGGGGGACCGCGACCGTGGCCGGCGGCGACTTCCCGCTGACCGTCAAGGGCAGCGACGTCACGGGTGTGCCCGCCGCGCTCGCGATAGTCGGCCTCGCCGCGCTCGTCGCCGTCTTCGCCGTCCGCCGCTCCGGCCGCCTCCTGGTCTCCGCGCTCCTCGCGCTCTCCGGCGCGGGCATCGCCGTCGCCTCCGTCCTCGGCGCGAGCGACAGCTCCGCCCTCGACGAGCAGGCCGCCTCCGCCTCCGGCAACACCGCCGCCACCGCGGCCGGGATCGGCCACACCGGCTGGCCGTACGTGGCCGCGGCGGCCGGCGCGCTCATCCTGCTGGCCGGGCTGCTCGCGCTGCGCCACGGCCGCACCTGGCCCGCCATGTCCGGCCGCTACGAGCGGGACGGCAGGCCCCGGCCCCGCAAGGCCAAGCCGGTCGACCCGGACCGCCCCGAGGACCTCTGGAAGGCCCTCGACCGCGGCGAGGACCCCACCGGCCCCGACACCGCCCCCGACCCGGACAGGCCCTAGAGCCCGTTCGCGGAGGTTCCCGGGCCCGGGGCCCCCGCCGTGAGCGGCCCGGACCGGCACGCGCGGGGGTGACCCCCCGCTCACGGCGGACCCGTGCGTACGGGACAATGGGCCGTGAGCGTCCGACTCACACACGCATACAGCAACGAGGAGCAAGTCATGGCGGGCAGCAGCCACGGTCACACCCCGGCCGCCTGGACCGGTGTCATCATCGCCTTCATCGGTTTCTGCGTCGCGGGTGCCTTCATGGTCAAGGCCGAACCGCTGGGCTTCTGGGCCGGCATGGTCGTCGTCGCCCTGGGCGGTGTCGTGGGCATGCTCATGCGGAGCATGGGCCTCGGCCAGCCGAAGGCCGCAGCGCAGCCCGCGAACACGGCGCGTTCGACCGTGGGCGCCGACGCCTGACCCACTGAGGCTGTGACGGAGGGCGGCCCCGGCGATTCGCCGGGGCCGCCCTCCGTGTACCCGGGCGAGCGCCCGGCCCGCGCGAGAGGCAGAATGCGTCGCGTGAACGCCGAAACCCAGAGGGTGACGCGGACCGGGCCGGACGCGGGTGTGCTGCGGCGGCTGGCCGTTCCGGGCGCGCTGCTCGCGGCCGTCGCGGGGGCCTTCGCGTACGTCGGGGCCGTCGACCCCAACGAGCCCGGCCACTACCCCGTCTGCCCGCTGCTGCGCCTCACGGGCGTGTACTGCCCCGGCTGCGGCGGTCTGCGCAGCGCGCACGCCGTCGCGCACGGGGACCTCGCCACGGCGCTCACGGACAACGCGCTCGCCGTCGGCGGGTACCTGGCCTTCGCGGTGCTGTGGGCCGTCTGGGTGATCCGTATCGCGCGCGGACGGCCCGCCCGGCTCGACCTCGGACCCGTCCACCTGTGGAGCCTGGGCGCGTTGACGCTGGTCTTCACCGTTGTCCGGAATCTTCCCTCCGGTGGCTGGCTGCACCCTTGATCAAATGACAAATGTCCAGGTAGTGGGACCGGCGTCAACCGGATGCGAGGGCTACGCCTTCCTCCGGATACCATCGCAGTGACCCGACTTTTCCGTCAGGGACGGTGAACCCGGGTCACCGATCGACCGCTTCAACCGTCCACCGCAGGGAAGGGGGCCGCTCGCGTGAGTGTGCTCGACGAGATCATCGACGGAGTCCGTGCCGACCTCGCGGAGCGGCAGGCGCGCGTCAGCCTCGACGAGCTCAAGGAGCGCGCGGCGAAGGCTCCGGCGGCCAAGGACGGCGTGGCCGCCCTGCGCGGCGACAGCGTCAAGGTCATCTGCGAGGTCAAGCGGTCCAGCCCCTCCAAGGGCGCGCTCGCCGCGATCGCCGACCCGGCGGCCCTGGCCGCCGACTACGAGGCGGGCGGCGCCGCCGTCATCTCCGTGCTCACCGAACAGCGCCGCTTCGGCGGTTCGCTCGCCGACCTGGAGGCCGTGCGCGCCCGCGTGGACATCCCGGTGCTGCGCAAGGACTTCATCGTCACGTCGTACCAGCTCTGGGAGGCCCGCGCGTACGGCGCCGACCTGGCGCTGCTCATCGTCGCGGCCCTCGAACAGCCCGCCCTGGAGTCCCTCATCGAGCGCGCCGAGTCCATCGGGCTCACGCCGCTGGTCGAGGTGCACGACGAGGACGAGGTCGAGCGCGCGGTGGACGCCGGCGCGAAGATCATCGGCGTCAACGCGCGCAACCTGAAGACGCTGAAGGTCGACCGTACGACCTTCGAGCGGGTCGCCCCCGAGATCCCCGACGGCCTCGTCAAGATCGCCGAGTCCGGTGTCCGCGGCCCCCACGACCTCATCGCGTACGCCAACGCGGGCGCCGACGCGGTCCTGGTCGGCGAGTCCCTCGTCACCGGCCGCGACCCGAAGACCGCCGTCTCCGACCTGGTCGCGGCGGGCGCCCACCCGGCCCTGCGGCACGGACGGGACTGACCCGCGGTGTCCGCCCCGACCCTCGCCGCCGTACCCCGTCCGGGCCTTCGCCCCGACGGCGTACCGGCGCGCGCGGGGTCGGCCGCTCCGGCGTCCGCCGGAGCGCTCCCGCGGGCGAGGGCCGGATCGCCCGGGCCCGCGGCGCACGACGAGGGCCCGCTGCCGCCGCTGCCGCCCGTCGCGCGCCTCTCGCTTCCCGGGGACCCGTACGCGGGGCACCCCGGCGCACCCTCCGCCGCCGTGCTTCCCGTGCCTTCGGCGGCCCGTGACCCCTACGCCCGCCTCGCCCGCGGCTGCCGTCCGCGCGGTTGCAGGGCACCAGCGCGCCGGGTGCACGGGCGCCGGGTCCGTTACGTCATCGGCGACGAGCCGGGTCAGGTCAACGGCATGCGATGGCCCGGGCGCGTACTCGCGCTCACGCCCTCCGGGCCCGGTCACTCCCACAGGTGAACCGGGTCTGATCCCCCTCGGCTCCGTGCCGGACCGGTCACCGTGTGTGTGAACCGGGCCCGCGTCCACGGCCGGCCGAACGGGGCCGCGTCCCACCCCGCACCGAGACCGCGCCGGAATCCGGCACACGCGGTCCCCGCGACGGCTCGCCCGTCGGGTGCGCGGGCGGACCGCGACAGGACGGGCGACGTCACCGGCGCAGCAGCCGGTGTCACCGGAGCGCGGGTGCGTCCGGTTCTCCGTGACCCTGTCCGATCCCGTGACCGGGGCTGTCGCCCCTGCGAGGTGTCCGTATGCCCAGCGAGTTCTTCATTCCCGACCCCGACGGTCAAGTCCCCAGCGCCGAGGGCTACTTCGGCGCGTTCGGCGGCAAGTTCATTCCCGAGGCGCTGGTCGCCGCGGTGGACGAGGTCGCCGTCGAGTACGACAAGGCGAAGGCGGACCCCGAGTTCGCCCGCGAGCTCGACGACCTGCTCGTCCACTACACCGGACGCCCGAGCTCCCTCACCGAGGTGCCGCGCTTCGCCCGGCACGCCGGCGGCGCGCGGATCTTCCTCAAGCGCGAGGACCTGAACCACACCGGCTCGCACAAGATCAACAACGTGCTCGGCCAGGCCCTGCTCACGAAGCGGATGGGCAAGACCCGGGTGATCGCGGAGACCGGCGCCGGCCAGCACGGCGTCGCCACGGCCACCGCCTGCGCGCTCTTCGGCCTCGAATGCACCATCTACATGGGCGAGATCGACACCCAGCGCCAGGCGTTGAACGTGGCCCGGATGCGCATGCTCGGCGCCGAGGTCATCGCCGTGAAGTCCGGCTCCCGCACCCTCAAGGACGCCATCAACGAGGCGTTCCGCGACTGGGTCGCCAACGTCGACCGCACGCACTACCTCTTCGGCACCGTCGCGGGACCGCACCCCTTCCCCGCCATGGTCCGCGACTTCCACCGCGTCATCGGCGTCGAGGCCCGCCGGCAGATCCTGGAGCGCGCCGGACGGCTGCCCGACGCCGCCATCGCCTGCGTCGGCGGGGGCTCCAACGCCATCGGTCTCTTCCACGCCTTCATCCCCGACGGCGGTGTCCGCCTGATCGGCTGCGAGCCGGCCGGGCACGGCGTGGAGACCGGCGAGCACGCGGCCACCCTGACCGCGGGCGAGCCCGGCATCCTGCACGGATCACGGTCGTACGTCCTCCAGGACGAGGAGGGCCAGATCACCGAGCCCTACTCGATCTCGGCGGGCCTCGACTACCCCGGCATCGGCCCCGAGCACTCCTACCTCAAGGACAGCGGCCGGGCCGAGTACCGCGCGGTCACCGACGACGCGGCGATGCAGGCCCTGCGGCTGCTCTCCCGCACCGAGGGCATCATCCCGGCCATCGAGAGCGCCCACGCGCTCGCCGGAGCCCTGGAGGTCGGCAGGGAACTGGGTGAGGACGGGCTGATCGTCGTCAACCTCTCCGGACGCGGCGACAAGGACATGGACACCGCCGCCCGCTACTTCGGCCTCTACGACAACGGCGTCGACGCGGTCGTCGCCGCCGACGCCGACACCGAGAACGCCGAGATCGAGGGGGACGCCAAGTGAGCGGCAACATCGAGCTGTTGAGCGACACCCTCGCCGGCGCGAAGGCGGAGGGGCGGTCCGCCCTCATCGCGTACCTGCCCGCGGGCTTCCCGACCGTCGACGGCGGCATCGCGGCGATCAAGGCCGTCTTCGACGGCGGCGCCGACGTCGTCGAGGTCGGACTGCCGCACAGCGACCCCGTCCTCGACGGCCCCGTCATCCAGACCGCCGACGACATCGCCCTGCGCGGCGGCGTCAGGATCGCGGACGTCATGCGGACCGTCCGGGAGGCCTTCGAGGCCACCGGCAAGCCCGTCCTCGTGATGACGTACTGGAACCCGATCGACCGCTACGGTGTCGAGCGCTTCACGGCCGAGCTCGCCGAGGCGGGCGGCGCGGGCTGCATCCTGCCCGACCTGCCCGTCCAGGAGTCGGCCCTGTGGAGGGAGCACGCCGGGAAGCACGGTCTCGCGACCGTCTTCGTCGTCGCGCCGAGCAGCAAGGACGCCCGCCTCGCTGAGATCACCGCGGCCGGCAGCGGCTTCGTGTACGCGGCCTCGCTGATGGGGGTCACCGGAACCCGGGAGTCGGTCGGGAACCAGGCCCAGGACCTGGTGGCCCGCACCAGGGCCACCACCGGGCTGCCCGTCTGCGTCGGCCTCGGCGTCTCCGACGCCCGCCAGGCCGCCGAGGTGGCCGGCTTCGCCGACGGCGTGATCGTCGGCTCGGCGTTCGTCAAGCGGATGCTGGACGCGCCGGACGAGGCCGCCGGCCTCGAAGCCGTACGGGAGCTCGCCGCCGACCTGGCGAAGGGTGTGCGCACGACGGCGTGACGTGACGGAGCGGATCCGCGCGGCGACGAACGGCGGATCCGCGCGTAACGGACAATCCGCTCACTCGAACGAGTGGACCTTGGACCGGGGAGGCGCGCTGCGCCTCCCCGGTTCGTTCTGCCGGATGTGAGCGAGAAGAACCGTGACGGAAAGCGCAACGCCCGCGAGCGGCTGGCGGTCGAGCGAGAGAAGCAGAAGGCCGCGGACAAGCGCCGCCGGGCGCTGATCGTGGGAGCGTCGGTGATCTGCGTCCTCGGCCTGGCCGCCGTGATCGGCGTGGTGGCCGCCAACTCGGGCAAGGACAAGAAGAGCGACACGTCGGGTCCGGTCGTGTCGCCCTCGGGCGCCACCGGCAAGGACGCTCTCGCGATCCCCGTCGGCAAGGACGGCGCCAAGTCGACCCTGACGGTGTGGGAGGACTTCCGCTGCCCGGCCTGCCAGGCCTTCGAGACGGCCTACCGCCCGACGATCCAGGAACTGACCGACGCCGGGAAGCTGCGCGTCGAGTACCACCTGGTCACCCTCATCGACGGGAACATGGGCGGCAGCGGCTCCCTCAAGGCCGCCAACGCCGCCGCGTGCGCCCAGGACGCCGGGAAGTTCCGCGCGTACCACGACGTCCTGTACGAGAACCAGCCCAAGGAGACCGACGACGCCTTCGCCGACAACGCCAAGCTCATCGAGCTCGCCGGCAAGGTCGACGGCCTGGACACCCCGGCCTTCCGCGCCTGCGTCAACGACGGCACCCACGACGCCTGGGTCCGCAAGTCGAACGCGGCGTTCCAGGCCGGCGGCTTCTCGGGCACCCCGACCGTGCTCCTGGGCGGCAAGAACATCTACGCGGATCAGTCGATGACCCCCGCCAAGCTCAAGCAGATGGTGGAAGAGGCCAACAAGGGCTGAGCCGCTTCCGCGGCTCCGGTGCCCCCGCCCGCCACCGGTCGGGGGCACCGCACGTTATGGACCCGTTGCGGGGCTGCCCGCCGTGGGCGGCGTCCGGCACGGTAGCGTCGACCTTGCCATGGAACTTGCCTACATTCCCAGCCCGTCGCACGGTGTGCTGCACCTCGGCCCCATTCCGCTGCGCGGCTACGCGTTCTGCATCATCATCGGCGTCTTTCTGGCCGTCTGGCTCGGCAACAAGCGCTGGGTCGCCCGGGGAGGGCGGGCCGGCACGGTGGCCGACATCGCGGTCTGGGCCGTGCCCTTCGGCCTCGTCGGCGGTCGGCTGTACCACGTGATCACGGACTACGAGCTGTACTTCAGCGAGGGCCGTGACTGGGTGGACGCCTTCAAGATCTGGCAGGGCGGACTCGGCATCTGGGGCGCCATCGCCCTCGGTGCGCTGGGCGCCTGGATCGGCTGCCGCCGCCGCGGTATCCCGCTGCCCGCCTGGGCCGACGCCGTGGCACCCGGCATCGCCTTCGCCCAGGCGTGCGGGCGCTGGGGCAACTGGTTCAACCAGGAGCTGTACGGCAGGGCCACGGACCTCCCGTGGGCGCTGCACATCACGTCCTCCACGGACGGCCGCGTCCCCGGCTACTACCACCCGACCTTCCTGTACGAGTCCCTGTGGTGCGTCGGCGTCGGATTCCTGGTCATCTGGGCCGACCGCCGCTTCAAGCTCGGCCACGGGCGCGCCTTCGCCCTGTACGTCGCCGCCTACTGCGTCGGCCGCGGCTGGATCGAGTACATGCGGGTCGACGACGCCCACCACATCCTGGGCCTGCGTCTGAACGACTGGACCGCGATCGTGGTCTTCCTCCTCGCGGTGCTCTACATCGTGATCTCGTCCCGGCTGCGTCCGGGCCGGGAGGAGATCGTGGAGCCGCGCGCCGAGGAGGACGCGTCGGCCGAGGACGACGAGTCGGTCGCCACCGAGGGCGCCTCGGACGCGTCCGAGGGCACGTCCGACGCCGGGACCACCGACAAGGGCAAGGACGAGGGCAAGGACAAGGCCGGGGGCGGGACGGGCGACGACTCGGTCGATCTCGGCAAGGAGACCGTCGGCGAGTCCGCCGCGACCGCCGACTCCGCCACGTCCACCGACTCCGCCGAGCCCGCTTCCGCGCCGGAGTCCGAGGAGGACCCCGAGGACGGGTCCGGTGCCGCGTCCGTGGCACGGGACGAGGCCGGGTCGGCCAAGAAGGGCTGAGTCCTTCCCGTACACGCACGTAAAAGCGAAGGGGGCGCCGCGTCCGGGACGCGGCGCCCCCTTCGTGTCGCCCTGGGCCGGTCGCCCCGAGCCCCCGTGGCTCGGGCCCGGCCCGTGGTCTCAGGTGAGGCGCTGGGCGAGGGCGAGGATGCGGTGGGCGCCCGTGACCACCGCCGCGTCGACGAAACGGCCGTCCGGCAGGGCCTGCGCGCCCGGATCCGCGGCGGCCGCCCGGACGACGGCCTCGGCGGAGTCGACCTCGGCCGGAGTGGGGAGGTAGGCCCGCTCGATGATGGGGAGCTGGCGGGGGTGGATCGCCGCGCGCCCGAGGAAGCCGAGGGCGCGACCGCGTGCGCAGGACGAGGCCAGGCCCTCGACGTCGCGGATGTCGGGGTAGACCGACTGGGCCGGCGGCGGCAGTCCGGCGGCCCGCGCGGCCACGACCAGGCGGGCCCGGGACCAGTCCAGGCCCGCGTCGTCACGGACGCCCAGGTCGGCCCGCAGATCGCTCTCGCCGAGCGAGACCCCGCGCAGCGCGCGATGGGACGAGGCGATGGAGTAGGCCCGCTCGATGCCCAGGGCCGTCTCCAGCAGGGCGTAGAGCGGGACCGTGCCGCCCTCCGCGGGGGTCGCGCTCTCCGCCACCCGTACGACGTCGGAGCGGGAGGTCACCTTCGGCAGCCGCAGGCCGGACAGGCCGCGCAGCGGCGAGAGCGTCTTCACGTCGGCGTCGCAGAAGGGGCCGTCGAGGGCGTTGACCCGGACGTGCACCGGGACGGGCGGCGCCTCGGCGAGCAGGTCGGCGGTGGCCGAGCGGGCGTACTCCTTGCGGTGCGGCGCGACCGCGTCCTCCAGGTCGACGAGGACGACGTCCGCGCCGGAGACCAGCGCCTTGGCCACCACCTCGGGACGGTCACCCGGCACGTACAGCCAGGTCAGCGGCAGGAGGTCGGCGGTCACAGCGCCCCCTCCGCCCTCAGTGCCCCGATCTCGGCCGTCGTCAGACCGAGTTCACCGAGCACGGCGTCGGTGTCCGCGCCGTGCGGGCGGCCCGCCCAGTGGATCGCGCCGGGTGTGGCGGAGAGCCGGAAGAGGACGTTCTGCATGCGCAGCGGACCCAGTTCGGGATCGTCGACGCTGGTGACCGAGTCCAGGGCCTGGTACTGGGGGTCGCTCATGATGTCCCGGACGTCCTGGACCGGGGCGACCGCCGCCTCGGCCTTCTCGAAGGCTGCGAGGACCTCGTCCCGGCCGCGCTCGGCGATCCACGCGCCGACCGCCCCGTCCAGGATGTCCGCGTGGCGTGCCCGGTCCGCGCCGGTCGCGAACCACGGTTCGTCGATCACGTCGGGGCGGCCGACCAGCCGCATCACCCGCTCGGCGATCGACTGCGCCGACGTCGAGACCGCGACCCAGGAGCCGTCCGCCGTGCGGTAGGTGTTGCGGGGCGCGTTGTTCGCCGAGCGGTTGCCGGTGCGGGGCTGGACATGGCCGAGCTGGTCGTACCAGATCGGCTGCGGGCCGAGGACGGTCAGGATCGGCTCGATGATCGCCATGTCGATCACCTGGCCCTCGCCGGTCCGGTCGCGCGCCCGAAGCGCGGTGAGCACGGCGTACGCGGTCGTGAGGCCGGCGATCGAGTCGGCCAGGCCGAACGGCGGGAGGGTCGGCGGCGCGTCGGGTTCGCCGGTGACGGCGGCGAAGCCGCTCATGGCCTCCGCGAGCGTGCCGAAGCCGGGCCGGTGCGCGTACGGGCCGAACTGGCCGAAGGCGGTGACCCGGGCGAGGATCAGGCGCGGGTTGGCCGCGGACAGCTCCGCCCAGCCCAGGTCCCATTTCTCCAGGGTGCCCGGACGGAAGTTCTCGATGATCACGTCGGCGTCGGCCGCGAGCCGGAGCAGGGTCGCGCGGCCGCCGCGCTTCGACAGGTCGAGCGTGATCGTGCGCTTGTTGCGGCCGAGGAGCTTCCACCACAGACCGACACCGTCCTTCGAGGGACCGTGCCCCCGGGACGCGTCCGGCTGGGAAGGGTGTTCGACCTTGACGACCTCCGCGCCGAAGTCGCCGAGCATGGTGGCGGCGAGCGGCCCGGCGAACAGGGTCGCGAGGTCGAGGACGCGCAGGCCGGCGAGGGAGCCGTCCTCGCTGGGCCCGCTCACGCGCCGGCCTGGGTGTCGATCTCGGAGCGGTACGGCATCGAGGACGTCGCCCCGGGCCGCTGCACCGACACCGAGGCGGCCGCCGACGCCCACACCATGGCCTCCGACATCTCCCGGCCCTCGGCGAGCGCCACCGCCAGCGTGCCGACGAAGGTGTCCCCCGCCGCGGTGGAGTCGACGGCGGTCACCTTGGGCGCGGGCACCGTGATGGGTTCGGCGCCCCGGGTCGCGTACAGGCTGCCCTCGGCGCCCAGGGTGACGACGACCTCCGGGACCTGTTCGAGCAGTGCCGCGGCGGCCCCGCGCGGGTCGGTGAAGCCGGTGAGCGCGGCGGCCTCGTGCTGATTGGGCACCAACAGGTCGATGGCGGACAGCAGTTGGGGCGAGAGGAACTGGGCGGGGGCCGGGGTCAGGATCGTCCGGACGCCGTGTCGGCGGGCGGCCTCCGCGCCGGAGAGCACGGCCTCCAGCGGGATCTCGAGCTGGAGGAGCAGCGCGTCGGCGCTGGCGATGAGGCCCTCGTCGCCGGGGGCCAGGGAGGTGACGGTGCCGTTGGCGCCGGGGATGACGACGATCGCGTTGCCGCCCTCGTCGTCCACCACGATGTGAGCGGTGCCCGACGGGCCCTCGGTGGTGCGCAGATGGTCGGTGTTCACGCCGAAGTGCTCCAGCGTGGAGCGGAGTTGGCTGCCGAAGGAGTCGGCGCCCACCGCGCCGATCAGGGAGACGTCGGCGCCCGCGTGCGCGGCGGCCACCGCCTGGTTCGCGCCCTTGCCGCCGGGGACCGTGCGGAACTCCCGTCCCGTCACGGTCTCTCCGCGCTGCGGGGCTTTGGCGACATACGCGACGAGGTCCATGTTCGTGCTGCCGAGCACGGCGATATGCGTCATGGGCGAACGGTCTCCCGTTGTGTGAGGTGGGCGAGGGCGTCGAAGCCGATGCCGTTGAAGTCGGCGACGGAGGTGGCGAGCCGGTTCTTGAGGGGGCCCGTGAAGTGGTCGGGCAGCCCGGCGGGGTCGCCCGTGAGGAGGCCGGCGATGCTTCCGGCCGTCGCCCCGTTCGAGTCGGTGTCCAGACCGCCGGACACCGCCCGGCAGACGGAGCCGCCGAAGTCGCCGTCCGCGTGGGTGAGGGCGGCCGCGATCAGCGCGGTGTTGGGGACGGCGTGGACCCAGTGGCAGTCCCGGTGGGCCGCGTGCAGTTCGTCCACGACCGTGTCGAAGTCCGGTGTCGTACGGGCCAGACGGACGGCGTGGCGCACCGCCCGGGCCAGCCGGGAGCCGGGCGGGACCACTCTCAGTCCGGTCCGCAGGCAGGCGTGGACGTCGCGGGTCGCGCCGGCCGCCTCCGCGATGGCGGCGGCGGTGAACATCGCCGCGTAGACGCCGTTGGCCGTGTGGGTGAGGGCGGCGTCGCGGTACGCCTGCTCCGCGGCCCCCGCCGGGTCGCCGGGGTTGGTCCAGCCGTGCACGTCCGCGCGGATCAGGGCGCCGATCCACTCACGGAACGGGTTGTGGTGGCGGGCGGTGTCCGGGGGCTCGACCCCGCCGAGGAGGTTGCGGTACGCGACGCGCTCGGCGGTGAAGGTGCGGCCGGCGGGGAGTTCGTCGAGCCAGAGGCGGGCCACGTCCGCGGTGGTGAAGTCCCGGCCGTACCGCTGGAGCAACAGCAGGTTCAGGAGTGGGTAGTTGAGGTCGTCGTCCTCCGGCATGCCGTCGATGTTCTCGGCGAGGGAGGTGGTGGCGGAGCGCCGGTTCCAGGGGTGGGCGTCGAGCAGGTCCCGCGGTACGCCCCGCGCGGTGAACCAGGTGCGCAGGGGCCGGTTGCCGGAGGCCTCGGCCAGGGCCCGGATCGCTTCGAGGGGGAGTTTCTCCACCGGTTTGCCGAGCAGACAGCCGACGGCCCGTCCGAGCCAGGCCGCCTCCAGGCGGGCCGGGCCGGGAGCGGGCAGGGGCGTGTACCGCGGGGGCGGCCAGTCGGGGCACTGGGCCTTGATCAGTGCCAGATCCGTCGGCTCGTCGTCCGCCAGCCTGCCCGGCAGGGCGGCGAGTTCGTCGAGGAGCCCGGCCGCCAGCCGGCGCAGGGACGGTGAGGCCGGGGCCGCCGACGCGCCCGCGCGCAGCGGGGCGGGCCTGCCGCCCGCCGCGTACCAGCGGGCGGTGACGTCCGCCGGGTCCCGGCCGTCCTGCACGGCCTGGTGGAGCTCGTGCCCGAGGAGGTCCTCGGGCTGGACCCAGGTCAGCCGGAGCACGGTGTTCCCGCCAGCGCGGTGTACGCCGCCTCGTGGGCCCGGCGGCGCTGGACGTCACGGTCGAAGATCTCCCGGGTCACCTCGGCCAGCGTACGCGCGGGGGCGTCCAGGTCGAGGCGGCTGGACTCGGCCACGGTCTTGGCCCAGTCGTGCGGGACCTCCGAGCCGAGCGCGCCCGCGAGCGCTCCGGCCATGGTGGCGATGGAGTCGCAGTCGCGCCCGTAGTTGACCGAACCGAGGACCGCGTGCCGGAAGTCGCCGCCGGACACCAGCAACATGCCCAGCGCGACGGGGAGTTCCTCGATGGAGTGGAGCCGCGAGGGGCGGCGGGCGCCGAGCGAGGGGGAGCGGTAGTCGGGGCCGACGGTGTCGAAGGGGGCCACCGCCCGGCGCAGCGGGACGAGCGCCGACTCGAAGTCCGTGTGGCGTGAGGCGACTTCGCAGACCGCCTCGACGGCGGCGCGGGTGCCGTCCTTGGCCAGGGCCAGACACGCGGCGACGACCGAGGCGGGGGTCGCGCCGGGGGTGCAGGCCGCCGCCACGGCCGCCGCGAAGACACCCGCGGCCTCGCGGCCGTACGAGGACTGGTGGGCGCCCGCGACGTCGAGCGCCTCGGCGTACGCGCCCGCCGGATTCGCCGCGTTGACGAGTCCGACCGGGGCCATGTACATCGCGGCACCGCAGTTGACGATGTTGCCCGTGCCGGCCTCGCGGGGGTCGACGTGGCCGTAGTGGAGGCGGGCGACCAGCCATTTCTCGGCGAGGAAGATCCGCTGGAGGGGGAGGGCCTCGGCCTCCAGTTCCGGGATCCAGCGGGGGGTCGTCATCAGGTCGGGGACGAGGTGCCCGGCGACCGCGTAGGCGTCGAGGTGGTCGCGGACCTCCGCGTACACCCGTACCAGCGCGTGGGTCATCAGGGTGTCGTCGGTGACGTGTCCGTCGCCCTTGTGGTACGGGGCGATGGGGCGGGCGGTGGGCCAGGCGTCGCCGTTCCAGGGGCCGACGACGCCGTGCACGCGGCCGCCGTGGCGTTCGGCGATCTGCTCCGGGGAGTACCCCTCGACGGGTCCGCCGAGGGCGTCGCCGACGGCGGCTCCGACGAGGGCTCCGGTGATCCGTTCGTCGAGGGTTCCCGTTCCTTCTCCTTTGGGCGTCATGCCCGAATCATCCCTCTGGGGCGGCCAGTTCCGGGGAATCGAGCGGGTCGGCGAGTCCTGTCGCCTCCAGGAGTTCGGCGAGCCCGATGAGATCCGTGCCGGTCAGCCGGGGGAGCGCGCACCCGGACAGGGTGCGGCAGGCGTCGCGCCAGGAGGCGGGGATCGCGGCGGCGCCGCCGAGCGCCCCGGTGAGCGCCCCGGCCAGGGCGGGGGCCGAGTCGGCGACCCGGGAGAGGCAGGCGGCGGCCGGTACGGCCTCGGCGATCCGGCCGTGCGCGGCCAGGGCCAGGGCGAGCGCGACGGGGACGGTCTCGGCGGCCGCGATCCCGTAGCTGTAGACGTGGTCGACGATCCGGTGCTCGAGCAGCGGGACCAGCGCGAAGGTGCTCTCGCTGTCCTGGGCCAGCGCGAGGGCGTCGCGGGCGTTGCGGCCGATCTCCGTGGCGGCGGGCAGTTCGGCGAGGGCCGCCGCCACGCAGGTGCCGACGTCGTGACCGGCGAGGGCGAGCGCCACGGCGGCGGCCATGGCGCGGGCGCCGTGCACCCCGTCGCCGTCCTGGGTGTAGCGGGCGTCGAACTCGGCGAGTTCCGCGGCGAGTCGGGGGTCTCCCGGGTGTGCCGCGGCGAGCACGCAGGCCCGGACGCAGGCCGCGTCGTCGAAGTAGTGGGGGTTGTCGTGGCCGGTGGCGGGCGGGCGCAGACCGGTGGCGAGGTTGCCGAGTCCGGCCCGCACCGAGATCCGGGCGCGCAGCGGGAGCAGGGCGGACTCGACCTCGGGGGCCCGGTCCGCGGCGGCGGCCACCTCGCTGGCGACGGCGTTCCAGGACAGGTCGATGGACGCGCGCATCCTGCGGCCGAGGCTCAGGTCGCCGAGCGCGCCGGTCTCCCCGGCCCGCAGGACGGCCTCCGCCGCGAACGCCGCCCACTCGGCGTCGTCCGACGGGCCGAGCCGCAGGGGTTCCGGCGGCTGGTTCAGCGCGATCGGCACGGGCAGGGTGGTCGTCGCGTTCTGCTCCGCGAAGGTGTCCAGCTCGCGGGTCAGCCGCCGGGTCCACTCGGGCATCCGCGCGGCCCGGTGCCGAGCGGCGGGCCATCCGGCGGCATCCCCGGCGGCCAGCCCGAGCAGCAGCCCCTCGATCCGGCGCACGCCCGCCCCGGGTGACGGCGCAGGCTGTACCGCCTCCCCGGCTCCCGTCCCGGCCCCGGCCCACGGGTTCACCTCGCACGAGGCCCCCGGCTCCGCCGCCCGCGCGGACCCCGGCCCGGTCCCGGCCCGAGGGGTCCCCCCGCGCCGCGCCCCCGGCTCCACCACCGGCACGAGCACGTCGGCCCCCGTTCCCGCTCCGGGCTCCACCACCGGCACGAGCATGTCCGTCCCCGTTCCCGCTCCGGGCGTTCCGGGTCCCGCCACCGGCGCGAGCACGTCCGTTCCCGTTCCCGGTCCCGTCACCGGCGCGAGCATGTCCGTCCCCGTTCCCGCTCCGGGCGTTCCGGGTCCCGTCACCGGCGCGAGCACGTCGGCCCCCGTTCTCGCTCCGGGCCCCGCCACCGGCGCGAGCGCGTCCGGCCGGGCCCCCGTCGCGGGTGTCCGCGGTCTCGTTCCCGTTCCGGGTGTTCCGGTGCCCGCCCCCGTTCCGGGTGCTCCGGGCTTCGCGGGTGTGTCCGGCGCCCCCGGCCTCGTGCCCTCGGTGGACACCCCCGGCCCGGTGGCCGGGCCGGGGTGTGCCGGGTCCGTCGCCGTGCCGGGCCGCGTCGGTGCGAGGGGGGCCATGGAGACGGCACCCTCGCCCGTCCGTCCGCCGGGCTCGTCGTAGCCGGCCGGCCCGGGGCTCACCGGCGTGCTCCGGCGTCACCGGCGGGCGTCCCGTACGGCTCCAGGGGCGGATCCGTGGCCCCGTACGGGTCCGGGGGAGGGGCCGCGGGTGTCTCGGGGGCGGGCGGCGCGTGCCGCTCGGCGCCCCACTTCTCCTCGTGCTCCGGGGTCAGCAGTTCCGCAACGTCCAGGATGTGGTGGCCCTCCATGGAGGGCAGGCAGCTCCCGCGGGCCGGTCCGATGGCCGCCGCCCACTCGGCGGGGACCGAGGACATCCCCCGGGTCGCGCCGGCCAGCGCCCCGGCCACCGCGGCCGTCGTGTCGGCGTCACGTCCCATGTTCACCGCGGTCAGGACCGACTCGGTGAACTCTCCGTCCGCCGCCGCGTAGGCGCCGAAGGCGAGGGCCACGGCCTCGGGGGCCAGGTCGGTCCACGGGTAGCCGCCGATCACGACCGCGGACCGCACGGCGCGTTCGCCGCGGTGCGCCACCGCGACCGCCCGGCGCAGCGAGCGGGCCGTCCAGGAGTCGTCCGGGACGACGGCCAGGGCGGAGGCGACGACCGTGGCGGTGGAGGCGCCCGCCATCGCGGCGGCGACCCCGGCCGCGACGGCCTGCCCGCCGTAGATTCCCTCGCCCTCGTGGCTCACCGAGCCGTCGATCGCCACGAGCCGGGCCGCCTCGGCGGGCCGGCCGGCGGCGAAGACGCCGAAGGGCGCCGCGCGCATGGCCAGACCGTCGCTCCAGGCGTGCCGATGCTGGGCGGAGATGGGCGCCGCGAGCCCCCGGCGCAGGTTCTCCAGCGTGCCGCGCTCACTGAACCCGGCGCCGCGGAACGGCCCCTCGTCGCGGTCCGCGATCCACTGGTGCCAGGCCGACTCGACGTGCGCCACGGTCAGCGCCGAGCCGTGCCGGGCCAGCAGCAGTCCCGAGAAGATCGCGTACTCGGTGTCGTCCGTCCCGGCCGGATGTTCGGCGACGTACCCGGTGATCCGGCCCCACCGGGCGCGGATCTCCGAGGGCTTCATGTTCTCGGCGGGTGCGCCCAGCGCGTCCCCGACGGCGAGTCCGAGCAGTGCGCCGCGTGCCCGGTCACGGAGGGCGGCGGCGCTCCCGGGTGCCGGGGCCGAGGGAATGCAGGCGATGGAAGCCATACGTGCTTCTCCTCTCAGGGCCCGTCGGCGCGCGGAATGCGGCGCGCGGAACCCTTTGCGGATCTGTCCCACCTTGGCGGTTGACAGGAGCCTCGCGGGCTCCACTGTCACCCGGTCGACATATGTGCATGACATGCCACGGATGAGCGTCGAAGGGTAAAACCGCAGGTTAGCCCAGCCTTTCCTTGCTGGCGGCGGGGAATTTCTCGGCGTACTTTTAGGGTTGTCGAAAAGTGGAAGCAGTCCAATCAAGCTCTCCGGGGGACGAGTATGGCGATCATCGAGACCGAGGCGGCGCTGCATGTGGCGCACCGCGACAACCACACCCACCGCGACGTCAACGGCGGATGGCTGCGCCCGGCGGTGTTCGGCGCCATGGACGGCCTGGTCTCCAACCTCGCCCTGATGACCGGCGTCGCCGGCGGCTCCGTGTCCCAGCAGACGATCGTCATCACCGGACTCGCGGGCCTCGCCGCCGGAGCCTTCTCCATGGCCGCGGGCGAGTACACCTCCGTCGCCTCGCAGCGCGAGCTCGTCGAGGCCGAACTCGACGTCGAACGGCGCGAACTGCGCAAGCACCCGAAGGACGAGGAGCGCGAGCTGGCCGCGCTCTACGAGGCCCGCGGCGTCGAGGCCCCCCTGGCCCGCGAGGTCGCCCGGCAGCTCTCCCGTGATCCCGAGCAGGCCCTGGAGATCCACGCCCGCGAGGAACTCGGCATCGACCCCGGCGACCTGCCCTCCCCGGCCGTCGCCGCCGTGTCCAGCTTCGGCTCGTTCGCGCTCGGCGCCCTCCTGCCCGTACTGCCGTACCTGCTGGGCGCGACCGTGCTGTGGCCCGCGCTGCTGCTCGCCATGATCGGGCTCTTCGCGTGCGGTGCCGTCGTGGCCAAGGTGACCGCGCGGTCCTGGTGGTTCAGCGGACTGCGGCAGCTCGCTCTCGGCGGCGCCGCGGCAGGTGTGACGTACGCCCTCGGCACTTTGTTCGGCGCGGCCGTAGGATGAGGCCTCGATCACCTATGCACGGGACTGCATAAGTAATTGTTACCCGGCGGTTTCGATTCCGTGGCTGCTGGGAATGAGCCGTAAGCGCCGCGGGCAATGACGCCCGCGCCGCGCCCCTCGTGGCGGAACACCACCTCCGCCACGAACCGGACCGATGGTCATCGATCTGTCCGCTCAGGTCCCGAAACCTCCACCGCTGAAGCCCGACATCCCCCGCGCGGCTCCTGTGGTGTCCGCATGTTGGAACGAAGTATCCGGTTCCCGAGAACCACTCCATCATGTAACCTGCACGAAATTTTGCACCCCGCAGAGGGCCAGAGTCGTCCCTCGGCAGTTGTCTCCCCAGTGCCCGAGAGCCTGGGAGACCCCCCGCCCCGACGACGACGGGAGAGCCGATGCGTACTCCGCGCCAGCCGTCCCAGCACTCCACGAACGACCGGAAGTGGTCCTTCATGGATGCTCGCCCTGCTGCGCAGGGTATGTACGACCCCCGCAACGAGCACGACGCCTGCGGCGTCGGCTTCGTGGCCACCCTCACCGGCGAGGCGAGCCATGCGCTGGTCGAGCAGGCGCTCACCGTTCTGCGCAACCTGGAACACCGCGGTGCCACCGGCTCCGAGCCCGACTCGGGTGACGGCGCCGGCATCCTGTCCCAGGTCCCGGACGCCTTCCTCCGCGAAGTGGCCGGATTCGAGCTTCCCGCAGCCGGCGCGTACGCGGTGGGCATCGCCTTCCTCCCGAACGACGGCACGGCCGACGCCGTCTCACGGATCGAGACGATCGCCGCCGAAGAGGGCCTCACCGTCCTCGGCTGGCGCGAGGTCCCCGTCGCCCCCGAACTCCTCGGCGCCACCGCCCGCTCGACGATGCCGGCCTTCCGCCAGATCTTCGTCACCGACGGCGAGAACGAGGGCATCGCCCTCGACCGCAGCGCCTTCGTGCTGCGCAAGCGCGCCGAGCGCGAGGCCGGGGTCTACTTCCCCTCGCTGTCCGCCCGGACCATCGTCTACAAGGGCATGCTGACCACCGGCCAGCTCGAGCCCTTCTTCCCGGACCTGTCCGACCGCCGCTTCGCCTCCGCGATCGCGCTCGTGCACTCCCGCTTCTCCACCAACACCTTCCCGAGCTGGCCGCTCGCCCACCCGTACCGCTTCGTCGCGCACAACGGCGAGATCAACACGGTCAAGGGCAACCGCAACTGGATGGTCGCCCGGGAGTCCCAGCTCGCCTCGGACCTCTTCGGCGACAACGACAAGCTGCAGCGGATCTTCCCCGTCTGCACCCCGGACGCCTCCGACTCGGCCTCCTTCGACGAGGTGCTCGAACTCCTGCACCTCGGCGGCCGTTCGCTGCCGCACTCCGTGCTCATGATGATCCCGGAGGCGTGGGAGAACCACGACTCCATGGACCCGGCCCGGCGCGCCTTCTACCAGTTCCACTCCACGATGATGGAGCCCTGGGACGGCCCGGCCTGTGTCACCTTCACCGACGGCACCCAGGTCGGCGCGGTCCTCGACCGCAACGGACTGCGCCCCGGCCGCTACTGGGTCACCGACGAGGGCCTCGTCGTCCTCGGCTCCGAGGTCGGCGTCCTCGACATCGACCCCGCGAGGGTCGTCCGCAAGGGCCGCCTCCAGCCCGGCAAGATGTTCCTCGTCGACACCGTCGAGCACCGCATCATCGAGGACGACGAGATCAAGGCCGGCCTCGCCGCCGAGAAGCCGTACGCGGACTGGCTGGAAGCCGGCGAGATCGAGCTCTCCGACCTGCCCGAGCGTGAGCACATCGTGCACACCCACGCCTCGGTCACCCGCCGCCAGCAGACCTTCGGCTACACGGAGGAGGAGCTGCGGATCATCCTCGCGCCGATGGCCAAGGCCGCCGCCGAGCCGATCGGCTCCATGGGCACCGACTCGCCGATCGCCGCGCTCTCGCAGCGCCCGCGTCTGCTCTTCGACTACTTCACCCAGCTGTTCGCCCAGGTCACCAACCCGCCGCTGGACGCGATCCGCGAAGAGCTGGTCACCTCCCTGCGCTCCTCGCTGGGCCCGGCGAGCAACCTGCTGGAGCCGACGGCCGCCTCCTGTCGCAGCGTCACCCTGCCCTTCCCGGTGATCGACAACGACGAGCTGGCCAAGCTCATCCACATCAACGCCGACGGCGACATGCCCGGCATGAAGGCCGCGACCCTGTCCGGCCTGTACCGGGTCTCCGGCGGCGGCGACTCCCTCGCCGCCCGCATCGAGGAGATCTGCGCCGAGGCCGACGCCGCCATCGAGAACGGCGCCCGCCTGATCGTCCTCTCGGACCGTCACTCCGACGCCGAGCACGCGCCGATCCCCTCGCTGCTGCTCACCGCGGCCGTCCACCACCACCTCATCCGCACCAAGCAGCGCACCCAGGTGGGCCTGCTGGTCGAGGCCGGAGACGTCCGCGAGGTCCACCACGTCGCCCTGCTCATCGGCTTCGGCGCCGCGGCCGTCAACCCGTACCTCGCGATGGAGTCCGTCGAGGACCTCGTCCGCGCCGGCACCTTCCTCCAGGGCATCGAGCCCGAGCAGGCCATCCGCAACCTGATCTACGCGCTCGGCAAAGGCGTCCTGAAGGTCATGTCCAAGATGGGCATCTCCACCGTCGCCTCCTACCGCGGCGCCCAGGTCTTCGAGGCCGTCGGTCTGGAGAAGGTCTTCGTCGAGAAGTACTTCAACGGCACGGCCTCCAAGATCGGCGGCGCCGGCCTCGACGTCGTCGCCAAGGAGGTCGCCGCCCGGCACGCCAAGGCCTACCCCGCCTCCGGCATCGCCCCGGCGCACCGCGCCCTGGAGATCGGCGGCGAGTACCAGTGGCGCCGCGAGGGCGAGCCGCACCTGTTCGACCCGGAGACGGTCTTCCGCCTCCAGCACTCGACGCGCTCCGGCAGCTACGAGATCTTCAAGAAGTACACCGACCGCGTCAACGAGCAGTCCGAGCGCCTGATGACGCTGCGCGGCCTGTTCGGCTTCGCGTCGGACCGCCCGTCGATCTCCCTCGACGAGGTCGAGCCGGTCTCCGAGATCGTCAAGCGCTTCTCCACCGGCGCCATGTCGTACGGCTCCATCTCCAAGGAGGCGCACGAAACCCTCGCCATCGCCATGAACCAGCTGGGCGGCAAGTCCAACACCGGTGAGGGCGGCGAGGACGCGGACCGGCTGTACGACCCGGCGCGCCGCTCCAGCATCAAGCAGGTCGCCTCCGGCCGCTTCGGTGTCACGAGCGAGTACCTCGTCAACGCCGACGACATCCAGATCAAGATGGCCCAGGGCGCCAAGCCCGGCGAGGGCGGCCAGCTCCCCGGCCACAAGGTCTACCCGTGGGTGGCCAAGACCCGTCACTCGACCCCGGGTGTCGGCCTGATCTCCCCGCCGCCGCACCACGACATCTACTCCATCGAGGACCTGGCTCAGCTGATCCACGACCTCAAGAACGCCAACCCGCAGGCCCGCATCCACGTGAAGCTGGTCTCCGAGGTCGGCGTCGGCACGGTCGCGGCGGGCGTGTCCAAGGCCCACGCGGACGTCGTGCTCATCTCCGGCCACGACGGCGGCACCGGCGCCTCCCCGCTCACCTCGCTCAAGCACGCGGGCGGGCCCTGGGAGCTCGGCCTCGCCGAGACCCAGCAGACCCTGCTGCTCAACGGCCTGCGCGACCGCATCGTCGTGCAGACCGACGGTCAGCTCAAGACCGGCCGCGACGTCGTCATCGCCGCGCTGCTCGGCGCCGAGGAGTTCGGTTTCGCGACCGCGCCGCTCGTCGTCTCCGGCTGCGTCATGATGCGCGTCTGCCACCTGGACACCTGCCCGGTCGGCATCGCCACCCAGAACCCGGTGCTGCGCGACCGGTTCGCCGGCAAGGCCGAGTACATCGTGAACTTCTTCAAGTTCATCGCCGAAGAGGTCCGCGAGATCCTCGCCGAGCTCGGCTTCCGCAGCATCGAGGAGGCCGTCGGCCACGCCGAGAACCTCGACGTGGAGCGCGCCGTCACCCACTGGAAGGCGCAGGGACTGGACCTGTCCCCGCTCTTCTACGTGCCCGAACTGCCCGAGGGCGCGGCCCTGCACCAGGTCATCGAGCAGGACCACGGCCTGGAGAAGGCGCTCGACAACGAGCTCATCAAGCTCGCCGCCGACGCGCTGGCCACGGACTCCGCGACCGACGCCCAGCCGGTCCGCGCCCAGGTCGCGATCCGCAACATCAACCGCACCGTGGGCACCATGCTCGGCCACGAGGTGACGAAGAAGTTCGGTGGCGCGGGCCTGCCCGACGACACCATCGACATCACCTTCACCGGGTCGGCCGGCCAGTCCTTCGGCGCCTTCCTCCCGCGCGGTGTCACGCTGCGCCTGGAGGGCGACGCCAACGACTACGTCGGCAAGGGCCTCTCCGGCGGCCGTGTCGTCGTCCGCCCCGATCGGGGCGCCGACCACCTCGCCGAGTACTCGACGATCGCGGGCAACACCATCGCCTACGGCGCGACCGGCGGCGAGCTGTTCCTGCGCGGCCGCACCGGCGAGCGCTTCTGCGTCCGCAACTCGGGCGCGCTGGTGGTCTCCGAGGGCGTGGGCGACCACGGCTGCGAGTACATGACCGGCGGTCACGCGGTCGTCCTCGGCGAGACGGGCCGCAACTTCGCGGCCGGCATGTCCGGCGGCGTCGCCTATGTGATCGACCTCGACCGCGACAACGTCAACGTCGCCAGCGTGGACGCCGTCGTGGAGCTCGACGACGCCGACAAGCAGTGGCTGCACGACGTCGTGCGCCGGCACGCGGAGGAGACCGGCTCGACGGTCGCCGAGAAGCTGCTCGCCGAGTGGCCCGTCGCCGCGGAGCGCTTCAGCAAGATCATTCCCAGCACGTACAAGGCAGTGCTCGCCGCCAAGGACGCCGCCGAGCGAGCCGGACTCGACGAGTCCGCGATCACCGAGAAGATGATGGAGGCGGCGACCAATGGCTGATCCCAAGGGCTTTCTGAACCACGGCCGTGAGGTCGCCAGGTCCCGGCCGGTCCAGGAGCGGCTCAAGGACTGGAACGAGGTCTACGTTCCGGGTTCGCTGCTCCCGATCATCTCCAAGCAGGCCTCGCGCTGCATGGACTGCGGCATCCCGTTCTGCCACAACGGCTGTCCGCTGGGCAACCTGATCCCCGAGTGGAACGACTACGCGTACCGCGAGGACTGGCAGGCCGCCTCCGAGCGGCTGCACGCCACGAACAACTTCCCGGAGTTCACCGGCAGGCTGTGCCCCGCGCCGTGCGAGTCCGCGTGTGTGCTGGGCATCAACCAGCCCGCCGTGACCATCAAGAACGTCGAGGTCTCGATCATCGACCAGGCGTGGGACAGCGGCTCCGTCGCGGCCCAGGCCCCCGAGCGCCTCTCCGGCAAGACCGTCGCGGTCATCGGGTCCGGCCCGGCCGGTCTCGCCGCCGCCCAGCAGCTCACGCGGGCCGGTCACACGGTCGCGGTGTACGAGCGCGCCGACCGCGTCGGCGGTCTGCTGCGCTACGGCATCCCCGAGTTCAAGATGGAGAAGCGGCACATCAACCGCCGCATCGAGCAGATGCGCGCGGAGGGTACCCGCTTCCGTACGGGCATCGAGATCGGCCGCGACCTCAAGGCGACGGACCTGCGCAAGCGGTACGACGCCGTGGTCATCGCCGCCGGCGCCACGACCGCCCGTGACCTGCCCGTCCCCGGGCGGGAACTGACCGGCATCCACCAGGCCATGGAGTACCTGCCGCTCGCGAACAAGGTGCAGGAGGGCGACTTCGTGGCGCCCCCGATCACCGCCGAGGGCAAGCACGTCGTGGTCATCGGCGGCGGCGACACGGGCGCGGACTGCGTGGGCACCGCCCACCGTCAGGGCGCGGCCTCCGTCACGCAGCTCGAGATCATGCCGCGGCCGGGCGAGGAGCGGAACCCGGGCCAGCCCTGGCCGACGTTCCCGATGCTCTACAAGGTCACCTCCGCGCACGAGGAGGGCGGCGAGCGCGTCTACGCGGTCTCCACCACCCACTTCGAGGGCGACGAGGACGGCAACGTCCAGTGGCTGCACCTGGTCGAGGTAGAGTTCACCGGCGGCAAGCTGAACCAGAAGCCGGGCACGGAGCGCAAGATCCCCGCCCAGCTCGTGACGCTGGCGATGGGGTTCACCGGCACGGACGTCGAGAACGGCGTGGTCTCCCAGTTCGGTCTGGAGCTCGACGAGCGCGGCAACATCGCCCGCGACGCCGACTTCGCGACCAACGTTCCCGGAGTGTTCGTCGCCGGTGACGCGGGCCGCGGCCAGTCCCTCATCGTCTGGGCCATCGCGGAGGGCCGCTCGGCCGCCCGCGGCGTCGACCGCTTCCTCACCGGAGCGAGCGACCTGCCGGCCCCGATCCGCCCGACGGACCGTTCGCTGACGGTCTGACCCATGGATGCGTGACCTGACACGGTCACTCGAAACGTCCCGCACAAAGGCGTGCGGAACACGAGACGGCGCCTGCCCCACTGTCCCCGACCGGACGACTGGGCAGGCGCCGCCGCATGTCCGCACCCGCCCGGCGGCTACGGCACGCGGTAGGTCTCGCCGTACACCTTCCACTCCAGCGGTTTGCGCAGGCCGAGGTTGCCCTCGTCGAGGAACCGGCGCTGGGCCGTGTCGACGCGGCTGGTGTCACGGTCGGGGTCTTCGGACTTCATGGCCGCGCGCCGGATGTCCAGGAAGGTGCCGAGGTACGTCTTCTCGTCGCCGCCCTCGGACGGCGGGGCCGCCTCGCGCAGGGCGCGCTCGCGCAGCCCTTGGAAGCCGTGGTCGCCGGTACCCGGACCGTGCAGCACGATGGCGTCGTAGTAGATGAACTGGCCGAGCGTGCCGAGACCGTCGTGCTCGGCGAGCCGGACCGCGGGGTCGAAGTAGATCCGGTCACGCTCGGAGTCCTGGGCCTCGCGGAACGCGGTGAGGCCGGCCTCGTGGCGCCAGGCCGTCGGGAAGCCCGGGTCCAGGCCCTCGTGGGAGTCGGTGCCGTCGACCTCGCGCAGGGCCGGGAGATAGCGGGCGAGCCCGTTGCCCGGGTGGGCCGCGGTGTAGCGCTCGACGAGGGTGAGCAGGTCGTGGGTGCCGGTGCAGAAGCCGACGACGCCCGCCGTGTAGCCCTGGCCGTCGCCGATGTCCTCGATGTAGCCGTAGGCCTCGTGCCAGTTCAGCGTGGAGTTCTCGGCGCTCGCCACGATCTCCTGGGCGAGTTCCTTCTTGTCCGGAGCGGCGAGGCCGGCCGACCTCGCCGGGGCTGCGGGTCTCGCCGGGACGGTGGAGCTCACGGGGGTGGCACGGCTGGTCGCCGGCGCGACGACGGCCCTGCCGCCGGCCACCCGCTCCGGCTCCGCCCGCGCGCGGGACCGGGCCGGGGGCGACGCGCCGCCCTTGGCGTCGGCCGTGGCGTGCTCGGGCGTGGCGAGATGGACCGCCGCCGTGATCAGCACGGCGGCCAGAACGAAGAACAGACAATCCGCGCGTTTCATGGCGGACAGGGTACGCACGGCGGGGGCACGGCCATGCCCCCTGGCGGGCCGCGAGGGCGCCGCACAGGTGTACCACGAGACACCCGACCGGGCGGCGGCCGTCGCCCTGCTCCGCCAGGGCGGCCCGGGCCCGTGCCGACGTAGGGGCCCCGGCGTCCGCTCCCGCGCCCGCTACACCGCGCCCGTTCGCAGCGCCGACACCTTCAGTACCGTGAGGATCACCAACAGGGCGAGCAGGCCCACGCAGACCGACGCCTGGATCAAGGTCCTGCGGTGGTCGCGCGGAGCGTACGCGTAGGCCGCGGTCACGAGTCCGCCGGCGAGGAGCCCGCCCAGGTGCCCCTGCCAGGACGTGAGCCCCGCCGAGATCAGGAGCCAGATCAGCAGGCCCGCCATGAACCGGTTGACGCCGGCCATGTCCGCGCCGACGCGGCGGGCCATCACGTAGTAGGCGGCGCTGATGCCGAAGATCGCGCCGGACGCGCCGATCGCCTGTTCCTGCGGCGCGATCAGCAGCACGAGGACCGAGCCGCCGAGCGCCGACAGCAGATACAGCGCGAGGTAGCGGACCCGGCCGAGCTGGGACTCGACGATCCGGCCGATGTTCCACAGCGCGAACATGTTCATCACGATGTGGGCGATCCCGAACGTGCCCTCCGTGGGCGGCAGATGCAGGAACGCGCCGGTCAGCAGCCGGTACCACTCCCCGTCGACGAGGCCCTCCGCGTGGAGGGACGAGGGGTACGGGAAGTCCCAGAAGTAGTGGCCCCCTTCCGAGTCCGCGAGACCCGCGCCGAGCATCGCGAACCGGTCCACGACCGAGGAGCGCAGCAGTTCGGCCACATAGGCCAGCACGTTCAGGCCGATGAGGGCGTACGTCACCGCCGGCACCGTCGATATCCGGCCGCCGAAGGCCGTGCGGGCCTGCCGGATGGATCGCGCACCCTCCTTCACACACTCCACGCACTGGTGGCCGACGGCCGCCTCACGCATACAGTTCGGACATATGTAGCGATCGCAACGGGTGCAGCGCACATGCGACTCCACCTTGGGGTGGCGGTAGCAGGTGGTGACGGCGGACTCGGACTCCACGGCCGGCTCCTTGGAACGCACGGGTACAGGGGGTAGGTGAGCCGGTGGGGGCGGCGGTGATCAAACTATCCAACCCCCCGGCCCGCGGGGAACGGCAGGGCCACGATCCGGACCCGCCCTGGAGCCACCCCGGGTCCGCGCTCCGGAGGGGCCGGGACGGTGCCGGGACGTTCACGTACTCTCGGCGTTCCGCAGTCCGCGTACGACGGGAGCCCGCATGGCCGGAATCAGCCTCACCAAGATCGAGGAGACCGCGCCCGCGCTGGTGGGCCCCTACAGGAGCGCCGGAGTCAGTCTCACCAAACACGGACTGAGCGGCCAACGGGCCGCCGTGTACCTGGTGGTGGACTACTCGGGGTCGATGA
The DNA here is from genome assembly GCF_044763015.1 of Streptomyces sp. NPDC096324. NCBI lineage: Bacteria > Bacillati > Actinomycetota > Actinomycetes > Kitasatosporales > Streptomycetaceae > Streptomyces > Streptomyces sp. NPDC096324. Next base: position 336,570 of record NZ_JBIWFK010000004.1, on the reverse strand, counting down.
AGCCGTACTACGACGACGGCAGTGTGCAGGCACTCGCCGACCGGGTGCTCGGCCTGTCCGCCCACCTCGACGACGACGGCGTCGTCCCCGTCGTCTTCTTCTCCACGGACGTCGACGCGGTCACCGACATCGCGCTCGACAACCACCGGGGGCGGATCGAACGGATCGCGGCCGGGCTCGGACACATGGGCAGGACCAGCTACCACCTCGCCATGGACGCCGTCATCGACCACTACCTCGACAGCGGTTCCGACGCCCCGGCCCTCGTCGTCTTCCAGACCGACGGAGGACCGATCAACAAGCTCGCCGCCGAACGGTATGTGTGCAAGGCCGCCAGGCTGCCGATGTTCTGGCAGTTCGTGGGGTTCGGCGACCGGAGCAGCAGACAGTTCGACTTCCTGCGCAAGCTCGACGAACTGGCCGTGCCGCACAAGCGGGTCGTCGACAACGCGGGCTTCTTCCACGCCGGTTCGGATCCGCGCCGGGTGAGCGACGGGGAGCTGTACGACCGGCTGGTGGCGGAGTTCCCGCGGTGGCTGGCGGCGGCTCGCGCCCGCGGAATCCTGGCCTGACCCGCCCTTCCCCCGCCGAGGCCGGGGCGCGGACACCGCCCGTCCCCTGCCCGGTCCGCCCCGACATCCCCTCCATGACGCCCCGTTGGCTTCGAACGGCCGACGTGCCACCCTGGTGGGCCGAGGGGAGCGGCGAATGGGCGCACGAGAGATCGACTCCGGCCGGACCGCGGGGACTTCGGCGAACGGAGCACCCGGGAGCGGGACGGCGCGGACTTCGGGCGACACGGCCGTACGGGCCCGGCGCGCGCCCGAGACCGGCAAGGGGGAGCGGCTCGCCGACTGGGCCGACGGACGCCTCGGCATCTACTCCCTGGCCAAGGCCAACATGCGCAAGGTCTTCCCGGACCACTGGTCGTTCATGCTGGGCGAGGTCTGCCTCTACAGCTTCCTCGTCCTGATCCTCACCGGCGTCTATCTCACCCTGTTCTTCGAGCCGAGCGGCGTCGAGGTCGTCTACCACGGCTCCTACGGGCCGCTGAACGGCATCGTCATGACCCGGGCGTACGAGTCCACGCTCGACATCAGCTTCGACGTGCGCGGCGGTCTGCTGATCCGCCAGATCCACCACTGGGCCGCGCTCGTCTTCCTTGCCGGGATGCTCGTGCACATGATGCGGGTGTTCTTCACCGGAGCGTTCCGCAAGCCGCGCGAGGTCAACTGGCTGTTCGGCTGGACCCTGCTGATGCTCGGCCTCATCACCGGACTGACCGGCTACTCGCTCCCCGACGACCTGCTCTCCGGCACCGGCGTCCGCTTCGCCGACGGCGCCATCCTGTCGATTCCCGTCGTGGGGACGTACCTCTCCTTCTTCCTCTTCGGCGGGGAGTTCCCCGGGCACGACATCATCCCGAGGTTCTTCCCCATCCACGTCCTGCTGCTGCCGGGCATCATGCTGGGGCTGGTCGTCGCCCATCTGATCCTGGTCTTCTACCACAAGCACACGCAGTACCCGGGACCCGGAAAGAACCAGAGGTCGGTCGTCGGCATGCCCTTCATGCCCGTCTACATGGCCAAGGCCGGCGGGTTCTTCTTCCTGGTCTTCGGCGTCCTGGCGATCATGGGCGCGATCGCCACCATCAACCCCGTGTGGGCGTTCGGGCCCTACCGTCCCGACCTGGTGACCACCGGCGCCCAGCCCGACTGGTACCTCGGCTTCTCCGAAGGACTCATCCGCGTGATGCCGGGATGGGAGATCAACGCCTTCGGCCACACCCTCCAACTGGGCGTCCTCATCCCCTTCTCGCTCTTCCCGCTCATCATGGCCGCCATCGCCGCCTACCCCTTCGTCGAGGCCTGGGTCACCGGCGACCGGCGTGAGCACCACATCCTGGACCGGCCGCGCAACGTGCCCACCCGCACAGCGCTCGGCGTCGCCTGGCTGACGCTGTACGCCGTCCTGCTCGTCGGCGGCGGCAACGACCTGTGGGCCACCCACTTCCATCTGTCGATCAACGCGATCACCTGGTTCGTCCGCGTCGCCGTCTTCGCCGGACCCGCGCTCGCCTACGTCGTCACGAAACGGATCTGCCTGGGGCTGCAACGCGCCGACCGCGACGAGGTGCTGCACGGCCGCGAGACCGGCACGATCAAGATGCTGCCGCACGGCGAGTACATCGAGGTCCACGAACCCCTCACCCCGGCCCGGCGGTTCACCCTCACCCAGCACGAACAGGCGCCGCCCTACGAGGTGGGCCCGCTCGTCGACGCCAACGGCGTGGCCCGCCGCGTCGGTCCGGCCGCACGGCTGCGCGCCCGGCTGGCACGCGCCCTGTACGGGCCCGGCACCAGGATCCCGAAGCCGACGGCCGAGGAGCACCGGGCGCTCACGAGCGGGGAGGACGGCCACCACCACTGAGACCGGCCAGCGCCTCGGCCCTGCACGCGGCCGGGGTGCCCCAGGCCGACCGCAGGGCGCGGGCCTTGGTGAACCACAGCGACAGGTCGTACTCGGCCGTGTAGCCGATCGCGCCGTGCAACTGCAGCGCGGCCCGCGCCGTCGTGTACGCGGCCTCGCACACCGTGACCTTCGCGGCGGCCACCTCCGCCGGCGCCATCGACAGCGCGGCCCCGAACAGCAGCGGGCGCGCGAACTCCAGGGCGATCAGCGCGTCCGCGAGTCGGTGCTTGACCGCCTGGAACGAACCGACGGGCACCCCGAACTGGGTCCGCCGGCCCACGTACTCGACGGTCCGGCCGAGGAGCGCGAGGCCCACCCCGAGGGCCTGGGCGGCCGTGGCGAGCCGCGCCCACACCAGCGCCCGTACCGCGGCGCGCTCGACAGCCGGGCCCTCGGCCAGGAGTTCGCCGCCGCCCTCCGGACGGGCGAGCCGGCGCGCCCCGTCCACGGACGCCCGCACCGGCCCGTGACCGGACACGAGCCACAGCCCGCCACCGTCCACCACGAGCGACACCGCCGCCGCGTCCGCGTCGAGCGCGTAACCGCCGGACAGGGCCGCCGGGTTCGGGTCCGGTGCGTGGTCGCCGGAAGGTGTCGCCCTCGCGTCAGGCGTGTGCCCGCCGGATGGTGCCGAAGCGCCCGCCGCGGGCGCGTGGCCGTCGGGCAGGACCAGAGTGGCCGGGCTCTTGCCCGAGGCGAGCCCCGGCAGCAGCCGCTCGGCCGGACCCGGCTCGCCCAGCGCGCTCAGCTCACCCAGCAGCACGGCGGCGGCGACCGTCTCCACCACCGGACCCGGAACCGCGTGCCGGCCCAACTCCACGAAGGCGACCGCCAGTTCCACGGGACGCGGTCCCACTCCCTCGTACGCCTCCGGGACCGCCAGCGCGAACACGCCCGCCTCGGCCAGCCGCGACCACAGCGCCCGCCCCGGCGCGTGGTCGCCGTCCGCCCACGCGCGCACCGCCGACGGCGTGTCCGCGGCCGCCAGCATCCGGTCCAGGGAGGCGGCGAAGGCGCGCTGTTCGGCGTCGAGGAGGAAGCGCATCAGCGGCGGCCCTTCGGAAGGCCGAGCAGCCGCTCGGCGATGATGTCGCGCTGGATCTCGTTGGTGCCCGCGTAGACGGGACCCGCGAGCGCGAACACGTACCCCTCGCACCACGCGGTGTCCGCCGCCTCGCCCTCGGGGCCCAGCAGATCCAGAGCCGTCTCGTGCAGCGCGATGTCGAGCTCCGACCAGAACACCTTGTTCAGGCTGGACTCCGGCCCGATGTCCTCCCCTTCGAGCAGCCGGGAGGCATGGGCGTACGTGAAGAGCTGGTAGGCGCGCGCACCGATCACCGCGTCGGCCACCCGGTCGCGCAGCGCGGAGTCCGACGGGTCGCCGTCGGCGTGCCACAGAGCGGCCAGCCGGTCCGCGGCCGCCAGGAAACGGCCCGGCGACCGCAGGGTCAGACCCCGTTCGTTGCCCGCCGTCGACATCGCCACCCGCCAGCCCTGACCCGGCTCGCCGATCACGTCCTCGTCGGGCACGAACACGTCGTCCAGGAACAGCTCCGCGAAGGCCGGCCGGCCGTCCAGGCGCCCGATCGGGCGGACCGTCACACCCGGAGCGCGCAGGTCGAACATCAGGTACGTCAGGCCCTGGTGGCGTTTCGGCGGGCTCGGCTCACTGCGGAACAGGCCGAAGGCCCGGTCGGCGAACGCGGCCCGCGACGACCACGTCTTGTGCCCCCGCAGGAGCCAGCCGCCGTCCACGCGCACCGCGCGCGACCTCAGCGAGGCCAGGTCCGAACCCGCCTCGGGCTCGGACCAGGCCTGTGCCCAGACCACCTCGCCCGTGGCCATCGTCGGCAGTACCCGCGCGCGCTGCCCGTCGGTGCCGTGCTCGAACAGGGTCGGCGCCAGCAGACTGATGCCGTTCTGCCCGACCCGGCCCGGCGCGCCCGCCGCGTGGTACTCCTCCTCGAACCCCAGCCAGCGCACGAGGTCCGCGTCCCGGCCGCCGTACTCCGCGGGCCACGACACCACCGACCAGCGGTCCGCGGCCAGTTCGGCCTCCCACGCGCGATGCGCCGCGAAGCCCTCCTCGGTCTCCAGCGAGGGCAGCGGGGCCGCCGGGACATGGACGTCCAGCCAGGCGCGGGCCTCGGCGCGGAACGCCTCGTCGGCGGGGGAGCGGGTGAGATCCATCGGCGGCACCTTCCGGCGGAGCTTCCCTAACAAGTGTTTGGTAGGTTAGCTTGGAGTCATGAGCGACGTCGAGAGCCCGGCGTACGTACCCGGCCACGGACTGCTGAAGGGCCGCACCGCCGTCATCACCGCCGCCGCGGGCGCCGGCATCGGCGGAGCCACCGCGCGCCGGTTCCTGGAGGAGGGCGCCCGCGTCCTGATCAGCGACGCCCACACCCGCCGGCTCAAGGAGACCGCCGAGACCCTGGCCACGGAGTTCGGCCCCGGCCAGATCACCGCACTGCCCTGCGACGTCACCGCCGAGGACCAGGTCCAGGCCCTCTTCGACACCGCCGAGCACCTCCACGGCCGACTGGACATCGTCGTCAACAACGCGGGCCTCGGCGGCACCTCGGCCCTCGTCGACATGACCGACGAGCAGTGGTCCACCGTCCTCGACGTGACCTTGAACGGCACCTTCCGCTGCACCCGGGCCGCCCTCCAACGGCTCAAGGAACACGGCGGCGGAGGAGTCGTCGTCAACAACGCCTCCGTCGTCGGCTGGCGCGCCCAGGCCGGACAGGCCCACTACGCCGCGGCGAAGGCGGGCGTCATGGCCCTCACGCGCTGCGCCGCGATCGAGGCCGCCGCCTACGGCGTCCGCGTCAACGCCGTCTCGCCCAGCCTCGCCATGCACCCCCACCTGGTGAAGGTCACCACCCCCGAACTGCTCGAAGAGCTCACCGCCCGCGAGGCGTTCGGCCGCCACGCCGAACCCTGGGAGGTGGCCAACGTGATCGTGTTCCTCGCCTCCGGCTACTCCTCGTACCTGACCGGCGAGGTCGTGTCCGTGAGCAGCCAGCATGCGTAGGACGACAATGACCCGGTGCCTACCAAGAAGAAGCCCCAGGTGACCGCCACCCCCGAGCGCCGCCGCGAACTGCTCGGCACCGCCGCCGAGGTGTTCGCCGAACAGGGCTACAACGCCACCACCGTCCGCAAGATCGCGGACGAGGCCGGGATGCTCGCGGGCAGCCTCTACTACCACTTCGACTCCAAGGAATCGATGCTGGAGGAGATCCTGCGGACGTTCCTCGACGAACTCTGGGACGGCTACGACATCGTCCTCGACGCCGGACTCGGCCCCCGCGAAACCCTCGAAGCCCTGGTCACCGAATCCTTCCGGGAGATCGACCGGCACCGCGCGGCCGTCGCGATCTACCAGAAGGAGGCCCGCCACCTCGCCGCGCAGGAGCGCTTCGCCTTCCTCGCCGAGTCCCAGCGCAACTTCGAGAAGGCCTGGCTGAGCACCCTGGAACGCGGCGTCGGCGCCGAGGTCTTCCGCGCCGACCTCGACATCCGCCTCACCTACCGCTTCGTGCGCGACACCGTGTGGGTCGCCGCCTCCTGGTACCGGCCCGGCGGTCAGCACAGCCCCGAGGAGATCGCCCGGCAGTACCTGTCGATGGTGCTCGACGGCATCTCCGTCCGCGAGGAGACGTAAGCGAACCACCCACACCCCCGAGGGAGTCGTCATGGCCGAGGCCTACATCGTCGAAGCGGTCCGCACACCCGTCGGGCGACGCGGGGGTGGACTCGCCGACGTCCACCCGGCCGACCTCGCCGCCCACGTGCTCAAGGCCCTCGTCGAACGCTCCGGCGTGGACCCGGCCGCCGTCGACGACGTCGTCCTCGGCTGCCTGGACACCGTCGGACCGCAGGCCGGCGACATCGCCCGCACGAGCTGGCTGGCGGCCGGACTGCCCGAGGAGGTCCCGGGCGTCACCGTGGACCGGCAGTGCGGCTCCTCCCAGCAGGCCGTGCACTTCGCCGCCCAGGGCGTGATGTCCGGCACCCAGGACCTCGTCGTCGCCGGCGGCGTGCAGAACATGAGCCGCATCCCCATCGCCTTCGCCTCCCGCCGGGCCGCCGAACCCCTCGGCCTCACCGAAGGCCCCTTCGCGGGCAGCGAGGGCTGGCGGGCACGCTACGGCGACCGCCCCGTCAACCAGTTCCACGGCGCCGAACTCATCGCCGCGAAATGGGGCATCAGCCGCCGCGACCAGGAGGAGTTCGCCCTCCGCTCCCACCAGCGGGCGATCCGCGCCGCCGACGAGGGCCGCTTCGCCCGCGAGACCGTCGCCCTCGGCGACGTCACCGCCGACGAGGGACCGCGCCGCGACACCAGCCCGGAGAAGATGGCGGCGCTCGAACCGGTCGTCGACGGCGGCACCATCACCGCCGCCTGCTCCTCCCAGGTCTCCGACGGCGCCGCCGCGATGCTGCTCGCCTCCGAACGGGCCGTCCGCGAACACGGCCTCACCCCCCGTGCCCGCGTCCACCACCTCTCCGTACGCGGCGAGGACCCCATCCGGATGCTCTCGGCCCCCATCCCGGCCACCGCCCACGCCCTGAAGAAGACCGGCATGTCCCTCGCCGACATCGACCTCGTCGAGATCAACGAAGCGTTCGCCCCGGTCGTCCTCGCCTGGCTCAAGGAGACCGGCGCCGACCCCGAGAAGGTCAACGTCAACGGCGGCGCCATCGCCCTCGGCCACCCGCTCGGCGCCACCGGCGTCCGCCTGATGACCACCCTCCTGCACGAACTGGAACGCACCGGCGGCCGGTTCGGCCTCCAGACGATGTGCGAGGGCGGCGGCCAGGCGAACGTGACGATCATCGAACGGATCTGAAGGACCCGACGGGAGGGGACCGGACACGTGTGCCGGTGCCGGTGCCGGTGCCGGCACCGGGCGGGCGCTAAGCGGGCGGCCCGCCGCAGGCCTCGGCCCACGACGGATCCGTGCCGCCCGCCGCGGGAAGGGACTCCAGCGTCGCGTGGGCCTGCGCCATCACCCGCTCGACCAGCTCCGCGCAGGACGGGAGATCCTCGATCACGCCCGCCACCTGTCCCGCCGCCATCACCCCCAGATCCGTCCGGCCGTCCACCATCGACGCCTTCAGGAGCATCGGGGTGTTGGCGGCGAGCAGGACCTGGCTCCAGGTCAGATCCCTGCCGTGTCTCATGGCGAGACCGTCGCGGATCATCCGGGACCAGGAGAGCCCGGACAGACGCCGGAACCGGGCGGCCCGGCGCACCGCCCGGACCAGCGCCCCGGCGCGCCCCGCCCCCTCCAGCGCGTCGACGAGCTCACTGCGCAGCATGCGGTGCGGCAGCCCGTCCACGGCCGTCGTCACGGTCACGTCCCGCACCGTCGCCGCCAGATACCTCGCCTTCACCGCGTCGGGCACGGTCGAGTCCGAGGTCAGCAGGAACCGTGTGCCCATCGCGATGCCCGCCGCCCCGTAGGCCAGCGCCGCCACCAGACCCCGCCCGTCGTGGAAGCCGCCCGCCGCCACCACCGGGATGTCCACGGCGTCCACCACCTGGGGCAGCAGCACGCTCGTCGCCACCTCCCCGGTGTGGCCGCCGCCCTCACCGCCCTGCACGATCACCGCGTCGGCACCCCAGGCGGCCACCTTCTCGGCGTGCCGCCGCGCCCCGACGGACGGCACGACGACCACCCCCGCCTCCTTCAGCCCGGCGATCAGCTCGCGGGACGGGGCGAGCGCGAACGACGCGACGCGCACACCCTCCTCGACGATGATCCGCACCCGGTCGCCCGCGTCCCCGGCGTCCGCGCGCAGATTCACCCCGAAGGGCCGGTCCGTACGGGACTTGACCTCCCGCACGGCGTCACGGAGCTGGTCGAGCGTCATCGTCGCCGAGGCCAGGATGCCGAGCGCGCCCGCGTTCGCCGTCGCCGAGACCAGCCGGGGCCCCGCCACCCAGCCCATGCCGGTCTGCACGACGGGATGCCGGACACCGACGAGCCGGGTCAGCGCGGTCTCCATCAGCGCCCGCCCCCGCCCCGACCAGCGGTCGAGGTGCCCCGCGGATCGGGCACCTCGCGCTCGCGCCGGCCGGCCGGGTCGATCACCGTGCGGATCAGCTCCAGCTCCCGCGCGGTCGGCTCACGGGTGAACGGCACCTCGTCCGGGACGCTCAGCCCGAACCCCGTCGACTCCTCGACCTGCTCGACACTCACGCCCGGGTGGACGGACGCCAGCCGCATCGAGTGGTCGGGCGTCGCGAAGTCGAGGACGGCCAGGTCGGTCACCACCCGGGGGAGACGATGGAAGCGGGTGGCGCTCGGGCCCGCGGCGGCGGCCCGGTCGTACCCCACCCCGCACACCATGTCGACCCGCTCCACGAACACCCGGGTCGAGTGTCTGGGGATCCAGTAACTGGTCGGATTGTTCAGGGTGTTGACCGGAGCTCCGCGCACGCCCAGCAACTGGCGCCGGGGCCGCGACCAGTCGCCGACGCACGCGATGTTCTGGTTGCCGAACCGGTCGATCTGGCTCGCCCCCATCATCACGTGCCGCCGCCCGCCGGTCACCGCCGTCAGATGCCTGCGGTACGGCAGCCAGCCCTCCGGAGTGCCGTCGAGACCGACGAGCAGCGCCTCTCTGTCGGTCAGCAGCAGATCCGGCGAGAAGGTGTGCCGGGCCAGCCGGGCGCCGATCGAGGGGATCACGCCCATCGGGCCGGCGAGCACCTCTCCGTCGCCCCGCCACGCCTCGGCGCACGCGATCACGCAGTACTCGGCCCGGGTGACGCCCACCGCTCCTGGTCCCGCACCTTCTCCATTCACCGCTCCCGCTCCCTCCCCGTTCACCGCTCCCGCTCCTTCCGCCAGTCCCGCACGGCGCTCTGATAGGCGTCTTCGCCGCCGCCGAGGAACCGCTCGGCGAACTCGGCGTACGGCGTGGTCGCGTACAGCTTCTGGAAGGCCTCGTCCCGTGCGTAGTCCGGATCGCACGAGGTGAAGTGCGCCCCGTTCGGCGTCTCCACCACGCCGGTCACCGAGGACCGCTGGAGCAGCAGCGTCTGCGGCGCCGCCTCCTTGGTCAGCTCCGCCGTGTCGACGATCCGCTCGCAGGAGACGTACGCCGCGTCCGCCGCCTCGCAGAACAGGTCGTCGAAGTACGGATCGGGGCCCAGATACTGGCCGTTGCCCGCGCGGTCCGCCCGGTTCATGTGGACCAGGGCCGCGTCCAGGCGCAGAGCCGGCATGGCGACGAGCTCCTCCCGGATCCCCGAGACCGGGTCCGGATACGGCGAAGTGACCGTCCGCAGACTCGGATCGACCCGCATCACGTCCGAGCCGAGCCCCGCCCGCACCGGCAGGAACGGCAGCCGGTTCGCCGCCGCGTGCAGCCCCCACATGAACATCGCCTCGTCCACCTCCCTCAGTTCGAACGCGCCACGCTCGCGGGCCGCGCGGTAGTGCGGTTCGAGCGGCACGGAGTCGAGCGTCACGAAGGCGGTGACCAACGTGCGGATACGGCCGGCGGCGGCGAGCAGACCGACGTCCGGGCCGCCGTACGACACGACGGTCAGATCGGTGATCTCGCTGCGGAGCAACGCTCTCACCAGCGCCATCGGCTTGCGGCGCGAGCCCCAGCCGCCGATACCGAGCGTCATCCCGCTCTCCAGCCGGCCGACGACGTCCCGCGCCGACATGGTCTTGTCGCTCACCGTGGTGCCTCCTCGCCGAAGGTGTCGCGGACGCGGGCGGCCACACCGGCCAGCGAGGCCTCGAACGTGAAGCCCTGCTCGAAGCGGTAGCTGCGCCGCACGTCGACCGGATCGATGCCGTTGATGGCCGCCTTGGCGAGCCGGACGAGCTGCCCGTCCTTGGCCGCTATCTCGCGCGCCAGCTCCAGCGCCGCGGACCGCAGCTCCTCGCGCGGCACGACCCGCCACACCGAACCGTGGGCGTGCAGCTCGGCCGCCGTCACCGTCCGCGAGGTGTAGTACAGGACCCGCATCAGATGCTGGGGGACCAGACGGGACAGATGCGTGGCCGCCCCCAGCGCGCCGCGGTCCAGCTCGGGCAGCCCGAAGACGGCGTCCTCGCTCGCCACGATCGCGTCCGCGTTCCCCACGAGCCCGATCCCGCCGCCCAGACAGAAACCGTGCACCGCGGCCACGACGGGCACCTCGCACTCGTACACCGCCGCGAAGGCCTCCGCGCAGCCGCGGTTCGCGCCGATCAGAGCGCCCCCGCCGGTGGGGTCGCGCTGCAGCTCCTTGATGTCGACGCCCGCGTTGAACCCGCGCCCCTCCGCTGCGAGGACGACACAGCGGACCCCGGGGCCGGCGCCCGCCGCCCGCACGGCGTCGGCGAGGGCGAACCAGCCGCGCACCGGCAGCGCGTTCACCGGCGGGAAGTCGACCGTGACGACGGAAATCCCCTTTTCCGGGGACGACGTGGAGACACCCATGGCGACATCAGCTACCTTTCCACCAAACGTTTGTTAGGTGTGATGCGAAGCTAGCAGCGATCGCGGCCGCGCGGGAGGCCCTGTGGACAACGCGGACACCATGGACAGGCCCGGACCCGCCGTGGACCTCGGCGGCCGGACCGTCGTCGTCACCGGCGGCACCCGAGGCGTCGGGGCGGGCATCACTCGCGCCTTCGTGCGAGCCGGCGCCCACGTCGTGGTCTGCGCCCGACGGCCGCCCGAAAACCCCATCGGCAAAGCCGACTTCGCCCCCCTCGACCTGCGCGACGCGGCCGCGGTACGGGCCTTCTTCGACGCCCTGCCCCGGCTCGACGTGCTGGTCAACAACGCGGGCGGTGCCCCCTATCGCCCGCTGGCCGACGCGGAGGCCGAGCGGCACGCCCGGGTCGTCGAGCTCAACCTCGTCGCTCCCCTCACCGCGTCCATCGCGGCCCGCGAGCACCTCACACGGACCCGGGGCTCGATCGTGATGATCGGCAGCGTGAGCGGCTCACGCCCCTCGCCCGGTTCCGCCGCCTACGGCGCCGCCAAGGCGGGGCTGGAGAACCTGGCCCGTTCGATGGCCGTCGAGTGGGCGCCGGAGATCCGGGTCAACACCCTGGTCGTCGGCATGGTCCGCACCGAACTCGCCCATCTGCACTACGGCGGCGAGGACGGCCTCGCCGCCGTAGCCCGCACCGTCCCGCTGGGCCGCCTCGCCCAGCCCTCCGACGTCGGCGCCGCCGCCGTCTTCCTCGCCTCCGACGCCGCCGCCTACATCAGCGGCGCCTCCCTCCTCGTCCACGGAGGCGGGGAACGGCCCGCCTTCCTCGACGCCGCCACCGCCAACAAGGACCAGTCAGGAGAGACACGATGAGCGCACGACTGCTGTGCGAGGGGCGGGTCGTGATCGTCACGGGCGCGGGCCGCGGGCTCGGCAGGGCGCACGCGCTGGCCTACGCCGCCGAGGGCGCCCGGCTCGTGGTCAACGACCTCGGCGTCGGCCTCGACGGCGTCCCCGCGGCGGACAGCCCGGCCCGGCGGGTGGCCGAGGAGATCCGCGCGGCGGGCGGCGAGGCGGTGGCCCACGGCGGCGACATCGCGACGGCGGAGGGCGCCGCATCCCTCGTCCGCGCCGCGCTGGACACGTACGGGCGTCTCGACACCCTCGTCAACAACGCCGGATTCCTGCGCGACCGGATGCTGGTCAACCTCGACGAGGACGACTGGGACGCCGTGATGCGGGTCCACCTGAAGGGGCACTTCCTGCCGCTCAGGCAGGCGGCGGCGCACTGGCGCGCGGAGGCGAGGGCGGGCCGCGCGCCGGACGCCAGGGTCGTCAACACCAGCAGCGGCGCGGGCCTGCTCGGGTCCGTCGGCCAGGGCAACTACAGCGCCGCCAAGGCCGGCATCGTCGCGCTGACCCTCGTCGCGGCGGCCGAGATGGAGCGCCACGGCGTCCAGGTCAACGCCATCGCCCCGGCCGCCCGCACCCGGATGACCGAGCGCACCTTCGCCGACACGATGGCCGCCCCCGGCAGCGGATTCGACGCCATGGACCCCGGCAACGTCTCGCCGCTGGTCGTCTGGCTCGGATCGGCGGCCAGCGCCGGGGTCACCGGCCGGGTCTTCGAGACCGAGGGCGGCCGGATCACGGTCATGGAGGGCTGGCGGCCGGGCCCGAGCATCGACAAGGGAGCCCGCTGGACCCCGGGGGAAGCGGGCGAGACGGCCCGCGAACTGCTGACACGGGCCGAGACTCCGGGGGCGGTGTACGGGGCGCGGTAGGGCCTGTCCGGCGGATCAGGCCGGCGGAAGCCCACGGTGACGTGTGGGCCCGGGTCAGCGGGGGTCGGTGCATTCGGTGGAGGTCGTTCGGTCGAGGCCGGCGTGCCCCGCCGGGGTCGGGTACGGCAGGGCACGGCACGGTTCCCGACCTGGAGCCCCACGGGACCGGCGCGCGTGCCGCCGTACCGCTCCTGGAGCCGTCGGGCTCAGTGGCCGGGGCGGGTCGTGCTCGCCTTCAGCAGGGCGACGATCTCCGTGTGGCCGGTCTCCAGGTCGGCGCCCGCGAACGGCCTGCCCCGCTCGTCCAGGAGTTGCACCTCGACGGTGACGCCCTCGGGCGAGGAATGCCGGTGGGTGACCGCCGGGTGGCCGGCGCCGTGCGTGCGGGCCAGGCCCTCCCGGAGCTCGGCCTCGACGCCGACGCCGAGCAGCCGACGGGCCTCCGCCAGCGCCTCGCCCCGCGCGCCCGCCCCGCGCGCGAGCAGGGCCCGTACACAGCCGGCCGAACCCCGGTGCGCGGCCGTCACCAGCGGGGGCTCGCCCGCCGGCCCGGGCAGGTCGGGGTCAGCGCCCGCGGCGAGGAGCGCCTCCGCCACGGCGGTGTGCCCCCCTCGCAGGGCCCAGGTCAGCGCGGTGAAACCGAACGCCTCCACCGTGTCGGGGTACGCCCCCGCCGCGAGCAGGGCGCGGACCACCTCCGTGTGACCGCCGCACGCGGCGCCGCACAGGGGAGCGTCCGTACCCAGGCTGAGCCGGTCGGGCTCGGCGCCGGCCGTCAGCAGCAGCCGTACGACGGCCGGCCGGTCGCTCACCGCGGCCAGGTACAGGGCGCTCTGGCCGTCCTCGTCGACCGCCTCCGGGCTCACCCCGGCACGCAGCAGCCGTACGACCGCGTCGTCGTCCCCCTCGTACACGGCGGGGAAGAGAAGTGCGGTCGGGTCGTTCGTGCTCATCCTTCGACCCTCGCTCGCCACGGACACACGAGGCAAAGGCTTTCGGGGTGTTCTGCCTCACCCGGCCCGCCCCTCGGTGCCGCGAACGGCGCACGCGCGGAGTGGCCCACAGGGTGGGTCACCCGGGCCCGTCCGGCGCCTAGGTGTCGCACTCCAGCACCGTCCGGCACAGTCCGCACCGCGCCCGCACCCGGCCGCGGACCGGCACCCTGATCCGCTGGTGGCAGGTCGGGCACGGGAAGGAGACGCGCAACGGCCCGCGTTCGTCGGGCGCGAAGGCGTAGGGGACGCCGGAGGGGTCGGGGGTGTGACGGTCCTGGGCGTGCCGGCGGTCCCGGGCGTAGCGGCGGCGGCCCGCCCAGCCGGCGGCGGTCAGCGGGGGCTGCCGCCCGTCGCGCAGGGCCAGTTCCATGCCCTTGGTGTACGCGGTGAAGGCCTGCGCGCTCGTGAACCACACCGAGGGGTCCTCGCCGAAGACCAGGGCACGCTTGGCGAGGACATAGCCGAACTCCTCGGGTGTCAGATAGCCGAGCTTCTGCGAGGAGGCGCCGTCCTCGCGGTAGGCGTCGAGGAGCAGCCAGCCCGCGCCGAGGTAGGCCGCGGCCGTGTCGGTGAGGATCTCGGTGTCGCGGGTGCCGGGGAACGAGAGGTCCAGGCGGTGCAGATAGACGTGCATCACCTCGTGGGCGAGGGCGGCGCCGATGTCCCTGCGGTGGGTGCGGAAGCGGTCGTTGAGCTCGATGAAGTACTCGGGTCCCGCGGCGAGTTCGACATGTGCCGCGTGGGTCATCTCGCGGAAACCGATGATCATCCGGGCGTCGGGCAGCCGGTAGTGCCGCACCATCTCACGGGCGACGCGCTGGGCGCCCAGATGCAGGTCGTCGACGTCCGCGAAGGCCACGTCGGCGGGCGCCACGCTGGTCGCGAAGGTGTGGACGGTGTCGTACGAGAGCCGCTTGTAGAGCGCGGTGACCGATGCCCGCACCGTGTCCAGATGCGGGAAGCCGTGCTCGACGGGTCCGCCGTTCGCCACGCCCGCACCCCCAGAAGACGCCGGAACTCCTCTCCACTGTAGGCGCGGTTCCGCCCGGTGACGGGGGAGCGGGGCGGGGGGAGCACGGCGGAAGGCCGCGACTGGCCGGAATGCGGCTCTTGCCCGGCGCGGCGGACGGTCCTCATAATCCCCACCAGCTTGGCAGGTGCATGCCATGCAGGGTTCCCCGTGCATTTCCCCGTGCGCCCGCCTCGCGGACAACCCCCCACGAAAGGAAGCGCGTTGAAGTCTCTCAGGAAGTACGGCGTCGTCAGAAGACTGCTCACCGTCGGCGCGATCGCACTCGCCACCGTGTCCCTCCAGCCGCTGACCGCCCACGCCGCACCCGCGCCCGTCGTCGGCGGCACACGCGCCGCCCAGGGCGAATTCCCCTTCATGGTCCGCCTCTCCATGGGCTGCGGCGGCGCCCTCTACACCCAGAGCATCGTCCTGACCGCCGCCCACTGCGTGAACGGCTCCGGCACCAACACCTCCATCACCGCCACCGCCGGCGTCGTCGACCTCCAGAGCAGCAGCGCCGTCAAGGTCAAGTCCACCAAGGTGCTCCAGGCCCCCGGCTACACCGGCAAGGGCAAGGACTGGGCCCTCATCAAGCTCGCCCGGCCCATCAGCCTGCCCACCCTGAAGATCGCCACCAACACCGCCTACAACAACGGCAACTTCACCGTCGCCGGCTGGGGCGCCACCCGCGAAGGCGGCGGACAGCAGCGCTACCTGTTCAAGGCCACCGTCCCCTTCGTCGACGACGCCACCTGCAAGCAGGCGTACGGCAGCGACCTCGTCCCCGGCGACGAGATCTGCGCCGGCTTCGTCGCCCAGGGCGGCGTCGACACGTGTCAGGGCGACTCCGGCGGACCCATGTTCCGCAAGGACGACACGGGCGCCTACATCCAGGTCGGCATCGTGAGCTGGGGCGAGGGCTGCGCCGAGCCCGGATACCCCGGCGTGTACAGCGAGGTCTCGACCTTCGCCGCCGACATAGCCAGAGCGGCCGCCGGACTCTGATCCCGTACGGCCCGTGAGCACGGCGCCCGCGACCCCGGTCGCGGGCGACCGCGCACGGCGTCCCGTCAGGATCGGGCCCCCGCGCGCCACGTAGGGTTGGCTGTCATGACCACCAGCAAGCCCCAGGAAGCCGGCCCCGACGTCAGCGCGGAGCTGGCCCGGCTGCGCGACAGCATCGACAACATCGACGCCGCCGTCGTCCACATGCTCGCCGAACGCTTCAAGTGCACCCAGCAGGTCGGCCACCTCAAGGCCGCCCACCAGCTCCCGCCCGCCGACCCCTCCCGCGAGGCCCACCAGATCGCCCGGCTGCGCCGCCTCGCCGAGAGCGCCAAGCTCGATCCGGCCTTCGCCGAGAAGCTGCTGACCTTCATCATCGCCGAGGTCATCCGGCACCACGAGCGCATCGTCGACGACGCGGGCGGCAGCCCGGCCGGCACCACGGACGCGACCGGCACCTCCGACACGGGGGAGTGACAGCGGCGGGGCGCGCCATCCCGCCGTCGGCCGGTGACCACCCCGGCCACGCCGTGACCGCGCCCCCTGCCGCGCAGTTCCCGCGCCCCCTGCCGTGCTGTGAGCCCCCGGCCGTGCTGCGCCGCGACCGCCACCCGGCCGCGCCGTGACCGCGACCCGGCCGCGCTGCGACCACGGGCCCGGAGGTGCCGTGACCGCTCCCTGGTTGTCCGGTGCCCGCCCGGCCGTGCCTCAAGCGCCGCCCGGCCGCGCCGCGACCGCCACCCGGCCGGCCTCAACCGCCGCCAGGCCGCGCGGCGACCGTCCCCGCCGCGCCGTGACCGCGCCCCGCGATCGGAAATGCGCAGAGCGTACATACCGCACCACCCCTGTGTCCCGACCGTGCCATCGGGCAGCATGGCCTCATGTCCGTACTGACGCGCGACGAAGCGCAGACCCGTGCCAAGCTCCTCGACGTCCACCACTACGGGATCGAACTCGATCTGACAGGAGGGGACGAGACCTTCGACTCCCTGACCGTCATCCGGTTCACCTCCCGCACCGACGCGGACACCTTCGTCGAGCTGAAGCCCGCCGAACTGCGCTCCGTCACCCTGGACGGCCGGCCCCTCGACCCCGCGACCCTGGACGAGAACCGGCTGCCCCTCAAGGGACTCACCGCCGGCGAGCACGAACTGCGCGTCGACGCCTCCATGCGCTACTCCCGCACCGGGGAGGGCATGCACCGCTTCACCGACCCCACCGACGGCGAGACCTACCTCTACACCCAGCTCTTCATGGAAGACGTCCAGCGCGTCTTCGCCGCCTTCGACCAGCCCGACCTCAAATCCGTCTTCGACCTCTCCATCACCGCCCCCGAAGGCTGGACCGTCCTCGCCAACGGCGTCACCGAACACCTCGGAGACGGCCGCTGGCAAGCCGCCCCCACCCCGCTGATCTCCACCTACCTCGTCGCCGTCGCCGCAGGCCCCTGGCACTCGGTGCGCACCGAACACGCCGGCCTGCCCTTCGGCCTCCACTGCCGCCGCTCCCTGGCCCCCTACCTCGACGCCGACGCCGACGAGATCCTCGACGTCACCCGCGCCTGCTTCGACCGCTACCACGAGAAGTTCGACGAGCCCTACCCCTTCGACTCCTACGACCAGGCGTTCGTCCCCGAGTTCAACGCCGGCGCCATGGAGAACCCCGGACTCGTCACCTTCCGCGACGACTTCGTCTACCGCTCCGCCGTCACCGACACCGAGCGGCAGACCCGCGCCATGGTCATCGCCCACGAGATGGCCCACATGTGGTTCGGCGACCTCGTCACCCTGCGCTGGTGGGACGACATCTGGCTCAACGAGTCCTTCGCCGAGTACATGGGCTACCAGACCCTCACCGAAGCCACCCGCTTCACCGACACCTGGGTCGACTTCGGCGTCGCCCGCAAGTCCTGGGGCTACGACGCCGACCAGCGCCCCTCCACCCACCCCGTCGCCCCCGACCCGGACGCCGTCCCCGACACCGCGTCCGCCATGCTCAACTTCGACGGCATCTCCTACGCCAAGGGCGCCTCCGCACTGCGCCAACTCGTCGCCTGGCTCGGCGAGAAGGACTTCCTCGCGGGCATCAACACCCACTTCGCCCGCCACAAGTTCGCCAACGCCACCCTCGCCGACTTCATCGACAACCTCGCCTCCGCCACCGAACGCGACGTCCACGCCTGGGCCGACGCCTGGCTGCGCACCACCGGCGTCGACACCCTCAGGCCCGACATCACCGAAGCCGACGGCCAGTGGCACCTCACCGTCGACCGCGACGGCAGCCGCCCCCACCGCATCGCCGTCGGCGCCTACGACACCGTCCCCGGCGAGGGCGACCGCCTCACCCTGCGCGAGCGCTTCGAACTCGACGTCCCCCAGGGAGACTCGAAGACCGCCAGGCCGGGCCGCCGCCCCGACCTGCTCCTCCTCAACGACGGCGACCTCACCTACGCCAAGGTCCGCTTCGACCCCAAGTCCTTCCAGACCGTACGAGCCGCCCTCGGAGGCCTCCCCGACCCCCTCACCCGGGCCGTCGTCTGGAACGCCCTGCGCGACGCCGTACGCGACGGCGAACTGCCCGCCATGGCCTACATCGAGACCGCCCGCACCCAGCTGCCGCGCGAGACCGACCTCGCCGTCGTCCAGGGCGTCCTGACCTTCGCCACCGCCCATGTCGCCGGCCGGTACCTGAGCCCCGAGGAGCGGCCCACCGCCCTCACCACCCTCACCGACCTGTGCCGCGACCTCATCCGCCGCACCGAGGACGGCACCCAGCCCGGCCTGCGCCTGACCGCCGTACGCCACCTCATCGACGTCGCCGTCCGCCCCGACACCATCAGCGCCTGGTTCTCCGAGGGCACCGTCCCCGGCGGCCCCGAACTCGACCCCGAGCTGCGCTGGCGCATCCTCGGCCGGCTCAGCGTCCTCGGCGCCGTCGACGACGCCGTGATCGACGCCGAACTCGTCCAGGACCCCAGCGCCACCGGCCAGGAGGGCGCCGCCCGCTGCCGCGCCGCACTGCCCGACCCCCAGGCCAAGCGCGCCGCCTGGGACGCGATGTTCGCCACCGACGACCTCTCCAACTACCTGTTCACCGCCACCGCCCAGGGCTTCTGGCAGCCCGAACAGGCCGACCTCGTCCGCGAGTACGTCGAGCGGTTCTGGCCCGACGCCGTGGCCGTCGCCGAACGACGCGGCCCCGCCATCGCCGAGGCCGCCGGCCGCTGGGCCTTCCCCGCCAGCGCCGTCACCCCGCAGACCCTCGCCCTCGGCGAGAGCTGCCTGAGGGAGGCCGACCCCATCCCGGCCCTGCGCCGCAAGCTCGCCGACCAACTCGACGACCTCGCCCGCGCGCTGCGGGTGAGGCAGGCCTAGCAGCCAGATCCGGCCGCCGACCGGACACACCCACGCGAACCCGGACGCCGGACCGCTGCCCCGTGCAGCGGTCCGGCGTCCGGCGTGTCCGGCCCGCTCACACAAATCCTCCGTACGGCAGTACCCCCGCCGGGACCGAATCGTTCTCCTTGGCGGGCGCACCTGCCCAAAACACGTTCACGCCGGGAAGGACCCGCCGCACGTCCATCGGAGGACAGCCATGAGCACGCCGCCCCTCGCCTCAGGCCCCGAAGGCCCCGACGCACTGCGGCCGTTGCTCGACACCGTCCTGCACGCCCTCGCCGAGGGCGCCGCCGCCCGCGGAGGCCCCCTCCCCGCCGGAGGACCCGAACGCGTCGCCGAGCGCCTGCGCACAGCCCTCGGCGACCCCCTGCCCCCGCACGGCAGCGCCGACGCCCTGCACACCCTCGTCCGCGCCCTCGCCGAAGGCGCCGCCGACCCCGCCGACCCCCTGTGCGCGGCCCACCTGCACTGCCCGCCCCTCGCCGTCGCCACCGCCGCCGACCTCGCGGCCTCCGCCCTCAACCCGTCCCTCGACTCCTGGGACCAGGCCCCCGCCGCCTCCGAACTCGAAGCCGTCCTCGCCCGGACCCTCGCCCACCTGGTCTACGGCGACCCTGACGCCTCGGACACCGGGGCTGCCTCGGACACCGGGGCTGCCCCGGACGCCGGGGGTGCCTCGGACTCCTCAGGCACGCAGGCGGCGCGGGGCACGGACGCGCAGGGCACGCGGGTGGAGGCGATGGGGGTGCGACGCGTCCAGGGCGACGCCCTCATCACCACCGGCGGCACCGAATCCAACCACCTCGCCCTCCTCCTCGCCCGCGAGAAACACCACGGCATCCAACTCGTCTGCGGAGCAGGCGCCCACCACTCCCTCCAGCGCGCCGCCTGGCTCCTCGGCCTCCCCGAACCCGTCCTCCTCCCCGCCCCCGCCGGCACCCTCGACCCCGCCGCCCTCGACAGCGCCCTCACCGAACTGCGCGGCCCCCTCCTCGTCGCCGCCACCGCCGGCACCACCGACGCCGGACTCATCGACCCGCTGCCCGACATCGCCGACCTCTGCGCCACCCACGGCGCCCGCCTCCACATCGACGCCGCCTACGGCGGAGGCCTCCTCTTCAGCGACCGGCACCGCGGCAAACTCGACGGACTCGCCCGCGCCGACACCGTCACCCTCGACCTCCACAAACTCGGCTGGCAGCCCGTCGCCGCCGGACTCCTCGCCGTACGAGACCCCACCGACCTCACCCCCCTCAGCCACCGCGCCGACTACCTCAACGCCGACGACGACACCGAAGCCGGCCACCCCGACCTCCTCGGCCGCTCCCTGCGCACCACTCGCCGCCCCGACATCCTCAAGATCGCCGTCACCCTCAAGACACTCGGACGCCACGGCATCGGGAACCTCGTCGACCAGGTCTGCGCCCACGCCCACGAACTCGCCGACCTCGTCGCCGCCCACCCCGGCCTCGAGCTCTACGACCACCCCGTCATCAGCACGGTCCTCTTCCGGCCCGAAGGCGCCACCGACGACACCGTCGCCGCCGTACGCCGCACCCTCCTCGACCAAGGCCGCGCCGTCCTCGGCCGCGCCACCCTCGACGGCCGCCGCTGGCTCAAAGCCACCCTCCTCAACCCCCACACCCGGCCCGGCGACCTGGCCACGCTCCTGAAACTGGTGGAAGGACACACACCCCGATGAGACCGACACCCCAGCCCCAGCGCCCCACCGCCGAAACACCCCGCGACCTCGTCGGCATCGGCATCGGCCCCTTCAACCTCTCCCTCGCCGCCCTCGCCCACCCCCTCACCGAACTCGACACCGTCTTCTACGAACAACGCCCCGGCTTCGACTGGCACCCCGGCCTCCTCATCGACGGCGCCACCCTCCAGGTCCCCTTCCTCGCCGACCTGGTGACCCTCGCCCACCCCACCAGCCCCTGGTCCTTCCTCAACTACCTCAAGGACCGCGACCGGCTCTTCCCCTTCTACTTCGCCGAGCGCTTCCACATCCAACGCGCCGAATACGACGCCTACTGCCGCTGGGTCGCCGACCACCTCCCCGGACTCCGCTTCGCCCACCAGGTCGACACCGTCCGCTGGAACCCCGAACACGACCTCTTCGAAGTCGACTTCACCCGCCTCGACGCCCACGGCCAGGCACAGGCCCTCGGCCGCACCCACACCCGCAACATCGTCCTCGGCGTCGGCACCGCCCCCCACATCCCCGAACCCCTCAAACCACTCGTCGCGGCCCCCGACGCACCCGTCATCCACGCCGCCGACTACCTCAAGCACCGCGACCGGTTCCTCACCGCCGACCACATCACCGTCATCGGCGCCGGCCAGTCCGGAGCCGAGGTCTTCCTCGACCTCCTCCGCAACCGCCCCATCGGCAAGGAAAAGATCCACTGGCTCGCCCGCACCGAGGCCTTCGCCCCCATGGAGTACTCCAAACTCGGCCTCGAACACTTCACCCCCGACTACACCCGCTACTTCCACGCCCTCACCGAACCCGTCCGCGACCGCCTCCTCGCCGCCCAGTGGCAACTCCACAAAGGCATCGACGCCGACACCATCGCCGCCATCCACGACGAGCTCTACCGCCGCACCCTCCACGGCGGCTGGCCCGACGCCGTCCTCACCCCCGCCGTCACCGTCCGCACCGCGGGACGCATCGCCACCACCAAGATCGAACTCCACCTCGAACACGTCCAGCAAGGCACCCGCTCCCGCCTCACCACCAACGCCGTCGTCCTCGCCACCGGCTACCGCGAACGCCCCATCGCACCCCTCCTCGCCGGACTCGACCCCTACCTCCGCCGCGACAACGCCGAACGCCCCGACATCGACGACCAGTTCCGCCTCGTCCTCGACCCCACCGTCACCGGCCGCGTCTACGTCCAGAACGCCGAACTCCACACCCACGGCGTCGGCACCCCCGACCTCGGCCTCGCCGCCTGGCGCAGCGCCACCATCCTCAACTCCCTCACCGGAAAGGACCCCTACCCCCTCCCCGGCCGCACCGCCTTCACCACCTTCGGTCTCGACAGCACCCCCCGCGTCCCCGCCGCCCGACAGGAACCCCGAACCCTCACCCCCCTCGTCCCGCTCATCCCCCTCGTCGAAGGACGATGAGGATCGCCCCACATCCCCTCATCGGACGAGCCCCACTGATCGGTTCACGCACAAGCCGGGACTCCCCGAGCGCATCACCCACCCGCCCAACACAAACGGCGCCGACGCGAGAAACCGCGCCGACGCCGCCGACCTGAACCAAGAACGCCCTAGAACACGGGCACACCCTCACGCGTCAACTTCCAGTCCACCGACGCGAAGTCCTTCGGGTCCAGCACACCCTTCGCCGTGACCCACTCCGCGATCCGCGTCCGGATCTCCGTCGACTCCGACCACACCTCGGTCGCCGACGCGACATGCGGGAACGCGCCACCACCATTGGCACGGTAGTTGTTCACCGCGAACACGAACTGCTGAGCGTCGTCCAACGGCGCACCCTTGTACGTCAGGTTCTTGATCCGCGAACCCTCAGCCTGCGCGATGTCGATGTCGTACCCAAGACCCGACACATAGTCGTAGTTGTAGTCCGGACGATTGTTCGCGTTCGTCAGCTTCTCCGTGTCGACCACCGCACCCACAGCCGTCTGCACGAAATAGTTCGCCGAGTACTCCAGGTACGCACGGACCTGCGCACCCGTCAGCACCTTCGCCACCAGCGTGTTGTCGTACACATACAGACTCGACAGATCCCGGATCGTCACCTTCCCGGCCGGGATCTCCGACGTCCGCGAGAACGGCGAAGCCTGCGCGATCACCGGCAGCGACGCGTACTGCGTCCCCACCAGCGCCGCCCGCACCACATCCTCCTGGACCTTCGTGATCAGATCGATGATCGGAGCGTCCTTGTAACGCGCCTCCACCGTCGTCAGCGTGTCCGTCGCCGTACCCACCACCTGGTTGACATACGCCACCACCAGATCGTGCTCGTCCTTCAGCAACCGCGTGATCTTCGGGTCGTCCGCCACCGCGTTCGTGTTGCGCACCGAAGCCGCCACCGACTCGACCCGCCAGCGCCCCTTCTCGAAGACCAGACCGAAGTCGAACACCGACAGCCGCTCCGCGAACGCCAGCGGCTCCGACAGCACCACCGTCTTGCCCGTCGCCGTGTTCGTGACCTTCAACTCCGGGATCTCCAGATGCGCGTGACCCACCAGGATCGCGTCGATCCCCGGCACCTGCTGCGCCACCAACGCCGCCGAGTTCTCCACGTACGGCACCTGATCACCGTACGACGACGTACCCGACGTGCCCGAGTGCGCCGACACGACCACCACGTCCGCACCCATCGACCGCAGCTTCGGCACCCACTTCGCCGCCTGCTCCTCAAGACCCGGGAACGTCAACTTCCCTTGCACATAAGCCTTGTCCCAGATCGCGATACCGGGATTCGTCAGCCCCAGCACCGCCACCTTCACCGGCGGAGCACCGTGAACACGGAACTCCTTCATGAAGTACGGAGGGAACGCCGGCTTCAGCGTCTTCGCGTCCAGCGCGTTCGCACCCAGCAACGGGAAACGGCACTGCGACTCGAACTTCCGCAGCGTCTCGATCCCATAGTTGAACTCGTGGTTCCCGAGCGCCACCGCGTCATAGCCGATCGCGTTCATCGCCTGCGCCATCGGATGCACCGGACCACCCTTGGCGGTGATCGGATCCACCTTCGCGTAGTAGTACGTCAGCGGAGTGCCCTGGATCGTGTCACCCGCGTCCAGCAGCAGCGTGTTGCAACGCCCCTTCTCCGCGCGGATCGCGTTCACCAGCGTCGAGATCCGCGCCAGACCCTGGGCGTTGCCCGCCTTGTCCGAGTACTCCGCGTCCTTGAAGTAGTCCCAGTTGAACACGTGGCCATGGAGATCGGTCGTCCCCATCACCGTCAGCTCGTACCGCTTCACCGGCCGGCCCCCCTTCGACCCCTCCGCGGCCTGCGCCACCGGAGCCGCGCCCACACCCGCGAGCGCCACCCCCGCACCGGTCACGGCGGACTCCTTCAGAAACTTCCGGCGATTCAACGGCATGGCACGAACTCCTCGAGACGGGGGTGACGACGCGCGTAGATTCTGGCCCAACACCCGCCCCCGCAAAAGACCCTGGAGGTTTCCATCTGATGGCCGGACGGCACCGGAGACACCCCACCCAGTGACAGAGTGGGACGTATGACCCCCGACACCGGCCCCACCGACCGGCACACCCCGGCCACCACCCCCGCCGTCCCCTACGGCACCCCCGCCACACCCCGCATCGCCGTCCGCGGCGAAGCCCACCTCGAAGTCGACCCCGAGATCGCCCGCATCACCATCACCGTCACCGCCCGCGGCAAAGACCGCCGACAGACCCTCACCGACCTCACCCACCGCAACGCCCGCGCCCTCGAACTCGTCAAAGCCCACGGCGACGCGGTCGAACACCTCGAAACCAGCGCCCTCACCATCACCCCCGAACTCAGCCGCCACAGCCGCGGAGAACGCACCCGCACCCACCACGGACTCGTCCACATCACCGCCGAACTGAACGACTTCACCGCACTCGGCGAACTCACCACCGCCCTCGCCGACCTCGACCTCACCCGCGTCGACGGCCCCTGGTGGACCCTGCGCCCCGACTCACCGGCCCACCGCACAGCACGCCAACAAGCCGTCCGCGAAGCCGTCCAGCGCGCCCGCGAATACGCCGACGCCCTCGACACCACCCTCACCGCCCTCGTCGAACTCGCCGACACCGGCACCGAGGGCACCCACGCCCAGGTCCCTCAGAGCACCCGCGCGCGCAGCCGGGCCGTCTACGCCGCCGCCCCCGCCGACGACGAACCCGCACCCCTCGACCTCGAACCCCAACGCCAGCACGTCCACGCCCAGGTCGTCGCCCGCTTCACCATGGCGCCACCACGGCTCTAGCCACACCTGGCAGCATCACGGAAAGTCACCGCACAACTCTTCCGCGCACCCACCCCGCAGCCCGGCGCACACTGGACGGGCACAGGCCGAAGAACGCGCCGGCCGCACCGGGCACCACGCTCCGCTCATCGGAGCGGCGCGGCGCACAATTCAACAGTTGTCAATAACCCTTCACGCAAAGGTTGTTGAGTAGTCATGCGCGACCAATTCTCTACCGACCGGTAAGGCCTAGGCTCGAATCATGCGCCGAGCGAAAATCGTCTGCACACTGGGCCCCGCCACCGACTCATACGACCAGATCAAAGCCCTGGTCGAAGCCGGAATGGACGTAGCCCGCTTCAACCTCAGCCACGGCACCCACGCCGACCACGAAGAGCGCTACCGGCACGTCCGGAAAGCCTCCGACGAAACCGGCCGCAGCGTCGGAATCCTCGGCGACCTTCAAGGCCCGAAGATCCGCCTCGGCCGCTTCACCGAAGGACCCGTACTCCTTGAACGCGGAGACACCTTCACCATCACCGTCGAAGCAGGCGCCCAAGGAGACCGCGAATCCTGCGGAACCACCTACGACGGACTCGCAACCGACGTCACTCCCGGTGAACGCATCCTCGTCGACGACGGAAAAGTCTGCCTCGAAGTCACCTCCGTCGACGGCCCCCGCGTCCACACCACCGTCATCGAAGGCGGCCTGGTCTCCGACCACAAAGGCCTCAACCTCCCCGGCGTCGCCGTCTCCGTCCCCGCCCTCTCCGACAAGGACGAGGACGACCTCCGCTGGGCCCTGCGCACCGGCTTCGACGTCATCGCCCTCTCCTTCGTCCGCAGCGGCAAGGACATCTCCGATGTCCACCGCATCATGGACGAAGAAGGCCGCCGCCTCCCCGTCATCGCCAAAGTCGAAAAGCCCCAGGCCGTCGACAACATCGACGACATCGTCGCCGCATTCGACGGCATCATGGTCGCCCGCGGCGACCTCGGCGTCGAAATGCCGCTCGAACAGGTCCCCATCGTCCAGAAGCGCGCCATCAAACTCGCCAAACGCAACGCCAAGCCGGTCATCGTCGCCACCCAGATGCTCGACTCGATGATCGACAATTCCCGCCCCACCCGCGCCGAAGCCTCCGACGTCGCCAACGCCGTCATCGACGGCACCGACGCCGTGATGCTCTCCGGCGAGACCAGCGTCGGCAAATACCCCGTCGAGACGGTCAGGACGATGAGCCGCATCGTCGAAGCCGCCGAGGAGGACATCCTCGCCAAGGGACTGCCCCCGCTGACCGAACGCAACAAACCCCGCACCCAGGGCGGCGCCGTCGCCCGAGCCGCAGCGGAAATGGGCGACTTCCTCGGCGCCAAGTTCCTCGTCGCCTTCACCCAGTCCGGCGACACCGTCCGCCGCCTCTCCCGCTACCGCTCACCCATCCCGCTCCTCGCCTTCACCCCCACCCCCGCCACCCGCTCCCAGCTCAACCTCACCTGGGGCGTCGAAACCTTCCTCGGCCCCCACGTCGACTCCACCGACGCCATGGTCGACCAGGTCGACGAACTCCTCCTGAAGTACGGCCGCTGCGCCAAGGGCGACATCGTCGTGATCACCGCCGGCTCCCCGCCCGGAGTCTCCGGCACCACGAACCTGGTCCGCGTCCACCACGTGGGCGAGGACGACAGCCCCAAGTAGCCGCCACACGTCCGACGGGCCCCTCTGAGCCGCCCGAGGGGCCCTCGCTGCTCAGTACTTGGGGCCGACGTGGGCGTCCATGAGGGCCACGGAGGCCTTCCTGGCGACCGAGATGTTGTACGGGTTGCCGTGCCGGGTGCAGTGCGTCCACTCGACGCCGAGCCTGTCCAGGGTGTCGGTGAAGAGCCGCCTGATGTCGTCGGAGACATTGGTGAAGAAGTACCGGGGGTATTCGTAGCGCTTGCGCTCCCCGCCGACGACGCGGGTGGTCCAGTTGGTGATGCGACACCCGTCGGAGTGGATGAGCCCCCGGACGAACTCCCAGGGGTGGTCATCGACGATCTCCCGCTGCCAGGCCGCGAGCACGATCGGCCGCTCGTGCTTCCTGCCGGGGCCGTGCTGGGGGAAGAGACAGTCGAGGTGCTTGAAGTACACCTTGATGTTGTGCGCGCCTTTGCTGCGAACGCGGCACGTGGCGTTGTGGGGAAACACGGCTCGCAGGGCGCGCTCCGTGCTGTCCTGAATTCCCGGCCACGCGTCGTCGAGGGTGATCATGAGGCTGGGCACTTTGTGCTTCGCGTAGTGGCTGATGTGCCCGTCGCCCAGGTACAGGCCGAGGAGATAGCTGTACGAGGCCTCGTCGAGGTCGCGGCCGTCGCACCTCGGGCAGGGGAGCGACGCCGAACGGCGACCGGCTCACCCCGTTTCACCCGGTCGACATGCTTCCAGTAGCTCACCGTTCCCGGCGGAAGCTCGAACCGTCGTGCCACGTCGGTGTTCTTGGCTCCGTCGCGGAGCAGGGTGAGGGCCTTCTCTCGCACTTCAGTTCCATGAGAGTTCATGTGAACACCGTGCGTCACTGATCGCTACCGGGTGCAGCAAAAAGCGGAGGTCCACGCGAACGTGGACCTCCGCTTTGCGGTGAACTGTGCCGGGTATGGGATTCGAACCCACATGTCCTTGCGGACAGAGGTGTTTGAGACCTCCGCGTCAACCAGTTGCGCCAACCCGGCGTGAGTGGCTCTGCGGAAGCATACCGGGTCATCGCAGCTCGCCGCCGCTAGGTAGTCTTCTTAAGCAGCACTACCTGCCCGGCCCGCAACGAGGAGCCCCCGTGACCGCCCCCGAGTCGCCCCAGCCCGTAGACGCGCCCGACGACGACAAGTCGCACGTGCCTCCGCTGACGACCCGTGTCGTCATCGCCGAGGACGAGGCGCTGATCCGTCTCGACCTCAAGGAGATGCTGGAGGAGGAGGGCTACACCGTCGTAGGCGAGGCCGGCGACGGTGAGCAGGCCGTCGAGCTGGCCCGGGAGCACAAGCCCGACCTGGTGATCCTCGACGTGAAGATGCCGAAGCTGGACGGCATCTCGGCGGCGGAGAAGATCGCCGAGGAGTCGATCGCCCCGGTGCTGATGCTGACCGCGTTCTCGCAGCGCGACCTCGTCGAGCGGGCCCGTGACGCGGGCGCGATGGCGTACCTGGTGAAGCCGTTCAGCAAGAGCGACGTGGTGCCGGCGATCGAGATGGCGGTGTCCCGGTTCGCGGAGCTGAAGGCGCTGGAGGGTGAGATCGCGGATCTCACGCAGCGTCTGGAGACGCGGAAGCTGGTGGACCGCGCGAAGTCGGTTCTCCAGACGGAGTACGGCCTGACGGAGCCGGCGGCGTTCCGGTGGATCCAGAAGACGTCGATGGACCGTCGTATGTCGATGCAGCAGGTGGCCGAGGCGGTCATCGAGGACGCCGCGGAGAAGAAGGCGGCGAAGGGCTAGTACCGCGGCCCGGCAGAGCTTGGTCCGCGTCGAAGCGGCGGACGGAAGAGGCCCGCACCCCTGACGGAGGTGCGGGCCTTTTCGTGCGACCGGGGTCGCGGGCGGATCAGTCCTCGCCGAGGTACGCCTTGCGGACGGACTCGTCGTGGAGGAGGTCCTGGCCGGTGCCGGAGAGGACGATGTTGCCGACCTCCATGACGTGGGCCTGGTCGGCCAGCGAGAGCGCCGCCTGGGCGTTCTGCTCGACGAGCAGGATGGTGGTGCCGGACGCCTTGAGTTCGGCGATGGTGGCGAGGATCTTCTGCATCATGATCGGCGAGAGGCCCATGGAGGGTTCGTCGAGCATGAGCAGCTTGGGCTGGGACATGAGGGCGCGTCCCATGGCGAGCATCTGCTGTTCGCCGCCCGAGAGGGTGCCCGCGGCCTGCTTACGGCGTTCTCCCAGGATGGGGAAGAGGTCGTAGGCGCGCTGGATGTCCTTCTCGATGCCCGCCTTGTCGCTGCGGAGGAAGGCTCCGAGCTGGAGGTTCTCCGCGATGGTGAGGCGGGGGAAGATGTGCCGTCCCTCGGGGGAGTGAGCGAGCCCGAGGGAGACGATCTTGTGGGCGGGGATGTTGGCGAGGGGCTGGCCGTCGAAGAGGATGCGGCCTCCGCTGGGCTTGAGGAGCCCGGAGAGGGTGCGCAGGGTCGTCGTCTTGCCGGCGCCGTTGGTGCCGATGAGGGTGACGATCTGGCCGGCTTCGACGGTGAAGGAGATGCCCTTGACGGCTTCGATCTTGCCGTAGGCGACCTTGAGGTCTTCGACCTCGAGCAGTGCGGTCACTGGGCGTTTCCTTCCTTGGTGGTGCTGCCCTGCGCGTCGGAGTCGTCGGACGCGGTGGGTGCGTCGGAGTCTTCGGACGGGGTGGCGTCCGCGGGTTCCTCGGAGGCCTCGGGGGCTTCGTCGGTGTCCGTGGTGGCCTCGGTCGCCGTGCTGTCCTCGGCTGCCGGGGTCTCCTCGGCCTCCTCGGTCGCGGGGGCTTCCGTGGTGTCGTCGGCCGGGGCGGCTGCCGGGGTGTCGGCGGCTTCCTCGGTCGTGGGCTGGGTGTCCGCGGCTGTTCCGGCGGCTTCGGCGGCCTCGACCTCGGCGAGTTCGTCGGCGCCGGGGGCGCCCTCGAAGGGGGTGCCGAGGTAGGCGGCGATGACGCGTTCGTCGCCCTGGACGACCTCGGAGGTGCCTTCGACGAGCTTCTCGCCCTGGACGAGGCAGGCCACGCGGTCGGACAGGTTGAAGATGAAGCGCATGTCGTGCTCGATGACGAGGACGGCGATGCCGCGGTCGCGGATGGCGAAGACGAGTTCTTCGGTCGCGCGGGTTTCCTGCGGGTTCATGCCGGCGGTGGGTTCGTCGAGGAGGAGCAGGCCCGGCTCGCTCGCCATGGCTCGCGCGATCTCCAGCTTGCGCTGTTCGCCGTAGGGGAGGTTGCGGGAGAGGTGGTCGGCCTTGTGGTCGAGGCCGATGAACTCCAGCAGTTCCATGGCGCGTTCGCGGGAGGTGGCTTCGGCCTTGCGGAAGCCGGGGCCGCGCAGGAGGGCCGACCAGAGGCCTTCCTTGGTGCGGGTGTGGCGTCCGACGAGCACATTCTCCAGGACGGTCATGTTGGCGAAGAGCCGGATGTTCTGGAACGTGCGGGCGATGCCGGCGCTGGTGACCAGGTGCGGCTTGGGGGGCAGCACCGTGCCCTTGTAGGCGACTTTGCCCTCGGTGGGGACGTAGAGGCCGGTGAGGCAGTTGAAGAAGGTGGTCTTGCCCGCGCCGTTGGGGCCGATGAGGCCGACGATCTCTCCGGCGTTGACCGTGAGGTCGACGTTGCGGACCGCGGTGAGGCCGCCGAAGCGCATGGTGACGCCGGTGGCTTCGAGGACGGGGCTGGGGGCTGTGGTGGTGGTCATGTTGGTTACGCCCCTGCCTTGGTGACGCCGACGGTGGAGTCGGGCAGGCCTTGTTCGGGGATGTGGACGGTCTCGTCGCTGTCGTCGCCCTCGTGGAATTCGAGCTGGTTGCGACGGTTGGCGATGATGCCTTCGGGGCGGAAGCGCATGAGGAGGACGAGCGCGACGCCGAAGGCGAGGAGTTGGTACTCCTTGAGGAACTGGAGCTTCTCAGGGAGGAGGTAGAGCAGGGTGGCGCCGAGGATGGGTCCGCTGACGGTGCCCATGCCGCCGAGGACGACCGCCGCGAGGAGGAAGGCGGAGTTCGGGGGCACGGAGCCGGCGAACTGGTACGGGGCCGGGTTGACGCTGTAGCCGACGTGGGCGCTGACCGTTCCGGCGAGGCCGGCGAGGGAGGCGCCGAGGGCGAAGGCGACGAGCTTGACGCGGAAGCCGTTGATGCCCATGGCGGTGGCGGCGGTCTCGTCCTCGCGGATGGCGATCCAGGAGCGGCCGATCCGGGAGTCGGCGGCGCGGGAGAAGACGACGACGACGAGTGCGGTGATGAGCAGCATCAGCAGGAAGTAGTTGGCGAAGCGGCCGAGGGCGTGGCCGGCGACGTCGTGGCTGGTGCCGAAGTCGAACCCGAAGATGTTGAGGTCCGGGATCATGGAGATGCCGTTGGGGCCGTTGGTGAGGTTGGGTCCGGAGGCGCCGTCCAGGTTGTTGACGGCGATGCGGAAGATCTCTCCGAAGCCCAGGGTCACGATGGCGAGGTAGTCGCCGCGCAGTCGCAGGGTGGGGGCGCCGATGAGGACGCCGAACACGAGCGATGCTGCCATGCCGGTGAGCATGGCGGCCCAGAAGGGGAACTGGACGCCGGAGAAGCGGGAGAACTCGGAGCCGGAGACGAGGGCCGCGGCGTAGGCGCCGACGCCGAGGAAGGCGACGTATCCGAGGTCGAGGAGTCCGGTGAGGCCGACGACGATGTTGAGGCCGAGGGCGACGGTGCCGACGACGAGAATGCTCACGCCGACGTTGGAGTTGTGCTCGTTGTTCGCGAAGTAGGGGAAGATCGCCGCGGCGAGGAACGCCATGGTGGTGGCGAATCCCTTGTGGCGGGCGTTGAGCTGGGCGAAGCGGTCGAAGAGTCCGGCTGTCTGGAGGGCCCAGGTGCCGAAGACGACGAGGAGCAGGTAGCCCAGGAACGTTTCGCTCGCGTCGGGGTCGACGCCGATGCCGTACGTGAACGCGGTGAGCGCGACGGCGGTGGCGCCGGTGATGACGAGGCGCTCGACCCAGGCGGGCAGCTTGGCGGCCGGCGGGATGAGGCCGGGCTTGGTGACGTAGTCCTTGAAGGTGTCACCGGGCTTGGGGAGTGCCAGGGTGCCGAGGAGGGCGATCAGCGAGCCGACGGCGGCGACGTAGGCGCCGGGGTCGAGTGCGACGAGGCCCTTGAGGTCGACGGCGATGGCGATGGCGCTGAACCAGCTCACGGCGAACGCGGAGGCGGCGGCGAGGACGACGGGCTGGGTGGCGCCCGCCGGGTTGAGCCAGCCGAGGCCGCGGACGTTCCAGAGGGTCAGCGCGAACAGCAGGGTGAGGACGCCGGCGACGATGTCGAGGACCTGGAGTCCGGCCGGGGAGCCGTAGTAGGTGAGGTCCCCGGGGAAGTCGGACGTGTAGGTCCAGGACATGAAGGTGCTGGCGATGGTGGCGATGGCGCCGACCGCGACGAGGACGCGGGCCGCGCTCTCGGGGAGCGCGATCAGGCCGCGCTCGGGGGTGGAGGTCTCGGTGGTTGCCATGGTGCTCACGCCCTGTCCGCGACGCGTTCGCCGACGAGGCCCTGTGGCCTGAACAGCAGTACGAGGATGAGGAGTACGAAGGCCCAGACGGAGGACCAGCCGCCGCCGCCGAGCTGCTGCATGCCGGGGATGCCGTCGATGTAGCTGGTGGCCAGGGTCTCGGCGAGGCCGAGGACGAGGCCGCCGATCATGGCGCCGTAGATGTTGCCGATGCCGCCGAGGACGGCCGCGGTGAAGGCCTTGAGGCCCATCTGGAAGCCCATGTCGTACTTGACGGTGCCGTAGCGCAGGCCGTAGGCGACGGCCGCGACGGCGGCGAAGAAGCCGCCGATGGCGAAGGCGATGACGATGATGCGGTTGGTGTCGATGCCCATGAGCTGTGCGGTGTCAGGGTCCTGCGCGGTGGCCTGCATGGCGCGGCCGGTGCGGGAGAGGCTGACGAAGAGGGCGAGGGCCGCCATGCACAGGGGGGCGGCGACGATGACGAAGACCGAGCCGCTCTGGATGCTGACGGAGCCGATGTGCCAGGGACCGAAGGGAAGCTGGGGGAACGTCAGGTCGGTCTTGGCGTCGGGGTAGGTGTTGAAGACGATCTGCTGGAGGGCCAGGGACAGACCGATGGCGGTGATGAGCGGGGCGAGGCGTGGTGCTCCGCGTAGTGGTCGGTAGGCGAAGCGTTCCGCCCCGACGGCGATGAGGACGGAGACGATTCCGCCGCCTATCAGCATCGCTGGGAGGGCTATCCACATGGATGTGCCGTTTGGCAGAACGTAGAGGTAGACCGAGAGTGCGCCGAAGCCGCCGGTCATGAAGATCTCGCCGTGGGCGAAGTTGATGAGCTGGACGATGCCGTACACCATCGTGTAGCCGATGGCGATCAGCCCGTACATCGAGCCGAGGAACAGCCCGTTGGCCAGCTGCTGCGGCAGGGTGTTCACCGCGTGGCCTCCATGTGGTGGGGAGAGTTGATCAGGGCGTATGAAGCGGGCCGCGCGGTGACGTGTGGTCGTGGCCGCGCGGCCCTGAGGTTGTGCGGAGGGCCTGTCCGGTGGATCGGACCGGGCGTGTGGTGCCGCTCGGGGCGCCGTCGCCTGGTGGTGGACCGATCCACCGGAGTGGCCCGGGTGTAGCTGATCAGCCGTTGAACGTACCGCTCTTGACGGCCTTCCACTTGCCGTCGACGACCTGGTAGACGGTGAGCTGCTTGTTCGTGGTGTCGCCGTACTCGTCGAACGAGACGGGGCCGGCGATGCCGTCGAACTTCGTCTTCTGGACCTCGGCGACGATCTTGGCGCGGGCGCCGTCCGGGATCTTGCCGTCCTTCACGACAGCGCCGATGGCCTTGATGATGGCCGTGGCGGCGTCGTAGGAGTAGCCGCCGTAGGTGCCGTAGTCGCCCTTGAGGCCGGACGCCTTGTACTTCTTGATGAAGTCGGCGGCGGAGGCGAGGGAGTCGACGGGCTGGCCGACGGAGGTGACGAGGTCACCCTCGGAGGGCTTGCCGGCGGTCTGGATGTAGGTGTCGGAGAACATGCCGTCGCCGCCGAACAGCGGGATCTTGGCTCCGCCGTCCTTGAGCTGCTTGGTGAGCTTCTCGGACTCGTCGTACTGGCCGCCGTAGTAGACGAGGTCGGCCTTGGAGTTCTTGATCTTGGTGACGAGGGCGGAGAAGTCCGTGTCGCCGGTGTTGACGTGGTCCTCGCCCGCGAGCTTGCCGCCGGACTTGGTGAAGCCCGCCTTGAAGAGCTTGGCGAGGCCGGCACCGTAGGTCTGCTTGTCGTCGACGACGTACACCTTGCGCTTCTTCAGCGTGTTGTAGGCGTAGTCGGCCGCGAAGCCGCCCTGGAGGGCGTCGGTGGTGGCGGTGCGGAAGTAGGTCTTGAACGGGCGGGACTTGGCGGTCTGCCAGTTCTTGCCCTGGGTGAGCTCGGGCGCCGTGTTGGACGGCGAGATCTCGACGAGGCCCGCGGTGTCGAAGACCTGCTGCATCTGGGTGGCGACGCCGGAGTTCAGCGGGCCGACCACGCCGAGGACCTTGTCGTCCTGGACGAGCTGGGTGGCGTTGGCCTGGCCGGAGGCCGGGATGGCCTTGTCGTCGAGCGCCTTGACCTTGAAGGTCACGCCGGGAACGGTGTTGTTCTTGTTGGCGTCGTCCACGGCGATCTGGACGCCGCCCTGGATGCCGAGACCGGTGGCCGAGTTCTGGCCGGTCAGCGGCGCGTCCACGCCGATGATGATCTCGGTCTTCTTGTCGCTCTTGCTGTCGCCGCTGTCGTCGCGCGAGCCGCAGGCGGTCAGCGTGAGTGCTCCTGTCGTGAGCACGGCGGTGAGTATGACCATAGAACGCTGTCGCACGTTGAATCCTCTCCCTGGCGCGGCACCCCAGGGTGGGGGCCGTGTTTCTCGCCGGGCCGTACTGGATGAAGCAGGGCCGTGCAGTGACGCGCCCGGCGGCGCGGTGACTGGCCGTGACTATAAGCGCAGGTTGGGGGGGTGGGGAGGAGCGTGGGGAAGGCTGTGACGCTCTTGTTATCCGGGGGGTGCCCTGCGGGGCGTGGGGCGGACGATCGGAGCATTTCGGCGTGCCCCCCGGAGGCGGTTATGTGTTCGCATGGTGAGAACGCGCTGTTCCGGGTTGATGGCGGATACCGGAAGCTGTACGCCGTGCGGCGGTTCGGGGGGCCTTCCGGGGCGTGGTGCGGCGCGGCTCGCGGCGGGGGGATTGCTTTATTGCGGCAGAGGTAACCGTGTGTTACCGCCGCATGAGGCGGTCGGCGGTGTCCTGGCCGGGTGAAGTGGGTGTGGGGGAGGGCGCGTTGGGGAAGTGGGGGGCGCGCGTGACGGTCTTCGCGCCGGGCTGCCGGATGCCGCCGAAGTGAGGCTTTGCTGTTGCTGTGCGTCGTCGTGGAGGACAGGCAGGTCGGGGCGGGGAGAGCCCGGACGCCGGGCGGCGGGCGGGCGCGGTTGTATACGGGGCCGCGCAAGGTGATGAGGCGGGCGTTTCCGGCCCTCACTGTCAGTGGCAGCGGAGGTGGGGTGCCGCGCTCAACTAGGGCGGACCGGAGCCTACTTGTGGGCGGTTCCGGCCGTGCGGCGCTCGGTGCCGCCCGCGAAGCGGAAGGAAGTGCGCGTGTCGCCAGGGCACTTGTGACCGGGGCGCGTCTCCCTCGGCGGTCACGGGCGCCGTGGAGGGGGCTGACGGGGTCGCCGATTGCGATCGCGACGACACTCCGTGCCCGGGCGCGCCGCCGCGGGCCGCGTCGGGGTTCGGCCCAACGGGGGCCGAGAGTGCGAGGGTTGGACCTCGGCGGGCAGGCGGAACTTCAAGGGCTCCGGACGACTCCGGGGGCTGGTGAACCCCGGCGCCGGGGCCGCCGAAGCGCGCGGCCCTCGGGACGGCACCCGAAGACCCCGCGCGCCTGGGCCCGGGGTGGTCCGCTCGCCTGTGCGACCCGGGAGGATCCGCGCGTCACGGCGCGCCCAGGGATCCGCGTGCCTCGACCACTCCGGGGGATCCGCGCGCCTCCGAGCGCTCCGAGGCGCCCCAGGGGTCCACGCTCTCCGGATCGCCCAGGGTGATCCGCGGGGCCCCGGAGCGCCCCGGGGGACCCGGGGGACCCGTGAGCGCCCGGGAGAGCCGGGGGTCAGCTCTGGGGGGCGTCCTTGAGGATGCAGGTGAGGCGGGCGCTGCAGACGCGCTTGCCGTCCTCGCCGGTGATGGCGATCTCGTACGTCGCCGAGGTGCGGCCGCGGTGGACGGGTGTGGCCACGCCGGTGACGAGGCCGGAGCGGACGCCGCGGTGGTGCGTGCAGTTCAGGTCGACGCCGACGGCGATCTTGGTGATGCCGCCGTGGAGCATGGCGCCGACGGAGCCGATGGTCTCGGCGAGGACGGCGGAGGCTCCTCCGTGGAGCAGGCCGTAGGGCTGGGTGTTGCCCTCGACGGGCATGGTGCCCACGACGCGGTCCGCGGAGGCCTCGGTGATCTGGACGCCCATGCGGTTGCCGAGGTGGCCCGCGGAGAACAGCGCGGGCAGGTCGACGCCGAGCGCGGCGTACTCGTCGATGACCCCTTGCGGGAACTTCGGGGTGTGCTGTTCGCCCATGGGGCCCGGCTCCGTTCGTCGTGGACCACGTCGTCGTGGAATTCCCTCACTGAGCGAACGCTCAGTCGGCTGTCGATTGTTCCAGACGGACGACCACGGATTTGCTGGCGGGGGTGTTGCTCGTGTCGGCCGTCGAGTCCAGGGGGACCAGGACGTTCGTCTCGGGGTAGTAGGCGGCGGCGCAGCCCCGGGCGGTGGGGTAGTGCACGACGCGGAAGCCGGGGGCGCGCCGTTCCACGCCGTCCTTCCACTCGCCGACGAGGTCGACGTACGAGCCGTCCGCGATCTTCAGTTCGCGGGCGTCGTCGGGATTGACGAAGACGACCCGGCGGCCGTTCTTGATGCCCCGGTATCGGTCGTCGAGTCCGTAGATGGTGGTGTTGTACTGGTCGTGGGAGCGCAGGGTCTGCAGCAGCAGGCGCCCTTCGGGGAGTTCGGGGTGTTCGACGGGCGCGGCGGTGAAGTTGGCCTTGCCGGTGGCCGTCGGGAAGCGGCGTTCGTCGCGGGGGGCGTGGGGGAGGGCGAAGCCGGCGGGGTCGGCCACGCGCGCGTTGAAGTCCTGGAAGCCGGGGATCACGCGGGCTATGCGGTCGCGGACGGTCGCGTAGTCCTTCTCGAACTCTTCCCAGGGGGTGCCGCTGGCCTCGCCGAGGACCCTGCGGGCGAGGCGGGCGACGATGGCGGGCTCGGACAGCAGGTGGGGGCTCGCGGGCTCCAGGCGGCCGCGTGAGGCGTGCACCATGCCCATGGAGTCCTCGACGGTCACGAACTGCTCGCCGCCGCCCTGGAGGTCGCGCTCGGTGCGTCCGAGGGTGGGCAGGATGAGGGCGCGCGCGCCGGTGACGACGTGCGAGCGGTTCAGCTTGGTGGAGACGTGGACGGTGAGCCGGGCGCGTCGCATGGCCGCCTCGGTGACGTCGGTGTCGGGGGAGGCGGAGACGAAGTTGCCGCCCATGGCGAAGAAGACCTTCGCGTCGCCGTCGCGCAGCGCGCGGATGGCCCGTACGACGTCGTAGCCGTGTTCGCGGGGCGGCTTGAAGCCGAACTCCTTCTCCAGGGCGTCGAGGAAGGCGGGGGCGGGGCGTTCGAAGATGCCCATCGTGCGGTCGCCCTGGACGTTGGAGTGTCCGCGGACGGGGCAGACGCCGGCGCCGGGGCGGCCGATGTTGCCGCGCAGCAGCAGGAAGTTGACGACCTCGCGGATGGTGGGGACGGAGTGCTTGTGCTGGGTGAGGCCCATCGCCCAACACACGATGGTGCGCTCCGAGGCGAGGACCATCTCCAGGGCCTCGTCGATGCTGTCGCGGGTGAGACCGGTCGCGGTGAGCGTCTCGTCCCAGTCGGCCGCGCGGGCGGCCTCGGCGAAGTCCTCGAAGCCGTGGGTGTGTTCGGCGACGAACGTCTCGTCGACGGCGCCCTCGGTGTCGAGGATCAGTTTGTTCAGCAGGCGGAAGAGGGCCTGGTCGCCGCCGATGCGGATCTGGAGGAAGAGGTCGGTGAGCGCGGCGCCCTTGATCATGCCCTGGGGCGTCTGCGGGTTCTTGAAGCGCTCCATGCCCGCTTCGGGCAGCGGGTTGACGGTGATGATCTTCGCGCCGTTCGCCTTGGCCTTCTCCAGGGCGGAGAGCATGCGCGGGTGGTTCGTGCCGGGGTTCTGCCCGGCGACGATGATCAGGTCCGCGCGGTAGAGGTCCTCCAGCAGGACGCTGCCCTTGCCGATGCCGATGGTCTCGTTGAGCGCGGAGCCGGACGACTCGTGGCACATGTTCGAGCAGTCCGGCAGGTTGTTCGTGCCGAGTTCGCGGGCGAAGAGCTGGTAGAGGAAGGCGGCCTCGTTGCTGGTGCGGCCCGAGGTGTAGAAGAGGGCTTCGTCCGGGGAGCCGAGCGCGGCGAGTTCCTCGGCGACGATGTCGAAGGCGCGTTCCCAGGGGACGGGCTCGTAGTGGTCGGCGCCCTCGGCCAGGTACATGGGGTGGGTGAGTCGGCCCTGCTGCCCGAGCCAGTAGCCGCTGCGGCCGGCGAGGTCGGAGACGGGGTGCGCGGCGAAGAAGTCGGGGGTCACCCGGCGCAGGGTGGCTTCCTCGGCGACGGCCTTGGCGCCGTTCTCGCAGAACTCCGCGGCGTGCCGGTGCTCGGGCTCGGGCCAGGCGCAGCCGGGGCAGTCGAAGCCGTCCTTCTGGTTGACGCGCAGGAGGGTGAGCGCGGTGCGGCGGACGCCCATCTGCTGCTGCGCGATGCGCAGGGTGTGTCCGATGGCGGGGAGCCCGGCCGCGGCGTGCTTCGGTCCGGCTACCTGCGGCGCGTCCTGGACCGGATCGCTTTTCGGCGGCTTGCTGGCCATCGCTGAACCCCTTCGCGTGCGCACGTCGGTGTGCGTGTGTTCGTACCCCTTCGATCCTCGCACGCGCGGCCGACAGCGCGGCCCGCGGGTTGTGGGGATCCGGGAGGGGAGGGGGTGCGGCGGACCCGGAGGGCTCTCGTTGTCAGCGGGCCGTGGCAGGATCGGGGGTGTGGCAGAGACAGCATCGAAGAAGACCGAGAAGACCGCAGGTACGGGCCGCCCGCGACTGATGCTCATGGACGGGCACTCGCTGGCCTACCGCGCGTTCTTCGCGCTGCCCGCGGAGAACTTCACGACCGCGACGGGCCAGCCGACGAACGCCATCTATGGTTTCGCGTCGATGCTGGCGAACACGCTGCGCGACGAGGCGCCCACGCACTTCGCGGTGGCGTTCGACGTCTCGCGCAAGACCTGGCGTTCGGAGGAGTTCACCGAGTACAAGGCGAACAGGTCGAAGACCCCGGACGAGTTCAAGGGGCAGGTCGAGCTGATCGGCGAGCTGCTGGACGCGATGCACGCGCGGCGGTTCGCGGTGGACGGTTTCGAGGCCGACGACGTCATCGCGACGCTCGCCACCCAGGCGGAGGCCGAGGGCTTCGAGGTGTTGATCGTCACGGGTGACCGTGACTCCTTCCAGCTCGTCTCGGAGCACACGACGGTGCTGTATCCGACGAAGGGCGTCTCCGAGCTGACCCGGTTCACCCCGGAGAAGGTCTTCGAGAAGTACGGGCTGACGCCGGCGCAGTATCCGGACTTCGCGGCGCTGCGCGGCGACCCGTCGGACAACCTGCCGGGCATTCCCGGTGTGGGTGAGAAGACGGCCGCGAAGTGGATCAACCAGTTCGGTTCGTTCGCGGAGCTCGTCGAGCGGGTCGAGGAGGTCAAGGGCAAGGCCGGGCAGAACCTGCGCGACCACCTGGAGGCGGTGAAGCTCAACCGCCGTCTCACGGAGATGGTCAAGGACGTCGAGCTGTCGGGCACGGTGGCGGACCTGGAGCGGGCCGCGTACGACCGCACGGCCGTGGCGATGGTCCTGGACACGCTGGAGATCCGGAACCCCTCGCTGCGTGAGCGGCTTCTCGCCGTGGACCCGGGAGCAGGGGAGTCCGAGGAGGCGCGGCCGGTCGCCGAGGGCGTCGAGATCGAGGGGACGGTGCTGGGCGCGGGCGAGCTGAAGCCGTGGCTCGCCGAGCACGGCACCGAGGTGCTGGGCGTGTCCACGGTCGACTCGTGGGCGCTGGGCTCGGGGTCGGTCGCCGAGGTGGCGATCGCCACGGGGACGGGTCCCGCGGTCTGGTTCGACCCGTCCCGGCTGGACGAGTCCGACGAGAACGCGTTCGCCGCGTGGCTCGCCGACCCGGACCGGCACAAGGTCATGCACAACGCCAAGGGCGTGATGCGGGTCTTCGCCGAGCACGGCTGGACCATCGAGGGCGTGACCATGGACACGGCGCTCGCCGCCTATCTGGTCAAGCCGGGCCGCCGTTCCTTCGCGCTGGACGCGCTGTCCCTGGAGTATTTGGGCCGAGAGCTCGGGCCCGCCGCCGCTGCCGACGGACAGCTCGCCTTCGGTACGGACGAGCAGGCCGAGGCCGACGCGCTGATGGCGCAGGCCCGCACGATCCTCGATCTCGGGGAGGCGTTCGGGGAGAAGCTCCAGGAGGTCGGCGCGGCGGATCTGCTGCGCGACATGGAACTGCCCACGTCCACCCTGCTGGCGCGGCTGGAGCGGTACGGCATCGCGGCGGACCGGGCGCACCTGGAGACCATGGAGCAGACGTTCGCCGGCGCGGTGCAGCAGGCGGTGAAGGAGGCGCACGCGGCCGCCGGGCACGAGTTCAACCTCGGTTCGCCCAAGCAGCTCCAGGAAGTCCTCTTCGGTGAACTGGCCCTGCCGAAGACGAAGAAGACGAAGACGGGCTACACGACGGACGCGGACGCGTTGGCCTGGCTGGCGGCGCAGACCGAGAACGAACTGCCCGTGATCATGCTGCGTCACCGTGAGCAGGCCAAGCTGCGGTCCACGGTCGAGGGTCTGATCAAGACGATCGCGGCGGACGGCCGGATCCACACGACGTTCAACCAGACGGTGGCGGCGACCGGCCGCCTGTCGTCGACCGATCCGAACCTGCAGAACATCCCGGTGCGCACGGACGAGGGCCGCGCGATCCGCCGCGGCTTCGTCGTCGGTGAGGGCTTCGAGTGCCTGATGACCGCGGACTACAGCCAGATCGAGCTGCGGGTGATGGCCCATCTGTCCGAGGACGAGGGTCTGCTGGAGGCGTTCACCTCCGGTGAGGACCTGCACACCACCGTCGCCTCCCAGGTGTTCTCGGTGGAGCGGTCCTCGGTCGACGCCGAGATGCGCCGCAAGATCAAGGCGATGTCGTATGGCCTCGCGTACGGGCTGTCGGCGTTCGGTCTGTCCCAGCAGCTCAACATCGAGGCGGGCGAGGCCCGTGGGCTGATGGACACGTACTTCGAGCGCTTCGGCGGTGTACGGGACTATCTGCGCCGCGCGGTCGACGAGGCCCGGGCCACGGGGTACACGGCGACGCTGTTCGGGCGCCGCCGCTATCTGCCGGATCTCAACAGCGACAACCGTCAGCGCCGTGAGGCGGCCGAGCGCATGGCCCTGAACGCGCCCATCCAGGGCACGGCCGCCGACATCGTGAAGATCGCGATGCTCAACGTGGACCGGGCGCTGCGCGAGGCGAAGCTGGACTCCCGCATGCTGCTCCAGGTCCATGACGAAATCGTCCTGGAGATCGCTCCCGGTGAGCGGGAGAGGACCGAGGAACTGCTGCGCCACGAGATGGCGTCGGCGGTCCGGCTCGATGTTCCGCTGGACGTCTCCGTCGGCGTGGGCCCGGACTGGGAGTCGGCCGCGCACTAGGTGCGGCGCCCCTTCTTACGAGGGCCGCGAGTCCGGCACCACGAGGTGCGGGACCCGCGGCCCTCGGGCGTCTCCGGCCGCGGCGCGGGTGTCTTCGGCCGCGGCGCGGGCGGCCCGGGGTGCCGGTGCGGGCGGCTCGGGTGCCTGTGCGGGCTCGTCACTCGCGTGGCTCTCACAGGGAGCCCCGGCCCGGAGGGCGACGTAAGGATGCGGGCATGGGTATACGCACGCTGCACCGCCGTACGGCCATGGCCACGACCGTGGTGGTCGCGACCGCGACGGTGGCCGCGGCCGTCGTCCCGGTGCTGCTGGCGCCGGTACCCGCGGTCGCGGCCGGAGCGGGCACCGCCCAGCTCCTGGGGTCCGGCGGTTCCTCCCGTGACGAGGATTTCGGGACCCGGCTGTCCCGCGATCTCCAGGCGGCACTGTCCGCGCGCCCGGGCACGGTCCTGGTGTCGGTCCGCGACGACGAGGGAGGCGGCCGGGCCCGCGGCACGGCCCGTGACCGGTCGCGGCCGTGGTCGGCGGTGGTGTCCGGCGCCCGCGCGTTCCGGCGGGCCGGCGCGCGGCGCCTGCGGGAGTTCACACGGCTCCGTGACGGCCGGCCGCGCGGAGCGCTCCCGGGCCTGCGGCGCCGTCCGGGGGCGCACATCGCGACCGGCAGGCTGCCCCGGGCCGCGAACGGGGGTCGTGTCCACGGCATCGGTTCCTTCACCGGCCCGGCCCGCAGCTACCGGGTCATCGTCCTGTCGTACGACCATCCGACGATGCCGTACCGCGCCCGTGTCGTCGAGCGGGTCGCCCGAGCCGTGCACCGGGGCCTCGGCCGGGGGTGCGGGCTGCTCCGGGTTCTCACCGCGGGCGGGGCGGTCAGCGGGCGGCGGGACGGCTCGGCTCCGTACGCGCCGCCTCAGGAGCGGGACGAGCCGGAGCGGGACGCCAGATCCTGACCGCGAGGACGTACAGGAAAAGGCCGAGGACCAGTCCGGCGCCCCCGCCGAAGCACAGCGCCGGAATGAGTTCCCACGGCTTCGCGACGGACTTCCAGTACGCCCACCAGCGCACCGCCCGCTGCACCGCGGCGGCCAGCGCGAGGCCGCCGATCACCACCGCGGCCAGCCACCGGTCGGCGCTGGACAGGACGGGCACGGCGACGACGGGACCCTCCGGGGCGCGGCGCAGCGCGAGCACCACCCACGTCACGATCACGACGGCCGCGACCGCCGAACTGCCGTACTGGACGTACCAGTAGAGCGGTGAGCCCGCGAGGGTGTGTCCGAGGACGGGGAAGAGCTCCACGCCCCACCGGTCGTGATGGGTGAACGCGTCCCAGACGACATGCGTCAGCGCGCCGAGCACCGCGGAGGCGTACCAGCGGAGAACGGTCGGCGCACACACCGGCTCACGCGTGGCTCCACAGCGCAGAAGTTGTGCCGTGCGCCCCTGTCGTGCCGCGGGCATCAACGCCACCAGCGGTTCGCGCAGCACCAGCCAGGCTCCCACGAGCGCCCATGCGATGACCACATCGACCGTGAACACGCCGGTGAACGTGTGGGTGAACGTGCCGAACTCCATCGCCCCGGGTACCGCGCTCGCCGCGTAGTAGGTCATGTCGGGAGCGAAGGAACCCGCCACGAGAACGGCGGGAATCAATCGCCCGCGGCCGTTTCCGTTCCCACGGATCGCGGGAAGCACGGCGGCGGCGTGACTGAGAGTGAAGGGCAAATCGTCCCCCTGCGTCTCCTGTTGACCGGCTATGGTCGGCCGGTTGATCACCGGAGACCAGTATGCGGGACGACGGCTCATGGCCAACTGGTGAATATCGGGCGCGAACAGGTCTCTGGGCGACGGAAGTTGTCGTAGGGTCGCTTGGGTTGCCGTGCGGGGAGCACGGCCGCAGGCAGCGGCAGCGCAGGACGGAGAGGCGACGGGGTCACACCGGTCGTCCGTGGGAGGGGTTCACTCGATGGCGGCGCAATTCGGCAGGAGGCTGCGCAAGGGCGCGGCAACCACCGCTGTGGCCGCGCTCGCGGTCGCGGCTCTGTCCGCCTCCCAGGGCCCGGGAGCGATCACCGACGACCACGGCCGGCAGTCGGCCGGCGCCGACCTCGGCCTGGGCACCGGCGACACGGGCGACGACGGCACCGCGACCGGCAACGGCCGCTATTTCACGGACCTTCCGCCGCTGCAGAGCCCCAACCCCGCGCCGACCACGGGAAGCGACACGCCCGCCGCCACGGGCGCCGCCGAGGCGGGCATTCCCGCCACCGTGCTGGCCGCCTACAAGCAGGCCGAGGCGTCGCTGCACGAGTCCAAGCCGACCTGCAACCTGCCCTGGCAGCTCCTCGCCGCCATCGGCAAGGTCGAGTCGGGCCAGGCCCGCGGCGGCCGCGTCGACGCGAACGGCACGACCCTGTCGCCCATCCTCGGCCCGGTCCTGAACGGCTACGGATTCGCCAACATCAAGGACACCGACAACGGCGCGTACGACGGCG
Organism: Streptomyces sp. NPDC096324; assembly: GCF_044763015.1. NCBI lineage: Bacteria > Bacillati > Actinomycetota > Actinomycetes > Kitasatosporales > Streptomycetaceae > Streptomyces > Streptomyces sp. NPDC096324. The sequence continues at coordinate 292,462 of NZ_JBIWFK010000004.1, read as the reverse complement.
ACAGCACCTTCGACCGCGCCGTCGGGCCGATGCAGTTCATCCCCTCCACCTGGGAGTGGGCGGGCCGCGACGGCAACGGCGACGGCAAGAAGGACCCGAACAACATCTACGACGCGGCGCTGGCCGCCGGGCACTACCTGTGCCGCTTCGACCACGACATGGCGGTCCAGGCGCAGATGAACGCGGCGATCCTCAGCTACAACAACTCGACGGCGTACCTGAACACCGTCCTGTCGTGGCTGGAGTACTACCGCAAGGGCACGCACGAGGTGCCGGACGGCACCGGATCGCTGCCCTCGCACAACAGCGACGAGCCCACCTCGCCGAGCCCAAGTCCCACCGAGCCGTCCTCGCCGGGCAGCCCCGGCCCGTCGAGCCCCGCCCCGAAGCCGACTCCTCCCGCCACCCCGACCCCGCCGGCCACACAGCCCCCGACGACCCCGCCCACGTCCACGCCGACGCCCACCGAGACGGTGGACCACCTGACGAACGTGGGCGCCGGCAAGCTCACGGCGACCGCGGGGGACACCTTCGCGCAGAAGATCGCCGTGCGCACCGACGACAAGGCCGACAAGGCCGTGGCGAAGGTCCGGGTGCGGTTCACCATCGTCGGCGACACCGACGCCACCTTCACCGGCGGCGAGAGCGTCGCCACGCTGGTCACCAACGGACTCGGCGTGGCCACCGCGCCCGCGCTCGTGGCGGGAGAGAAGACCGGCGACTTCACCGTCCGCGTCACCGTCGTGGGCCGCGTCATGGCCGGCCTCGACTACACGGCGAGCGTCACCGCGCGCCAGGCCGACACCCTGGCACGCACCGCCGACACCGCGCTGACCTGCGTACCGGGCGGCGAGTTCGCCGACCAGGTCGAGGTGAAGGCCACCTACAAGGGCGCGGTGGCGGGCAAGGTCGCCGCGACCGCGACCCTGGTCAAGTCCGCGGACGACGCGGGCGAGAACGACAAGGGCCCCTACTTCAAGGACGCGGACGGCAAGCCCGTACGCACCCTCGGCGCCCTGACCACCGACGCGGACGGCCTGCTCAAGCTGCCGAAGCTGTACGCCGACGACACCACCGGCACCTTCCTGCTCCGGGTCACCACCACGGGCGGGGCGACCCTGACCGTCGAACTGACGGTGGCCGCCGCTCCCGCCACCGCCACGCCCAGCGCCTCTCCCACCGCCTCCTAGTACTGAGCCGCCACCGCGCGGCACGGCTCGCCTCCAGGGCGCCCTCCCGGCTCACGCCGCGCGGGCGCCCTGATCCGTTGTGTGCGCGACGTGTTCTCATCTCGCCCCGCCGTTGCTACGGTGCCGGACCTGACGGTGTATCAGCTCCTGGCCCCGGGAGGCCCGCATGCGTGCCCTCATCGCCGCCGCGACCGGTCTCGCCGCGGCACTCGCGCTGGTCCTGACCCTCACGGCCATGGGCTCGCCGGCCGGACACACCTCGCCGAAGCCGCTGCTCACCACCGTCCCCCAGCACCCCTGACACACGCACCGGGAGGGCCGTCGAGATGCGCCGCAAGGCAAGCCTGATCCTGCTCGTGCTCGCCGTGTTCTTCGCGGCGCTGTCCCCGCTGCTGCGCTGGTACGCCTTCCCGCGCCTGGCCAAGATCCCCGCCGGCCAGTACCAGGACATGGTCCTGGAGGCGAAGGACGCGACCCTGCTCGACTACGGCACCATGACGGCCAAGAAGGTCTCCAAGGTCACCGTCGTCCAGACCCTCAAGGGCAACGTCGAGGCCTCCGAGAAGATCGAACGGACCGCCGGCCGTGACGTCGTCGTCTGGGACTCCCTCTCCTACGTCCAGGGCCCCGACGGGAAGATGGTCTCCAAACTCCCCGAGCGCTACATCTTCGACGCGCACAGCCAGGAACCCGTCCACGCCACCGGCGAGTCCGTCGACGGAGACCCCGTCACCCGCCAGGGCATCGAGTTCAAATGGCCCTTCAGGACCGAGAAACGGGACTACGAGTACTTCGACGCGCAGACCCGCACCTCGGCGCCCATCCACTACAAGGGCACCACGACCTTCCGGGGCGTCAAGGTCTACTACTTCGAGCAGACCATCCCCTGGACGAAGGTGAAGTTCCCCAAGATCATGCCCGTCCAGGGCGTCACCCCCGAGTCCCTCGCCAAGACCGGCACCACCCGCTGGTACACCACGGTCCGCAAGTTCTGGGTCGAACCCGTCACCGGAGCGCCCGTATTCGGCGAGGAGATCCACAAGGAGGAACTCCGCGGCGGCACACTCCTGGGCGGCCGCGACAAGGTGACCGCGTTCTCCGGGGACGTGAGGATGCGCGAGGACTACACCCGGCACACCGTCGACCTCGTCAAGTCCAACCGCACCCTGGTCCTGATGATGACCTCGTACCTCCCCTGGGGCTTCCTGCTCCTGGGCGCGGCCCTGCTGTCGCTCTCGCTGTATCTGGAGGCCCGCGGCCGCAGGCCGGGCGAACCCACGCCCGCCCCCGCCGCCGACCCCGAGCCGGTCAGCGCCTGAGCCGCGCGTTCGTGTACCGCGTCGCCTCGGCGGTCGCCGGGTCCTCGGGCCACGGGTGCTTGGGATAGCGGCCGCGCAGCTCGGCCCGTACGCCCTTGTAGCCGTCCTTCCAGAAGGACGCGAGATCGGCGGTCACCGCGGCGGGCCGCCCCGCGGGCGACAGGAGGTGAACGAGCACGGGCACACCGGCCACCGCCGGAGACGCCTGGAGCCCGAACATCTCCTGCAGCTTCACGGCGAGCACCGGCTGCGCCGGATCGGCGTAGTCGACGCGGATCCGCGACCCGCTCGGCACCTCGATCCGCTCGGGCGCCAGCTCGTCCAGCCGGGCCGCCTCCCCCGTGGCCCAGGGCAGCAGCCGGTTCAGCGCCTGTCCGGCGTCGATCCGCGCCAGATCCGCGCGCCGCCGCGCACGGCTCAGCTCCGGCTCCAGCCATTCGCTCGCGCGCGCGTGGAGGGCTTCCGCGGAGACATCGGGCCACGGGTCGCCGAGCCGCCGGCGCAGGAACGCGAGCCGCTGCCGCAGCACCTCGGCGTCCGCCGACCACCGCAGCAGACCGAAGCCCTCCTCCCGCAGCCCTTCGAGCAGCGCCTCCCGTACGAGGCCGGGGTCCGCGTCGCGCAGCGGCCGCACGGCCAGCTCCACCGCCCCGAGCCGCTCCACCCGCCGGGCGACGATGTCACCCGCGGCCCAGTGGACCTCCTCGCCCTCGTCGTGGAGGCCGGCGGCGGCACGCCGTGCCGTCGGTTCGTCGATCACCGCCGCGAGCCGCACGCGCGCGTGCCCCCTGCCGACGGGACGGTCGGCGACGGCCACCGCGAGCCAGGGAGCACCGCGCAGTACGGAACCCTCGCCGGCGTCGGCGCGGGTCCCGCTGACCATGAGGTGGGAGCCGCCCCGCAGATGCGCGACACGCTCGGGGAACGCCAGAGCGGCGACAAGCCCGACCACCCGGTCGTCCCCGGGCTCCGCCTCCCCGGCACGCCCGCCCGGAGAGGAAGGAGGGACGGAGGAAGGAGGGACAGAGGAGAGAGAGGTGACGGGGGAAGTAGAGGAGATGGGAGAGATGGGCGGGATAGGGGAGGAGCCGGGGGAAGGGGAGCCCGAAGGGGGCGTTTGTCCGGTGCTGGTGCTGGTGCCGGTGACGGTGACGGTGCCGGGTGCGGTGGCCGAAGCCGAGGCGCCGGCCGAGGCCGAACCGGAGGAGACCGAGGCGTCCGCGAGGCCGGCCGCCGACGAGCGCAGGCGGCGGGACTCGGCGCGCCAGCGGGCCGCGTAGGCGTCGCCGCCGCGTCGGGCGGTGCGCCAGGCCGCGGCCAGGTCGTCGCCGTACTCGCGCGGGGGCTCCTCGCTCAGCAGGGCGACCACGTCGGCGGCCCGGGCCGCGCCCACGAGCGGGGTCGCGTCCAGCAGGGCGCGCGCCAGCCGGGGGTGCAGGCCCAGCCGGGACATGCGCACACCGCGTGCCGTCGCGCGCCCCGCGGCGTCGACCGCGCCCACGGCCGACAGGACGGTCCGCGCCGCCGCCATCGCCCCGCCCGGCGGCGGATCCAGCAGGGCCAGCCCCGTCGCACCGGGATCGCCCCAGCAGGCCGCCTGGAGTGCGAACGCCGTCAGGTCGGCCACCTTGATCTCGGGGTCCGGGAACCGTGCCAGACGGCCGTCCTCCGCCTCCGTCCAGCAGCGGTAGACCGCGCCCGGCGCCTCACGGCCCGCCCGCCCCGCCCGCTGCCGCCCGGCCGCCTGTGAGGCCCGTACGGTCGCCAGGGCGCTCAGCCCGCGCGCGTGGTCCACCCTCGGCTCCCGCGCGAGCCCGGAGTCCACGACCACCCGCACTCCCGGAACCGTCAGCGACGACTCGGCGACCGAGGTCGCGAGGACCACCCTGCGCCGCGTGCCGGCCGTGAGCACCGCGTCCTGCACCGATGCCGGAGCCCGTCCGTGCACCTGGAGAACATCGACGTCCCCGACACCGCCGAGCTGCCCGGCCACCCGCGCGATCTCCCCGACCCCGGGAAGGAAGCACAGGACGTCACCCGAGCGTTCGGCCAGCGCCCGCCGCACCGTGGACGCCACATGGGTCAGCAGGGCCGGATCGACCCGCATCCCGTGCGGGGGCCGAACGGGGCGCGCGGGCGGCGTCCAGACCGTCTCGACCGGATACGAGACCCCCGCCGCCTCGACGACCGGCGCGTCGCCCAGCAGCCGGGCCCAGCCCCCGGCGTCGGTCGTCGCGGACGCGGCGACCAGCCGCAGTTCGGGACGGAGCGCGGCCCGCACGTCGAGGAGGAACGCGGCCACCGTGTCGGCGTCCAGGTGCCGCTCGTGACATTCGTCGAGCACGACCACGTCGACGCCTGTGAGTTCCTGGTCCCGCTGGAGCCGCTGGAGCAGGACCCCGGTCGTGACGACCTCCACGCGCGTGTGGGGGCCGACCACGCGTTCCCCGCGCACCGTGAACCCGACGCTCTCCCCGACCTTCTCGCCCAGCAGCCACGCCATCCGCCGGGCGGCCGCCCGGGCCGCGATCCGGCGCGGCTCGGCCACCACCACCCGGCGGTGCGGGCGCCCGTCGTCCAGGAGACCGGCCAGGGCGAGCGGCACCAGCGTCGTCTTGCCGGTGCCGGGCGGCGCCACCAGCACCGCGGCGCCGTGTCCCCCCAGGGCGTCGTCCACGGAGGGCAGGGCGCCGCGCACGGGCAGCGCGTCCAGGGCTTCGTAACGGATCACGACCCCAGTCTCGTACGAGCGCCGGACGGGCGTACGTCAGTCCCGTTCGCAGACGAAGATCGCCGTGCCCGGAATGAGGTTCCCGCGCAGCGGGGACCAGCCGCCCCACTCCTGGGTGTTCCAGGCGGGCCACTCGGGCTCGACGACGTCGACCAGGCGGAAGCCGCCGGCCACCACGTCGCGCACCCGGTCGCCGAGCGTCCTGTGGTGCTCGACGTAGACCGCGCGGCCCTCCTCGTCCTGTTCCACGTACGGGGTGCGGTCGAAGTAGGACGCGGACACCGACAGACCCTCGGCGCCCGGCTCGTCCGGGAACGCCCAGCGGACCGGGTGCGTGACGGAGAAGACGAAACGGCCGCCGGGGCGCAGCACCCGGTGGACCTCCCTCATCACCAGCACCGGATCGGCGACGAAGGGCAGCGCGCCGTACGCCGAGCAGGCGAGGTCGAAGGAGCCGTCCGCGAAGGGCAGCGCGCTCGCGTCCGCCTCCACGAGGGGCACGGTGCCGCCGATGCGCAGCGCGTGCTGGAGCTGGCGGTGGGAGAGGTCGAGGGCCACGGGGCGCGCGCCCTGTCCGGCCAGCCAGCGCGAGCACTGTGCCGCGCCGGCGCCGATCTCCAGGACGTCCTTGCCCTTGAGGTCCTCCGGGGGGCCCAAAAGCTCGGCCTCCACCTCGTCGAGACCCTCGGGACACCACACGAACCGGTCGTCGCCGAGGAACGTGCCGTGTTCGATCTGGTAGTCGTCCGCGTTCCGGTCCCACCAGCCCCGATTCGCCCGGGAACTCTCGATGAGATCCGCGTCGCGTCGGGTGGCTTCCGGTTCGAACGGTTCGGGCTCTTGGATGATCGGCTCCCTCGTCGTACTCTTCCGTTCAACCCGTCTCGGGCGTGTCACGACAGGGGCTTCCTACCGCCCGCGTGGCCTTGTGAGACAGGTCTTGTGCCGGGATTGCGGCGATCCGCCCCGGGTGTGCGCCTTCGCGCATTGACCCTGCCCGGCTGCCCCCGTATGCTACAAGTTGCGCTGCGGGCCTGCGCTCCTCAGACGTAGCAGGCTGTGCTCGCATCTGTATGTATGTCCCCTCGGTTTTCGAGGCGCCTCCGGCTGTGCCGGGTCGGGCGCTTCCTTCACTGTCCGGCTTCTACAGGGCGAAACGGGCTCCCGGCGTAAGCAGTACCTACGACTCACTGTCCGTACCGGAGCCCTTTCCCACATGACGAGCAGCACCGAGACCACCTCTACCACGCCGCAGGTAGCGGTCAACGACATCGGTAACGAGGAAGCATTCCTCGCCGCGATCGACGAGACGATCAAGTACTTCAACGACGGCGACATCGTCGACGGCGTCATCGTGAAGGTCGACCGGGACGAGGTCCTGCTCGACATCGGTTACAAGACCGAAGGTGTCATCCCGAGCCGCGAGCTCTCGATCAAGCACGACGTCGACCCGAACGAGGTCGTCAAGGTCGGCGACGAGATCGAAGCCCTTGTTCTCCAGAAGGAGGACAAGGAAGGCCGCCTGATCCTCTCGAAGAAGCGTGCCCAGTACGAGCGCGCCTGGGGCACCATCGAGAAGATCAAGGAAGAGGACGGCATCGTCACCGGCACCGTCATCGAGGTTGTCAAGGGTGGTCTCATCCTCGACATCGGCCTCCGTGGCTTCCTGCCGGCTTCTCTCGTCGAGATGCGCCGTGTCCGCGACCTCCAGCCCTACGTGGGCAAGGAGCTCGAGGCCAAGATCATCGAGCTGGACAAGAACCGCAACAACGTGGTCCTGTCCCGCCGTGCCTGGCTGGAGCAGACCCAGTCCGAGGTTCGCCAGACGTTCCTCACCACCCTCCAGAAGGGTCAGGTCCGCTCCGGCGTCGTCTCCTCGATCGTCAACTTCGGTGCCTTCGTGGACCTGGGTGGCGTCGACGGTCTGGTGCACGTCTCCGAGCTCTCCTGGAAGCACATCGACCACCCCTCCGAGGTTGTCGAGGTCGGCCAGGAAGTCACCGTCGAGGTCCTCGACGTCGACATGGACCGCGAGCGTGTCTCCCTGTCGCTCAAGGCGACGCAGGAAGACCCGTGGCAGCAGTTCGCCCGTACGCACCAGATCGGTCAGGTCGTCCCGGGTAAGGTCACCAAGCTCGTTCCGTTCGGTGCGTTCGTCCGCGTGGACGAGGGCATCGAGGGTCTGGTCCACATCTCCGAGCTGGCCGAGCGCCACGTGGAGATCCCGGAGCAGGTCGTCCAGGTCAACGACGAGATCTTCGTCAAGGTCATCGACATCGACCTCGAGCGTCGTCGCATCAGCCTCTCGCTGAAGCAGGCCAACGAGTCCTTCGGTGCCGACCCGGCCTCGGTCGAGTTCGACCCGACCCTGTACGGCATGGCCGCGTCGTACGACGACCAGGGCAACTACATCTACCCCGAGGGCTTCGACCCCGAGACCAACGACTGGCTCGAGGGCTTCGAGTCCCAGCGTGAGGTGTGGGAGAACCAGTACGCCGAGGCGCAGCAGCGCTTCGAGCAGCACCAGGCTCAGGTCATCAAGTCCCGCGAGGCCGACGCTCAGGCCGAGGCCGAGGGTGCCAGCACCTCCAGCGCGGCTCCGGCCGCCTCCGGTGGTGGCGGCGGTTCCTACTCCTCGGAGTCGGACGACAACTCCGGCGCCCTGGCGTCGGACGAGGCGCTCGCCGCCCTCCGCGAGAAGCTCGCCGGCGGCCAGAGCTGAATGCTCACCGCTAGCAAGTAGCTGAAAGAAGTGGGCCCGCACCGATTCGGTGCGGGCCCACTTTGCTGTGCGCCACCGGCCCGGGACGGGAATGTCCGTGCCCCGGGCCACGTTGTGCAGTACGAACACGAGGAGGAGCGGTCACAGTGCTTGATCCGCAGGGTTTGTACGCATGGGAGCCGAAGGGCCTGGCCGTGGTCGACATGGCGCTCGCCCAGGAGTCGGCCGGTCTTGTCATGCTCTACCACTTCGACGGATACATCGACGCGGGCGAAACCGGCGAGCAGATCGTCGACCGGGTGCTCGACTCGCTGCCGCATCAGGTCGTGGCCCGTTTCGACCACGACCGGCTCGTGGACTACCGCGCCCGCCGTCCGCTGCTGACGTTCAAGCGCGACCGCTGGGCGGAGTACGAGGAACCGACCCTGGAGGTACGGCTCGTCCAGGACGCCACCGGCGCGCCCTTCCTGCTGCTGTCGGGCCCCGAGCCGGACACCGAGTGGGAGCGCTTCGCCGCCGCCGTCCAGCAGATCGTGGAACGGCTCGGGGTCCGCCTCTGCGTGAACTTCCACGGCATCCCCATGGGCGTCCCGCACACCCGCCCGGTGGGCCTCACCCCGCACGGCAACCGCACCGACCTGGTGCCCGGCCACCGCAGCCCCTTCGACGAGGCGCAGGTGCCCGGAAGCGCCGAATCACTCATCGAGTACCGCCTCATGGAGGCCGGCCACGACGTTCTCGGTGTCGCCGCCCATGTGCCCCACTACATCGCGCGCTCCTCGTACCCGGACGCGGCGCTGACCGTCCTGGAGTCCATCACGGCCGCGACCGGCCTGGTGCTTCCCGGGATAGCGCACGCCCTGCGGACCGAGGCGCACCGCACCCAGACCGAGATCGACCGCCAGATCCAGGAGGGCGACGAGGAGCTCGTGGCCCTCGTCCAGGGCCTTGAGCACCAGTACGACGCCGCCGCGGGCGCCGACACCCGCGGCAACATGCTCGCGGAACCGGTGGAGATCCCCTCGGCGGACGAGATCGGCCAGGAGTTCGAGCGGTTCCTGGCGGAACGTGAAGGCGACGCCTGACCCCTCCTCACCGGGCTTCCGGAGCTTCCGGGCTCCCGGCCGGAGGGGCTGTCGGTGGCAGGGCCTAAGCTGCGAGGCATGCTGAAGGTGGGCCTGACCGGTGGTATCGGCGCCGGCAAGAGCGAAGTGTCACGGCTGCTCGTCGAGCACGGCGCGGTGCTGGTCGACGCGGACAGGATCGCGCGGGAGGTCGTGGCGCCCGCAACTCCCGGGCTGGCGGCGGTCGTCGACGCCTTCGGCGAGGACGTCCTCACCGGTGACGGCAGTCTGGACCGGCCCAGGCTCGGCTCGATCGTCTTCACCGACCCGCAGAAGCTCGCCACCCTGAACGCGATCGTGCACCCCCTGGTGGGCGCCCGTTCGCGCGACCTCGAGGAAGCGGCCCCGGAGGACGCCGTCGTCGTCCACGACGTGCCCCTGCTCGCGGAGAACGGCCTGGCCGCGCTGTACGACCTCGTGATCGTCGTCGACGCCCGCCCCGAGACCCAGCTCGACCGCCTCGTCCGCCTGCGCGGCATGACCGAGGAGGACGCCCGCGCCCGCATGGCCGCGCAGGCCTCGCGCGACAAGCGTCTGGCGATTGCGGACATCGTCATCGACAACGACGTGCCCCTGGACGCGCTGGAGCGGCGCGTGGCGGAGGTCTGGGCCGATCTCACGCACAGGGCCCGCACATCCCAGGAATAGGGCCCCTCCGGAGGGGCGTTGAACCCTTGCAGCGAGGGAAGGACTCTGCCGTGCCCGAGACCAGCGGATCGACCGGACGAACTCCCGAGACGCACGTCATCGACTTCCGTGCCGCCGAGCAACTGCTCGCCGCGCGCGACCCGCGGGGTGCGGTGAAGCTGCTCGACTCCGTCATCGCCGCCCACCCGGAGAACACGGCGGCCCGGCTGCTGCGCGCCCGTGCCTTCTTCGCCGCCGCGCAACTGCGGCCGGCCGAGCTGGAGTTCACGATCGTCCTGGAGCGTGAGCCGGACAACGCGTTCGCGCACTTCGCGCTCGCCCGGACCTATGAGCGCCAGCGGCGCCCCGAACAGGCGAAGCGGCACTTCAGACTGGCGGCCGCGCTCGACCCGAAGCCGCAGTACCTGCAAGCCGCCCGGTTCGACCTCTAGCGCCGGCTTGCGGGGCGCCGCGCGAGGCTCCGTACGAGGGGACGCGGCGGTGCGGCCGCGTCAGGGGTGCGACGGCCTCGACGGCCGACGACGCTCCGGCGGCCGGTAGCCTCGCCGGTCGTCCACGGGCTCGTACGGCGGGACGTCACGGCCCGGCTGGTAGTGCGGGCCCTCCCTGATGTGCCGAAGGATCATGGTCATGTCGACCGTGACGATCACCCACAGCACGGCGCACGCGGCGGCCCAGCCCGGCCGCCCGACCAGGATGAACGCGACCGTCCCGAAGACGGCCCAGAGCAGCCCCCAGACGCTCAGCCACAAGCGCATCCGCAGAGCACTGCGCGCTGTCACCGGTTCACTGCCCGTACGCATCAGGATCACCACTCCTACGAGAAAACGTACTCTTCGTGGTGCACGTTCACCAAAGGAGAGCGGTCGGACCACGGCCGCCGGGGGAGGCGACGGTGCTGCTGACGGCGTTGCGGGCGGACGCGAGGACCGCCGAGTGGCTGAGGGACCTGGAGAGCGAGCGTTCCGTCCCGCGCGAGGCGGTGCTCCCGGACGCCGACGCGCTGCCCGACATCCTGCTCGACCTGTCCGTGCCCCACGAACACATCAACGAACTCGTCGCCCTGCGCGCCCGGTTGGCCGCCGACCCGGAGGCCATGACCCTCCTCGCGCGCTGCGTCACCCGCTTCGTTCGGGACATGGGGGACATCGGCAAGAGCTGGGAGCCGCCCGCCTTCCCCACGACGACGGGACTCCTCGGACGCTGCTTCCACCTGTACGTCTTCATCGCCGCGCTTCCGTACGTCCGCGCCCATCACCGGGAGCGCGGGGTACCCGAGGACGTGTCGCGGCGCACGCTCGCCGACCTCGGCCGTCATGTGTCCGTGCACCACAGGAGGGCCGGCGGCCCCGGGCTGCTGTTCCCCTGGTGGATCGCCCTGCACTTCCACGGCGAGCTGTTCCAGCTCGGCCGGCTCCAGTTCCAGCGGGCCCTCCTGGGGCGGCGCACGGCCGAGGCCGCCGAGGCGGTGGGGCCGACCCCGCACCCCGGCGCGCCCTGTCTGAGCCTGCACATCACGGACTTCCGCGGCCCGCTCTCCCCGGCCGCGTGCGACCGTTCGCTCGATCTGGCGCGGGAGTTCTTCGCCCGCCACTACCCCGAAGAGCGCCATCGGATCGCCGTCTGCGACTCCTGGCTGCTCGACCCGCAGCTCAAGCGATATCTGCCGGCCGACTCCAACATCATCCGCTTCCAGGACCGCTTCCACCTGGTCGCCGAGGACAGGACCCCGGACGACACGATGCCCATCGGCTTCGTCTTCGGTGATCCGGAGCTCCCGCCCGGCGAACTGCCGCGGCGCAACAGCGTCGAGCGCGCCGTGGTCGACCACCTGCGCGCGGGCGGACACTGGTACGGAGGGCGAGGCTGGTTCGCGCTGTAGCCCGGCCCACCGGATCCGGACTCGGACGTATGCCCCTCGAACATGTCACCCGAATGAGTGATGGAGTAGGGGAACGGGCGTGCGGAAGTCGTCCGTTGGACGGGCATGAGGATCGAAATGCGTCAGGGATACGAGGGCACCGGACCGGGTGCGATCACGCCGGACGGCTGCGCGGTCGAGCTCTACACCCGGCTGCCCGCCGGAACGGAACCGGACATCATCACCGCGGCCGTGCCCGCCGCCGCGCAGATCCTGGAACTGGGCAGCGGGGTCGGCCGGATGACCCATCCCCTCCTGGAGCTCGGCTTCGCGGTCACGGCGGTGGACGAGTCCGCCGAGATGCTGGAGCACGTCCGAGGGGCGCGCCGGATACGCAGCAGCATCGAGGACCTCGACCTCGGTGAGACGTTCGACGTCGTGCTGCTGGCGTCGTTCCTGGTGCACGCCGGGGACGTCCGGGTGCGGCGGGCGCTCCTGGACACCTGCGCCCGCCATGTCGCCGACGACGGTTGCGTGCTGATCCAGCGCGAGGGCGAGAACTACCACACCGAGGTGCCCCGCGAGCGCACCGATCCTTCGGGATTCGTCGTGCGCATCCTGTCCGCCGAACCCGTCGGGGACGGGGTCGACTCGGTGCGCGCGGAGTACACGTTCCCGGACGCCACGTGGACCCAGATGTTCCTGTCCCGCCCTTTGACGAAGGACGCCTTCGAGGAGGCGCTGGCGGAGTCGGGGCTCAAGGTCGACCGCTATCTGACGGACGACGGGACCTGGGTGAGAGCCGTGAAGGGGTGAGCCTCGGTCGCCGGGTGAGCGACGGGGGCCGTGCGCGACAAATTCCTTCCGGCGCCGATGAGTTCTCGGCAGTCCCCAGGTCTGTCTCTGTGAAAGCAACCACCGCTTCCCACAGGAGACCACCGTGTCCGAGACCGCCTTCCCCCTAACCGCCACCCGCGCCGCCGTCACCCCCCGCTCCCGTGCGGCTCGGATCTCCCTGGCCACCCTGCAGATCGTCCTCGGCCTCTTCTACGCGTTCGCGAGCGCCCTTCCCAAGCTGATCGCCCACCCCTCGGCGACGGAGGCGTTCTCCAAGCTGGGCTGGGGCCACGGCGGCATGTACATCATCGGCGCGCTCGAACTCGCCGGAGGTCTCGCCCTGTTGATCCCGCTGCTGGACTCGGTGGCCGCGGTGGCGCTCAGCGCGCTGATGGTCGGTGCGTTCATCGTCAACGTCACCGTCGTCCACGGCCCGTACGTGGCGACCCCGCTGATCCTGATCCTGCCGCTCGGCCTGATCGCCTGGGCCAGGCGCGGCCACACGACCGAACTGCTCCGCCTGGTACGGCGCCGGGTGGGACGCCGGGCGTGACGGACCGGCAAGGACGCGGGGCTCCTCCGGGACCGGGGGAGCCCTCGGCGCGTACGTACGTCCGGGGGGCCGGGAATCACGAAGAAGGGGTGAGGGGGAGGAGGCGAGGGGAGGGAGGGGCGGGGGAGGGGGGAAGAGGGGGAGGCAATAGTTGAGGGGGGAGGATCTCAGTGGCCGGAGGAGCCCTTGGCCCTGGTCGTGCCCTTGCCCCCGTTCGCGCCCGAGGACCTGGTCGAGCCTGAAGACCCGGTCGCGCCCGTGGACCCGGTCGAGCCCTTGCCCCGGTTCGCGCCCGACCTGGTGGTGGCCGAGGACCCGTTCGTGCCCTTGGATCCGGTCGCGCCGGTCGGTCCCGTGGAGGGGCCCGAGGTCCGGACGGGGCCGGACGATCCCGTCTGCATGCCCCGCAGGCGTTCCATGTCGCGGCGGTCCCGCTTGGTGGGGCGCCCCGCGCCCCGGTCCCTGACGCCCGCCGGAGCGACGGCCTCGCGCGGCGGAGGCGGTGGGCTGTTGTCGACGTAGCATTCGGCGGCGACGGGTGCGCCGACCCGCTTGCGGATCACCCGCTTCACGACGACGACCCGTTCGCGGCCCTCGTGCCACACGCGTACCTCGTCGCCGACGCGGACGGAGTACGCCGGCTTGACGCGGTCCCCGTTGACCCGGACATGGCCGCCCTTGCAGGCTGTCGCACCGATCGAGCGGGTCTTGACGAGACGGACGGACCAGATCCAGGCGTCGACCCGCACGCTCTCGCCCCCGCCGGGCCCCGCGGCGACGGCGGCCCTGACGGCGGCAGCGCTCGCGGAGTCAGCCGACGCGTCCGTTTCGGGGTCGCCCCCGGACACGGCTTCGGAGGCGGTCCCGGAGTCGTACCGAGAATCAGCTCCGGAGGCGGCTCCGGAGTCGGTCCGGGACCAGGTCTCCGAGCCGGAGCCGGACCTGGCGGTCTGCCCGTCGTCCGCTTCGCGCTCGCCCTCGGTCCTCGCGTCCTTCATCTCCCCGTCAGCACCCTGAGAAGCCATGACCCGACTCTAATGCCCCCGGCCCGGGACACCGCATGCCTTTTCCGTCGCACGGACCACACCGGATGCGTGGCCCCCTGGGCGGGCGGAGGCTGTCGGTGAAGCCGTCCGGGGAACAGGAGAGGGGACCGAGCGTGACGACAGCAGCGAAGGTCGACGCGTTGATGGACGGCCTCCGCGCCGATCTGGAACGCCTCACCGCCATCCCCTCCGTCGCGTTCCCCGGATTCCCGGCCGAGCCGGTTCGAGAAGCCCACGACCTCCTCGTGGGACTGCTGCGGGACGCCGGGGTGGAGCGTGTCGAGAGCATCGATCTTCCCGGCACCGCCCCCGTGATCTTCGGGGAGATCCCGTCGCCGCACCCGGACGCGCCGACGGTCCTCCTCTACTCGCACTACGACGTTCAGCCCCCTGGTGACGAGAAGCTGTGGCTGTCGCCGCCCTTCGAACCGACACCCGTCGAGGGCGGTCTCCGGGCCCGCGGCATCGCGGACGACAAGTCCAACGTGATCGCTCACCTGGGGATGCTCCGGGCCTACGAGGGGAGGCCACCGGTCGGGGTGAAGATCGTCTTCGAGGGGCAGGAGGAGTACGGCAGCCCCTTCGACGACTATCCGCCGAGCGATCCCGAGCGGTTCGCGTGCGACGCGATGGTCATCGCCGACCTGGGCAATCTCCGCCCCGGCACCCCCACCCTGACCACGGCGCTGCGCGGCGCGGCCGAGGTACAGGTCGAGGTGCGCACCCTCGACGAGCCCCGGCACAGCGGCGAGTTCGGCGGTGCCGCGCCGGACGCGCTGATCGTGCTGCTGACCGCCCTGTCCACGCTGCACGACGTGGAAGGCGATGTTGCCGTGGCGGGGCTGCGCCGCGAGGAGTGGCGCGGAACGACGTACACCGAGGACGAGTTCCGCGAACTCGCCGGTGTCCGCGACGGGATCCCGCTGATCGGCAGCGGGAGTCTCGGCGAACGGCTGTGGAGCGGGCCCGCGATCACGGTGATCGGCCTGGATGCCCCCAGCGTCGACCACGCGGCCTCCGCCGTCGTCCCGTACGCGCGTGCCAAGCTCAACCTCCGCTTCCATCCGCGCCAGGACGCGAAGGAGGCGCAGGCCGCGCTCGTCGACCATCTGCGCTCGCTGCGGCCCCTCGGCGTCCCGCTCACCGTCACACCCGGCGACACGGGCCCCGGCTACCGGGCCTCGACCGGCGGCCCCGCCTATCGCGCCGCACTCACCGCGCTGCGCGAGGCATGGGGCGAGGAGGCGTCGTACATCGCGACCGGTGGTTCGATTCCGCTGGTCAACGGCCTCGCGCGCGCCGCACCCGACGCCGAGGTGCTGCTCTTCGGGGCGCAGGACAACATGTGCAACCTGCACGCCCCCAACGAGCGCGTCCTCTTCTCGGAGCTGCGCAACACGGTGGTGGCGATGTGCGCCTTCGTACGGGAGTACGCGGCCGACTTCCGCGCGGGAGCGGGGGAGAACACGTGAGCGCGGACGGGACGGTCCGGTGACCACCCCGACCGACACCGAGGCGCCCGGCACCGAGGAACCGCCGCACCGGCGCAGGTTCACGTTCCCGAGCGCGCTGACCGTTCTCGCGATCGTCACGATCGCCGTGTGGGCCCTGGCGTTCCTGATCCCGGCGGGGCAGTACGACCGCACGCCCGAGGGCCGGCCGATCCAGGGCACGTATCACCGCGTCGACTCAGGACAGAGCTTCGTCGACCGCCTCAACGACCTCTTCCTCTCGCCCGTCAACGGCCTCTACGGGATCCTGGACGAGAAGACCGCGCAGGTCGGGCCGGAGTTCGCCGGCGAACTGTACGGCAGCGCGGGCGTGTTCCTCTTCGTGCTCGCCATCGGGGCGTTCATCACGGTGGTGTTCGCGACGGGCGCGCTCGACCGGGGCATCGGCCTGCTCGCCCACCGGCTGAGGACCCGCGGCGCGCTGCTCATCGCGGGCATCATGCTCGTGTTCTCGGTGCTCGGCACGGTGGAGGGCTTCGCCGAGGAGACCCTGGGTTTCTACGGGCTGATCGTGCCGTTGATGTTGGCGCTCGGCTACGACCGGATGGTGGCCGTCGGCACGATCATCCTCGGTGCCGGCATCGGGGTGCTGTGCTCGACGGTGAACCCGTTCGCCACGGGCGTCGCCTCGTCCGCCGCGGGCATCTCGCTCGGCGACGGCATCGTCCTGCGGTTCGTGATGTGGGTCGTGCTGACGGCGGTCACGATCGGGTACGTCATCCGCTACGCGCGCCGGGTGCAGCGGAGCCCCGACCGTTCGATCACCGGGTTCCTGCCGGGGGACCGCGAGCACGCCCAGGACGCGGCCGGCGAGGTTCCCGAGCTGACCGGTCTGCACAAGGCGGTCCTCGTCACCACGGCACTGGTCTTCGCGTTCATGATCTTCTCCGTCGTGCCGTGGTCGAGCGCGCTCACCGGCAAGGCGGACGCGCGGCCCTACGGGTTCGAGCTCGGCTGGTCCTTCCCCGAGCTGGCGGCGCTGTTCCTGTGCGCGGCGGTGCTGGTCGGGGTGGTGGCGCGGATGGGCGAACAGAAGCTGAGCGCGACGATCGTCCAGGGCGCCGCGGACTTCATCTCGCCCGCGCTGGTGATCGTGCTCGCCCGCGGAGTCACCGTGATCATGAACAACTCGAAGATCACCGACACGGTCCTGCACTCCATCGAGGGCATCGTGGAGGGCACCTCCTCCAGCCTCTTCGCGATCATCGTCTTCATCGTGAACCTGCCGCTGGCCTTCCTCATCCCCTCCACCTCGGGCCACGCGACCCTCGCCATGCCGATCCTCGCCCCGCTCGCCGACTTCGCGGGCGTCTCCCGTGCCGTCGTCGTGACCGCCTGGCAGTCCGCCAGCGGCTGGATGAACCTCTGGGTCCCCACCACCGCCGTCACCATCGGAGGCGTAGCCCTCGCCAAGGTCGGCTACGACAAGTACCTCCGCTTCATCTGGCCCCTTCTCGCGATCCTCTTCCTGCTGATCTGCGGATTCCTGGCGCTGGGGGCGGAGATGACGTGATGCCGGTGGGAAAAGCGGGCAGGGCGGGACTGCGGCCCGCGCGGTCGGGCCGGTCGTACGGTGGTGATGTGCACAGCAGCGCTCCGGCGGAAGGCGCGGCCCGCTCCGCCGATCTCACCGTGCTCGACGAGCGGATCGCCGACTGCCGGGCCTGCCCGCGGCTCGTCGAGTGGCGCGAGGAGGTGGCCGCCACCAAGCGTGCCGCTTTCGCCGATCAGTCGTACTGGGGGCGTCCGGTACCCGGGTTCGGGCCGGCCGACGCGTCCCTCCTCCTCGTCGGGCTCGCCCCCGCCGCCCACGGCGGCAACCGGACAGGTCGCATGTTCACCGGGGACCGGTCGGGCGACGTGCTGTACGCCGCGCTGCACGACGTCGGGCTCGCCTCGCAGGGAACCTCGGTGAGCGTGGACGACGGACTGGAGCTGTACGGGGTCCGCGTGACCTCTCCGGTGCACTGCGCGCCACCCGCCAACAAGCCGACGCCCGAGGAGCGGGACACCTGCCGGCCCTGGCTCGTCAGGGAGCTGCGACTGCTGCGGCCCACGCTGCGCACGGTGGTCGTCCTCGGGGCCTTCGGCTGGCAGGCCACCCTGCCGGCCTTCGCGGAGGCGGGGTGGACGGTGCCCCGGCCGCGTCCGGCATTCGCCCACGGGGCGCGGGTGACGCTCGTACGGCCGCCGGAACCGGACGAACCGGGTACGGGCACCGAGTCCGCGTCGGCGGCCGCTTCCGATTCCGCCTCCGGTCTCGCGGCCGCTTCCGCTTCCGCTTCCGTAGAGATCTTCGGGTGCTTCCACGTCAGCCAGCGGAACACCTTCACCGGGCGGCTCACTCCGGAGATGCTGCGGCAGGTCCTGGCCGCGGCGGCGGAGTCCGCGGGGCTGACGACGCGCTCCCCGTAGGCGCCCCGCGCCTGTCAGGCGTGCTCGGACCCGCTCCCGGCCGCCGGTTCGGCCTCCGGGACGACGGCCGTCGCCGTGATCTCCACGAGTTGTCCGGTGTACCCGAGACAGGCCACTCCCAGGAGGGTCGAGGAGTGCGGGCCGATACTCAGCCCCGAGGTCTCGACGACGTTCCAGACCGCGGACAGCACCGCGGTCTCACCACTGACGACGTACACGTCGGTCGACACGACATGGGCCATGTCGCTGCCCACGGCACGCAGTTGCTCGTCGAGGTTGGCCAGCACCTGTTCGGCCTGGCGTACGGGATCACCCGGGCCGACCAGCTTCCCGTCGGGGTCGAGCGGTACGGACCCGGCGAGGAAGGCCAGTCGCGTCCCCGCCTCGACGACGGACGCGTGCGCGTAGACGGGTGGCGTGAAGAGGCTGGGAACGGTGACGCGCCGGACCATGGGGGCTCCCTGTGGACGGGGTCCGCCGACGGGTGACGGACGACCTGCCGATGATGCGGGTCCGACGCGGGCCCGCGCACCCTCATTACCGTCGACGGCGTGCCGTGCGTGCCGTGCGTGCCGTGCGTGCCGTGCGTGGCGGCAGGCGTGCCGGACGGACGCGGGTCGGGACGGAGGCCGGGACGGGGGCGCTGTGCCCGCTGCCCGTCCCGGGCGAAAAATGTTTCGAACGATTCCCGTAGTCGCTGCTACCGTCACCGACGTGGCGAAACTCAATCAGATCATCGCAGTGGAGAAGGGCATCAAGTCCAAGTCTCATCAGGACCTGACGGCTGCTCATCATGGCCTGCAGAAGCCGGCGTTGCTCGCCGGCATCTCGCGGACGTACCAGCCGAAGGACGAGGAGGGCGAGCAGCTTCCGCCCGAGTCGACCCGGGTCCAGGTGCAGGCCGAGGACGTGCTGCGGGACACCGCGGCGACCCTGACCCGGCTGTTCGACGTGACCGCCACCAAGGACTGGGCCAACTGCACGGCGCGGGCCGATGTGGTGGTGGACGGGCGCGTGCTCGTCGCCGAGGCGCCGGTGTCCTATCTGCTCTTCCTCGAGAAGCAGCTCACCGATCTCAACACCTTCGTCAGGAAGCTGCCCGTCCTCGACGCCTCCGAGTCCTGGGTACGGGACCCGTCCACCGACGCCTGGAAGACCGAGCCGGTGCGGACCCTTCGTACGAAGAAGGTCCCGCGGAACCACGTCAAGGCCGAGGCCACCGAGAAGCACCCGGCCCAGGTCGAGGTGTACTACGAGGACATCCCCGTCGGCTATTGGACGACCGTCAAGTTCTCCGGGGCCCTGCCCGCGCGGCGCGTGAACGAACTCCTCGACCGGGTCGAGAAGTTGCAGCAGGCGGTCAAGTTCGCCCGCGAGGAGGCCAACGGCGCGGATGTCGTCGACCAGCGCGTCGGCGACGCGGTTTTCGGCTACCTGTTCGCACAGGGGTAGCCTCTGAACTCCCCGGCCACAACGCACCACGGCCGGGGTGCGCGAGGAGCGCAAGCTGAACCTGAGGCTTGTCGTGAATGCGCGGTTCCAGTGGAGGTTCAAATCCTCCCCGCGGCACCAAAGAGCACTCCCGCCGAGGGAGTGCCTACGCGCCGCGGTAGCCCAATTCCGGTAGAGGCAGACCGCGATCAATCTCAGACTATTGCTCCAGACTCAGCATTCGCCACCGATCGCCGGATCGACCGGGCCCAGGCCCCAGTACGCCGAGATGCTGGTTCAAGTCCAGTCCGCGCAGCTCGATGCGTGGTGGTCCAAAGGCAGGACGCGGCGACATAACGACTGACCTGGGTTCTCAAGTGTGCCGGCGTGCGACATGGTGGCATCTCAGGGTCCGGGGGCCGGCTACGCCCTCGGACCCGCTCCTCCTCCCACGTCCCGCAGCCCGCAGCCCTTCGCATCCGGCTCCCGCGAGATGTGGAGTGCTCTGAAGACGACTCCCGGAGATGTGAAGTTCTCGGGACGGGGCTTGATCCCGTGAGATGTGAAGCTCTCAGCGCTGGGGCTTGATCCCGTGAGATGTCACATCGTTGAAATCCGCGCGTTCGTCGTCCGCCGCCGACGCGCACTACCCTGATCAGGACACGAGCCCGGCCGACGTCGCCCGAAGGCACCCGCCCTCGCCCGACAGGAGCCCCGTGCGCCTCGCCCCTCTCGCCGTACCTCCCTGGCTCGCCCATGCCCTGCGCGCCCAGCGCGGACCGGTCCCCTGGAACGCGGTCGTGCGAGGCGCGCTGGCCTCGGGCCCGCTGCTGCTCGCGGCCGTGCTGTGCGGCCGAACCTCCCTCGGCGTGATCGCCGCGCTCGGCGCCATGCTGACGGGGATCAACGACCGCCCCGGCAGCCGGCGGGTCGCCGTCGAACGGCTCGGGGTACCCGCCCTCGCCGGTGCCGCCGGACTGATCATCGGTTCGTACGCCGGACAGCATGCCGGCGCCGTGGCACTCACCCTCGTCCTCACCGGGCTCGGACTGCTCGCCGGCGCCGTCAGCGCCGTTGGACCCGTGGCCTCGGGGGCGGGGACCCAGTTCCTGGTCGCCTCGGCGATCGGGGCCGGGATGCCGTTGCCCGAACCGGGGTGGGTGCGCGCGCTGTTCTTCCTCGGCGGGGCAGGCTGGCTGCTCGCGCTCAGGCTGGCGCTGCCGACGACCGCGGTGAACACCGGCGACTACCGCTTCGACGGGGAGCGGGACGCGGTCGGGGGTGTGTACGACGCCATCGCCCGGCTGCTGCTCGCCGTGGGCGGATCAGACGCGACCCGGCGGCGCGTCGCGCTGACCGCGGCCCTCGACCACGCGCAGGACGCGCTCGACGGGCCCCGGCTCCGGCGGTACGCCAGTTCCGCGGCCGAGCGGCGACTGCACGCGCAGTACGCGGCCGCCCTGCCGCTCGCCGAGGCCGCGACCGCGCTCGCCTGGGCCGGTGAGGCCGTGCCCGTACGGGCCGCGGAAGGCCCCCGGCGGCTCGCGGCCGCCGTCCGCACCGGCGCCCCCACCGGGCCGCTGCCGGCGCCCGCCGTCCCCGGAACCCGGTCCGGTCCGGCGGGCAGCACATCCGTCGTTCCCGGGCTGCGTGCCCTCCACGACGCCCTGCTGCACGCCGCCGAGACCTTCGACCGGGGTTCCGGGAACGCGCTGCACACCAGACGCCGTACCGCTGCCTCGCTCGTGCGCACCGCGCTCGGTGCCGCCGGACGGGAGTACGGCATCAGGGTCGCCCTCTGCTTCGGTGCGAGTGTCGCCGTGGCCCAGGCCCTGCACCACGCACGCTGGTACGGCAACCACCCACACTGGTACTGGCTTCCCGCGACCGCCGTCTTCCTCGTCAAGCCCGATCTCGGACCGCTCGCCTCACGCGTGCTGTGCCGTGCGGCGGGAACCGTCCTCGGCGCGGTCGCCTTCGCGGGGCTCGCCCTCGTGCTGCCGCGGCCGGAGGGGTTCGTCGCCCTGGTCGCGGTCAGCGGTGCCCTCATCCCCGTCGCCACCCGGCACTTCGCCGCGCAGACCGCGGTCGTGACGGTCCTCGTCCTGGCTCTCGTGATGGTCGGCGGTGAGCCGCAGGCTTCCTGGAACCGCATCGTGGAGACCTCGCTGGCCTGCGCGATCGTGCTGCTCGTCGGGCATCTGCCGACCCTCGGCCAGCGTGGCGGGACCGTGCGGGCCAGGCTCACCCGGGCCGGTGAGGCGGCGGACGTGTATCTCGCCCATGTGATGGGCGACGGCACGGCCCGCGACCGTACGGGACGCTGGGTCCTGCGCCGGGAGGCCTATCGCGCGCTCGCCGAGGCCCGTGCCGCGATCGATCTCGCCGCGGCCGAACTCCCCGCCCTGGCACGGCACTCCGAGGGAACCGGCGCGGTCGCGGCCACCCTGGAACGGCTCGTCGACACGACCACGGCGTGCGCCGTGCAGCTCGACGGCACCGGCCGGCTCACGCCCCGGCACACCGAACGGATCGCCGAACTCCTCGGCGAGCTGGCCGAGCGGCGCGAGCGCGCGGGACTGCGCGTGTCCGCCGTCTGCTGATCCGGAACCTCGGGGTCCCATGCGGCCGTTCTGCCGCCCGGTGTCGACTTCGTCTCAGTACCGTCACTGCCAGAGCCGTTCACCCCATTGCAGGCGTTTAACTCTCCACAGCGGTACGACATGGAGGTTGAGCGTGAACGGGCGAAGGGTTCTGGAGCGTTTCCCCGCCGGAGGACCACGCGGGTCGTGGCCCGCGGAGGAGTTCGCGCAGGCACGCCGTCAGGAGGGCCAGGCGGCGGAGGTCGTCATGGATCTCGCCTCCGACGCGTTCCTGGTCGTCGTGGGCGGTGTCGACGGCGTCGAGTGAGCGCCGGCCGGACCGGCCGCTCTCGAACAGGGGCGGGGAGCCTCCGTCGCGGAACGGGGTTCACGCGCTGATCGGCCGGGACCAGGCGGGGGTCGTGCCCGTGACCTGGCACAGCGCCAGGTAGAGGGGGATCGGCGGGGTATACGGAAGCGTGCCATCCGGTTTGTGGATGAGCCCGGGAATCCGAGGCGCGTCCGGCAGGACCGCCCCCGCGATGTAGTGGGCGGGTGTCGGCCACTCCAGGGCGACATCGGAGTCGGAAGGAACGATCCACCACCAGTGCGCCCCGTCGGCGTAGACGCAGCCCACACGGGGCAGTCGCGCCAGCAACAGCGGTCCGAAGTCGGCGGGCACCGACACCGCGTCGCAGCCGAGCGGCACGTTCATGCCCTCGGGGACGGGGAGACGCCTCGGCGGCCCGGACCGCCGCCGGCCGCGGTTCACGCGGACCAGCGTGTCCAGGCTCAGGACCCGCGCCGCGGGCCCCGCCGCAGACGTACGGCTCACAGGCTCTCCCGATCCCGATCTTGATTCCGACCTTGATCCCGGTCTTGCTTCCGTTCCGGATCCTGTTTCGGATCCCGGTCCCCGCTGTCGCCCGGGGCGGAGGGAAGCCGGGGGTTCCCCACGGTTCCCGCCCCCCAGGATCCCTCCGCCCCCGTGCCCCGACCGTCGTTCGGGGGCTTCTTCGCGCTCCAGCCGAGATCCGCCCGCGGACCCGTGTCCGCCTCGGGCGCCCCCGCTTCGCGCCAGGTGCTTTCGGCCCGGTCTGCCGAGCGGGCGATCTCCGCCCACACCAGCAGACCGGGCCCGGTGTCCTGGGCCCCCCAGCCCCTGGACACTGCCGCGACGAGAAGCAATCCCCTCCCGTGCTCCTCGTCGGGCCGCTGTGCCAAGGGGTGCGGCTCGCCCGGAGCGCACCCCTCGTCGCACACGACTACGCGCACCACGTCGCCGGCGTCCTGCAGTTCGCAGACGACGCGTTGCCCGGCGGCATGGACGATCGCGTTGGTGACCAGTTCCGACACCACGAGTGTCGCCGTGTCACAGGCGTCCTCGCCCACCGCCCAGCCGGACAGGCGGGACCGGGTCAGGCGTCTCGCCTGAGCCACGGAGCCCGGGTGTGCGGCCAACTCGAAGCGGAACCGGCGCTCGGCGGCCGCGCCGGGGTGGTGCCCCAGGGCGGCTCGGAGACCGAACCGGTCTTCGACGGCGTCTGTTCCTAACGGCGCGGACGGAATCACGCTTGCCACTATCGCGTCGCCGCGAACACTTGGCAAGACTCACTCTGAAAAATGCAGAGTGCCGTGTGACGCCGTGGGGGCGCGTGGCACACTGCTGGCAACAGCTAGCCGAGCGGCGCCAGTTGGGATCGTCGAGGTGGACGAGGAAGAACCCGGACGGCGCCGAACGGGCTGCCCGGACTCAGGGGAGGTGGGGGCGTGAGCGAACCGCGGTCCGCGCCGACGGTCGGCCAGGTCGTCCTCGGACGGCGCCTGCTGGACCTGCGGGAACGCGCGGGTCTCAAGCGCGAGGAGGCCGCGCGGATCCTGCGTGTCGCCCCCGCGACGGTCCGCCGGATGGAGATGGCCGAGGTCTCCCTCAAAATCCCGTACCTCCAGCTCCTGTTGAGGTCGTACGGGGTCGGCGACCAGGAGGCCGAAGCCTTCGTCCAGCTCGCGGAGGACGCCAACAAGCCGGGCTGGTGGCAGCGGTTCCACGACATCCTGCCCGACTGGTTCTCCATGCACGTCAGCCTGGAAGGCGCGGCCTCCCTGCTGCGCTCGTACGAACCGCACTTCATCCCCGGCCTGTTGCAGACCGAGGACTACGCGCGCGGCGTCATGAAGGCCGGAGCCATCGGGCAGACCAGTCCCGAGGACATCGAGCGCCATGTGGCACTGCGCATGCAGCGGCAGGATCTGCTCACGCGCGAGGACGCGCCCCGCATCTGGGTGGTGATGGACGAGACGGTGCTGCGCCGCACCATCGGTGGCCCCGAGGTGATGCGCGCGCAGATCGACAAGTTGCTTCAGGCCACGAAGCTGCCCCATGTGACGTTGCAGGTGATCCCGTTCTCCTCGGGTCCGCACCCCGGCACGTACGGGCCCTTCGTGCTGTTCCGATTCGCCATGCCGGAACTCCCGGACATGGTCTACAGCGAGTACCTGACCGGCGCCGTCTACCTGGACGCGCGTTCCGAGGTGGCGACCCACCTGGAGGTCATGGACCGCATGGCGGCCCAAGCCGCCACGGCACATCGCACGAAGGAGATCCTCCGGGATCTCCGCAAGGAGCTGTGAATGGAACGCATCACGCCGGAACGCATCAACCCGCGAATAGGCGACGTGCGCATCTACAACGGAATGCCCGCCCGTGAACTGGGCAGCGAGGGCTGGCACAAACCGTGGAGCGGCGGCAACGGCGGCAATTGCCTGGAGGCGATGAAACTCGCGGACGGCCGTATCGCCGTACGTCAGTCGGCGGACCCGGACGGTCCCGCCCTCATCTACACGCCCGGCGAGATGACCGCTTTCATCGAGGGCGCGAAGGCGGGAGAGGCGGACTTCCTTCTCTCCTGAACGATTTGTTTGCTCTTTTCCATGACTTCCCTGAATTTGGTTCCGAGTTGATCACTTACCGTGGTGCGGACTTATGAAGGACTTTGAAGAATTCCATGACCGGGCAGGCCGCGGCCACTAGGCGGTCATGGGGCGGTCGTACGGTCCGATCGGTGCCGGCAGACGCGAGC
Organism: Streptomyces sp. NPDC096324; assembly: GCF_044763015.1. Lineage (NCBI taxonomy): Bacteria > Bacillati > Actinomycetota > Actinomycetes > Kitasatosporales > Streptomycetaceae > Streptomyces > Streptomyces sp. NPDC096324. The sequence continues at coordinate 267,412 of NZ_JBIWFK010000004.1, read as the reverse complement.
GGGCCGCCCCGCTGAGCGCCCGGTCCACCGCCGCGGCGACCGCCCGGCCCTCGGCGATCGCCCACACGATCAGCGACTGCCCGCGCGCCGCGTCCCCGGCCGCGTACACCCCGGGAACGTTCGTGCCGAAGTCGGCGCCCCGGGCGAGCGTGCCGCGCGGCTCGACTTCCAGTCCCAGTTGGTCGACCAGTCCGTCGTGCAGGTCCGGGCCGGAGAAGCCGAGAGCGAGGAGGACGAGATCGGCGGGCAGGGTCCGCCCGGAGCCGGGGACCGGGCGGCGCCGCTCGTCGACCTCCACGAGACGCAGTGAGCGCACCCGGCCGTCCGCGTCGCCCTCGAACCGGAGCGTGGACGCGGCGAAGAGCCGGGCGTCCGCGTCCGCCGCGGGCGCCGTGCCCAGCGCGCCGGCCTCCTCGTGCGCGGGGGAGAGCCGGTAGATCTTCGGATACGTCGGCCACGGCTCGGCGTCCTCGTCGCGTTCGGCCTCCGGCTGCGCGTAGATGTCGAGCTGTGTCACGGAAGCGGCGCCCTCGCGCACCGCCGTCCCCAGACAGTCGGCGCCGGTGTCACCACCGCCGACGATCACCACGTGTCTGCCCGCCGCCGACAACGGGGAGACCTGGAGATCCCCCTCGCACACCCGGTCGGCCAGCGGAAGGTACTCCATCGCCTGATGGATGCCGGACAACTGCCTTCCCGGAACGTCCAGTTCGCGCCAGGCGGTGGCGCCGAGCGCCAGGATCACGGCGTCGTAGCGGGCCTTGAGCTCGGCCGCCCCGATGTCGCTGCCGATCGCCGTCGACGTACGGAACTTGGTCCCCTCCGCGCGCATCTGCGTCAGCCGGCGGTCGAGCTGCCGCTTCTCCATCTTGAACGCGGGGATTCCGTACCGCAGCAGACCCCCGACCCGGTCCGCCCGTTCGAACACGGCCACCGTATGACCGGCCCGGGTCAACTGCTGTGCCGCGGCGAGCCCGGTGGGCCCCGACCCCACGATCGCGACCGTCCGGCCCGAAAGGCGGTCCGGCGGACGCGGCGGTGTGAATCCGTCCTCCCAGGCGCGGTCGGCGATGGCGACCTCGACGTTCTTGATGGTGACCGCCGGCTGGTTGATCGCCAGCACACAGCCCGCCTCGCACGGGGCGGGGCACAACCGCCCCGTGAACTCGGGGAAGTTGTTCGTGGCGTGCAGCCGGTCGCTCGCGGCCCGCCAGTCGTCCCGCGAGACGAGGTCGTTCCACTCGGGGATCAGATTGCCCAGGGGACACGCCTCATGGCAGAAGGGAATGCCGCAGTCCATGCAGCGGTCGGCCTGTTTCTCGATGATCGGCAGCAGGCCTCCGGGAACGTACACCTCGTTCCAGTCCCGCACCCGCTCCCGGACCGGCCGGCGCGGATACTCCTGGCGGGGTGTGTTCATGAAACCCTTGGGATCGGCCATGGCCGTCTCCCTCATGTACGCGTACGAGGGGGTACGGCCGCGCGGACATCGGCCCTGGTCGGCCACGGAATCCGGGCAGCACCCCTTTCCCGCCACGATACGTCTCCCACGTACCCGTCGCCGCTCCGGACGGCAGCGGGCCGAGCACCCGGACCAGGGCGGCCACGGGCAGGGCGAAGGCGCACACGGCTCAGGTGAGGGCGAGCACGTACGACACCGCCGCCGCGGCCGAGGCCACGGTGCGGACGTGATTCCACGTCGTCCACTGGCGCACGAATATGGGCCAGTAGGCGGCGGCCTCCGGCGTTCCGGGATCCAGCTTCAGCAGTGCGTCGTTGCGCGGGACGTTCGCCGCGATGGTCACCCCGAACGCCCCGAACAGATACAGCGCGCTGCCGAGCAGCAACTCCACCGTCCCGTCGTCCGGCAGCACCACGAACGTCACCACGGCCAGCACCGAGCAGAGCACAGCCGACCCGACGAACGCGAGCATGAACGGGGGGCGGACCGCGGCGACGTTGATCGCGTTCATCGCGGCGACTCCCTGCGCCGGCGGCAACTGGGCGAGGGCTCTCATCACGAAGGTCGAGAAGCCGAGGAACACTCCGGCCACGAGCCCGCAGCCGAGCACCCCCAGCAGGGTCAGCACGAAATACGGTCCATCGATCATGTCCACTCCCGTGTCGATCCGGCCGAACCCAAGATCCTGCACAGTGCCGGCCGTCATCCCAAGCCAAATCCCCCACGGCGCCGGCGGCCATGGCCGAGCCCCGCACCCCCATACGCGACCGTCTCCACCGTCCAGCCGACCGCCCCACACGCTCCTGCCGTAGGCCCCTCACTCTGGCGCCACACCCCTGCCGTCTACTCCTCACCCTGGCGCCGACCGCCCCGCACGCCTCTGCCGACCGCTCCTCACCCTCCCGCTGTCCGCCCGCCGCACCCCTGCCGTCCGCCCCTCGCGCTTCGTCCGGCCGTTCCTGTGCTCACGCCTGCGCGGTGATGTCGTCGCGCCACTCCCAGAGCCTCGTGTCCACCGCGGCCGCGATCCGGCGGCGCGCCTCGTACCGCGAAACGCCGCTCATCAGCAGGTGGTCGTACGGAGTTTCCACGTGCCGTACCGACGCGCGGACCGCCGCGGTCACCGCAGCCTCGGACAGCGCGCGGCCCGCCGAGCTCCGCCCGACCCGCCCGCTGCCGCGCACCGAGGCGTGCGCGGCGATCGCCTGTGCCCGGTCGGCCGGGCAGGCCGGGAACAGCCGGGATATCTCCCGCGCGAACGCCTCCGTGAAGCGGACGTCCTCCGCCTCCCGGCGCCGCGCGTCCCGTGCCCGGCGCCGCCGCCGCGCCTCCGCGTCCGCCAGACACCGCTCCTCGGCCAGGGCGAGCGCCGCCTCCTCGACCATGACCCCCTGCCGCTCGTAGCGCCCACGCCGCCGGTTGAACCGCAGCACCACGGCCGACAGCGTGCCGCCCTCCCGCGATCTGCGCGTCAGCGCGGTGTCGCCGCGCGGCAGGAACACCAGGTGTCCGAGATCGGCGCAGTCCAGGCACCGAGGTGCCCCCTCCTCCAGCACCAGCAGCGGGAGCGGCCCGCTCCGGCACTCGACGCAGTGCCGCTTCCTGAGCGGCTGGACCACGAGAGGTCCGTTGCGGCGCGGGGGATCAGCGATCGGTGCCATACGCGGTTCTTTCCCCGGACCGGCGCCACATCTACGTCGTCGGGCGATGCCCCCACGCGACCCACACGCCGGCGGCCCGATGCCCTCGGCGCCCGCCCGCCGCCCGACGCACCCGCGGGGTCCCACCACGCGCGCGGCATCATAGGTCCTGTGCGACTCGAAGCGATCACCTGGGAACGGCTCGGCGACCACCTCGCGGACCGCCTGCTCGACCTGAAGCCGCAGGACGGCAGCCCCTGGCCCCGCGTCGCCTTCGACGGAGCGCCGGCCGCCCGCCCCGGCGAACTCGCGCAGCGCGTCTTCGAGGCGCTGCGGATACGCGGCCGTCCCGCGCTGGTCGTCGGCACGCAGGGCTTCCTGCGTCCCGCCTCGCTCCGGCTCGAATACGGCCATCAGGACGTCGACGCCTATTACGACGGCTGGTTCGACACCGGCGCTCTGTGGCGCGAGGTCTTCGGTCCCCTCGAACCCGGCGGCGACGGCAGGGTCCTGCCCGACCTCCGGGACCCCGACACCGACCGGGCCACCCGCAGCCCGTACGTCCAACTCCCGCCCGGCGGAATCCTGTTGCTCCACGGCCCCCTCCTCCTGCGCCACTGGTTCCCGTTCGACCTCAGCGTTCACGTGCTCCTGTCTCCCGGAGCCCTCCGTCGCCGTACTCCCGAGGCGGAGCACTGGACCCTTCCCGCGTTCTCCCGCTACGAGAGCGAGGTGGGTCCGGACACAGCCGCCGACCTCCTCGTACGGGCGGACGACCCCCGCCACCCGGCCTGGAACGGCTGACCGGGGGCCCGGATCCACGGATCTCCGGGTGCGTGGCTCCTGGGGCGCGGCAAGAATGAAGGGCGCCGGGACTAGCGGTGTGTTCCGCGCCGCGCCGGCCGTCCGGCATCAGGAGGTACTTCATGACCACCGCCGGAGACATCATGCACCGGGGTGCCCAGTGGATCCCCGCCCACGAGACCCTGGACCGCGCGGCCCAGCTCATGCGCGAGCTCAACGTGGGCGCGCTGCCCATCAGCGACCAGGACGAACGCCTCTGCGGCATCCTCACGGACCGCGACATCGTCGTCGGCTGCGTGGCCATGGGTCATGACCCCGCGCACATCACCGCGGGCGAGATGGCCCAGGGCACACCGCGCTGGATCGACGCCGGCGCCGATGTCGGCGAGGTGCTCCAGGAGATGAAGGGGCACCAGATCCGCCGGCTTCCGGTGATCGAGGACAAACGACTGGTCGGCATGATCAGCGAGGCCGACCTCGCCCAGCACCTCAGCGACGAACAACTCGCCGCCTGGGTCGAGAGTGTCTACGCAAGGGGTGGCGCGGGCAGCATGACGGGCTGACCCGCCGGGCGTGCCGGGCGAGGGTCGTGTCAGAGCCAGCCGTTGCGCCGGAACCCCCGGTACAGGACGAGACAGCCGATGGATATGGCGCCGATGACGATGGGGTAACCGAACCTCCAGTGCAGTTCGGGCATGTTGTCGAAGTTCATCCCGTAGACGCCGCAGACCATGGTGGGGACGGCGATGACCGCCGCCCATGCCGTGATCTTCCGCATGTCCTCGTTCTGCGCCACCGTCACCTGCGCGAGATGCGCCTGCAGGATCGAGTTGAGCAGTTCGTCGAAGGCGGCTATCTGCTCGGTGACCCGTAGGAGATGGTCGGAGACGTCACGGAAGTACGCCTGTATCTCCGGCGCGAGCACGCGCGTCGGCCGGGTCGCCAGCTCCTGGACGGGCCGGGCGAGCGGGATCACGGCCCGCTTCAGCTCCAGGAGTTCGCGCTTGAGCTGGTAGATGCGGCCCGCGTCGGCCCGGGCGCCGTTCTCGGCGAACACGTCGGCCTCGACCTGGTCGATGTCCGCCTGGACCGAGTCCGTGACGCTCACGAATTCGTCGACCACATGATCCGCGATCGCGTGCAGGACCGCGGCCGGCCCCTTGGACAGCTGCTGCGTGTCGGACTCCAGCTCCTCGCGCAGCGGTCCCAGGGATCCGTGCCGACCGTGCCGCACGGTGATGACGAAGTCCGGACCGACGAACACCATGATCTCGCCCGTGTTCACCACCTCACTGGTGGCCGTCAGCTCCTTGTGCTCCGCGTAGCAGACGGTTTTGAACACGGCGAACAGTGTGTCGCCGTACCACTCCAGCTTCGGACGCTGATGCGCCTCGACCGCGTCCTCGACGGCCAGCGGATGCAGGTCGAAGAGTTCCGCGATGCCCGCGAACTCCACGTCGGTCGGTTCGTGCAGCCCGAGCCAGACGAATCCGTCGTCGCGCTTGCGGATGCGCCGCACGGTGTCGACCAGATCGCTGCTCTCGGGGAGCCGCACGCCGTCCCGGTACGCCACGCAGTTCACCACCGAGGAACCCAGCGGCGACCGGGCGGGGTGACTCAGGTCGACACGACGGCTCCGCCGTGTCAGCCGCGCCACTCTGCGGAGGCCGTCGACCGCGCCGAGAGCCGTCACCTTCCGCAAATTCCCTGCCATGGACATCTGGATCTCCTCGCGTGGATCTCCCCGGGCCGCACTTTGCGCCTGGCGCGCCAGTCTGCCAGGCCTGGTCGGACACCGGAAAAGGCTGTGGGAACGGAGCGTTCCGTTCCGCCACGCGGGCGGCTTGCCGGATAGGGCGGGACCGCCCCTCGCACGACCTCCGTGCCGACGACGGGAGCGTCGACGATCCGCGATGGGCGGGTCGACTGGGATGATCGCCGCATGACGCGAGCCGACGGGTATCTCCTCGACAACCAGCAGACGGAGGCGGGCCGGCGTTTCGAGGCCCTCGCCACTCTTTTCGATCCCACGACGTTCCGGCACATGGAGCGCTTCGGCGTCGGGTCCGGCTGGCGCTGCTGGGAGGTCGGGGCGGGCGGCACGTCCGTCGTGTCCTGGCTCGCCAAGAAGGTGGGACCGACGGGGAAGATCGTCGCGACCGACATCGACACCTCGTGGGCGGCCTCCGTGGCCCGCTCACCGGTCGAGGTCCGCGTCCACGACGTGGGTGTCGAGGAACCTCCGGGGGAGGGCTTCGACCTCGTGCACGCCCGGCTCGTACTGGTCCATGTACCGGACCGGGAGCGTGCGTTGCAGTCGATGATCAAGTCCCTGAGGCCCGGCGGCAGGCTCCTCGTCGAAGACGCCGATCCCGCCCTCCAGCCGCTGCTCTGCCCCGAGGAGCACGGTCCCGAGCAGCGGCTCGCGAACCGGCTGCGACACGGCTTCCGCGAACTGCTCGCCGAGCGCGGTGCCGACCTCGCCTACGGGCGCAAGCTCCCGCGGCTGCTTCGGGACGCGGGCCTGCGGGGCGTCGAGGCCGACGCGTACTTTCCCGTCGCCTCGCCCGCCTGCGTGGCGCTGGAGGACGCCACGGTCCGGCAGATCCGCGACCAGCTCGTCACCGCCGGCCTGGCCACCCAGGAGGAGATCGACCAGCACCTCGCGAACGTCGCCGCCGGGGCCATGGACCTGGCGACCGCGCCGATGATCTCGGCCTGGGGCCGCAAGAACTGACCGGGGGCGGGAGGCACAGCGAGCCGGATCGGTCCCCCTCCCCGCGTGCGTCGTCACGTGGTCGGGGCGTTCAGTGGGCCCGCGACCCTCCCTCGTCCCGGCGGGTATGCGCCGCGGGCGGTCTTCCACCGACCCGTTCCACGGCCCGGGCCCCGGCCGCGCACCCCACTCTCGCCGCCTCTTCGGGGCCGGCGCCACCGAGCAGTGCGGTGAGGAACGCGCCGGTGAACGCGTCACCGGCGCCCGTCGTGTCCCGCGGCGTCGCCCGCAGCGCCGGGACACGGGCCCGGACGGATCCGGAACGGGCGACGAGTGCGCCGTCACTCCCCAGCTTGGCGACGACCAGGGGGAAATGGCGGCTCAGTTTGGCGGCGGCGTCGGCCGGATCGGGCAGCCCGGTCAGCAGACACGCCTCGTCACGGCTGGGCAGCAGGACGTCGACTCCCGCGCACAGATCGAGGAAGCGGTCCACGCCCAGCTCGGTGAGGAATCCCGCCGACGCCGGATCCAGGCTCACCGGCACACCGCGCGCGCGTGCCGACTCCAGCACCACCGACACCAGCGCCCGGCCCGATCCCGAGAAGAACAGGTAGCCCGACAGATGCAGTCGCGCGACCCCGTCGAGCAGTGCGGGCGACCAGTCGTCCGGTGCCAGCCGCAGGGACGCCCCGCTGTCCGTGAGGAACGTACGCTCCGCCGACGCGCCGCTGTCCACCAGGCAGATCACCGTCCCGGTCGGCGCCTCCGGATCGGTCACCAGCAGGGGCCGTACGCCGCTCGCCGTGAGTTCGCGTTCGTGCCACTCCGCCGCGTCGAGGCCCACCCGGCCGAGCAGGCGTACGTCGGCGCAGCCCTCGTGCACGGCCCAGCAGGCGACGTTGGCGCCCGCGCCGCCGGGTACGGTCCGGACGGTGGCGGCCGTGTCGGTGCCGGCCGCCAGCGGGCCGCGATGCCGGGCGACGACATCCGTCACCACCTCCCCGACGACGAGCAGGGCGCCCTCGGCGAGACCACCCCGGTCGGCCGCCCCGGCCCCGCCGGCGTCGGCACGCCGGTCCGGGTCGCTCACGCCCCCGCCCAGGCCGCCGCGATCCGTCCCGCGAGGCGCACGTTGCCGCGTACCGCCGCCAGGTTGGCGGCGAGCGAGGCACCGTCCGTGTGCCGCACCAAATAGGCGAGCAGGAACGGTGTCACCGCCTGTCCGGTCACACCCTCCGACTCGCAGGCGTGCAGCGCCTCGGCGAGCACGCGCGCGTGCAGCGCGGGATCGAGCTGCTCCTCCTCGGGGACGGGGTTCGCGACGACGAGCGACGAGTCGGGAGCCTGCAGTGCGTCCTGGGCCCGCATCACCTCCGCGACCTGCTCGGGGGAGTCGAGGGTCCAGTCCACGGGGTGCCCCGAGTCGGACAGGTAGAAGCCGGGGAAGCGGTCCGTGCCGTACCCGGCCACCGCCACGCCCAGCGTCTCCAGACGCTGCAGCGTCGCGGGCACGTCCAGGATCGACTTGACGCCGGCGCACACCACCGTGATCCGGGTGCGTGCCAAAAGGCCCAGGTCGGCGGACTCGTCCTGGGTGACCGTCCACTCCCGGTGCACACCGCCGAGCCCTCCCGTCGCGAACACCCGCACCCCCGCGCGGGCCGCCAGCAGCGCCGTCGCGGACACCGTCGTCGCCCCGCTGGCCCCCGAAGCCACCGCGAGCGGCAGATCACGGTGACCCAGCTTGCGGATGCCGTCCTCGTTCGCGACCCGTTCGAGCTGCCCCTTGTCCAGGCCGACGTGCGGCCGACCGTCGAGCACGGCGATCGTCGCGGGGACGGCGCCCTCCTCGCGGACGACCTCCTCCAGTTCGAGGGCGACCTGCAGATTGCGCGGGCGCGGCAGCCCGTGGGCGATGATCGTGGACTCCAGGGCCACCACCGGCCGTTGCGCGTCGAGCGCCTCCCGCACCTCTTCGGACGTCACGATCACGCGCGTGCCTCCTGTCGTCGGTCGACGTTCCCCCCTGGATCTCTGGCGAGCGGCGCGCCCGGCCAAACCCTCGCCACCCGCGGGGTACGCCACGAGCTCCGGGACAGGAGGGACAACTCGGCACGAGAAGGGGCACACCGTGCGCGTTCGAGCTCCCGTCAGATACCGACAGCCGATTGGCGCGGCGAAGTCCGCTGCCCGCCGCGCGTCCCTGCCACCTCGGCGGCGGGGACGTCCTCGAAGTGGCTTCGGCACGGCCGGGCGTGGGGACCCCTCGGTGCGCCGGGCGGAGGGCGAGCCCTTAGGGTGTCCGCTCATGACCACGTACCCGCAGGCCACGCCGTCGTTCGCCGTCCACATTCCCGACGCCGAGCTCGATCCCGAGCCGCTGGAGCCGGCCCAGATCGTCTCCGGCGAGCCCGTCGTGACGGGCAAGGTGCTGTGGGAGTCCGCCGACGGCAAGCAGCTGCGGGGCATCTGGCAGATCACGCCCGGCGTGGTGACCGACACCGAGGCCAACGAACTCTTCGTCGTCGTCAGCGGGCGCGCCACCGTCGAGGTGGAGGGCGGCGACGTCATCGAGGTGGGTCCGGGCGACGCGGCGTTCCTGCGCGAGGGCGACCGCACCACGTGGACCGTCCACGAGACGCTGCGCAAGGCGTACCACATCAGTCTCTGAGGATCACCGGACCGGTCACGCCACCGCACGCACGGCCGCCGGACCCCGTCGCGGCCTCAGAACAGCGGTTCCGGGAGGACGCCTTCGAGGGCCAGCAGCTTGCGCTTGGTCTCCAGACCGCCCCCGAAACCGCCGATGCCCCCGTCGCTCTCGACCACCCGGTGGCAGGGGACCACGACCGGCAGCGGATTCGAGCCCATGGCCACCCCCACGGCCTGGGCCGCCCCGGGCGCGCCGACCCGCCCGGCCAGGTCGCCGTAGGCCACGACGGACCCGAACGGGACGCCCGAGTCCAGCTCGCGCAGCACCTGGCGGTTGAATCCCGAGATCAGCGACCAGTCGAGCGGCAGGTCGAAATCCTGCCGCTCGCCCGCGAAGTACGCCTCCACCTGGCGTATCGCCTCGGCCAGTAGCGGGGACCCGGGCGCCTCGACCGGCTCGACGCCCAGCCGGGACGCGAGGCGGTCGAGTGCCTTGTCGCGCACGGGGTCCGAGGCGTGAAAGACGACGTTGACCAGGCCCTGGGGCGTCGCGGCGAGGAGCAGCGGACCGATGTCCGTGCCGACGACGGACCACACGATCTGCTGCTCATTCCGCCCGTGGCTGTTCATGCGGTCCACCGTACGGCCCGCCACTGACAACGCCCGGGGCGTACCCGGAACCTTCCGCGCGCCGTGCGGTTGCCTGCTGGGGCAGAGCCGCGCGGATCACGTCGGGCGTGTTCGTGATGACGCCGTCCGTGCCGAAGTCCGCCAGGTTCCGCGCGGTGGCCGCGTCGTCCACGGTCCAGGCGAAGACCTTCATCGGGCCGTGCGGGCCGTGGAGCGCGTGGACCGCCGCGACGTAGTCGGGGGACAGCGACCGGTGATCGGAGTTGATCTGGTCGGCGAACCGCGCGTACCAGGGCAGCCGCGCGACCGGAGGCGTTCCCAGGAAGGCCGTCGTGACGCCGGGCCGCAGCTGGTGCACCGTTCGCACACTGTCCGCGCTGAAGCTCTGGACGATCAGCCTGTCCCGCAGATGCACCGGATCCAGCCATCCCTGGTTGTTCAGGAGCCGGAGCGTCTGCCGCTCGATGCCGGGATACAGCTCGGGATTCTTGATCTCCAGGACGAGTTTCTGGTGATTGCGCGAGACGCGTTCCATGTACTCCCGCAGCGTCGGAACCTTCGCGCCCGCGAACCGCGGGCCGAACCAGCTTCCGGCATCCAGACGGGTGATCTCCGCCGCGGTGAAGTCCTTGACGTCCCAGGGGCTTCGGCCGGGATAGACCGTCTCGGCGTCGGTCGTGCGGGCCAGAGAGGCGTCGTGGAGGACGACCAACTGGCCGTCGCGGGTGCGCTGGACGTCGTTCTCGACCCAGTCGAAGCCCAGTTCGGCCGCCCGGTCGACGGCGGCCAGGGTGTTCTCCGGAGCGTAGGCGGAGGCGCCGCGGTGGGCGACGACCAGCGGTGCCGTGATCCGGCCGCCGGCCTTGGCGTGCGGGCCGGGCAGTATCAAAACGGCTCCCCCAAGAAGCGCGGCGGTCGTGGCGGCGGCAACGCGCGCGTGCATGCGTTCTCCTCGCGTCGGGCGATCACGGACAGCACAAGATTGACAGCAGAGAGTCGACGGAGGGGGGCAGGGAGATGGCCGCGGATTGAATGGAGTTGTCCAAGTCCGCTCGCCGCCACCGCACAACTGGGGAGAGGTCGTGATTGTTTGCAGGATTATCGTTCGACCATTCCGGTGGGGTCGTACTCTCAGCCTCGACCAGGTCCGCTCCGGCGGTCCGGGCCGCGGGGGTGTTTCGGACGGTTCCAGGCGTTACAGGGCGGGAAAGGCAGCCGCGCATGCGAGGCACGGTCGACGGCTTCACCTACGGACTCGTCACACCGCTGGTGGCGTATTTCATGGCCTGCCTGGGCGGGGCGCTGGGTCTTCGCTGCACCGCCAGATCCATGCTCGTCGGCGGCTCCTGGCGGGCCGGCTGGCTCGCGCTCGGCTCGGTCGCGATCGCCTCCGGCATCTGGACGATGCACTTCATCGCGATGATGGGCTTCACGGTCGAGGAGAGCCCCGTCCACTACGACCGGCCCACGACGTTCGCGAGTCTGGGCGTCGCCGTCGTGATGGTCGGCGCCGGGATCTTCATCGTCGGCTACCAGGGCGCCACGGGGACGGCCCTGTTCACCGGAGGGACCGTCACCGGCCTGGGCATCGCCTCGATGCACTACCTGGGCATGGCCGGGATGCGGCTCAACGGGAAGCTCACCTACAACACCCTCACCGTCTCCGCCTCGGTCGTCATCGCCGTCGTGGCCGCCATCGCCGCCCTCTGGGCCGCCGGGCAGATACGGGGATTCCTCTGGAGCGTGGGCGCGAGCCTCGTCATGGGGCTGGCCGTCAGCGGCATGCACTACACCGGAATGGCGGCGCTCAGCGTCCATCTGCACGGCCCGGCCGACGGCACCCCCGCCGGGGACTCCGCGGCCGCCCTGCTCGCCCCCATGATGATCGGCCCCCTGGCCCTCCTCTGTCTGGCGGGCGTCGTCGTGATGTTCGATCCGCAGATGATCGTGGGCAAGCCCGAACGGCGCCCCGCGGAGATCAGGCGGCCGGGCGTCCCGGCCCACACCGTCCCCGTGCGCAACGGCCGCCGTCCGGCCGTCCGCCCCGTGCGGGAACGCGCGTACCGCCGCTCCAGGACCCCGCAGAGCAGGTGAACCGGCCCGGTTGTCAGTGCGGGGTCGTACGGTGGATCCATGCGGCCCGTATCCAAGATCGAACGTTCGGTGGCGCCCTTCGAGGTCGTCAGCCACTTCCAGCCGAGCGGTGACCAGCCCACGGCCATCGCCGACCTGGAGAAGCGCATCCGCGCAGGCGAGAAGGACGTCGTCCTGCTGGGCGCGACCGGCACCGGCAAGTCCGCCACCACCGCGTGGATGATCGAGAAGCTCCAGCGCCCCACGCTCGTCATGGCACCGAACAAGACGCTGGCCGCCCAGCTCGCCAACGAGTTCCGCGAGCTGCTGCCGAACAACGCGGTCGAATACTTCGTGTCGTACTACGACTACTACCAGCCCGAGGCCTACGTCCCGCAGTCGGACACCTACATCGAGAAGGACTCCTCGATCAACGAGGAGGTGGAGCGCCTGCGCCACTCCGCGACCAACTCGCTGCTGACCCGCCGCGACGTCGTCGTGGTCGCGTCGGTGTCCTGCATCTACGGCCTCGGCACTCCGCAGGAGTACGTGGACCGCATGGTCAACCTCAAGGTCGGCGACGAGATCGACCGCGACGACCTGCTGCGCCGCTTCGTCGACATCCAGTACACCCGCAACGACGTCGCCTTCGCCCGCGGCACCTTCCGGGTCCGCGGCGACACCATCGAGATCTTCCCGGTCTACGAGGAGCTCGCGGTCCGCATCGAGATGTTCGGCGACGAGATCGAGGCACTGTCCACGCTGCACCCGCTCACCGGCGAGGTCATCAGCGACGACAACCAGGTCTACGTCTTCCCCGCCTCCCACTACGTGGCGGGTCCCGAACGCATGGAACGCGCCGTCAACGACATCGAGAAGGAACTGGGTGAGCGTCTCGCCGAGCTGGAGAAGCAGAGCAAGCTCCTGGAGGCCCAGCGCCTGCGCATGCGGACGACGTACGACATCGAGATGCTCCGCCAGATCGGCTCCTGCTCCGGCGTCGAGAACTACTCGATGCACTTCGACGGCCGTGAACCCGGCTCCGCGCCCAACACGCTGATCGACTACTTCCCGGACGACTTCCTGCTCGTCATCGACGAGTCGCACGTCACCGTTCCGCAGATCGGCGCGATGTACGAGGGCGACGCCTCCCGCAAGCGCACCCTCGTCGACCACGGCTTCCGGCTGCCCTCCGCCCTGGACAACCGCCCCCTGAAGTGGGAGGAGTTCCAGCAGCGCATCGGCCAGACCGTCTACCTCTCCGCGACGCCGGGGAAGTACGAGCTCTCCCGCGGTGACGGTTACGTCGAACAGATCATCCGCCCCACCGGCCTGATCGACCCCCAGGTGGTCGTCAAGTCCACCGAGGGCCAGATCGACGACCTCGTGCACGAGATCCGGCAGCGCACCGAGAAGGACGAGCGCGTCCTGGTCACCACGCTCACCAAGAAGATGGCCGAGGACCTCACGGACTACTTCCTGGAACTGGGCATCCAGGTGCGCTATCTGCACAGCGACGTCGACACCCTGCGCCGCGTCGAGCTGCTGCGCGAACTGCGCGCCGGCGAGTTCGACGTCCTGGTCGGCATCAACCTCCTGCGCGAGGGCCTCGACCTTCCCGAGGTCTCCCTGGTGGCGATTCTCGACGCCGACAAGGAGGGCTTCCTGCGCTCGGGGACCTCCCTGATCCAGACCATCGGCCGCGCGGCGCGCAACGTCTCCGGCCAGGTCCACATGTACGCGGACAAGATCACCCCGGCGATGGAGAAGGCCATCGAGGAGACCAACCGCCGCCGGGAGAAGCAGATCGCGTACAACAAGGAGCGGGGCATCGACCCGCAGCCCCTCCGCAAGAAGATCAACGACATCGTCGCGCAGATCGCCCGCGAGGACGTCGACACCGAGGAACTGCTCGGCTCCGGCTACCGCAGGACGAAGGACGGCAAGGGAGCCAAGGCCCCCGTGCCCGCGCTGGGCGCCAAGGCGGCCCGCGCCGCCAAGTCCGCCAAGGCCAAGGACGCCGTACCGACAGACCGTCCCGCGGCCGAACTCGCGCAGCAGATCGAGGACCTGACGGAACGGATGCGCGCCGCCGCGGCCGACCTCCAGTTCGAGATCGCGGCACGGCTGCGCGACGAGGTGTCCGAGATGAAGAAGGAGCTGCGGCAGATGAAGGAGGCGGGAATCGCCTGACGTTCCCGTTGAGGGCGCCGGCCCCCGGCACGGCGCGCGGTGTGTTGCAAGACCGACACAAAGTCCGCCCCAGGGTTCGGCGCTGTCAGTGCCGCTGCGTAGGGTTCTGTTCATCCGCGGACTCCGCGGCAACAGGGGACAGTTCGAGAGGGGAACAGCGCGTGACGGTCAACATGACCAAGGGCCAGGCCATCAGTCTGCAGAAGAACGACGGGGGCACGCTGACCGCGGTCCGTATGGGTCTCGGCTGGCAGGCGGCCCCCCGGCGCGGCCTGTTCGGCTCGCGCACCCGCGAGATCGACCTCGACGCGTCCGCCGTGCTCTTCGCGGACAAGCAGCCCGTCGACGTGGTGTTCTTCCGCCACCTCGTCAGCGACGACGGCTCCGTGCGGCACACCGGCGACAACCTCGTCGGCGGAGCGGGCCAGGGCGGCGACGACGAGTCCATCCTCGTCGACCTCCAGCGCGTCCCGGTCCACATCGACCAGATCATCTTCACCGTGAACTCCTTCACGGGCCAGACCTTCCAGGAAGTGCAGAACGCGTTCTGCCGACTGGTCGACGAGACCAACGGCCAGGAACTCGCCCGCTACACGCTGGCGGGCGGCGGCCAGTACACGGCCCAGATCATGGCGAAGGTGCACCGCGCCGGAACCGGCTGGCAGATGACGGCCCTCGGCACGCCGGCCAACGGCCGCACGTTCCAGGACCTGATGCCCGCCATCCTGCCGCACCTCTGAGCGGCCGACGCACACCGCACACAGCGACATAGGGGGACAAGACGATGACGGCCGAGCTGGTCAGGGGGCAGAACCACCCGCTCCCTCAGGTCCGTCTCGAGGTCCGCGTCTCGGCCGGGAAGCCGATCGTGGCCGGAGCCACGCTCAGCGACGAACAGGGCAGAGTCCGGGGCGTCGAGTGGGTGGCCCATCCGGGCGCGCCCACGCTTCCCGGGCTCGAGGTGTCCAAGCAGGCGGCGGCCGACCACCGGCTGGCCTTCGACCTGGACGCCCTGCCCCAGGCCGTGCACCGGGTCAGCGTGCTGCTCGCGCTGCCCACCGGCGTCGGCGGACCTGTCCGGTTCGGCGCCGTCGCCGCCCCCTTCGTCGCGGTCACCGGCCTCGACGGTCACGAGGTCGCCAACTACACCCTCACCGGACTGGACGCCGAGTCCGCCGTCGTGGCCCTGGAGCTCTACCGCCGGCAGGGCGCCTGGAAGGTGCGCGCGGTCGGCCAGGGCTACGCGGGCGGTCTCGCCGAACTCCTCGCCGACCAGGGGCTTCCAGAGGCCCGGCAGCTCGCGGGCAGCATCAACGAAGCGGTGGCCCAGGGCCTGGCGCGGTCGGTCGCGGCGCCTCCGCCCCGCACCCCGGAGGCGGACCGGTCCCGCCAGGCCGCCGCCTCGGCGCCGGGACCGGACCAGCCCTACGCCGGACCCGGGCCCCAAAGCACCTCGGGAGCCGTGCCGCCCCAGCAGAGCCCGTACACACCCGGTCAGCAGGGAGCCACGGCTCCGGGGACCGGTCACCCGGGAGGCCCCGCACAGGCCGACTCCTCCGCGGTCACCCAGTCGCCGTCGCCCGGCACCGCCGGGCCGGTCGACTACAGCCACCCCCGGCGCCAGACCTCCGCGCCGCCGCCGCCCCCGCCCACCGCTCCACCGGCCCAGCCCGGACAGCCCGCGCAGCCGGTCGCGGGAGACGCGACCGGCTGGTCGATGGAGGAGCGGCTGTACAACCAGGTATGGGGGATGTTCGAGGACCTGGCCAGGACCGTCGCCGCCTACCGCAGCGCCGTCGACTTCGCCGACTCCCGCATGGAGAAGGAGCTCGACCAGGTCCTTTCCGACCCGCGCAGCCGGATCGGGGGGCAGGGCGACGCGGCCCGCGAAACCGCCCGCGCCAAGCATGCGCAGCTCGTCGACCAGGCACGGGCCGCTCTCGACCGTGACCTCGCCCAGCTCACCGCCGAGGCCGAGGTCGTGGAGCCCGCGCTGCCGATGGCCTACGCCCGCTGGGACAACCCGGTCTGGCACGCCTACCGCGCCCCCATGGAGATACCCATGGCGCTCCGGCTCGGCGACCTCCGGCTGCCCGAGACGGAGAACCTCAGCATTCCCATGCTGGTGCGTCTGCCGCTGGAGCGCGGCCTGTGGATCGACAGCGGTCGCACCTCCCTGGAGGGCACGCTCGCCGACTCCGACCAGGTGCGCCGGCTCGCCATGGACACCGCCGTGGCGCACGCGGCCCGGCTGCTCGCCGTGTATCCCGCGGGCGAGTTCACCGTGCACGTCATCGACCCGGCCGGCACCGGAGCCTCGTCCCTGGCGCCCCTCACGCAGTCAGGGGTGCTCGCCATCCCTCCGGCCGCGGGTGCCACCGGCGTGGCGGACGTACTGCACCGTCTCACGCAGCGCGTCGACCTGGTGCAGATGGCGTTGCGCGGGGGAGCCGCCGACTCGCTGCCGCCGGGTCTCGACACCGCCGAGCAGCTCCTGATCGTCAACGACTTCCCGCACGGCTTCGACGACCGCGCCGTCACCCAGCTCCGCTATCTGGCGGACGAGGGGCCGGCGGTCGGCGTCCATCTGATGATGGTGGCCGACCGGGAGGACGCGGCGGCGTATGGACCGCTGCTCGATCCGCTGTGGCGGTCGCTGCTGAGGATCACGCCGGTGCCCGACGACCATCTCGCCGATCCGTGGGTCGGGCACGCGTGGACGTACGAGCCCTCGCTCGTCCCCGCGAACAGTCAGGTGCTCCATCAGGTCCTCGCGGCGGTCGCGGCGGCCCGCCGGTCGTGGAACCCCTGACCTGATCCAGGCGCTCCCGACCCCTCGCGAAGCTTCGGACCGCAGGTGTCGAACGGCTTCACCAAGCAACCGTAAAGCTCTCTGACCAGGCAACTTGGATCTTCCTTTACTTTCCTCTTTACCTTTCCTTGGTGATTCGGGTACTCTTTTTCCATTCGGAGGGGAGTACTCCCTATCTGCTGCGACGCACCCGTCAATACGGATCGAGTCAGATCCCGGGGCGTCGGCCCGCGGACTCTCCGGGGCGTATCCAGCGCCCCAGCGACCTCGGGTGGAAGAGACCTCCGGTGGCGAACGACTGAAATCTGCCGTTACGTACTGCCGGAGGCGCAGTGGATGTTTCCCTGACCCTGTGGGTCCTGACCATCGTGGGGCTGGCCGCACTGATCGCGGTCGACTTCTTCATCGGCCGCAAGCCGCACGACGTATCGATCAAGGAAGCCGGAATCTGGACCGTCGTCTGGATCGCCCTCGCCGGGCTGTTCGGACTCGGACTGCTCCTCTTCGCCGGCGGACAGCCGGCCGGTGAGTTCTTCGCCGGCTTCATCACCGAGAAGTCGCTGAGCGTCGACAATCTCTTCGTCTTCGTCCTGATCATGGCGAAGTTCGCGGTGCCCTCGAAGTACCAGCAGCGCGTGCTCCTCGTGGGCGTCCTGATAGCCCTGGTCCTGCGCGCGGCCTTCATCGCCGCCGGCGCCGCGATCATCGCGAACTTCGCCTGGGTCTTCTACATCTTCGGCGCGTTCCTCATCTACACCGCCTGGAAGCTGATCCAGGAGGCCAGGGCCGACGAGGACGAGGAGGAGTTCGAGGAGAACAGGCTGCTCAAGGCCGCCGAGCGCAGGTTCGGCGTCGCCGACCGCTATCACGGCACCAAGCTGTGGATCCGCCGGAACGGCAAGCGCGTCATGACGCCGATGCTGGTCGTGATGCTCGCGATCGGCACCACCGACGTGCTCTTCGCCCTCGACTCGATCCCCGCGATCTTCGGCCTGACCCAGGACCCGTACATCGTGTTCACGGCCAACGCCTTCGCGTTGATGGGTCTGCGACAGCTCTATTTCCTCATCGGCGGCCTGCTCAAGAAGCTGGTCCACCTCAGCTACGGCCTGTCGGTCATCCTCGGATTCATCGGCGTCAAGCTCGTCCTGCACGCACTGCACGAGTCCGGCGTCCACGTTCCCGAGATATCCATCCCGGTCTCGCTCGGCGTGATCTGCGCGGTCCTCGTGATCACCACGATCACCAGCCTGTACGCCACCCGGAAGCAGGCGGCGCGTGAGCGGGCCGAGAGCGCCTCGAAGGAGAGCGTTGACGCCTGACCGTGCCGGACGCGGCGACGGCCACCTCCGGGAGCGGTGCGCGGAACACCGGCCGCCACCGCTCCCGGTGCCCCTTCGGGCCCGACCGCAGCGATTCCGGAACGTGCCCCGTGGCCTGACCCACGGCGGGAGCGTGCCCGGTGCCGCACTCCGGCGGCAGCGAGCCGCCGGAGTGCGGGGCGCGGCTTCCACTGCGACGATCGCGGCATGATCGTTCGGCTCAGGTCACTCGTGACGCGGTGGACCGTCGTGGTGCCCGTGATCGCGGTGGTGCTGCTGGCCCTCACCTGGGGGCGCGACCTGCCGGCCGCGGTCGTCGCGTTGGTCACCCTGGTCCTCGCGGGTTCCGTGCTCTCCGCGGTCCATCACGCCGAGGTGGTCGCCCACCGGGTGGGGGAACCCTTCGGATCCCTCGTCCTCGCCGTCGCCGTCACGATCATCGAAGTCGCCCTCATCGTCACCCTGATGGCGGACGGCGGCGCCAAGAGTTCGACACTGGCCCGGGACACGGTGTTCGCGGCCGTGATGATCACCTGCAACGGGATCGTCGGCGTGTGTCTGCTCGTCGCGTCCCTGCGCCACGGGATCGCCGTGTTCAACGCCGAGGGAACCGGAGCCGCCCTGGCGACGGTCGCGACGCTCGCCACGCTCAGCCTCGTCTTCCCGACCTTCACCACCAGCAAGCCGGGCCCGGAGTTCTCCGCCGCGCAACTCACCTTCGCCGCGGTCGCCTCCCTGGTGCTCTACGGCCTGTTCGTGGCGACCCAGACCGTCCGGCACCGGGACTACTTCCTGCCGATCACCCAGCAGGGCAAGGTCATCGACGTGGACGAGCACGCCGACGCGCCGTCCGCCCGCGAGGCCAAGGTCAGTCTGGGGCTCCTCGGGCTGGCGCTGGTCGGTGTCGTCGGCCTCGCCAAGGGTGTTTCGCCCACCATCGAGTCCGGGGTCGAGGCGGCCGGTATGCCGCACTCCGTGGTCGGTGTGATCATCGCGCTGCTCGTGCTGCTCCCCGAGACCATCGCGGCGCTGCGCTCCGCCCGCCGGGACCGGGTGCAGACCAGCCTGAACCTCGCCCTCGGCTCCGCGATGGCCAGCATCGGACTGACCATCCCCGCCGTCGCCCTGGCCTCGGTCTGGCTCTCCGGACCACTCGT
The DNA here is from genome assembly GCF_044763015.1 of Streptomyces sp. NPDC096324. Classification (NCBI taxonomy): domain Bacteria; kingdom Bacillati; phylum Actinomycetota; class Actinomycetes; order Kitasatosporales; family Streptomycetaceae; genus Streptomyces; species Streptomyces sp. NPDC096324. The sequence goes on along the minus strand of NZ_JBIWFK010000004.1, from coordinate 247,951 downwards.
TCTCGGCCTCGGCCCGACCGAGATGGTCCTGCTCGCGCTGACCGTGGTCGTGAGCTCCCTGACGGTGGTTCCCGGGCGGGCCACCCCGCTTCAGGGCGGCGTTCACCTGGTCGTGTTCGCCGCCTATCTGGAACTGGCCGTCAACCCCTGACCGGCAGTCACTCCGCGACGGGAACGACCGTCAGCCTCGGCACCGGCCGGGTCTCCGGCAGCAGCGCGAAGCACCCGAGACTCAGCAGCGCGATCCCCGTCAGATAGACGGCCACACCCCACGGCACGCGTTCCCCGCTCGCCACCGCCGTCGCCACGAGCGGAGTGAGCGCGCCCCCGAGGACCCCGCCCAGGTTGTAGCCGAGGGCCGCGCCCGTGCAGCGCACCCGCGGCTCGTACAGCTCCGGCAGATACGCGGCGATCACCGCGAACATGGTGACGAAGGCGATCAGCGCCACCAGGAAGCCGAGGAACATGAGTAGGGGTTCGCCGGTCGACAGCAGCCCGATCATCGGGAACATCCACAGAGCGGCGCCCGCGCAGCCCGCCATGCACAGCGGCCGACGTCCGTAACGATCCCCCAGCAGGGCCACCACGGGTGTCAGCGAGCCCTTCACCACCACCGCGGCCATGATGCAGGTCAGCATGACCGTGCGGCTCACGCCGAGCCGGTCGACGCCGTAGGCGAGCGCCCACGTCGTCACCGTGTAGAAGACGGCGTACCCGACGGCGAGTCCGCCGGCCGTCAGCAGGACGAGCCGCCAGTGGTCGCGCACCACCTCGGCGAGCGGCACGCGCGCGCGGTCGTCCATGGCGAGGAATCCCGGGGTCTCCTCGACGCAGCGACGCAGCCACAGCCCCGCCACCGCGAGCACCCCCGCCGCCCAGAACGGCACCCGCCAGCCCCACTGCGCGAACTGTGCGTCGGACAGCGTCGACGACAGCGCCAGCATCACGCCGTTCGCCAGCACGAATCCCAGGGACGGACCCATCTGCGGGAAACTCGACCACAGCCCGCGCCGCCCGGCGGGTGCGTGCTCGGCCGTCAGCAGCACCGCCCCGCCCCACTCGCCGCCGAGTCCGAGCCCCTGGAGGAACCGCAGCACCAGCAGCAGCACGGGGGCCGCGACACCGATGCGGTCGTACGTCGGAACGCAGCCGACGGCGACGGTCGCGGCGCCCGTCAGCAGCAGCGAGGCCAGCAGCACCGGCCGTCGCCCGCGCCGGTCCCCGATGTGCCCGAACAGCATCGAGCCGAGTGGACGGGCCACGAACCCGACGCCGAACGTCCCGAAGGCCGCCAGCGTCCCCGCCAGCGGCGAGAACGTCGGGAAGAACAACGGTCCGAGAACCAACGCCGCCGCGGTGCCGTAGACGAAGAAGTCGTAGAACTCGATGGCCGTGCCGGTGAGGGAGGCCGCGGCGAGCCGCAGCATGGAGGGCGCCCTTACGGTGCGTACGTCGTGCATGCCAGATCAACTACCCACAGTGATCGCCGGTTACGGGGGCGTGCGGGAGCGCGGCATGCGTCAGTAGGTGACGGTGATGCGCCGGGCCGGGCCGTCGACCCGGACCAGTCCTCCGTAGGGGATGACGAGCTGTGGATCGGTGTGACCGAGATCCACATCGAAGACGACCGTCATCTCCGGGGCATATGTGGCGATGGCACGGAGAACCGCATCGCGCTGCTCCTCGGCGTAGCGGGCCCTGGCCTCCGGTTCGAGGGGCCGCTCGAACGACCACGCCTTCGGACGGCCCATGAGGAGCGCCGGGAACCGCCGCAGCAGGCCGCGCTCGCCCATGGAGCGCAGGATCCGGAAGACGTCGTCGGCCCCGGGCATGTCCTCCGAGGTCTCCAGGAACAGCACGTGACCGTCGTACACGGAAGGATCACGGGCGATCTCGCGGTCGGCCATCAGCAGCCACGACAGGATCTCGATGTTGCCGCCCCAGGAGCGGCCCTCGACCACCCGGTCCGGGCGGATCCAGGTCCAGCCCGCGCCCGGCTCGGTCCTCGGCTCGGTGAGGAAGCTCTCCGGCAGTTCCCAGGGCGCGTCGACCTGGCGGAAACGGCCGGCGGGACGCAGCTCGTACGGCCCGGACGTGAACAGGGCGGCCCGCAGCGACTCCGCGGTCAGCGGGTCCATGGCACCCGGCCGGCCGAGCTCGCACATCACCGTCGCGCCGTGATAGCCGACGATTCCGGAGTTCCACAGGTGGACGAGGAGGTTCGTGTTGTCGCTGTACCCGAAGAACGGCTTCGGATGCGCGCGGATCAACTCGCGGTCCAGCAGCGGCAGTACGGTGATCTGGTCGTCGCCGCCGATGGACGCGAGGATCGCCTTGACCGTGGGATCGGCGAACGCCGCGTGGATGTCGTCGGCCCGTTCCCGCGGAGTCGACCCCATCCTCCGGGTCGCCGGGTACTCCACCGGTTCCAGACCGAACTCCTTGCGCAGCCGCTCCAGGCCCAGTTCGTAAGGGAGGGGCAGGAGTCCGGGCAGTCCGCTGGACGGCGAGATCACGGCTATCCGGTCACCGGGTACGGGCTTGGGCGGGTACGCGGGGGTCGTCATGGCGAGAGCGTACGAGCCGTCCCGCTTGCGGCGCACCGTGATAGACCGGGTCCGAACAGCGGTCCTTGACGGGCCGGCAGACCCGACGGACCGGAGGAAACGTGCCCCGCACCCTCGCCAACGCCCCGATCATGGTTCTCAACGGCCCCAACCTGAACCTCCTCGGGCAGCGGCAGCCGGAGATCTACGGTTCCGACACGCTGGCGGACGTCGAGGCGCTGTGCGTCAAGGCGGCGGCCGCGCACGGCGGCACGGTGGACTTCCGGCAGTCCAACCACGAGGGCGAGCTGGTGGACTGGATCCACGAGGCCCGGCTGAACCACGCGGGGATCGTGATCAATCCGGCCGCGTACTCGCACACTTCCGTCGCCATCCTGGATGCGCTCAACACCTGTGACGGGCTTCCCGTGGTGGAGGTCCACATCTCCAACATCCACCAGCGCGAGGAGTTCCGGCACCACTCGTATGTCTCGCTACGGGCCGACGGGGTCATCGCGGGCTGCGGCGTGCAGGGATACGCGTTCGCGGTGGAGCGGGTGGCGGCGCTCGCGGGAACGGGGCGGGCGAACACCTGAGCAGGGGATTCCGGTCGGAGACCTGGTCGTTTCCCCCACCCCGGAGGCGGCGTCCGCCCTGATCCGCGGACGCCCCCGGTCACCCGCGTCCCGCGTCCACGATCCGCTTGAGGAAGCGCCGCGTGCGCTCCTGCTGCGGGTCGCCGAAGACCTGTTCGGGTGTGCCGCGCTCCAGGATCACGCCGTCCTCCAGGAAGCAGACCTGGTCCGAGACCTCGCGCGCGAAGCCCATCTCGTGGGTGGCGAGGACCATGGTCATGCCGTCCTCCTTCACATCGCGGACGACGTCCAGGACCTCGCCCACGAGCTCGGGGTCGAGGGCGGCGGTGATCTCGTCGAGGAGAAGCAGCCTGGGACGTACGGCCAAGGCGCGCACGATCGCGGCCCGTTGCTGCTGGCCACCGCTCAACCGGTCCGGGTACTCGGCCGCCTTGGCACCGAGCCCGAGCCGTTCGAGCAGCTCACGCGCGTACGCCTCCGCGTCCGCACGGCCCACCCCGTGGACGCGACGCGGCGCGAGGGTGACGTTCTCCAGCACGGTCATGTGCGGGAACAGGTTGTACGCCTGGAAGACGACGCCGATCCGCCGGCGCACCCGGTCCTGGTCGGTCCGCGGGTCGGTGATCTCCTCCCCGTCCAGCCAGATCGCTCCGTCGTCCACCTCCTCCAGGAGGTTCGCGCAGCGCAGCAGCGTGGACTTCCCCGAGCCGGACGCGCCGATCAGCGTGGTGACCGTGTGTGGGGCGACCTCCAGATCGACGTCCCGCAGGACGACCGAGTCGCCGAAGGTCTTGCGGACGGACTCCATCCGCAGCAGGGGACCGCCGGGTTCCGGTGCCGTGCTCATACGATGCCTTCCTGGCCGCGGCGCCGGTCCATGCGGGCGGTGACCCAGTCGGTGAAACGCGTCATCGGAATGGTCAGGGCCACGAAGAGCAGCGCCGCCATGACGTACGCCGTGTAGTTGAGGCTGCGGCCGACGATGATGTCCGCGGAACGCATCGCCTCCACCGCTCCGCCGATCGAGACGAGGCTGGTGTCCTTCTGGAGGGACACCATGTCGTTCAGGAGCGGCGGGACCTGACGGCGGACGGCCTGGGGCAGCACCACATGGCGAAGGGTCTGCCGTGCGGTGAGGCCCAGCGAGCGTGCCGCGGCCCGTTGCGAGGGATGCACGGACTCGATGCCGGCGCGGACGACCTCCGCGACGTACGCCGCATACGTCAGCACCAGCCCCGCACCGCCCAGGAGGACGGGGTCCGTGGTGACGCCCTGCAACTGGAGCGCGGGTACGCCGAACACGACGATCGAGAGACAGATGATCAGCGGCAGGCCGCGGAAGAAGTCGGTGTACGCCGTGGCGAGGGCGCGAACCGGCCAGTACACCGGCCCCCGCAGCGTGCGCGCCACGGCGATCAGGGTGCCCAGCAGGAGCACCAGGACGCCGCACACCGCGAACAGTCGGAGGTTGAGCCAGAGTCCGTCGAGGACCTTGGGGAAGGCCTCACGCGCGAACGACGCGTCGAAGAACGTCTCCTTCGTGCGCGGCCAGCCCGGGGCGTCGACCACGACGAGGTACAGCACGACGGCCGTGACGAGGGTGGAGAACGCGGCCACGGCCGCCGACCGGCGGGCCCGGCCGCGCCGGTGGCGCTCGCGTTCGATCCTCCGCCGCGACGGGACGTACGCCTCTGTCAGGCCGTGCGTCGTTCCACTGGGCAGGTCCCGTTCGGGCAGGTCCCGTTCGGACGGGCTCCCTTCGGACACCTCCGCGCCGAGCACGCCCCCGCCGCGCGCGCCCCCCGAGGACGCCTCCCCGTCGGAGGCGTCCTCTCCCGGCTGCTCCGTCGTCGCCGTCACTTGAGCACCGGGGCGTCGACCGCCTCGGACAGCCACTGCTCCTCGATCCTCGCGAGCGTGCCGTCCGCGCGCAGGGCGTCCACCGCCTTCGTCACGCAGGAGGTCAGCGCGCTCCCCTTGTCGAGGACGAGCCCGAACTGTTCCGGCGTGCCGCCCCTGTTCTCGAACTGCCCGACGATCCTCGCGTCCGTCACCTCGGCGGCCGTGATGTAGAAGGCGGTCGGCAGATCGGTGACGATGGCGTCGACCTGGCCGTTCTTCAGAGCGGACTTGGCCTGGTCGTTCTTCGCGTACGCGGCCGGTTGCCGGGCCGGCTTCACCACGTCGTCGATGTAGTCCAGGCTGGTGGTGCCGACCTGGGCGCCCAGCTTCAGATCCTTGAGGTCCGCGAGACTCGTCGCCTTCGCGGCCTTGGAGCCCTTCAGCGCGATGACCGCCTGGCGCACGTCGTAGTAGCCGGACGAGAAGTCCACGGCCTTCCGGCGCTCGGAGCTGATGGACACCTGGTTGATGTCGAAGTCGAAGGTCTTCGCACCGGGGGCGAAGGCCTTGTTGAAGGGCACGCTCTGCCACACGACATCGGCGTCGGCATAGCCGAGCCGCTTCGCCACGGCGTAGGTCACCGCGGACTCGAAGCCCTTTCCGGGGAAGTCGCCACGGCGGGCATCGAATCGCGTACTGAAGCCCCGGAAGGAGATTGGTGAGCAAGAGAGTCGGCTCCGGTCTCCTATCTCTGACCCACGGTGCAAGGTAGAGCCACGCCTTAGGGATGCCGGTAAAACCGTGTCACCAGCCGCAAACGGCCGTGATCCAGTGCAGCTCCACTGCTCCACGTTCGGCAAGGGGTCCTACGGGGCGGGAGACCGGTCGTCTGTCGGACCGAGCGGGCGTCACAGATGCCGCGGGACCAAAGCGGCGTGGCCCCGACCTTCTTGCGGACGCGCAGCGGGTCACCCAGGCGCTGCTATCACAGCCGTCCCCGGCACATCGGACCCTTCACGTCGCAGGCGTGAAACCCCGCCAGTCGAGATCTCGAGCGAAGTTCGCAGATGCTGAAGAACGGCAGATGCTGAAGAACGGGCCACCTCCCTGACCTGAGGGCCGCTCCTCTGGCCAGCAGCAACCACACGAGCACGAGCTGGACCGATTACGTAAAAGGTCGGTACGGGTCTCGCCGCCGATGTTTCCCTGTTCCGGTCAGCGTGCTCGTGACTGCACGCCGGTCACGCTGGCCGAGCACCGCACAGGGCCACGGTGGGCGAAGGCACACTCTGACGTCGACGGCCAGGTTGCCCCGGGAGGCGGCCAGGCCGATCCATGGGGCCGGTCCGGGTCAGTCGATGACGAACCAGCCACGGACCTGGGCTTCGTGGTCGATGTACCGTTCGCCCGAAACATCCACGACGACGCGGTCGATGGCGCCGCCGGTGAAGCGGAACGGCACCTTGTAGTCGGGCGTGACGGGTGAGGCGCCGTCACGTCCCACGCAGATTCCGTCGCCGACGACGCAGAAGAAGCCCGGCTGGGTGACGATGTCTCCGCTGCCGACCGGCTGGTCGTCGACGTAGAGGGTCAGAGTGCCGGCCGCGCCGGGCATGTTCGGGTCCGTGCTGCGGCCCGTCATGGCAAACTCGGCGGTGAGTACATGGCTGCCCGGGGCGATGGGCCGGTCCCCCTCGATGGTCCGCAGGTCGGTGCCGAGCCAGTTGAACGCGTAGTGCAGACGTCGGTCCCTGACGTACAGGCTGTGGCCGCCGGCGAGTCCTCCGTGGGCATACAGGACGCCTTCGGCGTCGGGGGAGTCGATCCGGACGCCGGCGGCGATGGTGTACGAGCGGCCGCTGATCGCAACGCCGGACTGCTCGGGGACGGGGGCGCAGTCGGGGTAGTAGACGTAGCGGTCCCGGTGCGGGGTGCCGTGCGGGCGCTCGGCCAGGACCTGTTCGAGCGTGCTGCGGTCGTCCAGCGGCAGTCCGTTGTAGATGCCCGCGTAGTAGTACCAGAGGCCCTTGAGCTTCTCGAGCCTCTCCAAGTGGTCGGCCGCGATGTCATTGGACTGGGCGCGGTCGTTGGCGAGGTCGTAGAGCTCCCAGCGGTCGTGTTCGAACTTGCCCCAGCCGCTCAGCGGCGGGTGTGCCGTGCAGGCCAGCCAGCCGTCGTGGTAGATCGAGCGCTGTCCTAGCATCGCGTAGAACTGGGTTTGCTTGCCCGGTGCCGCGGCGTCGGCGAGCGAGGCCGCAAAACTCTCCCCCTCGATGGGGTTCTGCGGGCGGCCCTTGACGGTCTCGGGCGGCTCGATGCCGATGAGGTCGTACAGGGTAGGGACGACGTCGACGGCGTGGATGTACTGCTCGCGGACCTCGCCTCTTGCCTTGATCTTCGAGGGCCAGGCGATCAGGCACATGTCGGCCACACCGCCCTCGTAGCCGGCCCAGCGCTTCCAGTACGGGAACGGGGTGTCGAAGGCCCAGGCCCAGCCGGTGTTGTAGTGGTTGTAGGACACCGTGCTGCCGAGTTCGTCGATGTGCTGCAGAGTCAGCTCGGTCGGGGTGGGCACGCCGTTGAAGAAGCGCCACTCGTTGAAGGTGCCGTCCGGACCGCCCTCGCCGCTTGCGCCGTTGTCGGAGACGGCGACGATGATGGTGTTGTCGAGCTCGCCGGCGGAGTCCAGGAAGTCGAGCACCCGGCCGAGCTGGTCGTCGCTGTAGGAGACGTAGCCGGCGAAGACCTCCGCCATCCGGGAGAACAGGCGCTGCTCGTCCGCGCTCAGGCTGTCCCAGGGGCGGACGACGTCGACCTCGGGCCAGGGCTGACCGTCGGGGCCGGTCGCATCGGGTTCGCCGTGGGGGTTGATGGCGGAGAGCTCGGTGTTGTCCGGCAGGATCCCGAGCTCCTTTTGCCGGCGCAGAATCCCGGGTCGGATCGCCTCGTAGCCCTGGTCGAACACACCCTTGTAGCGGTCCGCCCATTCCTTGGCGACATGGTGCGGCGAGTGGGCCGCGTCGAGCGACATATACATGAAGAAGGGTTTGTCCGGGTCGACCGCCTTGGCGTCGCGGATGAAGGTGATCGCCTTGTCGGACAGGTCCTTGGCGATGTGGTAACCCTCCTCCGGGGTGGCCGGAGGCTCGACGGAGTGGTTGTCGTGGATCAGGTCCGGGTACCAGCAGCTCGACTCGCCGCCGAGGAACCCGTAGAACCGCTCGAAGCCCCGCCCCAGGGGCCAGCGCCCCTTGTACGCGGCCATGCTGGTCTCCTCACCGGGGGTGAGGTGCCACTTGCCGAGGCAGTAGGTGTTGTAGCCGCGTTCGACCAGGACCTCCGAGATGAGGCCGTTCTCGAACGGGATACGGGTGGAGATGCCGGGGAAGCCGGAGCTGAACTCGGCGATGGTCGCCATCCCGTTCGAGGTGGCGTTGCGGCCGGTGAGGAGCGAGGCCCGGCTCGGGGAGCACAGCGCGGTGGTGTGGAAGTTCGTGTACTTGACGCCCATGTTCGCGATCCGGGTCATCGTCGGTGTCTGCACCGGTCCGCCGAAGCAGTCCATCGTCGCGTAGCCGACATCGTCCCAGGCGATCACCAGGATGTTCGGAGCGTCCTTGGGCGCCTTCGGAGCCAGGTACGGTGCCCAGTCCGGCTCCGAGTCGCGAATGTCGAGCGCGATCTTCCCCTTGAAGCGCTTCACGCCGTTCCACTCCTTCAGGTCCACCGATGTGGCCACTCGTCTCCTGGCGCCGCTGTGGGCGGAGAGCCCTCGCTGGGGCGGTGAGCTTCCGGGTGTCGTACAGCTGTTGCTTACTGCGGGGCAGGGCGCCCCTGTCCGACCGTAAGCACGTACGCGGGCCTGCGCGTACCGGCAGTGCTCCATCCGAGGTGAGGACTTCATGGCCTTGGCATCGGGTGACGGCTTGCCGGATGGAGGACCTGTGGCGTCCGGGGACCGGCCGGACCACGAGGCTGTAGCGACCGGCGCGGGCCAGACGAGTGGGCCGCAAGGACGATCCTCGCGTTCCCGGCCGGACGGCTCAGCGGCTGGACGGTTCAGCGCACGACGCAGCGGAACCCGAGGTGGCAGGTAGCGGTGTCTTCCGTCTGCCCTTGCCGCGCGGCGGGCCGGTAGCGCAGGCAGTAGTTCGGCGCGCACAGGTGCGAACCGCCCTTGATCGTGCGCCTGGGATGGCGTTCCGCTGGCGCCCCGGCGGGGTCCTGCAGTACGCGGGGGTTGCGGGGCGCGCAGCAGGCTGCGGGCGTGGGGTTCGGATGGCGGGCGGTGTAGTGGTCCCCGGTCCATTCCCAGACGTTGCCCGCCATGTCGTACAGGCCGTAGCCGTTGGGCGGATAGCTACGGACCGGGGTGGTGCCGGGGGTGGCGGTGAGCTTTCCGGCTGGCTCGTACTCCCACGGGAATCGGCCGTGCCAGGTGTTCGCCATCCGGCGGCCCTTGGGGGTGAAGTCGTCGCCCCACGGAAAGACGGCCGCCTCGAGGCCGCCACGGGCGGCGAACTCCCACTCCGCCTCTGTCGGCAGGTCCTTGCCCGCCCAGGCAGCGTAGGCCGCGGCGTCCTCGTAGCCGACCTGGGTGACCGGGTGCAGTTGCCGTCCGTTCAAGGTGCTGCCCTCGCCGTAGGGGTGCCGCCAGGACGCGCCCGGCGCGTAGCTCCACCACTGGCTCCAGTCGTCGAGATCCACGGGACCGGAGGCCCTGCGGAAGACCAGCGCGCCCGGCACCAGGTCGGCAGGGTTGGCGCCTGGGTAGTCACCGGGATCCAGCGGCCGCTCGGCTACCGTCACGTACCCCGTCGCCCTCACGAACCGGCGGAAGGCCGCGACGGTGACCGGGTGTTCGTCCATCCAGAAGCTGTCGACCCGCACCGGGTGGACCGGGCGCTCCTCCGGGTAGAAGTCGTCGGATCCCATCGGGAAGGAACCGCCGGGAATCCGCACCATCCCCGGAGCGGGGACCGAGAGCCCATGCTGCACAGCCATCGTCACGACGCCGACGGTGCACCATCTCGCCCGGCCAGGTCCCGCGACACGCCCGGATCCGCCCGAGGCTGACGTCAGAGCCGGTTTCATCCTGGCTTCAGGACCAGCGCAGGGCCAGGCGCTGCCGGCGGGTGGCCTTGGGGCGCCCTCCTACCGCCAACCTCCGCGCAGAGCGCGTCTGCCGACGGGCGCCTACGCCAAAGGCGGCGGAGACGGCATCCTCGGTCGTCACGGATCGTTCCCGACCTCGCGCCGCGGTTCGTCTGCCACGGGCGGGAAGGACGCTGTGCGGGACGTGATGGAGCCGGAGTCGGTGTTCGCCACCAGCGGCCCCATCCGCGCGGCCGGACCCGTACGCCCGTAAAGGCACCGATGACCGGGCCGTCGTGAGCCACATCGAGGCCCTCAGCGCCGCCCTCGGCCGCACCCTGGACGGCACGCTGGAACGTGCTCGCGCCGCCCACCGTGCCTCCACGGCAGACTACCTCGCCCGGCGTGGCGACCTCGCCGCCGGAGCCGGAGAGCTGGCCGGCTCTTTCGCGAGCCCACCCGCCAAGAGCAGTTCGATCAGGCCGGAGAGCATCTGCTGCTCGTCGTGGGGATGGAGCTGCTGCGCCGCCGTACCCGTCCGGCCGGGCGGTGGGAGCGGCGTACTCCGCCGGCCAGACGAGGCGCGGCCGTCAACGGGCGGTTCGCGGTGCCCTTCGAAGGAAGGGCCGTCGGAACCTGCGGCCCCGTTACGTCACCGAGGCCGCGAGATCCTGCTGCCTTCAGTCCCGCTTTCGGGTCCTGGGAGGGTGCACGTCCATATCACCGTGCCGCGGGTGAAGGGAATGCCGTCCAGGGCGTCGGCTTACGCCGGAGCGTGCGGCACTCGATCATCGAACAGGTCACCACTGAAGCGAGGTAACCACCGTGTTCAAGTCGCGATAGCCGGCCTCAGACGGCCCCAGGAAGCCCCCATGGCCCGGCCGGACCCCTGGATATACCATCAGCTCTCTTTGCGATCATCTAGGCGAAACCGTGCGTCGACGTCGAGTATCCATATGTGCCGCTCTTGGAACTCTCGCGCTGGTCACAGCCTGCTCGGACTCACAGGCCTCCCCCACCTCCACCACGCAGTCATTGACTACGGCCACCACGCTCGACCAAGCCGATGAGCGCCTCCACAAGCTGTTGCTCAAGGTGACCACGGCCGCACGGAAGTCAGGACCACCCCCGATCGGCGCCGTACATCCCGCCGTGGAGACCGCTCCTGACTGCCAGGATCCGGGCACCGCGAGACACACGGTGGAAGCACCATGGCTTGTTGGCATCGGCGTGGGTGCGGTGGTGCGGGTGGTGCCATCACGAGCAGGTCCAGGCTCGGCACCACCAGATGACCGATGCTGAGGGTTCGCCAGCAGCGTTGCACTCGGAGCGCTTTGGCTACCGGCGCTCCGTGGAGACAGCGGCTCCCGTGGGCCCAGCTCGCTCAGACCGCGTCACACCTTCGTGGCGCGGTCCTGGAAGGCTGCGACCGCTGCCCGGACCGTGGGAAACAGGTTTGCCTCGCCGACCTGGTCGGTGAGGAGGGTGTCGGCGAAGATGCGGCGCAGGAAGGCCTTGGGGCGGGCGAAGGCGAGCAGCGTGCCGCGCGCGGCGAGGTCCGAGTGCAGTTGGGCGAGGGCGTCGACGGCGGTCGCATCGATGTAGGTGACCGCTTCGACGTTGACGACGACCCAGCGCACCGCGGGTTGTGCGTCGTGGGTCAGTTCCGTCACGCGGGTCGTGAAGAACGGGACGTTGGGGAAGTAGAGGGGGCCATCGAAGCGGTAGACCACCAGGCCGGGCTGTGTATGCGCGTGCTCGTTCTTCTCGATGTCACGGTAGCTGTCGATGTCCTGGAGATGACCGAGGATCGCATCGTGCGGGCGCACCGTTCGGTAGACGAAGACGCCGATCGACAGTCCCACGGCGACGAGGAGTCCCTTGAGGACGCCGAGAGCGAGTACGGCGACGAGTGCTGCACAGGCGAGAGCCGCTTCGGTGTCCCGGATCCGACGTAGCCGCCAGATCGCACCGAAGTCGAAGAGGCTGAGTGCGGCAGCAGTGACCACCGCTCCTAGCGCTGCTTGGGGAAGCGGGGCGATGAGCGGTGTCGCGAAGGCCGCGATCATGGCGATGACGACGAGGGCGGTGAGGTTGACGATCTGCGTGCGACCGCCGGAGGCGTCCGAAAGTGCTGTTCGTGAACCGCTGCTGCCGATCGGGAAAGCCCCCGACAGGCCGGAGAGGGCGTTGGAGGCACCGAGCGCCACGAGTTCTTGATTGGCGCTCACCTCATATCCGTTCTTGTTGGCGAAGGCGCGTGCAATGGCGTTGCCGTCGGCGAAGGTGACCAGCGCCAGTCCGACCGCGGGGAGCACCAGGTCATTGAGGTCCTGCCGTCCGATCCGGGGTAACCCGAGGGCGGGCAGGCCGCCTTTGAGATCACCGACGATGGCGATGCCGTGGTTCTCCAAGTGAAAGACAGCCGAGACGATGATGGCGAGGACGACGGCGACCAAACTGCCAGGCACTCTCGGTGTGAAGTGCTTCAGCAGCAGAATGAGCGCAAGCACTCCGCCGCTCAGCGCGACGGTGGTCATCGAGGCGTCGGGAAGCCTGCGCACCACCCGCCAGAGAGTCGGGAAGAAGTCACCGGCTTCGACCTTGATGCCGACGAGCTTGGCCAGCTGAGTAGAGATGATGATCAGCGAGACCCCGTTGAGGTACCCCAGCAGGACCGGCTTGGACAGGAAGTCCGCCATGAATCCGAGGCGCAAGGTTCCGGCCACGATCAGAACTGCGCCGACGACCAGAGCAAGCGAGGACGTCAGCAGTACGTAGCGCCCACCGTCGCCGACCGCCAAGGGAGCCACCGTCGTCGCGGTGAGAGCGGCGATCGTGCCGTCGGGGCCGACTGCAAGCTGACGGGACGACCCGAATACGGCGTACGCGGCCAGCGGCAGCATCGACGCCCAGAGCCCCACGATCGGCTCGACGCCCGCGAGTTCGGCCATGCCCATCGACCCGGGAACCGCCACGGCTGCCACTGTCAGCCCTACTGTCGCGTCTTTGCCCCACGACCGTCGGCTCTGCGTCATCAGCTGGACAGCGCCCGGCGCCACGCTGCGCCAGGACACCGGCCACAGCCGTCGCCACCAGAGGGTTTCCTCCGGCCCGTCGGTGCTGTCATCAGCCTCTTCGGCGGGTGGCTTCGGCGCCGGATCGACCATACGAAGTCCTTCCGCGCAGGCCGCGGCGGTGCTGTGCCGGGCACCCGTGGCGAACGTCGTGACCCTCACCGTACGGATGATGCGGTCTGTGAGCCTGTTGGCCATTCCGCGTCTACCCGGATGGCTCAGCCCGGGTTCGGATCGACTCGTCCGCCATGGAGCGCAAGGACACGCGACAGGGAGTTGCGGTCGCTCCACCTGCCTGGGCAACACCCGGTCGAGCGGCTGGCGCCCGTCGTGACAGGCTCCGTCACGTCGGACCCGGCACCTGGGGCTCTGCCCAGCCGTATCGGACGGCGTGACCGCCGAGCTGCATCCGGGTCTGAACGCCTGCCAAGTCCATGAGGCGGCGTCGGTGCAGCGTGCGGGGCGACAGGCCGAGCGGGTCGCGATCGTCAGGTCGGTCACCCCGGCCAGTGGGAGCGCGATGATCTTTCGGTCGAGGTCGGTCGGTCCCTCCGAACCGAGCTTGATGACGGATTCGGCTTCGCTGCCGGTGGTGGACAGAGCGAGCGGGTGCGAGGTGCGCCATACGGTCTCGAACAGGGTGTCCATCGCGTCCAGGAGTCCGCCGCGGTGCAACAGGGTTCTCCCGTCGGCGTGGTCGCAAGCGGGACGAGACCGAGTTCGGCGTCGGCAAGCAGGAGCTTCATGAGGAGTTGGTCGGCGATCCGCAACTGCACGCCGTTGTGCAGAACGCGGTCCAGCAGGACACCCACATCCCCGAACGGGCCGCCGTTGCTGTGACGTGCGGCAGCGGCCGCACTGCCGGTCACGTTCTGGATCTGAGCCCGCAGCCCGTCGGCACCAGTGTCTGAGAGTCGGCGCTGGACGCGGGTCGACGAGGTCGCCGATGAGCCGCAGCAGATCACGGGTAACGGTCTCCCAGCCGGCGGCCACGGGTGAGGCGGTCATGAATGTGCAGTCCGGCGCGGCGCTGCCGAGGGGCGGGTGCTGATCTACCGGCCACCCTGACGCCGGCTGTGCGCCCGGCACGGCCAGTGGCTGCTTCCGGCGGGTGAGGGGCATCAGCTGCAGTTCGTTGCTGTAGCGGCGATGGGCGGGGAGTTGAGGCGGGCCGGGCGACGGTGGGGCGGAGTTCGAGCCGGCTGCGGCGGCGGGCGGGGCACACACCCGCCACAGGGCAGCAAAGCTCAGCCCGCAGCACCGCGCCGTGACGCGTTCGGGCCGGGAAATGGCGTTGCAGCGCCTAATGACGGCGCCCTGCATCTCTGGGGTCACGGGAAGCAATCTGGAGTACGACGCGACGGCTGGGTTCTGGGTAGCTCTGGCCGCGAAAGGCCACGACCGGAGCGAGATCCCTGCCGTTCTCATGACGCCTGGCGAGGCCATCGAGGGGGAAGGGCGAAAAATTCGTTTCGCTGGTTCCTGGCGTTGCCGCGGACGGCGAACCAGTCCCTCCTCATGACCAACTTGAAGACCGCCCTGGAGGCGGACGACGTGTCGGGACTCCTGCGCGGTGCCGACGAGTTCGGTATCACTGTTCACGCCTACGACGTCGTAGCCGGACGATTCCCCTTCCACACCCGCGGGCACGACCACGAGATCGTTTACGACGTGCGCCCTGCCCTCGACTGGTCGGCGAGGGGTGTGAGCAGCATGACGTGCCCGGACTGTGAGCGCGGCAGCCTGGTTTGACGGACCGCCACCGGGGCGGTCCAAGTCACCCCGAACGCGTACGGCATACGTCGGCCCCGGCCGGATCGGCGTCCGGCCGGGGCCTCATCCCACCCGCCCCCAACAGCACGGGTGCGGGGCGGGCGGGAGATCAGAAGCTGGTCCGGCTGTACGGGTGCCAGTGCTTCCCGGCGTGTCCCCTGGGCAGGCAGCAGTGTCGGCCGCCGTTCGGGTGCTCAGCCCAGCAGTAAGCCCCCGATGCGATGGGCCTTGGCATTGCCGCCGATGATGGCGTGGAGCCGCCCGTCGACGGTCGTGCAGGCCACAGCATGGTCCGTGAGGATGTCGCCTCCTGCGCGGCCCGGACCGAGAGGCGCCACGGGCTGAATCGTGGACCAGAGCCGGTTGTCGCTGTCGACGCCGACCAGCTGTCCCATCAGGCTCGATGCCTTGAGTGGATGTCCGAGGGCTAGGGCTGCTCGTGGTGTGTGCGCCAGGTGCTGGGGCTGGTTTCGAAGCGGCCACGGAACCAGCGGGAGAACGCGGCCAGGGAGGAGAATCCGAGAAGTCCGGCGATCTCGGTGAGGGGGCGCTTGGAGTCGCCGACGTAGCGGCGCGCCAGGTCGGTACGAACCGAGTCGAGGATCGAGGAGTAGCCTTCCCCGCTCTCGACGAGGCGGCGTTGAAGGGTCCTGGCATCGAGGTCGAAGGTGCGGGCGAGCTGCTCGAGGGAACAGCGGCCGGTGGGCAGGAGCGCCTCGGTGACCTGCCGTACCCGGTCGGTGAAGGCGCTGCCCGGCGACGGAGCGATGTTCTGCAGGAACTGCCGGGTGTAGGGCCGCAGCCGGGGGTCCGCGAGCGTGTTGGGCGCCTCGAGGTCCGAGGGGTAGAGGACGATGCCGGAGCGCGGCTGGTCGAAGGTGATGGCGGGGCCCAGGACCCGGTGGTAGGGACGGGGGTCGTCCGGGGCCGCGTGGTTGAAGGTGACGCCGACCGGCGTCCAGTCGGGGCCCAGCAGTCGGCCGATGAGGCGGTGGCAGACCCCGACCAGCATGTCGGTCCCCTGGCTGCGGCGGTTGGGGGCCGCGCCCAGTTCCAGGTCCATCCAAACCCCGGCCAGGCCGTTGCCGATGGCGATCTCTGCCCGGAGAGCCTCGTTGTAGAGGTGGAGATGCTGGATGAGCAGCTCCAGGGCGCTGCGCACTGAGGGCTCCTCGCGGGCGACCAGGCCGATCGGGCCGAGGTTGGAGAACCGGGTGAGTTCGGCGAGCCGCAGGCCGAAGTCGGGGCAGCCGGTGGCGGTGGCGGTGTCCTCCAGAAGCTGGGCGACCGCGGCTACGGGGAGCCAGTGGTCAGCGGCCGCGAGCGCGGCCGGGTCCAGCCCCGCCGTGCGCATCAGGGCCAACGGATCTCCCCCCAGGGAGCGCACGAGGTCGACGTAGTTGGCCAGTCCGGTGGTGCGCATCTGCGGTTGCACGGTGGCCTCCCGGCAGCTGTCGAATGTCGTGAAATGCTAAATGATTCGTCGTGATTTGCAAAGCAAGCCTGCTGACTGCCGGGTAACGTCGCGGTCCAAGCGCTCCGGCGTCGGAGCATCCCTCGATCCCGGACCCGCCGGCCATGCGCTCCGCTGCCGTTCCGCAAGCTCACCTCGACCTGCCGGGGACTCCCGGGCGGCGCGAGCCGGCGGAGCCCGCGTCGGCACGGCCGGGCACCTGCACCACCCACACCCCGACCCAAGGAGAGATTCCGTGACCACGACCGATACCCAGGTCACTGGGGAGTTGGCCGCACTGGCCGCCGAGGCGTACGTCTTCGCCTATCCGCTGGTCACCATGGAGCTGACCAGGCGCCAGATGACCAGCCCGGGCGCATCCGTCCCCGGCAGCGCGCCGCTGAACGCCTTCGCGCACCTGCCGGTCACCCCGGACGCCTCGTTCGAGGGTGTGGTCAGCCCGAACGCGGACACGCTGTACTCGCTGGCCTGGCTGGACCTGTCGTCGGGACCGGTGCGGCTGTCCGTACCCGAGACTCGTGGGCGGTACTTCCTTCTGCCGCTGTACGACGCCTGGACCAATGTCTTCGCCTGCCCCGGCACGCGGACCACGGGCAGTGCCGCCGGCGAGTTCGCGCTGGTCGGCCCGGGCTGGCAGGGCGAGCTGCCGGACGACGTGGAGCGGATCGACGCCCCCACCTCCCTGGTCGCGATCATCGGCCGTACCCAGGTCGACGGAGTACAGGACTACCCGGCGGTGCACGCCGTCCAGGCCGGCTACCGGCTGACTCCGCCGGCCGGTACCGCCGCCGTGGACGCCGGGCCCGGTCCGGTGGACCTGGTGACCGCTCCGGTCGACCAGGTGGCCGCACTCGACGCCGCCACGTTCTTCGCCATGACCGCCCACCTCATGGCGGCCAACCCGGCGAAGGCCGCCGACGCACCCATGGTCGAACGGCTGGCCCGGCTCGGCGTCGTCCCCGGCCGGCCGTTCGACTGGGACTCCCTCGCCCCCGAGGCACGGCAGATGATCACCCGGGGCGCGGCCGACGCCCTGGAGCAGATCCAGGCGGCCGGCCGCAGCCCGCGGGCGCAGGTCCGCGACGGCTGGATGACCGCGTTCGACATCGGCACCTACGGCACGGACTACCTGCAGCGATCCGCGGTCACGCTGGTCGGCCTGGGCGCGAACCTCATCCAGGACGCGGTCTACCCGATGTGCCGGGTCGACTCCGACGGCGAGCCGCTGCACGGAGGCAACCGCTACCAGCTGCACTTCGAGGCCGGCAGCCTTCCGCCGGTGAACGCGTTCTGGTCGCTGACCATGTACAACGACCGGCAGTTCTTCGTCGACAACCCGATCGACCGCTACACCGTCGGCGACCGCGACGCGCTGAAGTTCAACGACGACGGCTCGTTGACGCTGCTGATCCAGCACTCCTCGCCGGCCGAGGGACCGGAGTCCAACTGGCTTCCCGCGCCGGAGGGTTCCTTCAATCTCATGCTGCGCATGTTCTGGCCCAAGCCCGAGGTCCTGGAGCGCACCTGGCACGTACCGGCCGTACGTCGCGTCGGCTGACCCCCTCCTCACCCGCCACCCGCCCAACCTGTGCGCCCACCGCCCCCGCCACGGAGGTCTCCCATGGACACCCCCTCACCCACCCCAGTGGTGCGTTCGGAGTCCGGCTCGTCGGATTCGGAGCCGCGTCCGGTCTCCGGGCGCTACGCCTGGTCCGTCTTCGCGCTCGCCTTCGGGTTGATGCTCACGGACTTCATCGACCGTCAGATCATCGTCGCCACGTTCCCCCTGCTCAAGAGCGAATGGGGGCTGTCGGACACCCAGCTGGGAGCCCTGGTCTCCGCGGTCGCCGTGACGGTGGCGATCGGCGCACTGCCTTTCGCGCTGGTGGCCGACCGCTGGAGCCGGACCAAGTGCATCGCCCTGATGGGCACAGTGTGGAGCCTGGCGGCCATGGCCTGCGCTGTCGCGGGCAGCTACACCCAGATGCTGGCGGCCCGGGCCGCCATCGGACTCGGCGAGGCCGGCTACGGGCCGGCCGGCGGCGCCCTGACCGCCGGCCTGTTCCCGCAGCGGCGGCGCGCGACGATGGTGGGCGCGCTCCAGGCGGCCGGCCCGCTCGGTGTCGTCCTGGGGGTCTCCCTGGGAGGGCTGATGGTGCCCTCGCTCGGCTGGCGTCTCACGCTCGCGGTGTTCGCCGCGCCCGGCCTGATCCTGGCGCTGCTGTTCCTGCGCGTGCGTGAGGGGCGCGCGCCGGGGGCGGCACCGGCCGCCGCGCCCGGCGAGTCGCCCGCCCGTGAGCGGGGCGCCGTGGCCGAGCTCTTCCGCAGCCGTACCGCCGTCGCCGCGTATCTGGGCGGCGCCACGCAGCTGGTGGTGCTCTCCACGCTCTACACCTGGCTGCCCAGCTACCTCACCCGCACCCACGGTTACACCAGTGCCAGGGCCGGTGCGGTGACGGCGGTGGCGGTCATCGCCAGCGCGGCCGGCACCGTCGTGCTGGGCTACGCGGCCGACCGCGCCGCAGCAGTCCGGGCGCGGAGGAAGCTGACCCTGCCGGCAGGGCTCGCCCTGCTCGCGCTGACCCTGCTGACCTCCGCCTTCGCATGGGTACCGGCCGGTCCCCTGCAACTGGGCCTGATCGTCGCCGGCGCCTTCACCGTGGCGGCGGCGGTGGGTCCCGTCCCCGCGGTCGTGATGGACGTGGTCGATCCGAAGGTCCGTGCCACCGCGCTCGGCATGGTCACCCTGATCCAGAACCTCTTCGGTCTGGCCGTGGGTCCGCTGCTCACCGGATGGCTCTCCGACGCCCTGGGCATCGCCGACGCCCTGGCCCTGATGCCGCTGTTCTGCGCCGTCGCCGCCGCCGCCCTGTGGACCGCCTCACGCAGCTACGAGCGAGAACTGCGCGTGGAAGGCGGCAGCGACGCCCCGCTGCCCGCCGCGCTCTGACCCCCGCCCCTCGTCCCCCGCACGGAGTCTCCATGCTCAACCTCGCCGTCATGCTCGAGGACAGCGCCCGAGCCGTCCCCGACCGCACCGCCCTCGTCCTGGGTGAGCAGCGGACCAGCTACGCGGAATTGGACACCGCCGCCCGCAAGGTGGCCAACCTGCTGCGCTCCCGCGGCATCCGGCCCGGCGACAAGGTGGCCCTGTCCTGCCCCAACCTGCCGTGGTTCCCGATCGTCTACTACGGCATCCTGAAGGCCGGCGCGGTGGTCGTCCCGCTCAACGTCCTGCTCAAGGGCCGTGAGATCGCCTATCACCTGGCCGACTCCGGCGCGAAGGCCTACTTCTGCTTCGAGGGCACCGCCGAACTCCCCCTCGGTCGGGAGGGTTTTTCCGGCTTCGGCGAGAGCCCTGACTGCGAGCACTTCTTCCTGATGACCGCCGCCGCGGACTCCCCGGTCCCGGGCGCCGAGACGCTGACCGCGGCGCTGGCGGACCACAGCGCCGACTTCGAAACAGTGCCCACCTCGGCCGACGACACCGCCGTCATCCTCTACACCTCCGGCACCACCGGCCGCCCCAAGGGCGCCGAGCTCACCCACGCCAACATGGCCCTCAACGCCCTGACCTGCCACAAGCTCTTCGGTGAGGCCGAGCACGACATCCACCTCGTCACCCTGCCGCTCTTCCACTCCTTCGGCCAGACCGTGCAGATGAACGCCGGCCTCGCCGGCCGGTCCACCCTGGTCCTGCTGCCTGCCCCGCTTCGACGCCTCCGCCGCCCTCGCCCTGATGGAGCGCCACGCCGTCACCTTCTTCGCCGGCGTGCCCACCATGTACTGGGCCCTGCTCGGCGAGGACACCTCCACCGCCGACCTGGATCGGATCGCCGCCAACCTGCGCACCGCCGTCTCCGGCGGCGCCGCGCTCCCGGTGGAGATCCACCGCCGCTTCGGCGAGCGGTTCAAGGTGACAGTCCGGGAGGGGTACGGCCTGTCGGAGACCAGCCCGGTCGCCACCTTCTCCCCGCGCGGGGAGGAGGTCCGTCCCGGCTCCATCGGGCGCCCCGTCTGGGGCGTGGAGGTGGCCCTGGTCGCCGAGGACTGGACCCCCGTCGAGGGCCCCGGCACCGTCGGCGAGATCGCCATCCGCGGCCACAACGTCATGAAGGGCTACCACGACCGCCCCGACGCCACCGCCGAGGTGATCCGCGGCGGCTGGTTCCGCACCGGCGACCTGGCCCGCCGCGACGACGACGGCTGGTACTACATCGTCGACCGGGCCAAGGACCTGATCATCCGCGGCGGCTTCAACGTCTACCCGCGGGAGGTCGAAGAAGTCCTGCACACCCATCCCGCGGTGAGCATGGCCGCGGTCATCGGTGTCCCCCACGACCGGCACGGCGAAGAGGTCAAGGCCTGCGTCGTACGGGCCCCCGGTGCCGCACTCACCGAGGACGAACTCATCGCCTGGTGCAAGCAGAAGATGGCGAGCTACAAGTACCCGCGCCAGGTCGAATTCCTCGACACCCTGCCCACCAACGCCACCGGGAAGATCTCAAGCGCGCGCTCCGGGACACGCCCGCCCCGTCCTGACCCGCGGCGGCGCAGACGGCCGCCGCACGATCCGCCCACCCGACCCGGCACTCCTCCGAGAGGTTGCACCCCCATGGCCAAGGAACACTTCACCCAGCAGGAACTCGACGACTTCAAGGCGGCCCAACGACTGGCCTACGACGCGGTGGCAGCCGTCGAGGCGCAGTTGTACGAGGGGATCACCGAGAAGCAGGCCGCGCGGGCCGTCGAGGACTGGCTCCGCGACCACGGAGTGAGCCGCTTCTTCCACTACGGTTTCGCGTGGTTCGGCGAGCGGACCCGGTTCCGGGACTTCGTCAAGCCCAGCGGCGGGGCCCTGGGCAGCCTCCTCAACCCCAAGATGGCCCACTTCGGCAAGCAGTTCCTGCCCTCCGACCGCCGGCTTCGCCGGGGCGAGGCCGTCATCCTCGACGTCGGGCCCGTGGTCGGCAACATCGCCTGCGACATGGGCTACTCCTGCACCCTCGGCGGCGAGAACAGCGATGAGTTCCACGAGGCGCGCATGGCGCTCGAGCCGTACCGCGACCTCATCCTGCAACTCGTCCGGCGCGGTGCCACCCAGGCGGAGATCTACCGGCAGATCGACGAACTGATCACCGACCAGGGCTTCGAGAACATCCACAGCTACTACCCCGGCTCGGTCGTCGCACACAAGGTCGGCAAGGTCCCCGGCACTCGCCTGCCCACCTTCCGGATCAATGGATTCAGCCCCCAGGCCATCGCCTACCTCAGCGGCCATCTCCTCTCCTCCGCCATCCGCCCCCGCCTGAACAAGACGCCGCTGTGGAACGAAGAGGCGGACCAGCCCTGCGAACCGGGCTTGTGGGCCGTCGAGCCGCACATCGGCAAGGGCGACATCGGTGTGAAATGGGAGGAGATGCTCGTGGTCACCGAGGACGACGCCTACTGGCTCGACGACGACCTGCCGCACACGCGCTACTGGAAGCAGCATCAGGGCTGACCGCCTCAGTGGTCCCGCCGGTGTGCCTGCTCGGCGGGTGTGCCGCCGAGGAGGCACACCGGATGCGGAGGATGCTCCAGGGCGGCGCGGTGGCTTCTCGGGCAGCGGCTTCGCATCCTCACACGGCTTCCTCGCCGCCTGGGGCCGGTGCCGGACTCTCCGCCGGGCGGCCGGCGCTCGGTGGGGGGAGTGCCTGCTCGGCCCAGATGGTCTTTCCCCGGGCGTGATATCGGGTACCCCAGCGGTGTGCGAGCTGGGCGATCAGAAAGAGGCCGCGGCCACCTTCGTCGGTCTCGTAGGCGTAGCGCAGATGCGGCGCCGTGCTGCTCCCGTCGCTGACCTCGCAGATGAGCGCGCGATCGCGGATCAGACGCAGGCCGATGGGTCCGGTTCCGTAGCGGATGGCGTTGGTGACGAGCTCGCTGACGATCAGCTCGGTGGTGAAGTCCAGGTCCTCCAGGCCCCAGTTGGCCAGCTGCCGCAGACTCAAGGCACGGGCGGTGGTGACCACCGCCGGGTCAGGGGGGAGGGTCCAGGTTGCCACCCGGTCCGCGGCCAGCGCCCGGGTGTGGGCCAGCAGCAGGAGGAAACCCTCGCTGTCGGCGGTCCCACGGGCGCGGATGAACGCATCGCAGGCGTCCTCCAAGGTGCGGTGCGGATTGCTGCTGAGGACCTGACGCAGAGTGTGGGCCGCAGGTGACCGTTCGGCGTCGCCGGCCTGTGCCGGGCTGGTGGTGAACAGCGCGATCGTGCTCTCCTCCGGCAGTTCCATGTCAGCGGTCCGGTAGGGCGGGTGGCCGGTGCCGAGCGGGGGTCCCTCCGGGATGTCGGGGATCTCGATCTTGCCCTGCGGGCTGACGACCACCGGCGCCGGATGGCCGGCTCGGGCCAGCGTGCAGCGGCGCGAGATGGGGTCGTACACCGCGTAGATGCAGGTGGCGCCCTGCATGTGGGTCCTGGCTGATGCTGCGGCGAGATCGTCGGCGGGCTCGTCGCTGTGTCCGGTCACCAGGTCGTGCAGCCGGCCGAGCAGTTCGTCGGGGGCGAGGTCCTGGGCGGCGAGCGTGTTGATGGCCATGCGCAGCTGTCCCATCGCGGCGGCGGCGTCGATGCCCTGGCCTGCCATGCGGCCCACGACCAGCGCGACCCGTGCGCCGGAAAGGGGGATGACGTCGAACCAGTCCCCCGGGCTGCGTGCCGATTCGTGGCGCCAGGCGACCTCCACGGCGTTCTGCGGCGGTGCGGACTGAGGCAACAGGGTGCGCTGCAGGGCCTGGGCGGCGTCGCGTTCGCGGGTGTACCGGCGCGCGTTGTCGATGCACACGGCTGCCCGGCCGCAGAGTTCGGCGGTGAGGAAAAGGTCGTCGTCCCCGTATGGATCAGGCTCGCGGGCCCGGTAGAAGCTGGCCAGGCCGAGCACCACCCCACGGGCGGCG
Source organism: Streptomyces sp. NPDC096324 (assembly GCF_044763015.1). Lineage (NCBI taxonomy): Bacteria > Bacillati > Actinomycetota > Actinomycetes > Kitasatosporales > Streptomycetaceae > Streptomyces > Streptomyces sp. NPDC096324. The sequence goes on along the minus strand of NZ_JBIWFK010000004.1, from coordinate 224,610 downwards.
AGGGGTACGACCATCAAGGAGTGGGCCGCGGTGGCGCGGATGTGCGCGGTGCGACGGTCGTCGGCGGGCAGGTCGTCGCAATCAAGGCGTGGTATCACGGTGGGGCGCAGTTCGGTCAGGCCGGCGATGTGAGCGGGGAGCAGGTATTCGACCAGTTGTCCGGCGTCATAGGCAGGCTGCGTGCCCGGCTCCAGGGCGCTCATGAAGGCCGCGCGTCGTAGCCGGGTCCGCTCGCTGACGGGGCCCGCCGCGAACGCCTCGCCATGGAGCACGCCGTCCAGCACGTCGATTGTGGCGATGTCCGCGATGGCCGGAACCGCGGCGGCGGCCAATTCCTCCGCCGTGGTGAGGACGTCGAGCGTGGTGCCGATCCGGGTACCCGCCTCCACCAGGAGGTCCAGGCGTGCCCGGGCCCGTTCCCTCTCAGTCACGTCCTGGGAAGCCACGAGGGCCCCGATACTGCGCCCGGCCGAGTCCCTGAGGGGCAGCAGGGTCGCCGAGTAGACGTGATCGTGGGTGGGATCGGTCGGAGGGCGGCCGCGGTGAAGGAAACTCAGTGGTCGACCGGTCTGGACCACCTGGTGGATCTTTTGTTCGACAGACTCGTCGACGATACCTGGCGCGACATCGCGGATGTGACTCCCGACAGCCTCCCTGCCCACGACGCCGTGGACTCCTGGCGCGGAGAGGTTCAGGCGGACGATCCGCAGGTCGCCGTCGACGACCTGGACTCCGAGGGGGGACTCGGTCAGCAGCGCGCGGAGCAGTGCGGCGTCGATCTCGTCCTGAGCGGTGGCCGGGGCCGGGGTCAGCCGCACCGACCAGTGGAGGGCCCCGCCAGGTCGGACGAGAGAACTGACCGCCGCGCTGACCGCCACCTGGTGACCGTCCCGGTGCCGTGCGGCGACCTGCTCGACAGCCTCCCTGCCGACCGACTGCTGGTCCAGGAGCAGGGTGACGTGACGGCCCAGTGCCTCCTCCGTGGAATAGCCGAGGAGTTGCTCGGCCTCCGGGCTCCATTGCGCGACAGCGCCGCGCTCGTCGAGGACGAGCCGAGCGTCGCGCGGCAGTGCACCCATGGGGCCTTCCTCACCGGAAGAGGCGACCATGTCCCGCCACCGAGATGGACGAGCCCACTGCCTCGCACACCATCGGCGCAGGAGCGGTGGCTCGGAATCGGTGAGCAGTGGGTGGCCGTGGTCGACGGGCCTGCTGCGCGACCATCCAAGCATCAGCCAAAGGAGCGCGAAGGTAACCAAGCCGGATATCTGTCATATATGAACGATATCGTCGTTTAGTTGTCGAGGTGCGGCACGGACGAGACGCTTCCGAGCTGGAACGACCGTCCTGCGCCCGCAATGGCACGGGGCGACGCCGGGCGAGTTCGACGCGGAGGTGCTGCGCTGTCCGGAGTTCGCGAAGTCCGAGCGTTTCGACGCGCCCTGCACCACGCCGGTCCACAAGCCGACGCTGGAGCCGCGCCCGGCGTCGACCCGTCCTGCAAGGTCACGGGACGGCCGGCCTGTCTGGTTTCCGCTCGCCGGGTTGAGGAGTCTCGGGCTTGGCGAGCCGGAGAGTCAGTACGTATGCGACGACCACGGCCACGATCACCAAGGGCATCACGGTCAGTCCCACGGTACCCAGGAGCAGGGTGGCCAACAGGACTGAGGTCATCGGCAGTTTGAGCATGGCGACGCTCAGGGCACCCATGCCGAGCGCGAAGCCGGTGGTGGCGTCGAGGCCGGGAAGGTGGGACATGGCCAGCCCGCCCGCACCGCCGACGAACAGGGACGGGAAGACGGGACCTCCCCGGAAGGCGCTGAGGGAGGCGCTGTAGGCGAGGGTCTTGAACACGATGAGGAGCAGCAGGGTGCCGAGGGAGTAGGTGGCATTGTCGGCCAGGAGGGGGCCGACGGTGCTCTGGCCGGAAAACAGCACTCCGGAGATCGGTTTATCGGTGATGGTGGCGTAGAGCAGGGCGAACAGTCCGACGCATACGCCCATCGCCACGGTGAGGGGCAGCCTGCGCCGCTCGACATGTCGCTGCAGGTACTGGCCCGAGCGGCGGATGGCCTCGCCGAGGATCGCGGCGGCGAGGCCGGCGAGGACTGCCCAGCCGAACGCGGCGAGTGTCGGCCGGTCGGCGGGCGGCACCTGGGTCAGGGACAGGGAGTAGGTGCCCAGTCCGGTCCAGTCGTCCAGGCCGGTGAAGATCAGGGAACCGACGCCTGCGGCGAGCAGTCCGGGCACCAGCACGACGCCGAGCATCGGGCCGGCCAGGCCGGAGGCTTCCATGAGCAGGAACGCTCCGAGAAGGGGGGAACCGAGGAGTTCACTGATCGCCGCGAAGCTGCCCGCTGTCGCGACGAGGGCGATGCCGGTGGGAGGGGTGTCGCGTTTCAGCATCCGGATCGCGCCGGCCGCCAGTCCGCCGCCGAGGGCGATGAGCGGGGCCTCCGGGCCGAGGACGGCACCGAAGCTGAGCGTGGCGATCGCTGCGAGGGCCACGCCGGGCACTGCCGTCACCGACGGGGTACCGCCGGTCTTGAGTCCTTCGGCCGGCTCGTGCCCGCCCTTTCCGGGCAGATGACGGATGGTGAGGGCGACGATCGCGCCGGCCACGGCGAGCAGGGGCACGGCCCACCAGTCCGGTGTTCCGCTGAAGCCGAGGCCCTTGGGCAGGTCCTTGTAGAGCAAGGACTGGAGTTTGGAGACGAGGGCGAGGAATCCGTAGGCCGCGCAGGAGATGGGGACGCCCAGCACGGCCGAGATCACCAGCAGGGAGATGTAGCTGCGGCTGCGGACGATTTCGAGCGGGTTCTGTGGGGCGGTGGCGGGTCCGGCCGGCATACGCATCCATTCCTCGCGGACGGGACTGGGGCCGCAGATTCAGGCAACCCGCATCAGGTGCTACCACGGGGCAGGGAATCACCCCGGCTCCGGTGCTCGCGAGACCGCAGCGTTCACCCGTTTGAGCAGTTCGGGTGAGCCAACTGCCCGTCGCGATGGTCTCGTCGGCGGCTGTGCTGGTGTTGGCCAGAGGTCATGCGCTCACAGCGCGACTGTCGGCTCCGCTGGTCGCAGACGGGGTGGCGCGCCAGTAAGTTCGCGATCAGGCCGAGCCCTACGACTACGACGCCCACGGCGCGGGCCCATCGCCTGACCGGCGACACTCACAAGATCAAGAGGCTCGCGACGCCCCTGCGCATTACCGACGCCCGGCTTCGGACAGCTCTGACGTTCAGGCACGTAGCCCGGAGGACGACCGTCTGCCCCCGGCCTGGTGCGGAAGCGGCCGAGCGCCGGGATTCGCGCACGCCGTTTCGATCCGCATGAGCCACAGGAGTGACCTCGGCGGTTGAAGCGGGCCCGGCAGCGTGTCGGGCTGCCGCTGACGGTGCTAATGGATTTGGCTTGCCACCGCATTCTGGTGTCTTCCGCGAGGTCTTTTCGCCGACCGGAGGCGGCTGCAGGGAATCGAGCGAGGAGATCGTGGTGGCAGGCAGTGTCGAGGAAAGCGGTACGTCGCTGGTCGCACGGCTTTTGCGAGGGCAGAAGGCCCTGGTGACCGGCGCGAACTCGGGTATCGGCAAGGCGACCGCCATCGCACTGGGCCGGGCCGGGGCGGACGTCGTGGTCAACTACGTCGTCGGAGCCGACGAGGCCGAGGAGGTCGTGGAGCAGATCAAGGGCTTCGGGGTGAACGCCTACGCCCACGAGGCCGACGTGTCCGACGAGGACCAGGTCGTCGAGATGGTCGCGCGGATCGTGCGGGAGTTCGGGACCATCGACATCATGGTGGCCAACGCCGGCCTCCAGCGCGACTCCTCGCTCGTGGACATGACGCTGGCCCAGTGGCAGAAGGTCATCGACGTCAACCTGACGGGTCAGTTCCTGTGTGCGCGGGAGGCTGTGAAGGAGTTCATGCGGCGCGGTGTCGTCCCGGAGGTGTCCCGCTCGGCGGGCAAGATCGTCTGCATGAGCTCGGTCCACCAGATCGTCCCGTGGTCGGGCCATGTGAACTACGCGTCCTCCAAGGGCGGCGTCGGCATGATGATGCAGACGCTTGCCCAGGAGCTCGCCCCGCACCACATCCGTGTGAACGCGGTCGCGCCGGGCGCCATCCGCACCCCGATCAACACGTCCGCCTGGGACACCCCCGAGGCGGAGGCCGAGCTCCTCAAGCTCATCCCGTACCGCCGGGTGGGCGACCCCGAGGACATCGCCGACGCCGTCGTCGCGATCACGTCCGATCTGCTCGATTATGTGGTCGGCACGACCTTGTACGTCGACGGCGGGATGACCCTCTTCCCCGGCTTCGCCACCGGCGGCTGAGGCGCTGTGGAAGACCATGTGACACCCCGGCGGGTGGTGATCATCGGGGGAGGGCTCGCCGGGCTGTTCGCCGTTCGGGCCTTGCGCCGGTCGCCGGTCGCGGTGACGCTGATCGACCGCCGGGCGCATCACCTCTTCCAGCCACTGCTGTACCAGTGCGCGGCCGGGATCCTGTCGGAGGGACAGATCGCCCAACCCTTGCGCGCGGTCCTGCGCCGTCACACCAACGTGCGCTGCCTGCTCGCCGACGCCACCGACGTGGACGTGAAGGAGCGCGCCGTCCACGCGCGACGGCCGGAGGGCGGCACCGTCGTCGTTCCCTACGACGACCTGATCGTCGCGGCCGGCATGCGCCAGTCGTACTTCGGGCACGACGAGTTCGCGGCGCACGCGCCGGGCATGAAGACGCTGGACGACGCGCTGGAGATCCGCCGCAGGATCTACCGCGCCTTCGAGATGGCCGAGTCGGCCACGGACGCTCGGGACCGGCGGCACTGGCTCACCTTCGCGCTGGTCGGCGGCGGGCCGACCGGGGTGGAACTGGCCGGGCAGATCCGAGAGATCGCCGGCCACACCCTCGACCGGGAGTTCCGGACCATCGATCCGCTCCAGGCCCGGGTGCTGCTCTTCGAGGGGTCCGACCAGGTGCTGGCGCCTTTCGGGGACCGTCTGGCCGGGCGTGCGGCCCGCTCCCTGAACGATCTCGGTGTGGAACTCCACCTGGGCACGCGGGTCACCGAGCTCGACGGGCAGGGCCTGACGGTGCAGGAGCGGGACGGCACGACCACCCATCACCCCGCGCGCACCGTGCTGTGGACGGCCGGGGTCGAGGCCCCGCCCATCGCCGGTGCCCTGGCGCGGGCCACCGGTGCGGAGCGGGACCGAGCCGGCCGTATCGCCGTCGAACCCGATCTGACCCTTCCCGGTCACCCGGAGATCCGCGTGGTCGGCGACGTGATGGCCCTCGACCACCTGCCCGGCCTGGCCGAGGTGGCCATGCAGTCGGGTGCGTACGCGGGGCGATCGGTGCGTCATGCGGTGGAGGGCCGGACGAAGAAGCCGAAGCCCTTCAAGTACGTGGATCTGGGCAGTGCGGCCTATATCTCGCGCGGACGGGCCGTCGTCAAGGCCGGGCCTGTGCACCTGTCGGGCGTCGGCGGCTGGCTGGCGTGGCTGTTCATCCACATCGCCTTCCTGACGGGGTTCCGCAGCAGGCTGGGCGCGGTCCTGAGCTGGTCCGTCGTCTTCGCCTCCGGCGCGCGACGCGAGCGGGCCTTCACCCTGCCCGACACCGACCCCGGGCCCGCCGAGCAACACGGAGGCACCGCGGCGCTCCGCGAGCCCTGACCCGGCCGGGGCTCCTTGCCGTCATCGTCTTGTCCCTGCGTTCCCCGCCGAAGGCGGGTGAAGATCACCGAGGCACCCATGCTCAGCACAGCAGTGCACCTGGCCGCCGGTACACCGGCCCAGCTTCTGCCCTCCCGTGAGTTGATGGCCTTCACCCTGGCCTCGCACATCCTGCTCGTCCCCTTCGGGGTCGCCCTGCCCTTCATCACGCTGGTCATGCACTACCGGGGCCTGCGCCGCGACGATCCGGTGGCGATGAAGCTCGCCCGGCGCTGGTCGGCGGTGATGGCGGTGCAGTTCGCCATCGGTGTCGTCACGGGCACCGTGCTCTCCTTCGAGTTCGGCGTGTTGTGGCCGGGCATGATGGGGCGCTGGGGTGACGTGTTCGGCCTGGGCTTCGGCGTGGAGGCATGGGCCTTCTTCCTCGAAGCCATCATGATCGCCATCTATCTCTACGGCTGGCGCCGCCTCAAGCCATGGACCCACTTCTGGCTGGCCGTACCGCTGCCACTGGCCGCCCTGATGGGGGCGTTCGGCATCATCGCCGCCAACTCGTGGATGAACACCCCGCAGGGGTTCAGCCTCGACTCCCAGGGCAACCCGACGAACGTCGATGTGCGGAAGGCCGTCTTCACCCCGATCTTCGGCACCGAGTACTGGCACTTCGTGGTGGCGATGTTCCTGACGGCCGCTTACGTGGTCGCGGGTGTGTACGCGGTCGGTTGGCTGCGGGGCCGCCGCGACCGCTACCACAAGCTGGGCTTCATGGTGCCGTTCACCGTCGCCGCGATCCTGACGCCGATCCAGTTCTTCCTCGGGGACTCCGCCGCCCGATCGGTGTTCCACAAGCAGCCTGTGAAGTTCGCGGCCTTGGAGATCGTCTGGAAGACCGACACGCACGTGCCCGAGTACCTCTTCGGGCGGCTGCACTCCGACGGATCCATCTCCGGCGGCATCAAGATCCCGCAACTGGACTCGATCCTGGCCGGGTTCCGACCCGACACCAAGGTGACCGGACTGACCTCGGTACCGGCGGAGAACCGGCCGACCCCGGCCCAGGCGACGCTCGTGCACTTCTGCTTCGACCTCATGGCGACCATCGGCAGTGTGCTGATCCTGCTGGCCCTGTGGTACGCGTGGCTCTGGTGGCGCCACCGGGACATGCCCGACAACCGCTGGTTCCTCCGCTGTGCCTCGCTGGCGGGCGTGGCCTGCCTGGTGACCGTCGAGTGCGGCTGGATCGCCACGGAAGTCGGCCGCCAGCCCTGGATCGTCTACAACCACATGCGGGTGTCCGAGGCCGTCACGGAGACCGGTGCCGGCGGGATCTGGGCCCTGCTCGGAGTCGTCATCGTCGTGTATGTCGCGGTCTTCGGGTCCTTCCTGGCGATTCTGCTCAAGATGCGCACCCGTTGGCGCGTGGCCGACGAAGCCGCGGCCTCGTCGGCCACGGCCCTCGAGCCCGAAGCCGACACCCCGTACGGGCCCAGACACGCGGCCGACGCCGCGACCGTCGGAGCCTCGTCGGCCGGCGGGCCTGGCGCCGGATCGTCCAAGGGGTCCTCGGGAGGTGACCGATGATGGCGGACGTCATCGCCTGGGTGCTGGTCGTGGTGATCGCCGCGTACGCGTGCGGTGGCGGCACCGACTACGGAGCGGGTTTCTGGGACCTGCTGGCGGGCGGCGCCGACCGGGGCAAGCGGCCACGCTGGCTGATCGACCACGCCATGGCACCGGTGTGGGAGGTCAACAACGTCTGGCTGATCTTCGTGCTGGTCCTCATGTGGACCGGCTTCCCGACGATGTTCCAGGCCGTCTTCACGGCTTTGTGGCTGCCCTTGGTCCTCGCGGCCCTCGGGACGGTGCTGCGTGGTGCCGGGTTCGCCCTGCGCAAGCCGAGCAGGCGCCTGGCCCGACGGCGCGTCTACGGGGCCTTGTTCGCCGTCGCTTCACTCGTCACCCCGTTCTTCCTCGGCTCCGTCCTCGGCGGTATCGCCTCGGGCCGGGTCGAGGTGGGCACACCTCCCACCGCGCATGTCTGGGCCAACCCGACCTCGATCCTCGCGGGTCTGCTGGCCATCGCGGCCACCGCGTTCCTCGGCGCAGTGTTCCTGGTGGCGGACGCCCGCCGGTTCGGCGCGGACGACCTCGTCGACTACTTCCGGCTGAGGGCCTTGCTGGCCTTCGGCGCGGTAGTGGTCCTGGCCGCGATCGCCCTGCCCGTCACCCACGACGACGCCTCCTACGTCTGGCACGGGATGACCCGGGGCCTGGGCCTGCTGATGGTGATCCTCGCGGCCTGCTCCGGTGTGCTGACGGTGCTGCTTCTGCTGATGCGCGCACACCGCTGGTCGCGGCACACCTCGGTGGCCACGGTCGCCCTGGCGGTGATCGCCTGGGGCTTCGCCCAGCGTCCCTATCTGCTGCCGACCACGCTGACGGTGGCCGACGGGGCCGGCGCAGCGCACACGCTGCGCTGGCTGGGCATCGTCACGATCATCGCGGTCGTTCTGGTGGGTCCGGGGCTGGTGCTGGTCTACCGGCTGGACACGCAAGGGGAGTTGGAGCCGTTGACGGACTCCGACACGGGGACCGCGGCGCTTCCCGGCGACAACGTGTGAGGAGTCCGGCTGGGGCCCTGAGCATCGACGCTCAGCGGCCCCAGCCGGCCCGGCGGGCTCAGCCGAGACGCTCGATCAGGTGATCGCCGACCCGCAGGGCGTTGGCGATGGCGGTCAGTGAGGGGTTGACCGCGCCGATGCTGGGGAAGAACGACGTGTCCACGACGTAGAGGTTGTCCAGGTCGTGGGCCTTGCAGTTGACGTCGAGGGCCGAGCTCGCGGGGTCGGTGCCGAAGCGCACGGTGCCGGCCTGATGGGCCGTCGCCCCGATCGGCATCCCCTTGTGCAGATAGATGCTGTGGTTCAGCAGGCGGTGCGGATGCATCCCCAGCTGCCCCAGCATTCCCCGCAACTTGTGCTGAAGCCGCTTCAGGCCCTCGATGTTGTTCTTCTCGTCCAGGGAGAGGTGGATGCCGTCGTCCTTGTCGAGGGTGACCCGGCTTTCGGCCAGGGGCAGGTCCTCCCCGCACAGCCAGAAGTCGACGGCGTGGTGGGCGAGGACCTCGAACGGCATGTCGGGCGAGACCTTGCCGGCCCAGCGCGGGGCCTCTCCGTGGATCTGGTCGGCGTCCGACTTGCCGAGCATCTGGATGCCGCCGAGCGGGTACTCCCAGTCGTCCGCGCCGAGGTACCAGTCGTTGAGGGCCATGGTCTTCTGGAACTTGGTGGGATTCGGTTCCTTCGACACGGCCATCAGCGCCAGGTTGTTGTGGCGCATGTAGTGGCGGCCCACGACGTCGGAGCTGTTGCCCAGGCCCGCCGGGTGCCGTTCGTTGGCCGAACGCAGCAGCAGGACAGCGGAGTTCACCGCGCCGCACGCGACGACCACGATGTCGGCGCTGAACGTCTCGGTGGTCCCGTCCCCGAGATCCGCGACCACACCGGTGACCGTCCGGCCGGACTCGTCGGTCTCCAGCCGGCGGACGTCCGCGTGGGTCACCATGGTGACGCCCGGGTGTTCGAGCGCCGGGTCGACGCACAGCACCTGGGCGTCGGACTTCGCGCCCAGCAGACACGGGAACCCGTCGACCCGGTCGCAGCGGATGCAGGCACTGGCGTGCGTGGCTCGTCCGTTCTCGTCCTGCGTGAGGTTCACGCCGATGGGCAGGTGGAAGGGGTGCAGCCCCTGCTTCTCCAGATCGTCGCTGAGCTGCTGGATGCGCGGCTCGTGCTCGACCGGTGGGTAGGCGTACTCGCCGCTGGCCGGGCCCTCGGTGAAGTCCTCGCCGTGCCGGCCGTGCACGAGGTAGAGGTGTTCGGCCTGCGTGTAGTACGGCTCCAGGTCCTCGTAGCCGATCGGCCAGGCCGGGGACAGCCCGCCGTGATGGCGTATCTCGCCGAAGTCCTGGGGGCGTAGCCGGAACAGCGCGGCACCGTAGAACTTGGTGTTGCCGCCGACGTAGTAGTTCACCTCCGGCGGGAACTCGTTGCCGTGCTTGTCGTACCAGAACTCCGGTGCGCGGTAGCGGCCCTGGACGAAGACGGCGGTGGAGTCCCAGTTGTCACGCTCGCTGGGCAGGTAGCCGCCGCGTTCGAGAATCAGTACGCGTTTGCCGCTGGGTGCCAGCCGGTGCGCGAGGGTGCCGCCGCCCGCTCCGGTGCCGATGACAATGACGTCGTAGTGCTGGTCGCCGGTCATGAAACGCCCCGTCCGTGGAGTCGTTGGCCTTCTCTGTCCGGATCCTGACCCCCCGGATGAAACCGTTTAAATGCCCCTATCGGTTACGGATCCGATCTTATCGGGCACTTCCACCCCCGGCATTCCGGTGACGAGGTGCCGGCAGCGGGCTCGCTCAGGTTCCCTCGGAGCGCGTTCCGCCGCCCCTTCCTTCGAGGTCGTGCAGGGCGGCTACCGCCCGGTGGACGATCGTCTGAGGCGAGTTCTCGGCGTCGACGGTCAGGCCCGGCTCGTCCGGGCGCAGCGGCTCCAACTCGGCGTACTGGGAGTCCACCAGGGCGGCGGGCATGAAGTGTCCCGTGCGCCGCGCGACCCTCCGCAGGGCTGCCGCCTCGTCGAGTGCGAGGTGCAGCAGCCACACGTGGGCCCCCGCTCCGCGGAACATCTGGCGGTACCGGTATCTGAGCGCCGAGCAGGCCACGACACCGCCGGTCCGGGACGCCGTCGCCTGCGCGATCCACTCGCTCACGGTTGCCAGCCAGGGTCGGCGGTCCTCCTCGGTGAGCGGCCTGCCGGCGGCCATCTTGGCGCGGTTCGCCGCCGGGTGAAGGTCGTCCGCCTCCAGGAAAGGCACCCCGAGCCGCTCGGCCAGCAGGATTCCCGTCGTGGATTTCCCGCACCCCGACACCCCCATGACCACGATGATCGCGGGTTCCTGAGAGGAGTTGCCCATACGGCTCCCTCACACAATGGCGATCGGATTGACGGGGGAGCCGGTGGCTGCCGGCAGCCGTAGCGGGGCCACGACGCAGAAGAACGACCAGCGCCCCTCGGCCGCGCAGACCGGCACCAGATCCTCGAACTGCAGATAGTCGAGTAGGTGAACGCCCATCGCGTGCATCGCCAGCACATGCACGGGGAAGTCCACACCGTCCACCGGGCTCGGGGCGGTGTCGTTGTTCCCGTCGCCGCCCAGGACCGCGACCTTGCGCTCGGCCAGGAACTCCAGAGCGTTCGGGTGCAGGCCGGCCCGGGCCTCCGCGGTGTTCCACGGACCCGCCTCGGTCCGGCGTTTTCGGTGGCCCACCCGTACGAACAGCAGGTCGCCTTCCCCGACCCGGGTGTCCTGGGACTTCTCGGCGGCATCGAGGTCGTCGGCGCTCACGTGGTCCCCCGGCTCGAGCCAGGGCACGCCGCGCAGCCGGGGGATGTCCAGCAGCACCCCACGGCCGGCGATCCCGTCCGCGAGCGCCCCGACCGTCAGCGCCGTCGCGCCGTCCCCCGTGACACTGCTCGCGTCCACACCGCCGTGCAGGGTGCCGCGGTAGATGACGTGGCACAGGGCGTCGAGGTGGCTGTCGGTGTCCCCGTGCACGTTCATCGCGAAGCTGTCCCTCGCGAAGTGCAGCCCCTGGTCGTCGGACTGCTCGGACCAGGCGCGCATGGTGTGCAGGGCGGGCTCCGGGCTGTCGGGCCCCGTCGATGTCTCCACCGGCGCGGCCAAGGTGACCGTCCTGCCGGTCCGTACCTCCTGTGCCGCCGCCGTCACGCGGTCCGGTGTCAGCGCGGCCAGAGCGCCCCGCGCACCGGCCGCCCACGAGGCGCCGGACGCCAAGTGCTGGTACAGGGCGTCGAATGCGGCCGCGGTCAGCCGCGGGGCCTCTCCCCGGAGGTCAGGGGCGGCCACGCCTCAGCGCCCGTGCTCTGCGTCGAGGGCGTCGTCGAGCGTGCTCGCCGCCATGATGAGGGCGAGGTGGGTGAACGCCTGGGGGAAGTTGCCCAGTTGCTCTCCGCTCGGACCGATCTCCTCGGAGAACAAGCCCACATGGTTGGCGTACGTCTGCATCTTCTCGAAGGTGTACCGGGCTTGCTCCAGCCGTCCCGCCCGCGCCAGGGCGTCGACGTACAGGAAGGTGCACAGACTGAAGGTGCCTTCCGAGCCGCGCAGGCCGTCCGGGGAGGCGGCGGGGTCGTAGCGGTAGACGAGGCTGTCGGAGACGAGCTTACGGTCCATGGCGTCCAACGTGGACAGCCATCGCGGATCCCTGGAGCCCAGGAACCCCACCCGCGGCATCAGCAGCAGCGAGGCGTCCAGCACGTCACCGTCGTAGTGCTGCACGAAGGCGCGTTCCTTCTCGCTCCAGCCGCGGTCCACGACCTGCTTGAAGACGGCGTCGCGGGCGGCGCGCCACTTGTCGATGTCGGCCGGCCTGCGCCAGTGCTCGGCCAGGGCCAGCCCGTGGTCGAGCGCCGCCCAGCACATCACCCGGCTGTAGGTGAAGTCCTGGCGGCCGCCGCGGGTCTCCCAGATCCCCTCGTCCGGCCGGTCCCAGTGATCCGCCAGCCAGTCCAGCGTCGTGGCGAGGGTCTGCCATCCCTCGTACGACGACTGCGCCTCGATCTCGCGCCCCTGGGACAGGGCGTAGACGGCCTCGCCGTAGATGTCGAGCTGGAGCTGGTCGGCGGCGCCGTTGCCGATGCGCACCGGCGCGGATCCGCGGTAGCCCTCGAAGTGTTCGAGGCTCTCCTCGGGGAGGTCGGGCCTGCCGTCGATGCGGTACATCGTCTGCAGCGGTTCGTCCTCCTTGCCCTCACGTTCGCGCAACCGCTCGACCAGCCAGTGCACGAAGGCCGTGGCCTCCTCGACGAAGCCGAGGTCGAGCATGGCCCGCACGGACAGCGAGCCGTCGCGGATCCAGGTGAAGCGATAGTCCCAGTTGCGCTCCCCGCCCACCTGCTCGGGCAGGCCCATGGTGGCGGCCGCCACCAGCGCGCCGGTCGGCGCGTACGTCAGCAGCTTCAGGGTGATCACCGAACGGTGCACCAGCTCCGGCCAGCGGCCCCGGTAGCGGGACTGGCGCAGCCACGCTTGCCAGAAACGGGTGACCTCGGTGAGCCGCGCATGGACGGCGCCGATGGTGAGGTGGTCGGGCGGACTGCCGCCCGGGGCGCAGACCGTGAACACCGCCCCGGCGCTCTGCCCCGCGTCGAGACGGACGGTGCCACGCACGTCGTGGCCGTCCGCCTCCAGCGGGAACGTCGCCTGCAGGAACGCCTCCGTGCCCGGCGCGTGGAACCGGGCACCGCTCTTGTCGATGTCGAGGCGGTGCTCGGCGCGGCCGTAGTCGAAGCGCGGCCGGCACTCCAGGGAGAACTCGACGGTTCCCCGAACCGCCCGTACGAGACGGATGAGCTGGTGCCGGTCGGTCGGTGTACGGGTCCGGTCGGGCGGCATGAAGTCGACGACCTCACCCACTCCGTCCGGAGACATGAACCGGGTCACCAGGACCGCCGTGTCCGGATAGTAGAGCTGCTTGCACGAGAGATCGGGATGCTCGGGAGCGATGCGGAAATACCCGCCGCCGTCGTGATCGAGCAGAGCGGCGAAGATGCTGGGCGAATCGAATCGCGGTGCCGCGAACCAGTCGACCACACCCTGAGAGGAGACGAGCGCTGCGGTCTGCAGATCTCCGACGAGGCCGTGGTCGGCGATGGGCGGGTAGCGGTCCATCCGGTCACTCCACTGTCTCCCCGAGCACCCCCAGCGGTACTTCCGCTTCCACTATCCGTCCGCACTCGCGGTGGCGCCACACGCCGCCAAGGCGATGGATCGCCGTACACCACTGCTACGTTTTGTGCTCGATCCGTCACTTGAAGTGCATGCCGGCCATGGTCCACAGCACCCGGCCCCGCCGCCGGCCGAGCTGGGAGACTGGCCTTGGACCTGATCCACGTTCGACTGGTGAGCCCGCCCGACCTCACGCCCCGGACCGTCGAGCTGCTGTCCGACGACCGCTGCGTGTTCAACCTCGTGCTCTCCGGCGAGGCCCGCAACCCGGCGGGCGACGCCATCCAGTGCGACGTCCTGGCCGGGGAGGCGAGCACCGTGCTGCGCGGCCTGCGCTCCCTGGAGATCGACTCCCGCGGATCCATCGTCATCGAACCCGTGGACACGGCGTTCTCCGACAAGGCCGCCGAGGCCGAGCAGCGCCGACTGGGGCCACTGGCCCACACACCGGTGTGGGAAGAGGTCGAAGCGCGCATCCGCGCCGAGGGCACCTACGTCCCCAGCTTCTATCTCTACCTCGTGATCGCCGGGGTGATCGGGGCGGTCGGCATCCTGTCCAACTCGCAGATCCTGATCGTCGCGGCCATGGTCGTGGGGCCCGAGTACGGCGCCATCACCAGCGTCGCGCTCGGCATCGACCGACGCAACGGAGCCAGAGTCCGCCAGGGACTGTTCGCCCTCACCGCCGGTTTCACGCTGGCGGTCCTGGTGACGTTCCTGTTCTCCTGGGCGGTCAGAGGCATGGGCCTCACGCCGAAACTCTTCGAGCTGGGCGTCCGGCCGGTCACCACGCTGATCGACACCCCGGGCTTCTTCTCCGCGGTCGTCGCGGTACTGGCCGGAATCGTCGGGATCGTCTCACTGACGCAGGCCAGGACGAGCGCCCTGCTCGGCGTCTTCATCTCGGTCACCACCATCCCGGCCGCCGCCGACATGGGAGTCGCCCTCGCCCATTCCAGTTGGAGCGAGGCGCGCGGCTCGTTCTTCCAACTGCTGCTCAACATCGTGCTGCTGATCGTCGTGGGCGTCGTGACGCTCAAGGTCCAGCGAGCCGCCTGGCGGCGGATCGGCCGGCGCAGCCGGGCCTCGACCACCTGACACGTCACCGCTCAAGCGGCTTCCCGAGAGAAGGACTGTTCGTGACGACGGATGACGTGCTCACCGGCGTGGCCCTGATCATGGTCTTCGCCGTCGGGTCACAGTTGCTGGCCTCCGTCCTGCGCATCCCCTCACTGATCGTCATGCTCCCGGTCGGGTTCGCGGCCGGAGCGCTGATCGACGACATCAACCCCCAGCAACTGCTCGGCGCCGCCTTCTCCCCGCTGGTGTCCCTGGGTGTCGCCGTGATTCTCTACGACGCCGGACTCGGCCTGGACCTGGGCAGATTCAGGGGCCACAACCGCACGGTCGTCACCCGCCTGATCTGGCTCGGCGTTCCCGCCACTTGCCTGCTCGGCGCCGCGCTCGCCATCCCGCTGCTGAGTATGTCCCACGAGGCGGCCATTGTTCTGGGCGCAGTCCTGGTGGTTTCGGGGCCTACCGTCGTGGGGCCTCTGCTCGGCATCGTCCGACCCAAGGACCGCCTCCGGCACATCCTCGTGTGGGAAGGCTCCCTCATCGATCCCGTCGGCGGCATCCTCGGCGCCGTCGTCTTCCACGCCGTCGCCGCCAGCACCGAGTCCTCGGCATCCCGCGGGATCGCGCACTTCGCGGCCAGCGTGGGCACGGGAGTGGCAGGAGGCGTGATCGGGGCGGCCGCGCTGTGGGCACTGTTCCACGTGGTGCGGCCGGGCGAGGTGCTCGGCACCACGGCCCAACTGGCCGTCGTGATGGGAGTGGCGGCCGGCTGCGACATCCTGCGCGACGACTCGGGACTCATCGCCGCCGTGCTGATGGGCCTGTCGGTGGCCAACATCTCCCGCATCGACATCCCCGTGCGCCGCCGGTTCTTCGAGACACTGGTCAGTCTCATCATCGGGCTGCTCTTCACCGGGATCTCAGCCACGGTCACCCCCGCGTCGCTGAACCACGTGGGGCTGCCCGCACTCGGGTTGGCGGCCTTCTTGATCGTCGTCGTCAGGCCCCTGGTCGTCGCGATGTGCACCTTCGGCACCGACCTGTCCCGGGGCGAACGGTGTTTCGTCGGGTGGATGGCGCCACGCGGGATCGTCGCCGCCGCCACCGCCTCCACCTTCACATCGGCGCTGGTCGCCGATCACGTCGACGGAGCCGCCAAGATCCTTCCGGCCACCTTCGTCGTCATCGTCGTCACCGTCACTCTTTACGGGCTCACGGCCGCCCCCGTGGCCCGGCTCCTGCGGGTGAAGCGCCCGTCCCGCTCGCGCCCCCTCCTGGTCGGCGGAGCTCCATGGGTCATCGACCTCGGTGCGACCCTGAGATCCACCGGGATGGACGTGCTGATGTGGGCCGGACCGGACGAACAACGCGACCGCATCCAGCGGGCCGGACTCGAGATCGCCCCGGGCGCCATGCTGGGCAACGCCACCGGCTCCGGCGCCGAACTGGAAGGCGTCACCGGCGTGTTCCTCCTCACCGACGAGGACGACTTCAACGCCCTGGCGTCCGCGGTCCTGCGCGGTGGCGTCGAGGGACCGGTCCTCCGCGTGGGCGCGACGAGGGGCAGCCACAGCGTGGTGGTTCCCTACCGCGGCCGCGAGGTTCTCTTTGGGCCGCACCTGACGGGTCCCGCCCTCGCCCGCAGGCACCAGGCGGGCAGTGCCATCGTGGCGGCACCCGCCGCCGACGGCGTTCCCGCCGACAGCGATCTGCTGTTCGTGGTGCGCCCAGGTCACCGGCTGGAGCCCGTCACGGGGGACGGCACACCGCGGCTCGACCGGGGAGACACCCTGGTCCTATTGGCCCCGGCCACCGGCGACCGGCCGACAGGAAAGCGAGCTCCGTGAACTCCACCCGCGTGGCGGGCACTCGGCACCTGCCGTGCGATCACCCCCCCACCTGAGCGGACCGACGCGGGCCACGGCATTCCCCCGTGCGCGTCCGCCTCATCCTTCGGAAGTCTCCGAGTCGCCGGAAAAGGTGCTCGGGCCCGCGGTCGCACAGATGCGCCCGCCGTACGCCACCGGTTCCCCGGTGGATCCGATCGCCGTCCTCTGACGGCTGCTCAGTCCCCTCTCCCTGTAAGCCGAGTGAGAGAGCATGCCCCGCTCGGGTGCCGCCGGCCGGCCGGGCCGGGTCAGCCCCGGCCGGCGGACACCACGTTCTCCAGCCGCTCGCCCGCCGCGTACCGCGCCAGCTGGGACCGGACGAGCGCCAGTGCGCGCGGCCGGAAGGCCGACGTGGTGGCGGCAATGTGCGGGCTGATCAGCGTGTTCGGCGCCGTCCACAGGTCGTGCCCCGGTGG
Source organism: Streptomyces sp. NPDC096324 (assembly GCF_044763015.1). NCBI lineage: Bacteria > Bacillati > Actinomycetota > Actinomycetes > Kitasatosporales > Streptomycetaceae > Streptomyces > Streptomyces sp. NPDC096324. The sequence goes on along the minus strand of NZ_JBIWFK010000004.1, from coordinate 207,739 downwards.
CAGTGGTTCCGGGTCCGTGACGTCCAGCGCCGCCGTCAGGCGTCCGGCGTGCAGCTCCGCGAGCAGTGCCGCGGTGTCCACCACCGCCCCGCGACCGACGTTCACCACGACGGCGCCGTCCCTCAGCCGGGAGAGGAACCCGGCGTCGACCAGGCCCCGGGTCTTTTCGGTGAGGGGCACGGTCAGCACCACCGCATCGGCCCGCGGCAGCAGTGACGGCAGATCCCCCAGGTCGTGCACCGGTCCGCGCGGCGCGACCCGGGCCGTGCGGGCCACCCGCAGCACCTCGCACTCGAAGGGGGCGAGCCGGGCCTCCACGGCGGCACCGATCGCCCCGTAGCCCAGCACCAGGACCGTCCGATCGGCCAGCGCCGGGCGGAAGCCCGCCGACCAGTACTGCGCCTCCTGCGCCCTGACGAGGTCGGGGATCTTGCGCAGCGCGGTCAGCAGCAGCGTCACCGCGTGCTCGGCCGTACTCGTGTCGTGCACGCCGCGGGCATTGCAGAGCGTGACGCCCGGCGTCACGTGCGGCAGCAGGTCCTCCACTCCCGCGCTCAACGATTGCACCACCCGCAGCATCGGCAGCCGGCCCAGCACGGGCACGGCTGCGTCGACACGGGTGTAGGGGACGACGAAGAATTCGACGGCTTCCAGAGCGACGTCGGCCGGCACGGGGCCATGACCGTCCCAGACGACAGCCCGCCAGCCCTCGGGGAGCCCGCCGAGCTCCGGCGGGGCGTACGGCAGCATCGCACGGGCTCTGATGGAATCCTCGGCTGCGACCGTCATGCGCACCTCCGTGCCTGACCGACCGGCCGAACCACCTCGGGGGCCGGCGGCGGTCGGGGTCTCGTGGGCGACAGCCGATACACGCCAATGTTCCCTCGTACGGGTCCGGGAGGCCACTCGGCTTGGTCCGAGAAGTCCCTCGCACAAGGATCTCCGCGTCGAACCGCGTGAGCTGGTTCTCGATATCAGGCGTCTCTAGTACGGCCCTGTCTGCCGCCGACGTCACATCCTCCTCCGACTACCAGCCCCGAGCCCGCCATTCCTGAATGTGCGGGCGCTCCGCCCCGAGGGTGCTGTCGTTGCCGTGTCCGGGGTAGATCCAGGTCTCATCCGGCAGGCTGAAGACCTTCTCCTCAAGCCCGCTCATCAGGCTCTGGAAGTCCTCGGGCCGTGTTGTCCGGCCAGGACCGCCGGGGAAGAGACAGTCGCCCGTGAACACGTGCGGGTGACCGTGCGGGTCGTCGTAGACGAGGGCGATCGAGCCCGGTGTGTGGCCGACCAGGTGGCGCGCGGTGAGTTCCACGTTGCCCACCCTGACCGTGTCGCCGTCCTGGAGAAGGACGTCGGTCGGCACAGGGATGCCGTCGGCGTCGTCCCGGCCCGCGTAGGTACGGGCGCCGGTGGCGGCCACGACCTCGGCGAGCGCCTGCCAGTGGTCGCCGTGCTGATGGGTGGTCACGACGGACGTGATGCCGTCGTCGCCGATCAGGGTGAGCAGGGTCGAGGCCTCGTTCGCCGCGTCGATCAGGAGCTGCTCGTCGGTGGCCCGGCAGCGCAGCAGATACGCGTTGTTGTCCATGGGGCCGACCGCGACCTTGGAGATCATCAGGTCTGGCAGCTCGTGCACGTCGGCCGGGCCGCCGACCGTCACCGCTCCGCTGTACGTCATGACGGCAGCCTATAGCGGAGGCAGCGCCGGGAGCCGGTCGCCGCGAACCGTCAGAGCGGAGCCGTCTCGGCGGCCGCAGAGCCAGCCGAGCAGGTCGGCCGCAGGGCCCTGGACCTCGACCGGTCCGCCCTCGGCGCCGCCGCCCGTGGTCCACGACCGGCCGTCGCCGGTGACGAGCGCGGTGGAGGGCACGTCCTTGTGGCCGGCGAACCGCTCCGCGAGGAAGTCGATCTCCCGGGTCACGAACTCCTCCGGCAGGTCCTCCAGCTCGTAGCCGATGCCCAGATCCACGTGGTGCAGGTCGACCTCGACCCAGCGGCGGAACGGCACCCGGGCCGCGGAGTCGGTGACGCCGTTGCGCAGGGTCACCGTGCGGGACCAGTCCGCGGGAGCGGCTCCCGTCCTCTCGAAGCGGGCCGCGCTCTCCCGCAGGTCGGCGAGCTGTGCCGCCGGCGGACGCGGGGCGTCCCGTTCGATGTCGGCGTCCCGGGTGCTCGCGGAGGCGTACATGGGCCGCCCCTCCAGGACGTTCACCAAGGCGTCCGCGTTGCGGGACAGGTGGGCGAGCACGTGCCCACGGCTCCAGCCGGGAAGCCGTGACGGCTCGGCCACGGCGGCGTTGTCCAGTTTCGTGACCGCGGTGAGCAGTCGTTCCGTCGCGTCACGTACAGACGCCAGGTCGCGCACATGATCCATCATGAGGTCGACCCTAGCCCCGCCACACGTTCGGGTGAAGCTGGTCGGCCGGCCCCGTAAATCGAATGCGCGTGCTATAAGCTCGACGGTGGCGTCGGGCATGCTGGAGGGTCCGGGATTGTTGTGAACCAGCGAAAGCAACCGGCGCTGTCAGTGGCTCGCCCTAGTCTGAGAAGACGGGGGCCCACGGCCCCTGTCACTTCTCTCAAGAAAGGTACGGACCGGCGTGGCCGACCGTCTCATCGTCCGTGGAGCGCGCGAGCACAACCTGAAGAATGTCTCGCTCGACCTCCCGCGCGACTCGCTCATCGTCTTCACGGGCCTGTCGGGGTCGGGCAAGTCCTCCCTCGCCTTCGACACGATCTTCGCCGAGGGCCAGCGGCGCTACGTGGAGTCACTGTCCTCGTACGCCCGGCAGTTCCTCGGCCAGATGGACAAGCCGGACGTGGACTTCATCGAGGGTCTCTCCCCGGCCGTCTCCATCGACCAGAAGTCGACCTCGCGCAACCCGCGCTCGACGGTCGGCACCATCACCGAGGTCTACGACTACCTCCGGCTGCTCTTCGCGCGCATCGGCAAGCCGCACTGCCCCGAGTGCCGCCGTCCCATCTCCCGCCAGTCGCCGCAGGCCATCGTCGACAAGGTGCTGGAGCTCCCGGAGGGGAGCCGCTTCCAGGTCTTGTCGCCGCTGGTGCGCGAGCGCAAGGGAGAGTTCGTCGACCTCTTCGCCGACCTCCAGACCAAGGGGTACAGCCGTGCCCGGGTCGACGGCGAGACGATCCAGCTCAGCGAGCCGCCGACCCTGAAGAAGCAGGAGAAGCACACCATCGAGGTGGTCATCGACCGTCTCACGGTGAAGGACTCCGCCAAGCGCCGTCTCACCGACTCCGTGGAGACCGCCCTCGGACTGGCCGGCGGCATGGTCGTGCTCGACTTCGTCGACCTCCCCGAGGACGACCCCGACCGCGAGCGCATGTACTCGGAGCACCTGTACTGCCCGTACGACGACCTGTCCTTCGAGGAACTGGAGCCCCGCTCCTTCTCCTTCAACTCGCCGTTCGGCGCCTGCCCCGAGTGCACGGGCATCGGCACGCGGATGGAGGTCGACCCCGAGCTGATCGTCCCGGACGAGGACAAGTCCCTGGACGAGGGCGCCATCCACGCCTGGTCGCACGGACACACCAAGGACTACTTCGGCCGGCTGATCGGCGCCCTCGCGGACGCGCTGGGCTTCCGGACCGACATTCCGTTCGCCGGGCTGCCGCAGCGCGCCAAGAAGGCCCTGCTCTACGGTCACAAGACGCAGATCGAGGTCCGCTACCGCAACCGGTACGGCCGCGAGCGGGTGTACACCACGCCCTTCGAAGGGGCCGTCCCCTTCGTCAAGCGGCGCCACAGCGAGTCCGAGAGCGACGCCAGCCGCGAGCGCTTCGAGGGCTACATGCGCGAGGTGCCCTGCCCCACCTGTCAGGGCACGCGCCTGAAGCCGCTGGTCCTCGCGGTCACGGTCATGGAGAAGTCCATCGCCGAGGTCGCCGCCATGTCCATCAGCGACTGCGCGGACTTCCTCGGGGAGCTGAAGCTCAACGCCCGCGACAAGAAGATCGCCGAGCGCGTCCTGAAGGAGGTCAACGAACGGCTGCGCTTCCTGGTCGACGTGGGCCTCGACTATCTGTCACTGAACCGCGCGGCCGGCACCCTCTCCGGCGGCGAGGCCCAGCGCATCCGCCTGGCCACCCAGATCGGCTCCGGACTCGTCGGCGTCCTGTACGTCCTCGACGAGCCCTCCATCGGTCTGCACCAGCGCGACAACCACCGGCTGATCGAGACCCTCGTCCGCCTGCGCGACATGGGCAACACGCTCATCGTCGTCGAGCACGACGAGGACACCATCAAGGTCGCCGACTGGGTCGTCGACATCGGTCCCGGCGCGGGCGAGCACGGCGGCAAGGTCGTGCACAGCGGCCCCTTGAAGGAGCTGCTCGCCAACCCCGAGTCGGTGACCGGCCAGTACCTGTCGCGGAAGAAGGAGATCCCGACCCCGGACGTCCGCCGCCCCACCGACCCGAGCCGCAGGCTCACGGTGCACGGCGCCCGGGAGAACAACCTCCAGGACATCGACGTGCCCTTCCCGCTGGGCGTCCTCACGGCCGTCACCGGCGTCTCGGGTTCCGGCAAGTCGACCCTGGTCAACGACATCCTGTACACGCACCTGGCCCGCGAGCTGAACGGCGCGAGGAACGTGCCGGGGCGCCACACGCGCGTGGACGGCGACGACCTCGTCGACAAGGTCGTGCACGTCGACCAGTCGCCGATCGGCCGCACGCCCCGTTCCAACCCGGCGACGTACACCGGAGTCTTCGACCACGTCCGCAGGCTGTTCGCCGAGACCACCGAGGCGAAGGTGCGGGGCTATCTGCCCGGCCGCTTCTCCTTCAATGTCAAGGGCGGCCGCTGCGAGAACTGCTCCGGCGACGGCACCATCAAGATCGAGATGAACTTCCTGCCGGACGTGTACGTCCCCTGCGAGGTCTGCCACGGGGCGCGCTACAACCGGGAGACCCTGGAGGTCCACTACAAGGGCAAGTCCATCTCCGAGGTCCTGGACATGCCCATCGAGGAGGCGCTCGGCTTCTTCGAGGCGGTGCCCGCGATCGCCCGTCACCTCAGGACGCTCAACGACGTCGGCCTCGGCTACGTCAGGCTCGGCCAGTCCGCGCCGACGCTGTCCGGCGGTGAGGCGCAGCGCGTCAAGCTCGCGAGCGAGCTCCAGAAGCGCTCCACTGGCCGCACCGTGTACGTCCTCGACGAGCCGACCACCGGCCTGCACTTCGAGGACATCAGCAAGCTCATCACGGTGTTGTCCGGTCTGGTCGACAAGGGCAACACGGTCATCGTCATCGAGCACAACCTCGATGTCATCAAGACCGCGGACTGGGTCATCGACATGGGACCCGAGGGCGGCAACGGCGGTGGTCTGGTGATCGCCGAGGGCACGCCCGAGGAGGTCGCCGGCGTTCCGGCCAGCCACACCGGCAAGTTCCTGCGCGAGATCCTCGGCGCGGACCGGATCAGCGACGCCGCTCCCGTGAAGGCCCCGCGCAAGACGGCCGCCAAGAAGACGGTCGCCGCCGGGACGACGGCGAGGAAGACGGCCACCAGGACCGTCAACAACACGGCCACCAAGAAGACGGCCGCGGCGAAGAAGACCGCCACGACGGCGGCCAAGAAGGCGGCTCCCGCGAAGAAGACCACGCGGGCCCGAAAGGCCTGACCCGGCCGGTCCGGCACACCGGACCGGTCCGGCCCTGTCCCGACAGACGGCGCCCCGCGGGAACTCCCCGCGGGGCGCCGTCTGCCGTGAATCCGGCCTACAGATCGCCGAGTTCGCGGGCGTACGGAGGTTCCGCTCCGGCACGGGAGCAGGTGACCGCCGCCGCGCGGGCCGCGAAGCGCAGAAGCTCGGTCCAGCCCTGGGGGCCCAGTTCCGTCAGTGCGGTCGGGGACAGGGCGTCCCGGGTCGCCAGGCCGTGCAGCAGCGCCGCGTTCACGGTGTCGCCGGCACCGATGGTGTCCACCACGTCCACCGGTTCGCCGGGCACGGAGTGCACCGCGCCGTCCCGGGTGAACGCGGTGAGGCCGTCGCCGCCCCGGGTGATCACCACCGCCGAGGGACCGGCGGCCAGCCACGCGCGCGGGGTGCCGCCGAGCCAGCGGGCGTCCTCCTCGGACAGCTTGAGCAGGGACACCGACGGCAACCAGCTCTCGAACCGGGCACGGTAGGCGACCGGGTCGGGGATCAGCCCGGCGCGGATGTTCGGGTCGAGCGCGGTGAAGACGTCCCGCGCCGCGGCGGTCCGCATCAGCTCCTCGTACGCGCTCGCGCCCGGCTCCAGGACGAGTGAACAGGTCCCGAAGGACACCGCCCGTGCTCCGTCGGGGAGTTGGTCCGGGGCGGCGAAGAGACGGTCCGCCGTGCCCTCGACGTAGAAGGAGTACGCGGCCGAGCCGTCCGTCCCGATCGTGGCGACGGCCAGCGTCGTCGGCTCACCACCGCGTTGCACGGACGACACGTCGACGCCCGCGTCCACGAGTCCGTCCAAGAGCGCCTGGCCGAACGCGTCGTGCGAGACGCGGGAGCAGAAGGTCGTGGGGGAGTCGAGGCGGCCGAGCGCCACCGCCGTGTTGTAGGGGCCGCCGCCCAGCCGGGGCAGCAGTCCCGCCAGGGCGCCGGAGCCCTGTGGCACCAGATCGATCAGGGCCTCACCGGCGACGACGATCACGACGCGGATCCTTTCCTCGGTATCTCGTTCTCGGAGCGTTCGGAGCGTTCGGTGCTCGCGGGGCAGCCGCACGAGGTGCGGTGGACGAAGGCGCAGGGAAGCCGGACGGTGCGGCTCTCCAGCTGCGGGGACGCCAGCCGTTCCAGGAGCAGCCGGACGGCCGTGGCCCCGATCTCCTTGCTCGGCTGGGCGATTACCGTGAGCCTCGGCGTGAACAGATCCGCCCAGGAGAAGTCGTCGAAACAGCACAGCGCCAGGTCGTCTGGCACGGACAGACCCCGGTCGCGCAGGGCCCGGAGCGCGCCGACGGTCATGGCGTTGTTCGCAGTGACGAGCGCGCTCGGCGCGGCGCCGAGCGACAACAGCCGGTGGGTGGCCTCCTCAGCGGCTTCCGCGCGGGAGTCGCCGTGCGCCACGAGCCGTTCGTCGTAGGGGAGTCCGGCCCGCGCGAGGCCGTGCCGGTAGCCGGTGATCCGCTCCGCCGTGGTGCTGAGTCCGGACAGGCCCGCGACCAGTCCGATACGCCGGTGGCCCCGCTCGGCGAGGTGGGTCACCAGGCTCGCCATGGGGGCGGTGTTCTCGGCGCAGACCTGGTCGCGGCGGAAGCCGCTTCCGGCGGGAGCGTCCACGAGCCGGTCCAGGAAGACGGTGGGTACGTCGTGCTGCTCCAGATAGCGCAGGAGCGCGTCGGGAGCCGCCGACGGCGCGATGATCATTCCGTCCACGCGCCGTTCGTGCAGCAGTTGGACGACCTTGCGCTCGTGCCCGGGGTCGTCGTGCGGATCGGCGATCAGCAGGCCGTAGCCGTGTTCGAGGGCTCCGGCCTCGACGCCCTGGAGGATCTCCGTGAAGAAGGGGTTGCTGATCGCCGACACCGCGAGTCCGATGGACCGCGTACGGGAGGTGACGAGCGAACGGGCGAGGGTGTTGTGCGTGTAGCCCAGCTCGTCGATCGCGTCGAGAACGGCCTGGCGCGTCCCGGGCAGCACCGGACGGGTGTCGTTGAGGACGTGCGAGACGGTGGCGATGGACACGCCCGCCCGCCGGGCCACATCGGCCATCGTCGCCATGGCGCTTCCTTCCTGGATCCCGGTCGCCCGCCCGTGGCGCGGACCCGGTGCGGACTGCGCCGGTGCCGGCCGATCCGGTGCCGCCCGGTGCACGGAGCCTGGACGCCGGACCGCGAGACGAACGGAATCCGCCGCTCGCGGTGAACGTATCCCATGCGACGGTCCGCGTAAACGCTTACGCATACGTTTGCGCAAGCGTTTACGTCCCGAACCGCAGGGACCGGCCCCCCGCGGCGAGCGGAATGATCTGTACCGGTATGGTCGGTGTGCGGCGCCTTCGCCGTGCTCAGCCCCGGCGTCGTCGGCGGAGTGTCCGCCGGCACCCTCGACCAGTGGAGATTCCATGTCCGGCCGTCCGTCCGCGAGCCGTCGTACCGTCCTGCGGGGAGCGGCGCTCACCCCGGTCGCCGGGCTCGGCCTCGCCGCGTGCTCCGGCGGCAGCGGCGGCGGGACCCCCGCCACGCCGACCGCCCCCGTCGTCCTCGGCGCGGCGAGCGACGTCTCCAAGGGCGGTGCCGAGCTGTACGAGGATCACAACGTCGTGGTCAGCCGTGGAGAGGACGGTTCGCTCAAGGCGTTCAGCTCGATCTGCACGCACGCCGGGTGCGCCATCAACAAGCTTCAGGGCACGACCCTCGTGTGTCCGTGTCACGGCAGCGAGTTCGACGCCGAGAACGGCAAGGTGCTGCGGGCGCCGGCCACCGTGCCGCTCCACCCGTTGTCCGTCGAGGAGCGGAACGGGAACATCGTCGCGGGGCCGGGCGCCTGAGACCGGGGTGCGGACCCGGCCCGGCCGGAGATCGCATCCGACGCGCGTCCGGGGACCGCGCTCGGCCGTCGACCGCACTCAGCGAGAGGCCGCACCCGGCGCGCGTCCGGGCCGGGGTCCGCACCGCCCGGCCGGTTACTCCCAGTCCCAGCCGATCCCGACGATCCCCGACCGCACGCGTGGTTCGACCAGGTGCACCGAGCGGTGCCGGCCGCTCAGCGGCAGTTCCTGCCGGCCGCTGCGGGGCGCGGCGGCCGAGTGCTGGGTGAAGCGGTGACAGCGCACGGGCAGCGCGTCCTCGGCGAAGTGCACCTGGAGCGCGTACTGTCCGCCGGCGAAGCCGAACCCGCGGACGTACTCGCTGGACGCCCCGGCCGTGCCGTCCTCGACGGCGTAGCGGAACAGGAACGTCTCGCCCGCGCGCAGCCGGGTGTCGAAGAGCAGTTCCGCGACGAGCACGCCGGTCTCGCGGTGCCAGCGCACCCGTCCCGTACGGCAGTTCTCCAGCGCCCGGACCGTCGTCCGCTCCGGTGCGCATCCGGGGTCGCCGTGGTGGATGGCGACATAGCGGTCCACGCCGTCCTTGTGCGCGCGCACGATGTGGTGCGACTCGCGGCCCAGCAGTTCGCGACGCGGGCCTATGCGCACGCGTTCGTGATGGCCGAGGGTGTGCAGACCGCCGTCGAGGGGGGACTCCAGTTCGGCGAGCAACCGTTCCAGGACACCGGAGGCCTCGACCAGTGAACGGTAGGAACGCCCTGTGGGCCGTTCCGGATCGGAGCGCTCCTCGGCCTCGGCCAGAAGTCTGATCAGGGACTCGTCGGGCAGTTGGAGTATCTCCTCCAGGGCGCGGACGGCTCTGAGCGACTCGGGGCGCTGGGGGCGGCGGGCGCCCTGCTGCCAGTAACTCAGGCTCGTCACACCGACTCTGACGCCGTATCGCGACAGATGGTGCTGTACGCGCTGCAGCGGCAGCCCGCGGGCGGTGATCGCTGCGCGCAGTGCGACATGGAAGGGGCCGCCCCGCAGGGCCGTTTCCAGTTCCGCCGTGGCGACGTCCGCGTGCTGTGTGCCGGTCCGCATGCAGGGGGCCTTTCTGTGGATGTTCACTACGGCTGGTCAGGCCGTGAGAGCGGTTCATCGGCGCCGCCCGGTGGGCGCGCGGGGGCTGTACACGCGCGGGTTTCGCCGTTCACGCCCCGAGTTCCCCCGCATTGAAGCGTGTTGACCAAGCCCCGACAACACCTGATGCTCAACATGGCTCACCGCAGCCCCTCGGACGCGCTCCGTCCCTCCTGGGCCCCCACCCGGGGGTCCGGCACCACGTCACGCGGGTGGCCGGAAACGGCGCATCCCGGGAGCGGCACGCGCGGTGCGGGGCCGATCGCGGACGGGCCGGGCGCGGAGGGACCGGGCGCGTCCCGCGGGCCCCGCTCCGACGCGGTGGCCTGCCCCGCGAGGTTTTCCACAGGCGTGCCGGGAGCCGGCCGCGCTGTCGGCCCGCGCCAGTAGGGTGTGTGACATGGCCGACCCCTCCAGCTACCGCCCCAAGCCGGGACAGATCCCGGACTCCCCAGGGGTGTACAAATTCCGCGACGAGCACCGCCGGGTGATCTACGTCGGAAAGGCGAAGAGCCTGCGGCAGCGCCTGGCGAGCTACTTCCAGGACCTGGCGAATCTCCACCCGCGCACCCGCACGATGGTCACCACGGCCGCGTCGGTGGAGTGGACGGTCGTGTCCACGGAGGTCGAGGCCCTTCAGCTCGAGTACTCCTGGATCAAGGAGTACGACCCCCGGTTCAACGTGAAGTACCGCGACGACAAGAGCTACCCCCACCTCGCGGTGACGATGAACGAGGAGTTCCCGCGCGTGCAGGTGATGCGCGGGGCCAAGAAGAAGGGCGTCCGCTACTTCGGCCCGTACGGGCACGCGTGGGCCATCCGCGACACCGTCGACCTGCTGCTGCGCGTCTTCCCGGTCCGCACCTGCTCGGCCGGAGTCTTCAAGAACGCCTCCCGCACCGGCCGGCCCTGCCTCCTCGGCTACATCGGCAAGTGCTCCGCCCCCTGTGTCGGCCGGGTCTCGCCCGAGGAGCACCGCGACCTGGCCGAGGAGTTCTGCGACTTCATGGCGGGCCGTACGGGGACGTACATCCGCCGGCTGGAACAGCAGATGACGGAAGCCGCGGAGGAGATGGAGTACGAGCGCGCGGCCCGCCTGCGCGACGACATCGAGGCGCTGCGGAAGGCCATGGAGAAGAACGCGGTCGTCCTCGCGGACGCGACCGACGCCGACCTCATGGCCCTCGCCGAGGACGAGCTGGAAGCCGCGGTACAGATCTTCCACGTGCGCGGCGGACGGGTGCGCGGCCAGCGCGGCTGGGTCACGGACAAGGTGGAGGCGGTCACCACGGGTGACCTCGTCGAACACGCGCTCCAGCAGCTCTACGGCGAGGAGACGGGCGACTCCGTCCCCAAGGAGGTGCTCGTCCCGGCGCTGCCCGAACCCGTGGAACCGGTCCAGGAATGGCTCACGGCCCGCCGCGGATCGAACGTGTCGCTCCGCATACCGCAGCGCGGCGACAAGAAGGCGCTCATGGAGACCGTGCAGCGCAACGCCCTCCAGGCGCTCGCCCTGCACAAGACACGGCGAGCCTCCGACCTGACCACGCGCTCGCGCGCCCTGGAGGAGATCGCCGAGGCGCTCGACCTGGACAGCGCGCCGCTGCGGATCGAGTGCTACGACATCTCGCACCTCCAGGGCGACGACGTGGTGGCCTCGATGGTCGTCTTCGAGGACGGGCTCCAGCGCAAGGGCGAGTACCGGCGCTTCCAGATCAAGGGCTTCGCCGGCCAGGACGACGTCCGCTCCATGCACGAGGTGATCACCCGCCGCTTCAGGCGCTACCTCGTCGAGAAGGAGAAGACGGGGGAGTGGACGGACGGCGAGGACACCGTGCCGGAAACCGCGGAGATCCTGGCCGACGGGACCCCGCTCTCCGGGAGCACCCTCGCGGAGGACGACGGCCGGCCCAAGCGCTTCGCCTACCCGCCGCAGCTCGTCGTCGTCGACGGCGGCCGGCCGCAGGTCGCCGCCGCCCAGCGGGCCCTCGACGAGCTCGGCATCGACGACATCGCCGTCTGCGGGCTCGCCAAGCGCCTGGAGGAGGTGTGGCTGCCCGGCGAGGACGACCCCGTGGTTCTGCCGCGCAGCAGCGAGGGCCTGTATCTGCTCCAGCGGGTACGGGACGAGGCCCACCGCTTCGCGATCACCTACCAGCGCGCCAAGCGGGCCAAACGCTTCAGGTCGGGCCCGCTGGACGACGTGCCGGGCCTGGGCGAGTCCCGCAAGCAGGCCCTGCTCAAACATTTCGGCTCCGTGAAGAAGCTCCGGTCCGCGACGATCGACCAGATCTGCGAGGTTCCCGGCGTGGGGCGCAAGACGGCGGAGACCATCGCCGTGGCCCTCGCCCAGGCGGCTCCCGCGGCACCCGCCGTGAACACGGCCACCGGAGAGATCATGGAGGACGACGAACACGCGGCGCCCGAGACGACGGCGGGCCCCGCGGAGGAGCCCGTGACCGCGGGCGCCTCGGACGAGCGACGGGGGCAGGAGACATGACCGAGAACGACGCGCGCGAAGAGGAACGTCCGGCGCAGGGCCGGGAAGCACACAGCGAGGCAGACGTGATTCACGCGGAGCGTGAATCACCGAAGGAAGACGGAGCACAGGTGGGTACGGGCATCGAGACGGCCGCGGCGGGAGCCGCGGACGCCGTCATCCCCGAGTTGGTGATCATCTCCGGCATGTCCGGAGCCGGCCGGTCCACGGCCGCCAAGTGTCTGGAGGACCTCGGCTGGTTCGTCGTCGACAACCTGCCGCCCGCCCTGATCCCCACCATGGTGGAACTCGGCGCCCGCTCCCAGGGCAACGTGGCACGGATCGCCGTCGTCGTCGACGTACGCGGCCGGCGGTTCTTCGACAACCTCCGCGAGTCCCTGGCCGACCTGGAGTCGAGGAACGTCACCCGGCGGATCGTCTTCCTGGAGTCCTCCGACGAGGCCCTGGTACGCCGCTTCGAGTCGGTGCGCAGGCCGCACCCCCTTCAGGGCGACGGCCGCATCGTGGACGGGATCGCCGCCGAGCGCGAGCTGCTGCGCGAGCTGCGCGGTGACGCCGACCTGGTCATCGACACCTCCAGCCTGAACGTGCACGAGCTGCGCGCCAAGATGGACGCCCAGTTCGCGGGCGAGGAGGAGCCCGAGTTGCGGGCCACCGTCATGTCCTTCGGCTTCAAGTACGGCCTCCCGGTCGACGCCGACCTGGTCGTGGACATGCGCTTCCTGCCGAACCCGCACTGGGTCCCCGAGCTGCGCCCCTTCACCGGCCTGAACGAAGAGGTCTCGGCCTACGTCTTCAACCAGCCCGGCGCCAAGGAGTTCCTCGACCGCTACGCCGAGCTGCTCCAGCTCATCGCCGCCGGATACCGGCGCGAGGGCAAGCGCTACGTGACCATCGCCGTCGGCTGCACCGGCGGCAAGCACCGCTCGGTGGCGACCGCCGAGAAGCTCGCCGCCCGCCTCGCCTCCCAGGGCGTGGAGACCGTGCTCGTCCACCGGGACATGGGGCGCGAGTGACCGGACGTACTGCCCTGCGGCTGAGCCGGCTGCGCCGGGAGACCCCCGGCGACCGGGCCGGCCGGCCGGCCGCGGCGCGCGGCGCCAAGCCGCGCCGCCGCGGCGCACAGCCCAAGGTCGTCGCCCTCGGCGGCGGCATGGGGCTGTCCGCCTCGCTCGCCGCGCTGCGCCGGATCACCGGCGACCTCACCGCCGTCGTCACCGTGGCCGACGACGGCGGCTCCAGCGGACGCCTGCGTGACGAGCTGGGCGTCCTGCCGCCCGGTGATCTGCGCAAGGCGCTGGCGGCGCTGTGCGGCGACGACGACTGGGGCCAGACCTGGGCCCGTGTCATCCAGCACCGCTTCCAGTCCAAGGGCGACCTGCACGAGCACGCGGTCGGCAATCTGCTGATCGTCGCCCTGTGGGAGCAGCTCGGCGACCATGTCCAGGCGCTGGACCTGGTCGGCAGGCTGCTCGGCGCGCACGGCCGGGTGCTGCCCATGTCCGCCGTGCCCCTGGAGCTCCAGGCCCTGGTCAAGGGGCACGACCCCGACCGGCCGGACGAGATCGGCACCGTCCGCGGTCAGGCGAACGTGGCGCTCACCCCCGGCGAGGTCCAGTCCGTGCTCGTCGTACCGCACGATCCGCCGGCCGTGCCCGAGGCCGTGGCCGCGGTCCTCGACGCGGACTGGGTGGTCCTCGGTCCCGGCTCCTGGTTCTCGTCGGTCATTCCGCATCTTCTGGTGCCCGAACTCCTGGACGCACTGAGCCAGACCAGAGCGCGCCGGGTACTCTCCCTGAACCTCGCACCGCAGCCCGGAGAAACCGAAGGCTTCTCCCCGCAGCGTCATTTGGAGGTTTTGGGACGACACGCCCCTAAACTCGCCCTGGACGTGGTGCTGGCCGACGAGGCTGCCGTGCCCGACCGCGAGTCACTCGCCGACGCCGCCCAGCGGTTCGGCGCCGCGGTCGAGCTGGCGCCGGTGGCCAGGCCCGATGGATCTCCGCGGCACGATCCGGAGCTGTTGGCCGCCGCGTACGACCGTATTTTTCGGATGCATGGAAGGATCGGCCCATGGCGATGACGGCAGCGGTGAAGGACGAGATCTCCCGGCTCCCCGTCACCCGGACCTGCTGCAGGAAGGCGGAGGTCTCCGCCGTCCTGCGGTTCGCCGGCGGCCTCCACCTGGTGAGCGGCCGGATCGTGATCGAGGCGGAGCTGGACACCGCTATGGCGGCGCGCCGCCTGAAGCGGGACATTCTGGAGATCTTCGGCCACAGTTCCGAACTGATCGTGATGGCGCCCGGCGGACTGCGCCGCGGTTCGCGGTACGTGGTGCGCGTCGTCGCGGGCGGTGACCAGCTCGCCCGGCAGACAGGGCTCGTGGACGGGCGGGGACGCCCGATCCGCGGACTGCCGCCGCAGGTGGTCTCGGGGGCCACCTGCGACGCCGAGGCCGCCTGGCGCGGGGCCTTCCTGGCCCACGGTTCGCTCACCGAACCCGGCCGCTCCTCGTCCCTCGAGGTGACGTGCCCGGGACCGGAGGCCGCGCTCGCGCTCGTCGGTGCCGCCCGCCGGCTCTCTATCGCGGCGAAGGCCCGCGAGGTGCGCGGTGTCGACCGGGTCGTCGTCCGCGACGGCGACGCGATCGGCGCGCTGCTGACCCGCCTCGGCGCGCACGAGTCGGTGCTGGCCTGGGAGGAGCGGCGGATGCGCCGCGAGGTCCGCGCCACGGCGAACCGGCTCGCCAACTTCGACGACGCGAACCTGCGCCGTTCGGCGCGCGCCGCGGTCGCCGCCGGTGCCCGTGTCCAGCGCGCCCTGGAGATCCTCGCGGACGAGGTGCCGGAGCACCTGGCCGCCGCCGGACGGCTGCGCATGGAGCACAAGCAGGCCTCCCTGGAGGAGCTGGGCGCGCTCGCCGACCCGCCGCTGACGAAGGACGCCGTCGCGGGCCGTATCCGCCGGCTGCTGGCGATGGCCGACAAGCGGGCGCAGGACCTCGGGATCCCCGGGACGGAGTCGAGTCTGTCCGAGGAGATGGCGGACAACCTCGCGGGCTGACCCGGATCACGGGGCGGCGTGAGAGACGTGCGCGAGTTCCGGACCCGCGCGGGTGGTGTGAAATACCTGCCGGAAAATCTGACAGAAGCTCAATATGCCGGCGCCGATGCCCCCTTGGGAGATCGGCGCCGGTTTCCGTCGGCCCGTGAGGCGCCCTTGACTTGACCTTGAAGTGTCATGAGCCTGGCATCCGTTCGCTGCTGTGGCGGACCCGTGCAAGGGGGACTCATGAGACGAAGAGCGAGCGCGATCCTCGCTACCGGCGCGCTCCTGCTGGGCGGTGCGGCCGTGGCGCCGGTCGCCCGGGCGCAGGAGGGCGGTTCACCCCAGCCCGACGCGAACGCCGTGAAGGTGTTCCGCGCGGAGGTCACGAAAGCGCAGGTACCCCTGCTGCTCGCGGCCGGCCAGGACAGTCACGAGCTCGGCGACACGACCTGGAAGAACGGCAGGAGCACGGTCGAGGTCTACGTCACCGACCAGCAGGCGAAGAAGCTGGAGAAGCAGGGCGTCGACCTCACCGAGCACACCCTGTCCGCCAAGGCCGAGGACCGGGTCGCCGACGCCGCCCAGGGGGTGTTCCGCCCCTACAGCGGCAAGGGCAACCTCCAGCAGGAGATCGTCGAGACGGGCCGGGCGAACCCCGGCCTGACCAAGGTCGTCTCCATCGGCAAGACCCTGAACGGCCAGGACATCCTCGCGCTGAAGCTGACCAAGGGCGCCAGGAAGACCAAGGACGGCTCCAAGCCGTCGGTGCTGTACATGTCCAACCAGCACGCCCGCGAGTGGATCACGCCCGAGATGACGCGGCGGCTGATGCACTACTACCTGGACAACTACTCCACGGACAAGCGCGTCAAGAAGATCGTCGACTCCACCGAACTGTGGTTCGTCCTGTCGGCCAACCCCGACGGCTACGACTACACCTTCAAGGACGCCGACACCCGCCAGTGGCGCAAGAACCTGCGCGACGTGAACGGCGACGGCGTCATCTCCACCGGCGACGGCGTCGACCTCAACCGCAACTTCGCCTACAAGTGGGGCTACGACGACGAGGGTTCGTCCCCCAACCCCACCAGCGAGACCTACCGCGGCGCGAGCCCCGGGTCCGAGCCCGAGACCAAGGCGCTCGACGCCTTCGAGAAGCGCGTCGGCTTCACGTACGGGATCAACTACCACTCCGCCGCCGAACTGCTGCTCTACGGGGTGGGCTGGCAGGTGGCGACGCCGACGCCGGACGACGTGCTCTACAAGTCGCTCGCAGGAACGCCCGAGAAGTCCGCGATCCCGGGCTATCACCCGCAGGTCTCCTCGGAGCTCTACACCACCAACGGCGAGGCGGACGGCCACGCCGGCAATGTCAACGGCACGGCGATGTTCACCCCCGAGATGTCGACCTGTGAGACCGCCTCGGACCTCGACCCGAACGACGCCTGGAACGCCGCGGACTGCGCCTCGGTCTTCACCTTCCCGGACGACGAGAAGCTGATCGAGCAGGAATTCGAGAAGAACGTCCCGTTCGCGCTCTCCGTCGCCGAGACCGCGGCCCACCCCGACCGGCCCTCCTCCTCGGTCGGTCTCGACGCACCCGACTTCACCCCGTCCGCCTTCACGACGTCGTACGCCCGCGGCGCGGACCAGAAGATCTCCGTCGTCGTCCGCAAGTCCGTACGCGACAAGAAGCTCAAGTACCGCGTCAACGGCGGCCGTACGCACGACACGGCGCTCAGGGCCTGGCGGGGCGGCGAGACCTACGGCGGCACGGACAACCTCTACTTCGACGAGTACCGCGCCAAGGTCGAGGACGCCGGCCCCGGCGACACGGTCGAGGTCTGGTTCACCGGCGAGACCAGGAGCGGGAAGCCCACCTCCAGCACCCGCTTCACGTACACCGTGGCCCAGCGGCCGCGCGCCGACGTGCTCGTGGTCGCCGAGGAGGGCGCGGCCGCCACACAGGCGCAGACCTACGTCGACGCGCTGAAGGCCGACGGGAAGAAGGCCCTCGTCTGGGACGTCGCCACCCAGGGCGCGCCGGACGCGCTCGGCGTGCTCGGCCACTTCGGCACGGTCGTCCACTACACCGGCGCCCCGCGGCCCGGCAACGCCACCCAGCTCCAGCTCCGCGCCTACCTCAACGAGGGCGGCAAGCTGGTCGAGGCGGGCGAACTGGCCGGCGGCAGCGTCGACCTCGGCGGCGGCACCCTCTCGAACGACTTCAGCCAGTACTACCTGGGCGCCTACTCCCGTACGTCCACACCCGGCGCCAAGGGCTTCACCGGCTCCGGCGGACTCGACGGCGCCACCGGAACCCTCGGGGACGCGCCCGGCAACCCGCTGAACGCGGCGGGCACCTACGGCGTCACCTCGGACTCGCTCTCCCCGGCGCAGTACCCGCAGTTCGCCTCCGGCGCGGGAGCGGGACAGTTCAGCGGGACCGTGAACCCGTACGGGCCGTACGAGGGTTCGTACATGGCCGCCGCGGTGCACACCGACGACGCCTACAAGCGGCTGACCCGCACCATCGACCTCACCGGCGTCACCGCCGCCGACAAGCCGACGCTGCGCTCCCAGATGCTGTGGGACACCGAGCCCGGCTACGACCACGCGGTCGTCGAGGTCCACACGACCGGGGCCGACGACTGGACCACCCTCCCCGAGGCGGGCGGCGCCAGTTCGGCCGCCGTCCCGACCGAGTGCGAGGCCGGCTTCCTCGCCCGTGAACACCCGTGGATCAAGCACTATCTGACCGTGAGCGCGGCGGGTTGCACCGCCACGGGGTCCAGCGGGCAGTGGAACAGTCTCACCGGCGCGTCCAGCGGCTGGCAGCCGGTCGCCTTCGACCTGAGCGCGTACGCCGGCCGGTCGGTCGAGGTGTCGATCGGCTACATCACCGACCCGAGCACGGGCGGCCACGGCGTCCTCGTCGACAACACCGCCCTCGTGGTCGGCGGCACCGTCGCCGGGGCCGAGGGCTTCGAGACCTCCCTCGGCCCCTGGACCGTCGCCGGTCCGCCCGCGGGCAGCCCGGCGGTTCTGCGGGACTGGGCACGCACCGGCGAACTCTTCAGGACATATGGAGCGGTCACCACGGACGACACCGTCCTGCTGGGCTTCGGCCTGGAACACGTCGGCACGGCGGCCGACCGCGCGGCCCTCATCGGAAAGGCACTCTCGGCACTTGACGACTGACGGTCCGTGACAATCGCATGATCGACAAGGGTGATCCGTACCCCTACTGGCGGGTACGGATCACCCTGCCGTGTATGGCCGTGGTCGATGTCACTCAGGGGCCTTGGGGGAGGTAGGGTCGGAGGCGGTCGGGGACATCCCATACAAACTCGCCGACACTTGAGTCGGCGTACCTAACGAGGAGATCGGTTCGTGACGATCCGCGTAGGCATCAACGGCTTTGGCCGCATCGGTCGTAACTACTTCCGCGCGCTGCTGGAGCAGGGTGCTGACATCGAGATCGTGGCTGTCAACGACCTGGGTGACACCGCGACCACCGCCCACCTTCTGAAGTACGACACCATTCTGGGCCGCCTCAAGGCCGAGGTGTCGCACACCGCCGACACGATCACCGTCGACGGCCACACCATCAAGGTCCTGTCCGAGCGCAACCCCGCCGACATCCCGTGGGGCGAGCTGGGCGTCGACATCGTCATCGAGTCGACCGGCATCTTCACGAAGAAGGCCGACGCCGAGAAGCACATCGCCGGCGGCGCCAAGAAGGTCCTCATCTCGGCTCCGGCCAAGGACGAGGACATCACCATCGTGATGGGTGTCAACCAGGACCAGTACGACCCGGCGAACCACAACATCATCTCCAACGCCTCCTGCACCACCAACTGTGTGGCGCCGATGGCCAAGGTTCTCGACGAGAACTTCGGCATCGTCAAGGGCCTGATGACGACGGTTCACGCGTACACGAACGACCAGCGCATCCTGGACTTCCCGCACTCGGACCTGCGCCGCGCCCGCGCCGCCGCCGAGAACATCATCCCGACCACGACGGGTGCCGCGAAGGCCACCGCCCTGGTCCTCCCGCAGCTCAAGGGCAAGCTGGACGGCATCGCCATGCGCGTCCCGGTCCCGACCGGCTCGGCCACCGACCTGGTCGTCACCCTCCAGCGCGAGGTCACCAAGGACGAGGTCAACGCCGCGTTCAAGAAAGCCTCCGAGGACGGCGCCCTCAAGGGCTTCCTGGCGTACACCGAGGACCCGATCGTCTCCTCGGACATCGTCAGCGACCCGGCCTCCTGTACCTTCGACTCCTCCCTGACCATGGTCCAGGAGGGCAACACGGTGAAGATCCTCGGCTGGTACGACAACGAGTGGGGCTACTCCAACCGCCTCGTCGACCTCACGGTCTTCGTCGGCGGCCAGCTCTAGTTTCCAGAGCAGGCACCTCGATGTGAGCCAGGGCTCGGGCAGCGCGACGCCGCGCTGTCCGGGCCCTGCGCCACGTAGTGACCGATCGCCCGGATCGGTCACCTCTCGCGGATCTGAAGCGCCTTCCCCAGGAGTCCCTTTCATGAAGACGATCGACGAGCTTCTCGCCGAAGGAGTGGCCGGCAAGCGGGTATTCGTCCGCGCCGACCTCAACGTGCCGCTGGCGAACGGCCTCATCACCGACGACGGCCGTATCCGCGCCGTCCTGCCCACCGTCAAGGCGCTGGCCGACGCGGGCGCCAAGGTCATCGTCGCCTCGCACCTGGGCCGCCCCAAGGGCGCCCCGGACCCGGCGTTCTCCCTCCTCCAGCCCGCCGAGCGACTCGGTGAACTGCTCGGCGCGCCCGTCGCGTTCGCGCAGGACACCGTCGGCCCCGCCGCGCACGAGGCGGTGGACGGCCTGGAGCCCGGCCAGGTGGCGGTCATCGAGAACCTCCGCTTCAACGCGGGCGAGACGTCCAAGGACGACACCGAGCGCGGCGAGTTCGCCGACCGGCTCGCCGCCCTGGCCGACGTCTACGTGGGCGACGGCTTCGGCGCGGTGCACCGCAAGCACGCCTCCGTGTACGACCTTCCGGCCCGGCTGCCGCACTACGCCGGCTACCTCATCGCCACCGAGGTCGGCGTCCTGAAGAAGCTCACCGAGGACGTCGCGCGGCCGTACGTCGTCGCGCTCGGCGGCTCCAAGGTCTCCGACAAGCTCGCCGTCATCGACCAGCTCCTCGGCAAGGCCGACCGCATCCTGATCGGCGGCGGCATGGCCTTCACCTTCCTCAAGGCGAAGGGCTACGAGGTCGGCACCTCCCTGCTGCAGGAGGACCAGATCCCGGCCGTCACCGAGTACATGGAGCGCGCCGAGAAGCTGGGCGTCGAGCTGGTGCTCCCGGTCGACGTCGTCGTCGCCCCCGGATTCCCGGACCTCAAGACCAAGGCGCCCACCGAGCACACCGCCGTCGACGCGGACAAGATGCCCGCGGGACAGCTCGGCCTGGACATCGGCCCGAAGACCGGTGCCCTCTACGCAGCCAAGCTCGCCGACGCCGAGACCGTGTTCTGGAACGGTCCCATGGGCGTCTTCGAGCACCCCGACTACGCCGAGGGCACCAAGGCGGTCGCCCAGGCCCTCGTCGACTCCAAGGGCTTCACCGTCGTCGGCGGCGGAGACTCCGCCGCCGCGGTGCGCACCCTCGGTTTCGACGAGAACGCATTCGGCCACATCTCGACCGGTGGCGGCGCCTCCCTCGAATACCTCGAGGGCAAGACGCTCCCCGGCCTCGCCGCACTGGAGGACTGACCTAGATGAGCACGCGCACGCCGCTGATGGCGGGCAACTGGAAGATGAACCTCAACCACCTCGAGGCCATCGCGCACGTCCAGAAACTCGCCTTCGCCCTGGCCGACAAGGACTACGAGGCCTGCGAGGTCGCCGTCCTGCCGCCCTTCACCGACCTGCGCTCCGTGCAGACCCTGGTCGACGGCGACAAGCTCAAGATCAAGTACGGGGCCCAGGACCTGTCCGCGCAGGACTCCGGCGCCTACACCGGCGAGATCTCCGGCTCGATGCTGGCCAAGCTGAAGTGCACGTACGTGGCCGTCGGCCACTCCGAGCGCCGCCAGTACCACAACGAGACCGACGAGATCGTGAACGCCAAGGTCAAGGCCGCCTACAAGCACGGCCTGACCCCGATCCTGTGCGTGGGCGAGGAGCTGGACGTCCGCGAGGCGGGCAACCACGTCTCCCATACCCTCGCCCAGGTCGAGGGCGGTCTGAAGGACCTCCCGGCCGAGCAGGCCGAGTCCGTCGTGATCGCCTACGAGCCCGTGTGGGCCATCGGCACCGGCAAGGTCTGCGGCGCCGACGACGCGCAGGAGGTCTGCGCCGCGATCCGCGCCAAGCTCGCCGAGCTGTACTCCCAGGAGCTGGCCGACCAGGTCCGCATCCAGTACGGCGGCTCGGTGAAGTCCGGCAACGTCGCCGAGATCATGGCGAAGGCCGACATCGACGGCGCTCTGGTCGGCGGCGCGTCGCTCGACGCCGACGAGTTCGTCAAGATCGTCCGGTTCCGCGACCAGTAAGTATGCGGTAGCGGCGATTCGTCGTACCCTTGCGGGGGTCTGGTGCTCTCGTACCGGACCCCCGTCGTCCATCCAGTTCCGAGGAAGTTGGTCCAGCCGTGGTTTTGGGGTTCTCGATCGCCCTGATCGTCTTCAGCCTGCTGCTGATGCTGCTCGTGCTGATGCACAAGGGGAAGGGCGGCGGCCTTTCCGACATGTTCGGTGGCGGCATGCAGTCGTCCGTCGGTGGCTCCTCGGTGGCCGAGCGCAACCTCGACCGCATCACCGTGGTGCTCGGCCTGCTCTGGTTCACGTGCATCGTCGTGCTCGGCGTCCTGATGAAGATCAACAACTGATCGCCGACCGACATCGGTACGGCAGCACAACTGCACAGCACGCAAGCACATTCCGCACGTAAGGCCCCATGTCCGGTACGCGCCTCCAGGCGCCGCCTATCATGGGGCTTGCGTCTAGGGGTGGGGATGTAACTCCAATCACTGGACGCGCGTTGGGCCTTACGTAGACTGAGGCGCTCGCAACGAAGCGACACGCCGACTCGCTTCGCGGCACCATCACGCAGGGAGTTACACCGTGGCAAGTGGCAACGCGATCCGAGGAAGCCGGGTCGGGGCGGGGCCGATGGGCGAGGCCGAGCGCGGCGAGTCCGCGCCGCGGCTGCGCATCTCCTTCTGGTGCTCCAACGGGCACGAGACGCAGCCCAGCTTCGCCAGCGACGCGCAGGTTCCCGACACCTGGGACTGCCCGCGCTGCGGCTTCCCCGCCGGACAGGACCGGGACAACCCGCCGGACCCGCCGCGCACCGAGCCCTACAAGACGCACCTCGCGTACGTGCGGGAGCGGCGCAGCGACGCGGACGGCGAGGCGATCCTCGCCGAGGCGCTCGCCAAACTGCGGGGCGAGATCTAGGAGTTGAGAACCGGCCGGGCATCCCATGGGTGTCTGGCCGGAACGGTTTCACGGCGACGTCGATGCCGGATCCGCCCCGTCGCCGGGTCCGCCGTGTCCTGATGCCCGCACTGCGGGCCGACCTGCCCGGCGGGGCTTCTCATCTTCCGGCGGCATGCCGGTGCGGTGCTGTGCGGTGGCCTGTGGTGCTGTGCGGTGGCTCGCGGTGCCGTGGGGTGCCGTGCGGGCGGTGCGCGGGTCACGCCGATGCAGCAGTGCCGGCCGGAATTCGTGCCGGGCGCGTCGGACCGTCATGCCGTACGGTCCGGACGCGGAGCCACGTCCGGCGTACCGCCCCTGCCGCGTGCCGCCCGCCACCGTCACCTGTCGCCGCCCCCTGCCTTTTGCTCCCTGCCCCCCTGGCCTTGCCCCCTGCTCCGCGAGGCGGGCGCTCGCTCCCTCTCTCCTCCCCCCGTCATCCCGCTGACACCTGCGGGCCAGTCGGACGTATCTGTTGTTGAGCCGGTGGACGCACTACGACAGCTCGTGTCCAGCCCTGATCAATTAGGTTGGGACCGGCAGCGGGGCAAGGTACGCAGCAGCACAGGCAGGAAAGAAGGCGGAAGTCCGAGATGAACGCAGAAAGCCGTACCAGGCTCAACCAGACACCCGAGTGGACCGCTCTGGCCAAGCACCGCGAGGAGCTCGCGGGCACCCATCTGCGCGACCTGTTCGCGGCCGACGCGGGACGCGGGTCCGGCTACTCGCTCCAGGTCGGCGATCTGCACGTCGACTACTCCAAGCACCTCGTCACCGACGAGACGCTCCGGCTGCTGCGCGAGCTGGCCGTCGCCACGGACGTGTTCGGGCTGCGGGACGCGATGTTCCGGGGCGAGAAGATCAATACGACCGAGGACCGGGCGGTGCTGCACACCGCGCTGCGGGCGCCGCGGGACGCGGTGGTCGAGGTCGACGGGGAGAACGTCGTGCCGGCCGTGCACGCGGTCCTGGACAAGATGGCGGACTTCGCCGGGCGGGTCCGCTCGGGCGAGTGGACCGGTCACACCGGCAAGCGCATCAAGAACGTCGTGACCGTCGGCATCGGCGGCTCCGACCTCGGCCCCGCCATGGCCTATGAGGTGCTGCGCTCCTTCACCGACCGTTCGCTGACCGTGCGGTTCGTGTCGAACGTGGACGGCGCCGACCTGCATGAGGCCGTACGGGACCTGGACCCGGCGGAGACGCTGTTCGTCATCGCCTCCAAGACGTTCACCACGATCGAGACGATCACCAACGCCACCTCCGCGCGTGACTGGCTCCTGACCGGTCTGAAGGCGGGGCAGGAAGCGGTCGCGAAGCACTTCGTGGCGCTGTCGACGAACGCGGAGAAGGTGTCGGACTTCGGCATCGACACGGCGAACATGTTCGAGTTCTGGGACTGGGTCGGCGGGCGTTACTCGTTCGACTCGGCGATCGGGCTGTCGCTGATGATCGCGATCGGCCCGGAGCGCTTCCGCGAGATGCTCGACGGTTTCCACCTCGTCGACGAGCACTTCCGCACGGCTCCCGCCGAGGCCAACGCTCCTCTGCTGCTCGGTCTGTTGGGTATCTGGTACGGCAACTTCCACGACGCGCAGTCGCACGCCGTGCTGCCGTACTCGCACTACCTGTCGAAGTTCACGGCCTACCTCCAGCAGCTCGACATGGAGTCCAACGGCAAGTCCGTGGACCGTGACGGCAACCCGGTGGAGTGGCAGACGGGACCGGTGGTCTGGGGCACGCCCGGCACCAACGGCCAGCACGCCTACTACCAGTTGATCCATCAGGGCACGAAGCTGATCCCCGCCGACTTCATCGGCTTCGCCGAGCCCGTGGCCGACCTGCTGCCGGGCCTGGTCGCCCAGCACGACCTGCTGATGGCGAACTTCTTCGCGCAGACGCAGGCGCTGGCGTTCGGCAAGACCCCGGACGAGGTCCGTGCCGAGGGGGTGCCCGAGGAACTGGTGCCGCACAAGACGTTCCAGGGCAACCACCCCACCACCACGATCCTGGCGAAGGAGCTGACCCCGTCCGTCCTGGGCCAGTTGATCGCCCTCTACGAGCACAAGGTGTTCGTCCAGGGCGCGGTCTGGAACATCGACTCCTTCGACCAGTGGGGCGTCGAGCTCGGCAAGGTGCTCGCCAAGCGCGTCGAACCCGCCCTGACCGAGGGCGCCGACGTCCCCGGACTGGACGAGTCGACCAAGGCCCTGGTCGCCAAGTACCGCACACTGCGGGGCCGTTGAGCCTGACTGGGGGGAAGCGGGCGGTGGGAGTCCGCCCGCTTCCCGTAGCATCCCTGGTGATCACGACGGCGATCGTTCGGGGGAGCGGAAGTGACCGGGTCACGTGAGAGATGGACGAGGGACAGGCTGACGGTCCGGACTTTCCTGAAGCCGAAACGGATGGCGAAGGCACTGTTCCACCCGGCGTGGATTCCCGAGCCCGTCGATCCGTCGGTGGAGCGGCTCAAACGTGTGCGTGTCGTCGCCGGAGCGGTCGCGGCGTTCGGTGTGTACACCTTCGTGCAGCACAAGTTCGACACCACCGAGATCCTGGGCAACATCCTGACGGCGGCCGTCGTCCTGCTGTTCATCACGCCGCTGACCGTGGGCGTGATGCTCTTCGTATGGCGGCGCGCCGGCACCGTCCGGCAGCTGAGGCGCCCGCTCCTCGGCTCGCTCAAACTGCTGGTGCTGTTCATCGGCATGGCCGTGGCCGCCGTGCTCCTCATGCAGCTCGCGACCGCCGTCGGAGGCGTCGCGCTTGTTCCGCTGGGTTTCGCGGCGCTCTGGCTGATCGGGGTGGTCGCCTACGGGGCGGTGCAACTGTCCGGGAACTACTTCGGCTCCGCGGCCGTGCACCGCTGTCTGCCGCCGCTGCTGGCCGCTGTGACGACCTGGCTCATGGCCGTCCCCGACCTGGTCACCGGTGACCTGCACGGGCTCAGCCTCACGATGGGTGCCGTCTTCATCCTGGGCGCTCCGGTGACGGTCACCGCCATCGCGGCCCTGGAGATGAACCGGCTCCGCCGCCACCACGGAATCAGGCTCCGCGCACACCCGGCGACCCTCCCGGTCCCGCGCCCGACGGTCTCCCCGTCGCCCGGCCTCCATCTCCCGTCCCAGGGAACCCCGTTCCCGCACGGGAACCCGTACGGCCCCGGACCGTACGGCGGTTGACGGGAACGAACGCGGGGGCGGCAGGGTCCGTGGACCCTGCCGCCCCCTTCCGGTCGTTCGGCCGTTCAGTGCTTCGGCAGACCGTCGTTCAGGCGGACGCCGGTGGATACAGCGAGCGTGGCAGTTGGGACGCCGCCGGGGCGTCCAGGAGCCACAGGGTGCGGGAGCGGCCGTACGCGCCGGCGGCGGGGGCCTGGATCTCGCCCGCGCCGGACAGGGCGATCGCGGCCGCCTGGGCCTTGTCCTCGCCGGCCGCGAGCAGCCACACCTCGCGGGCGGAGCGGATCGCGGGCAGGGTCAGCGAGATCCGGGTCGGCGGCGGCTTGGGCGCGCCGTGCACGCCGACCACCGTCCGCTCCGTCTCCCGCACCGCGGGCAGCTCCGGGAAGAGCGAGGCCACGTGGGTGTCGGGACCGACGCCCAGCATGAGGACGTCGAAGGCCGGGACCGGGCCGTGGTTCTCCGGCCCGGCGGCCTTCGCGAGCTCCGCCGCGTACGACTCCGCCGCCGCCTCGACGTCGGCGCCGTAGGGACCGTCGGACGCGGGCATGGTGTGCACCCGCTCCGGGTCCAGCGGCACCGCGTCGAGCAGGGCCGCGCGGGCCTGCGTGTCGTTGCGGTCGGGGTCGCCCTCGGGGAGGTACCGCTCGTCGCCCCACCACAGGTCCAGACGCGCCCAGTCGACCGCGTCCCGGGCGGGCGCGGACGCGAGCGCCGCGAGGAGCCCGTTTCCGTTGCGCCCGCCGGTGAGCACGATCGAGGCGGAGCCGCGCGAGGCCTGCGCGTCCACGATCTTCGTGATCAGCCGGGCCGCCGCGGCCTGGGCCATCAGTTCCTTGTCGCGGTGGACGACGAGCTGCGGGGTGTTCACTCGGCGGCCGCCTTGTCCGCCGCCTTCTTGGCGAGCGTCTCGGCCACCCCCGCGGGGGAGTCCTTGGCGACCGGGGCCGCCTTCGTGGCTGTCGCGGTCCCGCCCGAGGACCCGGCGCCCGCCGCCGCGTTCAGCCGGTCCACGCCGAAGCGCAGCGCCGAGGCGTAGGTGTCGTCCGGGTCGAGGCGGCGCAGCTCCTCCGCCATCAGCTCGGCCGTGTCCCGGCGCTTGAGCGCCACCGCGCGGTCGGGCTGCCCCTGGATGGACAGCGTGGCGAGGGTGCCGTCGGCGCGGTCCAGGACGATCGGGCCGCAGCTCGTGTCCAGCCGGACCGCGGTCAGACCGGGGCCCGAGGACAGCGACCGCTTGACGGGGACCTCCAGCCGGTCCGCGAGCCACATCGCGAGCAGCTCGCAGCTCGGGTTGAACTCCTCGCCCTCCACCTCGACCGCGTCCACGTCGCAGGCGACCTGGTCCAGGGCCGCGGCCAGCATCGAACGCCAGGGCGTGATGCGGGTCCACGACAGGTCCGTGTCGCCCGGGGTGTAGGCCTCGGCGCGGGCGTTGAGCTCCCGTACCGGGGCCTCGGCGGCGTAGGTGTCGGTCACCCGGCGCTGTGCGAGGGCGCCGAGCGGGTCCTTCGCCGGGTCGAGCGGCGCGTTCACCGGCCACCATACGACGACGGGCGCGTCCGGCAGCAGCAGCGGCAGGACGACCGACTGGGCGTGGTTGATGACCTCGCCGTACAGGCGCAGCACCACCGTCTCGCCGGTGCCCGCCTCCGCCCCGAGCCGCACCTCGGCGTCGAGGCGCGACGTCGTGCGGTCGCGGGGCGAGCGGGAGACGCGCTTGATGACCACGAGGGTGCGTGAGGGGTGCTCGCGCGAGGCCTCGTTGGCGGCCTTCAGGGCGTCGTACGCGTTCTCCTCGTCGGTGACGATGACGAGGGTGAGCACCATGCCGACGGCGGGCGTGCCGATGGCGCGGCGGCCCTGGACGAGGGCCTTGTTGACCTTGCTGGCCGTGGTGTCCGTGAGATCGGTCTTCATGGGCGACGCCAGCTCCGTCCGTCTCGTTCGAGCATCTCGTCGGCCTCGACGGGTCCCCAGGTGCCCGAGGGGTACTGCGCGGGCTTGCCGTGCTGGTCCCAGTGCTGCTCGATCGGGTCGAGGATCTTCCAGGACAGCTCGACCTCCTCGGTGCGCGGGAAGAGGTTCGAGTCGCCGAGCAGCACGTCGAGGATCAGACGCTCGTACGCCTCCGGGCTCGACTCGGTGAAGGACTCGCCGTAGGCGAAGTCCATCGAGACGTCCCGGATCTCCATGGAGGTGCCGGGCACCTTGGAACCGAAGCGGACCGTGACGCCCTCGTCGGGCTGGACGCGGAAGACGATCGCGTTCTGGCCCAGCTCCTCCGTCGCCGTGTGGTCGAAGGGGGAGTGCGGGGCGCGCTGGAAGACGACCGCGATCTCGGTGACGCGGCGGCCGAGCCGCTTGCCGGTGCGCAGGTAGAACGGGACGCCCGCCCAGCGGCGGTTGTCCACCTCCACCTTGATCGCGGCGAAGGTGTCGGTCTTCGAATTGGGGTCGATACCGTCCTCCTGGAGGTAGCCGACGACCTTCTCGCCGCCCTGCCACCCCGCCGCGTACTGGCCGCGGACCGTGCTGGCGGCGAGGTCCTTCGGCAGCCTGGTCGCGCCGAGCACCTTCGTCTTCTCCGCGGCGAGCGCGTCCGCGTCGAAGGAGGAGGGCTCCTCCATGGCGGTCAGCGCCATGAGCTGGAGCAGGTGGTTCTGGATGACGTCACGGGCGGCGCCGATGCCGTCGTAGTAGCCGGCCCGGCCGCCGATGCCGATGTCCTCGGCCATCGTGATCTGCACGTGGTCGACGAACGACCGGTTCCAGATCGGCTCGAACATCGTGTTGGCGAAGCGCAGTGCCAGGATGTTCTGGACGGTCTCCTTGCCCAGGTAGTGGTCGATGCGGAAGACCTGGTCCGGGGCGAAGACCTCGTGCACGATCGCGTTGAGCTCCTCGGCCGACTTGAGGTCGTGGCCGAAGGGCTTCTCGATGACCGCGCGGCGCCAGGAGCCGTCCGACTGATCCGCCAGCTTGTGCTTCTTGAGCTGCTGGATCACCACCGGGAACGCGGACGGCGGCACGGACAGGTAGAAGGCGAAGTTGCCGCCCGTGCCCTGGGCCTTGTCCAGCTCCTCGATGGTGGAACGCAGCCGGTCGAAGGCGTCGTCGTCGTCGAAGGTGCCCTGGACGAAGCGCATGCCCTGGACGAGCTGCTGCCAGACCTCCTCGCGGAAGGGCGTGCGGGCGTGCTCCTTGACCGCGTCGTGGACCTCCTGGGCGAAGTCCTCGTGGGCCCACTCGCGGCGGGCGAACCCGACGAGCGAGAAGCCCGGCGGGAGGAGACCCCGGTTCGCGAGGTCATACACCGCGGGCATCAGCTTTTTACGTGACAAATCGCCCGTGACGCCGAAGATGACCAGGCCCGACGGCCCCGCGATACGCGGGAGCCGTCGGTCTGCGGGGTCACGCAGCGGGTTGCTGCTCGACAAGGTTTCAGCCCTCCGAAGGGGCGAGGCGCTGGAGCTCCGCCTCGGTCGACTTGAGCAGGTCGTTCCAGGAGGACTCGAACTTCTCGACGCCCTCGTCCTCGAGGAGCTGGACCACGTCGTCGTAGGCGATCCCGAGCTTCTCGACGGCGTCGAGCTCGGCACGGGACTGCTCGTACGTACCGGCGATCGTGTTGCCGGTGATCTGGCCGTGGCCCTCGGTGGCCTCCAGAGTGGCCTCCGGCATGGTGTTCACCGTGTTGGGCGCGACCAGCTCGTCGACGTACAGGGTGTCCTTGTACGCCGGGTCCTTGACGCCGGTCGAGGCCCACAGCGGGCGCTGCTTGTTGGCCTGCGCCCGGTCGAGGACGGACCAGCGGTCGGTGGAGAAGACCTCCTCGTACGCCTCGTAGGCGAGCCGGGCGTTGGCGACGCCCGCCTTGCCGCGGGCGGCCTTGGCCTCGGGGGTGCCGAGCGCGTCGAGCCGCTTGTCGATCTCGGTGTCCACGCGGGACACGAAGAAGGACGCCACGGAGTGGATCTTCGAGAGGTCCAGGCCGCGCTCCTTGGCCTTCTCCAGGCCGGCGAGGTAGGCGTCCATGACCTCGCGGTAGCGCTCCAGCGAGAAGATCAGCGTGACGTTGACGCTGATGCCGAGGCCGATGACCTCGGTGATCGCCGGCAGACCCGCCTTGGTGGCCGGGATCTTGATGAGGGTGTTGGGGCGGTCCACCAGCCAGGCGAGCTGCTTGGCCTCGGCGATCGTCGCCTTGGTGTTGTGCGCCAGACGCGGGTCGACCTCGATCGACACACGGCCGTCCTGGCCCTCGGTGGCGTCGAAGACGGGCCGCAGGATGTCGGCGGCGTCGCGCACGTCCGCCGTGGTGATCATGCGCAGGGCCTCGTCGACGGTGACCTTGCGGGCAGCGAGCTCGGAAACCTGCTGCTCGTAGCCGTCTCCGCTGCTGATCGCCTTCTGGAAGATCGACGGGTTGGTGGTGACGCCCACGACGTGCTGCTGGTCGATCAGCTCGGCAAGATTGCCGGACGTGATCCGCTTGCGCGACAGGTCGTCCAGCCAGATCGCGACGCCTTCCTCGGAGAGGCGCTTGAGTGCGTCTGTCATGGAAATTGCATCTCCTACGTGTCGTTTGTCGGCGTCAGCGCTGGGCTGCGGCGATCGATTCCCGGGCGGCTTCCGCGACGTTCTCGGCAGTGAAACCGAATTCGCGGAAGAGCACCTTGCCGTCGGCCGAAGCACCGAAGTGCTCCAGCGAAACAATGCGTCCGGCGTCCCCGACGAAGCGGTGCCAGGTGAGACCGATTCCCGCCTCGACCGAGACACGGGCCTTCACCGACGGCGGCAGGACGCTGTCCCGGTACCCCTGGTCCTGCTCGTCGAACCACTCCACACACGGCATGGACACGACCCGCGTGGGGATGCCCGCGGCCTGGAGCCGCTCACGCGCCTCGACGGCCACGTGCACCTCGGAGCCGGTGCCGATGAGGATGACCTCGGGCGCGCCGCCCTCGGCCTCGAACAGCACGTATCCGCCCTTGGCGGCGTCCTCGTTCGCCTCGTACGTCGGCACACCCTGACGGGTGAGCGCGAGACCGTGCGGAGCGCCCTTGCCGAACACCTTCGTGTAGCGCTTGAGGATCTCGCGCCAGGCGATGGCCGTCTCGTTGGCGTCCGCGGGACGGACGACGTTGAGGCCGGGGATGGCGCGCAGCGAGGCGAGGTGTTCGACCGGCTGGTGGGTGGGGCCGTCCTCGCCGAGTCCGATCGAGTCGTGCGTCCACACGTACGTCACCGGCAGGTGCATCAGCGCCGACAGGCGGACCGAGTTGCGCATGTAGTCGGAGAACACCAGGAAGGTGCCGCCGTAGATGCGCGTGTTGCCGTGCAGCGCGATGCCGTTCATCTCCGCGGCCATGGAGTGCTCGCGGATGCCGAAGTGGATCGTGCGGCCGTACGGGTTCGCCTCCGGCAGCGGGTTGTCCGCCGGAAGGAAGGAGGACGTCTTGTCGATCGTGGTGTTGTTCGAGCCGGCGAGGTCGGCGGAGCCGCCCCACAGCTCGGGGATGACCGCGCCGAGGGCCTGGAGCACCTTGCCGGACGCGGCGCGGGTGGCGACACCCGTGCCCGCCTCGAAGACGGGGAGCTTCTCCTCCCAGCCGCTCGGCAGCTCGGTCGCCGCGATGCGGTCGTACTCCGCCGCGCGCTTCGGGTCGGCGGTACGCCAGGCGGCGTAGCCCTTCTCCCACTCGGCCTTGGCCTGGGCACCCCGGTCCAGGGCCTGACGGGTGTGGGCCAGCACCTCGGCGGCGACGTCGAAGGACTTCT
Organism: Streptomyces sp. NPDC096324; assembly: GCF_044763015.1. Taxonomy (NCBI): domain Bacteria; kingdom Bacillati; phylum Actinomycetota; class Actinomycetes; order Kitasatosporales; family Streptomycetaceae; genus Streptomyces; species Streptomyces sp. NPDC096324. Next base: position 176,143 of record NZ_JBIWFK010000004.1, on the reverse strand, counting down.
CCGGGTCGAAGCCGAGGACGCGCTTGGTGGCCGCGACCTCGTCGTCGCCGAGCGCCGAGCCGTGCGCGGCCTCGGTGTTCTGCGCGTTGGGGGCGGGCCAGGCGATGATCGAGCGCATCGCGATGAACGACGGCTTGTCCGTCACCTTCTTCGCGGCCTCGATGGCGTTGTAGATGGCGTGCGGGTCGAGGTCGCCGTCCGGCTTCGGGGCGATCCGCTGCACGTGCCAGCCGTACGCCTCGTAGCGCTTGACCGTGTCCTCGGAGACCGCGGTCTCGGTGTCGCCCTCGATCGAGATGTGGTTGTCGTCCCACAGCAGGACCAGGTTGCCGAGCTTCTGGTGCCCGGCCATGGAGGAGGCCTCCGCGGAGATGCCCTCCTGGAGACAGCCGTCACCGGCGATCGCGTAGATGAAGTGGTCGAACGGGGACTCGCCCTGCGGCGCCTCCGGGTCGAACAGACCACGCTCGTAGCGGGCGGCCATCGCCATGCCCACCGCGTTGGCGACACCCTGGCCGAGCGGACCGGTCGTGGTCTCCACGCCCGGCGTGTGACCGTACTCGGGGTGTCCGGGGGTCCTGCTGCCCCAGGTCCTGAAGGACTCCAGGTCGTCCAGCTCCAGGCCGAAGCCGGCCAGGTAGAGCTGGGTGTAGAGGGTCAGGGACGAATGGCCGGCGGACAGCACGAAGCGGTCCCGTCCAACCCAGTCGGTGTCCGCCGGGTCGTGCCGCATCACCTTCTGGAAGAGGGTGTAGGCGGCGGGCGCCAGGCTCATGGCCGTACCGGGATGGCCGTTGCCGACCTTCTGTACGGCATCGGCGGCCAGGACGCGGGCGGTGTCCACGGCCCGCTGGTCCAGCTCGGTCCACTCGAGGTCTGTGGTGGTCGGCTTGGTGCTCACCCTGGGTCAGGGCTCCTCTCCACATGTCACACATGTCGAAATGCCGGTGCACTGGGCGCCCCGGCCGTTGTCGAGCCTACCCCCGTGAGTACGTGCGTTTTTTCGAGTCATTCCAGACTGCCGGGACTCGTCGGGATCCGCCTCCCGACTGGGTCGTTCCGTGTTCGGCACATGAATACGGAGCCGCTCGTCCGAGTGCTCAATCGAGTCTCGGCCGGCTCTTCCAGCGGCGCTCCTCAACACGGGCCCACCCCCGCGAATGCCGGGGTCTGGGCAACGTCTACAGTGGCGTGGTACGCGCGGGCCTTTACGGGGATTTCATCCGGGGGCTCGCTGGGATGTCTCTGTCAGGGGTGTGCGTGACGGCCGTCGAATCCCGTCCTGCGGGTGTTCTCGGGACGAGCAGCAGCCGAGGCCAGCGGCCGTTCGGGGCCCGTCTCAAGGCGTTCGTGGCGCTGACCAAGCCGCGGATCATCGAATTGCTGCTCATCACCACCGTTCCGGTGATGTTCCTGGCCCAGCAGGGTGTGCCCGATCTGAAGCTGGTGCTCCTCACCTGCCTCGGCGGCTACCTGTCCGCGGGCGGCGCCAACGCGCTCAACATGTACATCGACCGCGACATCGACGCCCTCATGGAGCGCACGTCGCAGCGCCCGCTCGTCACCGGCATGGTCAGCCCCCGTGAGTGCCTCGCCTTCGGCATCACGCTGGCGGTCGTGTCGACCCTGCTGTTCGGACTCGCCGTCAACTGGCTGTCCGCCTGGCTGTCACTCGGGGCGCTCCTCTTCTACGTCGTCGTCTACACGATGATCCTCAAACGGCGTACCTCGCAGAACATCGTCTGGGGCGGCATCGCGGGCTGTCTGCCCGTGCTCATCGGCTGGTCGTCCGTCACGAACTCCATGTCGTGGGCGCCGGTCATCCTCTTCCTCGTCATGTTCTTCTGGACGCCGCCGCACTACTGGCCGCTGTCCATGAAGGTGCGCGAGGACTACGCGCGCGTGGGCGTGCCGATGCTGCCGGTCGTCGCGAGCAACAAGGTGGTCGCCCGCCAGATCGTCATCTACAGCTGGGTGATGGTCGCGGTCTCGCTGCTGCTCACCCCGCTCGGGTACACGGGCTGGTTCTACACCGTGGTCGCGCTCGGCGCGGGCGGGTTCTGGCTGTGGGAGGCGCACGGCCTGCAGAACCGCGCCAAGGCCGAGGTGACGGGCGGCAAGCTGAAGGAGATGCGGCTGTTCCACTGGTCGATCACCTACGTGTCGATCCTCTTCGTGGCCGTCGCGGTGGACCCCTTCCTCCGCTAGGCCGTGTCCGGAAACGTGGACAGGAGGGGTGCGTGGTCAAGGCCACGCACCCCTCCCGTCGCCGTTCGATCTACCCGTCGGTAGCATCCTGGCCATGGCAGACACCCAGCAGATCGACGAGACCCCCGGCACCGTCCAGGACCCCAAGGCCGAACGCGCCGCCGCGAAGCTCGCGCAGCGCATCACCGCCTTCTCCAAGGCGCACGGCGGGGTCGAGGCCCAGGTCGCGTACATCGGGGAGCGCGGCGCCCGTATCGTCCTCGTCGGCGAGGACGGCGGCTGGGGCGACCTCGTGGCGACGAGCTACGAGATCGCCGAGAAGGCCGTGGAGAAGGCCGGCGTCACCGTCCACGAGGCGTTCGACGGCGAGTTCGCGGCCAAGGTCAAGACGGGTCCGTACGAGTGGAAGCGCATGGCCGGCATCCAGCTCGGCGGTCGGGCCAACGACTGACACGTCACCCGTCGCACGGACGGCCGACAATCGTCGGCTGTTCGCACGGGGTGTGCGCGGCCATCACCTGACACCCGGCTCAGCCGTTAGGACCTGAGAAGCCACGGTCCATTCGCGGGGAGTCCGGATGATCGAAACGCCGTCCCTGGTGGACCAGTACTGCCACGGCGTACTGCGGACGGAGCTGGGCCTCGGCACGTTCGAGGCCCACCTCGCCAGGACCGAGGGGCCGCCGGCCGCCGGCACCACCTTCTTCGACACCCAGACCGGCTTCGCCGTACGACGCTGGTGCCCGCCCCTGCTCGGACTCGAACCGCACTGCACGCCCGCCCAGTATCTGGCCCGGCGCCGCGAGCTCGGTGTCCTGGAGACGGGCCGGAGACTGCTGCGCGGCAGCGGCATCACCACGTATCTCGTCGACACCGGGCTGCCCGGCGATCTGACCGGGCCGGGCGAGATGGCCTCCACGGGAGCCGCCAGGGCGCACGAGATCGTCCGTCTGGAGCTCCTCGCCGAACAGGTCGCCGACACCTCGGGAACCGTCGAGGCCTTTCTCGCCAATCTCGCCGAATCCATCCACGGGGCCGCCGCGACCGCCGTGGCCTTCACCTCCGTGGCGGGCGTGCGGCACGGTCTGGCCCTCGCGCCCGAACCGCCCGGACCCGGTGAGGTACGCGGCGCCGCGGGCCGCTGGCTCGCCGGCCGGCGGGTGGGCGGCATGCTCACCGACCCCGTCCTGCTCCGCCATCTGCTGTGGATCGCGGTCGCCTCGGGCCTGCCGCTGCAACTGCACGCCGGGCTCGGAGACCCGGGACAGCGCATCGACCGCACCGACCCCGTGCTGCTCACCGACTTCGCCCGCGCCACGGCCGGCCTCGGCACCGATCTGATCCTGCTGCACGGCTATCCGTACCAGCGGCACGCGGCCCACCTGGCGGGGGTCTTCCCGCACGTCTACGCCGACCTGGGCGCCGCCCTGGTGCGCACCGGCGCCCGGTCGGCCGCCGTCCTCGCCGAGATCCTGGAGCTGGCCCCCTTCGGGAAGCTCCTCTTCTCCAGCGGGGCGCAGGGCCTTCCCGAACTCCATGTGATCGGAGCACATCTCTTCCGCGAGGCGCTGGCACGGGTGCTCGGCACCTGGGTCGCCGAAGGGGCCTGGTCACTGGCCGACGCCCAGCGCGTCGCGGCCCTGATCGCGGCGGGCAACGCACGGCGGGTGTACGGGCTGGAGTGAGCGCCCTGGGGCGGGAGTGGCCCGGGGACGCCCGGAGACGTCCCCGGAGCGGCTACGCGCGGGTGAGGGCCGACGTGGTCGCGGGACCCGGCAGATCCGTCACGGCCTCCGGGCGCTCGCGCAGGGACAGCAGCACCCGGAGCACCCCGATCCACACCAGGCAGGAGCCGAGCATGTGCAGGGCGACCAGGGCCTCGGGCAGGTCGGTGAAGTACTGGACGTAGCCGAGGACGCCCTGGGACAGCAGGATCAGGAACAGGTCGCGGGTGCGCCGCAGAGGACCCTGGGGAGCGTCCACCGCCTTCAGGACGAACCAGAGGGCGAAGGTCAGCGTCACGACGATCCAGGCCAGCACGGCGTGCAGCTTGGCGACGTTCTCCCAGCTCACGGGGATGCGCTCGACCTCGCTGGAGTCGCCCGCGTGCGGTCCCGCACCGGTGACGACCGTGCCGACCGCGATCAGCAGGAACGCGGCGACGACCAGGAACCACACGAGCTGCTCCACCGACTTGCCGACGAGCGGACGCGGCGCCGCGTCGCCCTCGCGGGTGCGCTGCCACATGAGCGCGGCGACGGTGATCAGCGCGGTGGACAGCAGGAAGTGGGCGGCGACCGTGTACGGGTTGAGGCCGACCAGGACGACGATCCCGCCGAGGATCGCGTTGCTCATGACGATCCAGAACTGCGCCCAGCCGAGCCGGGTCAGCCCGCGCCGCCAGGGCTTCTGCGAGCGGGCCGCGATGATGGCCCAGCCGACAGCGGCGCACAGCACGTACGTCAGCATCCGGTTGCCGAACTCGATGGCGCCGTGGAAGCCCATCGCGCTCGTCGCCGTGAGCGAGTCGTCGGTGCACTTGGGCCAGGTCGGGCAGCCGAGGCCGGAGCCGGTGAGCCGCACGGCACCGCCGGTCACCACGATCACGACCGCCATGACGAGAGCGGCCAGGGCCGCGCGCTGCACCGTCCGGGAGGCCGGGGTCCAGCGTTCGGCGATGAAGGCGAGCGGGTTGCGCACCGCGCTGAGGGCGTCGGCTCGGGTCAGGTTCTGCACGCGCACCATCGTAGGGGCCCGCTTGTGCACGCTTTCACGAGGGTCGGTTCCTGGAGGGGACGATTCCGTCACTCCCGGCGGACCGTCACTCCCAGCGGAAGAACCGGCCGGCCGCGCCGAGCCCCACGACCGCCCAGACCGCCAGGATCCCCAGGTCGCCCCAGGGCATCTGGGCGCCGTGCTGGAGAACCGCGCGCAGCCCGTCCGAGAGCGCCGAGATGGGCAGCAGACCGAGCACGTCCTGGACGCCCGCGGGGAACTTGTCCAGCGGCACGATCACCCCGCCGCCGACCAGGAGCAGCAGGAAGACGAGGTTGGCGGCGGCCAGCGTCGCCTCGGCCTTGAGCGTGCCCGCCATGAGCAGCCCGAGCCCGGAGAAGGCGGCCGTGCCGAGGACCAGCAGGAGCAGCACGGCGAACGGGTTGCCGTGCGGCGACCAGCCCAGCGCGAACGCGATGGCGGTGAGCAGGACCACCTGAAGGATCTCGGTGACCAGGACCGACACCGTCTTCGCGGTCATCAGCCCCCAGCGGGGGAGCGGGGAGGCCGCCAGCCGCTTCAGGACGCCGTAGCGGCGCTCGAAGCCCGTGGCGATGGCCTGGCCGGTGAACGCCGTCGACATCACGGCCAGGGCCAGGATGCCCGGCGCCAGGAAGTCGACCGCCTTGCCCGGGCCCGTGTCGATGATGTCGGCCGAGCTGAACAGGACCAGCAGCAGCGTCGGGATCACGACCGTGAGGAGGAGCTGCTCGCCGTTGCGGAGCAGCATCCTCGTCTCCAGCGCGGCCTGCGCGCCGATCATGCGCCGCAGCGGGGCGGCACCCGGCTTCGGGCTGTACGTGCCGGCGGCGGCCACGGAAGCGGCCCCCCGCGGGTCGGCTCCCAGCTGTGCCTGGCTCATGAACGCAGCTCCTTGCCGGTCATTTCCAAGAAGACGTCTTCCAGGGTGTGGCGTTCGACGGAGATCTTCTCCGGCATCACGCCGTGCTGGGCGCACCAGGACGTCACGGTCGCCAGCAGTTGCGGATCGACCTTGCCGCCGATCCGGTAGGCCCCGGGCGTCAGCTCGGCCGCGGTGCAGTCCGCGGGCAGGGCCTTCAGCAGGGAGGCCACGTCGAGGCCCGGGCGGCCGGTGAAGCGCAGGGTGTTCTCGGCGCCCCCGCGGCACAGCTCCTCGGGGGAGCCCTGGGCGACGACCCGGCCCGCGTCGATGATCGCCACGTCGTCGGCGAGCTGCTCGGCCTCGTCCATGTGGTGCGTGGTGAGGATCACCGAGACACCGTCGGAGCGCAGGTCGCGCACCAGGTCCCAGGTCGCGTGGCGGGCCTGCGGGTCGAGGCCCGCGGTCGGCTCGTCCAGGAAGACCAGCTCGGGGCGGCCGACGACCGCCATGGCGAGCGCGAGGCGCTGCTGCTGGCCGCCCGACAGCCGCCGGTACGTCGTGCGGCCGCAGCCCTCCAGGCCGAGCCGCTCGATGAGCGCGTCCACGTCCAGGGGCTGGGCGTGCAGTTTCGCGACATGGCGGAGCATCTCGTCCGCGCGGGCGCCCGAGTAGACGCCGCCGGACTGGAGCATCACGCCGATGCGGGTGTGCAGCTCGCCGGACTGTCTCGCCGGGTCGAGGCCCAGGACGCGCACCGTGCCGGAGTCCGGCTTCCGGTATCCCTCGCAGGTCTCGACCGTGGTCGTCTTGCCCGCGCCGTTGGGTCCGAGTACGGCGGTGATGCCCGCCGCGGCCACCAGGTCGAGGCCGTCCACCGCGGTCTTCGTTCCGTACCGCTTCACCAGGGCCTGGACCTGGACCACGGGCTCGCTTCGCATGAGGAGCAAGTCTAGGGACGTCGCAGCGGTCCGGAACCGCCGGGGGCGGCGGCGGTCTCCACGGCCAGGTCCCGCGGCCGGTGCAAGGGCAGCCACCGCTCCGCGTACGCCACCGCGTCGGCCACCGGGAAGAGCCGCGCCCCGGCCGCGCCCACGGTCCCCCGTACGACGGGACGGTCCCGCTCGAAGTCGGCGCCCAGTTCCTCGAACATCTCGGAGGTGATCGACACCTCCCGCACCGTCTCCCAGCCCGTGGGGGAGGGCCTGCCGACCTCCACGACGGGCGAGGGGATGCGGTATTCCGCCAGGTGGAAGCTGGTGCACGTGTCGTAGCCCGCGCCGAGCAGCAGGACGCGGGCACCGCCGGCCTCCAACCGGGCCAGCGGGCTGTTCTCGCCGAGCCGGCAGTCGGCCGCGTGTCCGCCGACGACAGCCGCCGCGCCCGGTCCCACCGCCGCGAACGAGGTCTCCGGGTGCGCGCTGCGCAGGGCGCCGGGCCAGTTGCGGACGGTCTCGGGTATCACGCCGACCCCGCGGGAGGGGGTCACACGGGGGTCGTAGGCGGGCATGGTCGCCCGGATGGCGGGCCACCATTCCTCCGGAACCGGGGGGCGGCTCCACAGCGCCGGGTCGGAGAGGTCACCGGACTGCGTCGGGACCACCAGGGTGCCGTCCGGGCCGAGCGCGTCGAGCAGTCCCTGCACGACGGCGACGGGGCCGCCGTTGACCCAGCCGAGGGCACTGAGCGAGGAGTGCGCGAGGAGCGTTTCCCCTGGTCGTACGCCGAGCGCGCGCAGGTCCGCGGCAAGGGTGTCCCGCGTGACGAGAGGGCCGGTCGGAGGGGGTGTCGACATGGTCCCGGAGTCTCCCCGAGGGACGGTCCGCACGCCACCGAATTGATCGATCAAAGATCGTTTTCCCAGGTCATCTTAGGTATACCTAAGTGATGCAGCGCACCGCCCGCTCCGGAGGGCGCGGCTTGTCAGGCCCTGAGGAATTACGCAACAATGGTGTTGTGAAAAACGTTGGCGAGGCTCGGGAGACCCCCACGGGGGCCCCGCAGGAGGAACTCGCGACCGGTGAGCGCTCGACGCGCAACCGGGTCGTGCGCTCCATCCTGGACCACGGCCCGTCGACCGTCGCCGACCTGGCGGGCCGACTGGGCCTGACCCATGCCGCCGTGCGCCGCCATCTGGACGCGCTGGTCGCCGACGACGTCGTGGAAGCACGTGAGCAGCGGGTCTACGGAGCGCGTACGCGCGGTCGCCCCGCCAAGGTGTTCGCCCTGACCGACTGCGGCCGGGACGCCTTCGACCAGTCCTACGACAAGCTCGCCGAGGACGCCCTGCGCTGGATCGCCGAGCGCGAGGGCGGGGACGAGGCGATCCTCTCCTTCGCCCGCGCCCGGATCGCCGAGCAGGCCGGGGCGTACCGCGAGGCCATCGAGGCCGTGACCCCCGAGGAGCGCACGGAAGCCCTGGCGAAGGCCCTCAGCAGGGACGGGTACGCTGCCACGGCGCGCAGCGCGCCGGTCGGCGAGCAGCTCTGCCAGCACCACTGCCCGGTCGCGCATGTCGCCGAGCGGTTCCCGCAGCTCTGCGAGGCGGAGACGGAGTTCTTCTCCCAGCTTCTCGGCACGCATGTCCAGCGACTGGCCACCATCGCCCACGGCGACGGGGTGTGCACGACGTTCATCCCCAAGATTTCGCACGACACTCATAACGCATCCGCAAGTACCGCCGGGAGGAACCCCGCATGACGCTCCCCATCGAGGAGACCGCCCACCCTGAGCTCGAGGGTCTGGGCACGTACGAATACGGCTGGGCCGACTCCGACGTGGCCGGTGCCTCCGCCAAGCGCGGCATCAACGAGGGCGTCGTCCGCGACATCTCCGCGAAGAAGAGCGAGCCGGAGTGGATGACCAAGCTCCGTCTCAAGGGCCTGCGCCTCTTCGAGAAGAAGCCCATGCCCAACTGGGGTTCCGACCTGTCGGGCATCGACTTCGACAACATCAAGTACTTCGTCCGTTCCACGGAGAAGCAGGCGGAGTCCTGGGAGGACCTGCCCGAGGACATCAAGAACACGTACGACAAGCTCGGCATCCCCGAGGCGGAGAAGCAGCGCCTCGTCGCCGGTGTCGCGGCCCAGTACGAGTCCGAGGTCGTCTACCACCAGATCCGTGAGGACCTGGAGGAGCAGGGCGTCATCTTCCTGGACACCGACACCGCTCTCAAGCAGCACCCGGAGCTCTTCAAGGAGTACTTCGGCACGGTCATCCCGGTCGGCGACAACAAGTTCGCGTCGCTGAACACCGCGGTGTGGTCCGGCGGCTCCTTCATCTACGTGCCGAAGGGCGTGCACGTCGAGATCCCGCTCCAGGCCTACTTCCGTATCAACACGGAGAACATGGGCCAGTTCGAGCGGACGCTGATCATCGTCGACGAGGACGCCTACGTCCACTACGTCGAGGGCTGCACGGCGCCGATCTACAAGTCGGACTCCCTGCACTCCGCGGTCGTCGAGATCATCGTGAAGAAGGGCGCCCGCTGCCGTTACACGACCATCCAGAACTGGTCGAACAACGTCTACAACCTGGTCACCAAGCGCGCCGTGGCGTACGAGGGCGCGACCATGGAGTGGATCGACGGCAACATCGGCTCCAAGGTCACCATGAAGTACCCGGCCGTCTACCTGATGGGCGAGCACGCCAAGGGCGAGACCCTGTCCATCGCCTTCGCGGGCGAGGGCCAGCACCAGGACGCCGGCTCCAAGATGGTCCACATGGCGCCGAACACCTCCTCGAACATCGTGTCGAAGTCCGTGGCGCGCGGTGGCGGCCGTACGTCCTACCGCGGTCTCGTCGAGATCGGCGAGGGCGCCCACGGCTCCAAGTCGAACGTCCTGTGCGACGCGCTGCTCGTCGACACCATCTCCCGCTCGGACACGTACCCGTACGTGGACGTCCGCGAGGACGACGTGTCCATGGGCCACGAGGCGACCGTCTCCAAGGTCTCCGAGGACCAGCTCTTCTACCTGATGAGCCGTGGTCTGACCGAGTTCGAGGCGATGGCCATGATCGTGCGCGGCTTCGTCGAGCCGATCGCCAAGGAGCTGCCCATGGAGTACGCCCTCGAGCTCAACCGGCTGATCGAGCTGCAGATGGAAGGCGCGGTCGGCTGACACCCGCCCTCCGCACCAGCAGCCAGCGAATTCTGACGTAGGAAGAGAGCAGACCGACAGCCATGGCTGAGGTTCAGAACATCCCCGTGGGCTCGACCACCGCGGGCCAGATCGCGGTGGCCGCCGAGTCGACCGTCGCCACGCGCATGAGCGCGCCCCCGTCCTTCGACGTGGCGGACTTCCCGGTCCCCCACGGCCGCGAGGAGGAGTGGCGGTTCACGCCGCTGGAGCGCCTGCGCGGGCTGCACGACGGCACCGCCGTCGCGACCGGCGAAGGCGTGCGGATCGACGTGACGGCCCCCGAGGGCGTCACCGTCGAGACGGTCGCCCGTGACGACGCCCGGATCGGAAAGGCCGGCACCCCCGTGGACCGCGTCGCCGCCCAGGCGTACTCGGCCTTCGAGAAGGCCGGTGTCGTCACCGTCCCCAAGGAGACGGTGCTCACCGAGCCCATCCGGATCGCCGTGCACGGCGAGGGCGGCGTCGCCTACGGCCACCAGGTCATCGAGCTCGGGGCCTTCGCCGAGGCCGTCGTCGTCATCGACCACACCGGTGACGCGGTCCTCGCCGCCAACGTCGACTACGTCCTCGGCGACGGCGCCAAGCTGACCGTCGTCTCCGTCCAGGACTGGGACGACACGGCCGTCCACGTCGGCCAGCACAACGCGCTGATCGGCCGCGACGCCACGTTCAAGTCGTTCGTGGTCACCTTCGGCGGCGACGTCGTACGCCTGCACCCGCGCATCGCCTACGCGGGCACCGGCGGCGAGGCCGAGCTGTTCGGCCTGTACTTCACGGACGCCGGCCAGCACCAGGAGCACCGCCTCCTGGTCGACCACAACACCCCGCACTGCAAGTCCAACGTCATGTACAAGGGCGCGCTGCAGGGCGAGGGGGCGCACGCCGTCTGGATCGGCGACGTCCTCATCGAGGCCAAGGCCGAGGGCACGGACACCTACGAGATGAACCGCAACCTGGTTCTGACCGACGGTGCCCGCGTCGACTCCGTGCCGAACCTGGAGATCGAGACCGGTGAGATCGTCGGCGCCGGCCACGCCTCCGCGACCGGCCGCTTCGACGACGAGCAGCTCTTCTACCTGATGGCCCGCGGCATCCCCGCCGACGAGGCCCGCCGTCTGGTGGTCCGCGGCTTCTTCGCCGAACTGGTCCAGCAGATCGGTGTCGACGACATCGAAGAGCGCCTTCTCGTGAAGATCGACGAGGAGCTGGAGGCGTCGCTCTGATGCCCGGCACCTTCGTGCGCGTCTGTGGGCTGAGCGAGCTGGAGGAGAACACCCCCAAGCGGGTGGAACTCGACGGCACGCCGGTCTCGGTCGTGAAGACCGAGGGGGAGGTGTTCGCGATCAACGACATCTGCTCGCACGCGAACGTCTCGCTCTCCGAGGGCGAGGTGGAGGACTGTCAGATCGAATGCTGGCTGCACGGCTCCGCGTTCGACCTCCGCACCGGCAAGCCGTCCGGCCTTCCCGCGACGCGCCCCGTCCCCGTATACCCCGTTCAGATCGAAGGGGACGACGTGCTCGTCTCCCTCAACCAGGAGTCCTGAGGCACCCATGGCAACGCTTGAAATCCACGACCTGCACGTCACCGTCGAGGCCGACAACGCCACGAAGGAGATCCTCAAGGGCGTCGACCTGACCGTGAAGCAGGGCGAGACGCACGCCATCATGGGCCCCAACGGCTCCGGCAAGTCGACCCTCGCCTACTCGCTCGCGGGCCACCCCAAGTACACGATCACCGGCGGCACCGTCACCCTCGACGGCGAGGACGTCCTGGAGATGTCCGTCGACGAGCGTGCCCGCGCGGGTCTGTTCCTCGCGATGCAGTACCCCGTCGAGATCCCCGGCGTCTCGGTCTCCAACTTCCTGCGCACCTCCGCCACCGCCGTCCGCGGCGAGGCCCCCAAGCTGCGCACGTGGGTGAAGGAGGTCAAGGAGACCATGGAGCGCCTCTCCATGGACCCCTCCTTCGCCGAGCGCAACGTCAACGAGGGCTTCTCCGGCGGTGAGAAGAAGCGCCACGAGATCCTTCAGCTCGAACTGCTCAAGCCGAAGATCGCGGTCCTCGACGAGACCGACTCCGGCCTGGACGTCGACGCCCTGCGCATCGTCTCCGAGGGCGTCAACCGCGTCCGCGAGACCGGCGAGGTGGGCACGCTGCTCATCACGCACTACACGCGCATCCTGCGCTACATCAAGCCCGACTTCGTCCACGTCTTCTCCGGCGGCCGCATCGTCGAGTCCGGCGGCGCCGAGCTCGCGGACAAGCTGGAGAACGAGGGCTACGAGTCGTACGCAGTCGACACGAAGGGTGGCGTATCCGCGTGACGCAGCTGCCGGGCCTCCTCGACACCGAGGCGATCCGCAAGGACTTCCCCATCCTGGACCGCCAGATCCACGACGGTAAGAAGCTGGTGTACCTGGACAACGCGGCGACCTCGCAGAAGCCGCGCCAGGTCCTGGACGCCCTGAACGAGTACTACGAGCGCTACAACGCCAACGTCCACCGCGGTGTGCATGTGCTCGCCGAGGAGGCCACGGCGCTGTACGAGGGCGCGCGCGACAAGGTCGCCGCGTTCATCAACGCGCCGAGCCGCGACGAGGTGATCTTCACCAAGAACGCCTCCGAGTCGCTCAACCTCGTGGCCAACATGCTGGGCTGGGCCGACGAGCCCTACCGGGTGGACCACGAGACCGAGATCGTCATCACGGAGATGGAGCACCACTCCAACATCGTTCCGTGGCAGCTGCTCTCGCAGCGCACCGGCGCGAAGCTGAAGTGGTTCGGCCTCACCGACGACGGCCGTCTCGACCTGTCGAACATCGACGAGATCATCACGGAGAAGACGAAGATCGTCTCCTTCGTGCTGGTGTCGAACATCCTGGGCACCGTGAACCCGGTCGAGGCGATAGTGCGCCGCGCCCAGGAGGTCGGCGCCCTGGTCCTGATCGACGCGTCGCAGGCCGCGCCGCACATGCCGCTCGACGTCCAGGCCCTCCAGGCCGACTTCGTGGCCTTCACCGGTCACAAGATGTGCGGTCCGACGGGTATCGGCGTCCTGTGGGGCCGCCAGGAACTCCTGGAGGACCTCCCGCCGTTCCTCGGCGGCGGCGAGATGATCGAGACCGTGTCGATGCACTCGTCGACCTACGCGCCGGCGCCGCACAAGTTCGAGGCGGGCACCCCGCCGATCGCCCAGGCGGTCGGCCTCGGCGCGGCGATCGACTACCTGTCCTCGATCGGCATGGACAAGATCCTCGCCCACGAGCACGCGCTCACCGAGTACGCGGTGAAGCGGCTCACGGAGGTCCCCGACCTGAGGATCATCGGCCCCACCACGGCCGAGGACCGCGGCGCGGCGATCTCGTTCACACTGGGCGACATCCACCCGCACGACGTGGGCCAGGTTCTCGACGAGCAGGGCATCGCGGTCCGGGTCGGGCATCACTGCGCCCGTCCGGTCTGCCTGCGCTACGGAATTCCTGCGACCACGCGGGCGTCGTTCTATCTGTACTCCACGCCGTCCGAGATCGACGCTCTGGTCGACGGCCTGGAGCACGTACGGAACTTCTTCGGCTGAGGGGCTGGCTGGGAACGTGAAGCTGGATTCGATGTACCAGGAAGTCATCCTGGACCACTACAAGCACCCGCACGGGCGCGGTCTCCGGGACGGCGACGCCGAGGTGCACCACGTCAATCCCACGTGCGGTGACGAGATCACCCTGCGGGTGAAGTACGACGGCGAGCGTATCGAGGACATCTCGTACGAGGGCCAGGGCTGCTCGATCAGCCAGGCCTCGGCCTCCGTACTGAACGACCTCCTGGTCGGCAAGGACGTGTCCGACGCGCAGAAGATCCAGGAGACCTTCCTGGAACTGATGCAGTCCAAGGGCCGGATCGAGCCCGACGACGCGATGGAGGAGGTGCTGGAGGACGCGGTCGCGTTCGCCGGTGTCTCCAAGTACCCGGCCCGGGTCAAGTGCGCCCTCCTCAGCTGGATGGCGTGGAAGGACGCGACGGCCCAGGCTCTGGGCGAGAGCGCCGAGAGGAAGACGGCATGAGCGAGAACACAGTGACATCGGACGAGACCGTCGTGACGTCGGACGAGTCCGCGGTCGCGCCGGCCGAGGCCGCCGCGGCACCGGCCGAGGGCCTGACGACGAAGCCCGCCTCGGAGGAAGAGGTCCGCGAGGCGCTCTACGACGTCGTCGACCCCGAGCTGGGCATCGACGTGGTCAACCTCGGCCTCATCTATGGCATCCACATCGACGACGCGAACATCGCGACGATCGACATGACCCTGACGTCCGCGGCCTGCCCGCTCACCGACGTCATCGAGGACCAGGCCAAGTCCGCCACGGACGGCCTCGTCAACGAGCTGCGCATCAACTGGGTCTGGATGCCGCCGTGGGGCCCGGACAAGATCACGGACGACGGCCGCGAGCAGCTTCGCGCGCTCGGCTTCAACGTCTGATCTCCGCGTTTCGGGGCCTCGTCCCCTGAGCACCTCGTACGGGGCGGCACCTTCGGGTGCCGCCCCGTCGCGTTTTCCGGGTCGGAGTCCTGGGCCCGGGGCCGGCCCCACCGGCGTCGGACTCAGGCCCAGCCCTGTACCAGGCGGAACGCCGAGTCCTCCCCGTAGAGCCTGTCGCGCTCGTAACGCCCGAGGACGAGCTGGAAGTTGCGGTGGCGCAGGAAACGGCCCGGGTAGTTGACCGCCTCCAGCATGACGGCGCCCGAGCGGGAGGCGGCCCGGGGGCAGAACGTGGCGTCCTCCCGGAAGAGGGCGGAGCCGTCGTCGCGGTCGGCGCGCAGGACGAAGTCGCGGTGGCGCAGGTAGGAGCCGTCGACGGTGGCGAAGGAGTAGCAGGAGGACTTCGCCAGCCCGGCGACCACCTTGAAGCTGGCGGCGCGCCGGGTCGCGGCCGAGCTGCCCGAACCCACCGGGTCGAGACGGACCTGACCATCGCTCAGATGCCAGTACCGGTCCGGGTAGTTGACCGCCTGGACGGACTTCAGTCCCGAGGCCGGGCGGGGTGCGGAAGCGGTGCCGGACGCGCCGGGCGCCTTTCCGGTGCCGGGCGAGCCTTCGGAACCCTGGTCCGAAGGTCCCGGCGACACGGAGTCGCGCGACGCGGAGTCCGGTGAGGCCGAGCGTGAAGTCCCCGCCGACGACAGCGCGTTCTTGCCCGCCGGGGCGGTGGTCGTCCCCGCGGGAGCCGGGGCGCCGGGAAGGAAGGGGTTCGTCGTGTCGGACGCGGTCCTGTTCTCCGCCCCGTTCGACGAGGCGTCGGAGGACCTCGCCTGTACGGAGACCATGGCTGTGGCGGCGATGGTGACGGCCAGCGCGAGCCCGGCGGCCAGCCACAGCCGGCGCGCTCCCGGCAGCTTCTCCTCGGCCCCCGCCCGGACCGCCTCCCAGGGTGCCGGGGGTACGGGCACGAGGTCGGCCGACCCCGGGTAGGGCGCGCCGCGCGGGGTGGGGCGCCAGGGCACGATCTCCCTGGAGGGGACGGACCCGTCGGGACCGGATCCGGGCGTCACTTCAGGCATGCGCGTTCCTAGAGGGGGAGGGCGAGCGCGTGAGGGGCGAAGCGAGGGTGAGTGGGCGGAGCGAGGACGGGGAGGGTGCGGCACACGGAGCGGGGCGGCCATGGAGACCCGGTGTGCGGCTGGTGAAACAGTAGTGGAACCGGTGACTGCCGAGCAGTCGATTCCGGCGGCGATGCAGGTATTTACGTGCGGCTCTTTTCGGGCAATCGCCCACAGAGGCTGGGGAGTTGGGCGCGGGTGGGTACGCGTCCGCGCGAGGGCCGGCGGCCGGTTGCGTGACAGGGGCCCCGAGGGAGGTGGCCGGCCGGGGTGCCGGCGCCGGTGTGCCTGCCGGCCGGGCCCTCGTCGCCGGGGGAGACTGCCGTTCATGGCTGTCTCCCTGTACCAACTGGTCGTCGACGCCCACGACCTGCCGGCGCTCGCCCGTTTCTGGTGCCAAGTCCTCGACTGGCGCGTGCTGTTCGAGGAGGACGACGAGATCGTCATCGGCTCCGACCCGCACGCGCTCCCGGGAATCTGCTTCGTACCCGTCGGCGAGCGCAAGACCGTCAAGAACCGGCTGCACATCGATCTCACACCGGACGACCGGGCCGCCGAGGTCGAGCGCATCCTCGCCCTCGGGGCACGCCGGGTCGACGTGGGGCAGGGCGAGGACGTCACCTGGACTGTCCTCGCCGACCCCGAGGGCAACGAGTTCTGCGTGCTGCGGCCGAAGAAGTCGCTACTCGACTGACCCCGGCGTCCCGGGTGTCCCCGGCGTCCCGGGCTCGCCGCGCGCCTCCGTGATGGCGGCCGCGCGGGCCAGCACGTCCGCCAGGCCTTCCCTCCGGATGCGCTGGTCGATGTACAGCAGGCTGCTCACCAGCGGCATGAACACCAGGGAGAAGAGCTGGACGAAGACGCCCGAGATCGTCGAGAGCACCAGGGAGCGCCCCATGTCGGGCAGCATCCGCGCGTAGATCTCGGTCACGCTCACGGGTTCGTGCGCCGACGAGAGGTCGTACGGCTGCGGTGCCGGCATCGCGATCTGGAACGGCACATTGATCACGATGGAGACGATGAGCGTGATCACGCCGCCCAGCAGCAGGATGCCGAACGTACGCCACCACGTGCCGCGGACCAGTCGCGCCGACCGGCGCATCGCCGTCACCGGGGACGCCCCCTCCAGCACGGCGGCGGCCGGGGCGAAGCTGAACCGGACGAACAGCCAGACCATCAGGGGCACCGCGACCAGCATGAGCAGAAGGAAGAGGCCGAACGACGCGGACGGATCGTTGCTCGCGGCCGCCATCAGCGCGAACAGCACGATCAGCAGGATCATCGGTATCGCCACGGTCAGGCCCAGCAGCAGTGTCACCCCGAGTACGGACGGGGTGCGTGACCAGGCACGCTTCCACACCGCGCCGACGCGGGCCCGGCGCCCGAGCACGGCGTCGTGCAGGGTCGCCGCGGACGAGGCCTGGATGAAGGAACTCGCCACCAGCGAGACCACCATGCCCACCACCCACACGGCGCCGAACGCGATCAGGACGGTGCGCAGATCGCTCCAGCCGATGGACCGGGGCGCCGCGAGCATGCGGTCGAGCCGACTCCTCGTCGAGAGGTAGGCGGCGTATTCGAGGCCCAGGGTCAGGCACGCCAGGACCACGACGCACACGAAGGTGATCCCGAACAGCGGCTTCGCGTAACGGCGCATGGTGCCGAAGGCGCCGCCGAGGATGTGGTCCACGCCGAGCGGGGCCAGCGGGATCACACCCGGCTTCGGCGGTGGCGGAGGCATCCAGCCCCAGCCGCCCGGAGGACCCCAGTAAGGCCCCGACGGCCCCCACCCAGAACTGTCCGACATGACCCTCGCGCTCCATGTGTCGTCGGGAGTCTGTTCGACTCCGGCCCCCTGGTGATCGCGAACGATATCCGCTGGGGCGCACGGTGCCCATGGCATATACGGGATCCATACACGTAAGACGGCGGACGCCGGATGCGTACACCCGTACACACCTGGCGCGTTCCATGTGTACAGTCGTACGCATGGGATACGTGCTGCTCGCCGGTGCCATCGCGGCGGAGGTCGGGGCGACGACCGCGATGAAGTACACGGAGGGCTTCAGCAGGCCGTGGCCGTCCCTGGTGACCGTCCTCGGATACGTCGTCGCCTTCGCGCTGCTGGCGCAGACCCTGAAGACCGTGTCGGTCGGCACCGCGTACGCGATCTGGGCCGGCGTCGGCACCGCCGCCATCGCCGTGATCGGCACGCTGTTCCTCGGCGAGGGGCTCACGGCCGCGAAGGCCGGCGGGATCGTGCTGATCATCGGTGGGGTCGTGCTGCTGAACCTGGGCGGGGCGCACTGATGACCGGGGCGGGCGCGGCGGACGGCGCACGGTGATGGCGCGACGGTACGACCCCGAGCGGCGGCAGCGGATCATCGACGCGGCCATCCGCGTCGTCGGTGTCCAGGGCATCGCCGGGCTCAGCCACCGCTCCGTCGCGGCCGAGGCCGATGTGCCGCTCGGCTCCACGACGTACCACTTCAAGACCCTCGACGAACTCATGGTCGCCGCCCTGCGCCAGGCGAACGAGGGCTTCGCCAAGGTGCTCGCCGCCCGCGGCACCCTGGAGGACACCCGCGCCGACCTGGCCGTCGAACTCGCCGGACTGATCGGCGAATGGCTGGCCGGCGACCGCACCGGCGTCGAGCTGGAGTACGAGCTGTACCTCGCCGCCCTGCGCAGACCCGCGCTGCGCCCGGTGGCCGCCGAGTGGATCGACAGCCTGGTCGAACCCCTGAGCCACCGCACGGACCCCGTCACGGCACGGGCCCTCGTCGCCCTGCTGGACGGGATCTGCCTCCAGGTACTGCTGACGGGGACGTCGTACGACGAGGGGTACGCGCGGGAGGTGCTGACGCGGGTCCTGCGGAGCGGCGAGGGGGCCGGGGACGGCCCGGGGCGGTGACCGGACGCCCGCTCGGCGAGACGCCCCGCGCACCGGTTCGCCCGCGCGGCCCCCGTCAAGTTAGGTTGCACCCATGACCGACACGACTGCTTCTCGTACCACCGGCGCCGTCGCCGCCGGGCTCGCCACCCTCGCCGCCGACGGCACCGTTCTCGACACCTGGTTCCCCGCCCCCGAACTGTCCGCCGCGACTGCCGAGGGCGCCGGCCCGTCCGGCACCGAGCGGCTGTCCGCCGAGCGGGCCGTGGAACTGCTCGGCGAGGGAGCCGCGCAGGCCATCGGCCCGGACGCCCGCCGGGGCGTCGAGGTGGTCGCGGTCCGTACGGTCATCGCCTCGCTGGACGACAAGCCGCTCGACGCGCACGACGCGTACCTGCGCCTGCACCTCCTCTCGCACCGCCTGGTCAAGCCGCACGGCCAGAACCTCGACGGCGTGTTCGGGCTGCTCGCCAACGTCGCCTGGACCTCGCTCGGCCCGGTCGCCGTCGACGACGTCGAGAAGGTCCGGCTGAACGCGCGCGCCGCCGGCCTGCACCTCCAGGTGACCTCCATCGACAAGTTCCCGCGCATGACGGACTACGTCGCGCCCAAGGGCGTCCGCATCGCCGACGCCGACCGGGTCCGCCTCGGCGCGCACCTCGCCGAGGGCACGACCGTCATGCACGAGGGCTTCGTGAACTTCAACGCGGGCACGCTCGGCACCTCCATGGTCGAGGGCCGCATCTCGGCCGGTGTCGTCGTCGGCGACGGTTCGGACATCGGCGGCGGCGCGTCCACGATGGGCACCCTCTCGGGCGGCGGCAACGTCCGCATCACCATCGGCGAGCGCTGCCTCGTCGGCGCGGAGGCGGGCGTCGGCATCGCTCTCGGCGACGAGTGCGTCGTCGAGGCCGGGCTGTACGTCACCGCCGGCACGCGCGTGACGATGCCCGACGGCGAGGTCGTCAAGGCCCGTGACCTGTCCGGCGCTTCGAACATCCTGTTCCGCCGCAACTCGGTCACCGGCACGGTCGAGGCCCGCCCGAACAACGCGGTCTGGGGCGGCCTGAACGAAATCCTGCACAGCCACAACTGATCGAGGGCGGCGGGACGTGCGGTCGCCGGATTCGTGAACTTTCTGGCCTGTTGCCGAGTTGTCGGCAGCAGGCCGGTTTCGTCTAGGGCCCAGTGTCCTTCAGGCGGGACGTGAATTCCCGTAGTGCCTCGAAGTCGGGTTCGCTCAGGCCGATGCGGGGGTTCACGTGGCGCAGGAGGGCGGGGGCCGGGTGGTGGGCGGACACGAAGTGTTCGTCGGGCGGGGACTGTTCGTCGTCCACCCAGGCGAACGGGCGGCCCTCGGCGTAGGACACGATGCGTTCCGTCTTCCAGTGGACGCCGTCGGGGCGCTCGGTGAAGAGGGCGCCGGTGAAGTCGACCCAGGGAAGTTCGGGCAGGCCGATCACCGGGGCGATCCAGCGGTTGGCGGCGTCCATCCACGTGGTCGCCCAGCACAGGTCGTAGCCGAGGGCGAGGAGGGCGCGGCCGTGGCCGGGGTGGAGCCAGACCCGCAACGGCCGTCCGGGATGCAGCGCCACGCGGATCGTCGTGTACCCCGCGGGCCTGCGTTCCTTCTGGGCCGCGTACGGATTCAGCGGGCCGTCGACGTCGAGGAACAGCAGCGGTCGGCTCATCGGGTCACCGTAGAGGACGCCGGTGGCGAGGGCGGGTGTGATTTTCTCGGCTCGGAGGCATAGCGGTGAGCGGCGGCGCGCGTCACCAGGGGCACAGGGGTGGGTCACCAGGGGCCACCGGGGACGAGAAGGTGACGATGGATGCCGCAGCGGATGAGACCTTCCGGGATTTCGTGGCGAACAGGTCGTCCGCGCTGCTGAAGACAGCGGCGCTCCTCAGCGGGGGAGACCGGCACGCCGCCGAGGACCTGCTCCAGAACGCGTTGATCAAGGTGGCGGGCCGCTGGAACCGGATCGACGAACCCGAGGCGTACGTACGGCGGATCCTGTACCGGCAGCAGGTGAGCCGCTGGCGGCTGAAGTGGCCGCGACGGGAACTGAGCGTCGCCGAACCGCCCGAGACGTCCGGCCCCGCGGGCCCCGTCACGGACGCCTCGGCGGCCGCCGAACTGCGGGTCGTCATGCGCGGCGCGCTGGCCCGGCTCACCGCGCGGCAGCGCACCGTGCTCGTACTGCGCTACTTCGAGGACCTGCCCGAGGCCGAGGTGGCCCGGCTCCTCGGCTGCTCCGTCGGAACCGTGCGCTCCACGACCCATCGCTCGCTCGCCCGGCTGCGGACGCTCGCCCCCGAACTGGCCGCGCTCGGCCCGGGGAACGAGCCGCAGCCGCCGGCCCGTGACTTCTCGCCCGTGGAGGTACACCGGTGAACGTCGAAGAACTTCTGCGCGACACGTTCCGGGAGCAGGCCGAGGACGACCAGCGCACACCGCCGGGATTCGCCGACCGCGTGTTCGCCGTCCGCCGGCGCCGACGGACCCGCCGCATCGCGTCCGTCGCGGTCGCCGCGGCCGCGGTGCTCGCCGCCGTGATCGTGGTGCCGGGCCCGGACTCGGGCGGGCAGGACGTACGGCCCTCGGGCGGGGTGGACCCCAAGCCGACCGCCACGCGCCCGGCGCCCTCGGCGCACCCGGCGCAGTCACCGGTGCACTCGCTGGTCGCGGCCGGGAGAACGGCGCTGGCCGCGTACTACACCCAGAAGACCGACTGGCGGAGCGCCCACGACGGCGTCCACAGAGGCATCGCTGTGCGCACCTACTGGCTGCTCGACCCGAAGTCCGGCCACTACGAGAAGGACACCCGGTGGTCGTGGGTCGCCGTGGCACCCGGGCTGCGGACCGCCGCCGTACTGGAACGGAATCTTCCCGCACACCGGATCGGGCTGCTCGACCTCGCGAGCGGCAAGGTCGAGCGGTGGATCCCGGTCGAACACCCGGTGGGCGGGCTGGAGTTCTCGCACGACGGCACGAGGCTCGTGGCGACGACGTACAGCGCGAATCCCGACCAGCGCGTCAAGATGGACGACATGGACAGGATTCCCGTGTCCCTGAAGTCCTCCCGCACCGGCTTCTATGTCTTCGACGTGTTGTCGGGGAAGGGTTCCTGGGCCGATGTGGGCGTGCAACGGGACGACCAGGGCAACGAGATCAACCTCCGCCAGGACTTCGGGTTCTGCCGCGACGGGAGGACCGTCACGGGCCTGCAGTCGATCAACCACGGCGATCGCTTCTACGACGCGTCCGGCCGGGAGGTGAGCGCGCCCCGCGAAGAGCGGTACCGCACCTGGTTCGTCAAGGCCGGCCTGTCGCCCGACGGCACCAAGATGGCCGGGGACTTCGCGGGCGAGAAGTGGTACACGTCCTCCTGGATCCTCGACCCGCGCACCGGCAAGCACCTGACAGAGGTCCACGGCCAGCAGCTCCTCGCCTGGGCCGACGACAAGTCCCTGATCGCCTGGGACATCGCCAAGGGCGAGAAGAACGAGTTCCACAATCGGCTGGTGCTGGTCACCATCGGCAGTGACAAGGAGGTGCCGCTCAGCGGCTTCCTCAAGGGCACCGACGGTTCGGCGGGGCGTTGGGAACCCCTCTTCGCCGAGCGCTGAGGCCCGCGGATGATCCGAACGACAGGCGCTGGGCCGTGTCCGCAACGTCGCGTCGTCCGCCCGGAGGGCGTGCCCGGCGCCGCCGGGCAGGCGAGACTTCGCGGACGGACACGGCCTAGGCCACGGCGAAACCGTCCGTGACCTGAGCGAGCACCGCCCGCAGCCCGTCGGCCGTCTTCCGGTCGGCGGGTCGCAGCGGTGCCCGGACAGGGCCCGCCGGGAGCCCGAGCGAGGCCAGCAGCGCCTTCGCGGTGACGGTCCCGGGCAGCCCCGCCGCCATCATCGCCTCGATGAGCGGCATGGCCCGCCGCATCAGCCCGGCCGCCCCCGCCGTGTCGCCGCCGTTGAACGCGTCGAGCACGGCCCGCATCGGGCCCGGCACGACGTTCGCCACCGTGCTGACATACCCGGCCGCACCGATCGCGTACAGCGCGAGGATGTACTCGTCGCAGCCCGCGTAGTACGCCAACTCCGTGCGGGCCAGCACCTTTTGCGTGCCGAGCAGGTCGTACGCGCAGTCCTTCACCGCCACGATCCGCGGATGCCCCGCGAGCCGGATCATCGTCTCCGGCTCGATCCGCGTCCCGGTGCGCCCCGGGATGTCGTACAGCATGAGCGGCAGCCCCGAGGCGTCCGCGATCTCCCGGAAGTGCGCCTCGACCGCGTCCTGCGGAGGCCGGCTGTAGTACGGCGCGACCACCAACAGCCCGTCCGCTCCGGCCTTTTCGGCGTCCACGGCCAGCTCCGCGGTGTGCCGGGTGTCGGCCGTCCCGACCCCCGCCACGATGGACACGTGGTCGCCCACGGCCTCCCGCACCGCCCGTACCAGCGTGGCCTTCTCGGCGTCCGACGTGGTCGGCGACTCACCCGTCGTCCCGGAGAGCACCAACCCGTCGCAGCCCTCGCCCACCAGGAGGGCGGCGAGCCGCTGCGCGCCGTCGGTGTCCAGCGTGCCCGCCCGTGTGAACGGTGTGACCATCGCGCAGAGGGCGCGGCCGAAGGGGGGAGCGGGCCGTGCCGGGTGCGGGGCGTCCGGACGGGGCGCACAGGCCGGGGTGGGGGAGACGGCGGTCGCGGGAGCGGTCCTCGGAGTGGTCATGAACGTAGTGTCGGCCACTCCATTGTGAAGCTCCACTTAAATCTTCTAAGGGATATCGTCAACGAGTGCTACGGCGTTCAGGTGCCGGAATCGACGAGGCACTGGTGCCAGGCCGGGGCGTCATGGGTCACCATGGCCTGAACGGCAGTCGTCGGCACAGCGGGAGGCGTCATGAGGCTCGGCAAGGCACTGGCCACCGGAGTGGCGGAGGAACAGGTTCACACGCGCGAGGACATCTCCGGGATCCCCGAACTCCCCGACCTGGCCGAGGAGTCGGAGGCGGCCCTGCCCGAAGAGGTGCCGGCCGGGCGATGAGACTGCGGCTCCCCGAGGAACGTCCGACGGAGCCGCCGACCGGATACAAGATCGCCCACCCGGTGCTGTCCCAGGACGGCACCCGGGCCGGGTTCACCGGCGTATCGCTGGGCGGCGCGCTGCCGTACGGAGTACTGGACGACGCGCGCTGTGTCTACGGACGGCGGCACCGCGCCCCGCACCGCCGCTGCGACTGCGGCTTCCACTGCGTGCACGAGTCCGCCGTCGCCGAGGCGATGCTGTGCACCGCCGAACACCGGGCCGCAGTTCTCCTCGAAGTCTCCGTCCTCGGCGCCTACATCCGCTTCGAACGGGGCTTCCGCTACGCCCGCCAGCGGGTCCGCGCCGCCGCCGTGGGCCCCTGCGACTGCGGCGCCACGGCCGTGGCGCTGGCGGACGCGGGCTGGGGACGTCCGGGCTGGCGCGCCCTGGGCGCCGCGTGCGCCGGCTGCGTACGCGGTCGTACGTCGCTCTCGCTCGCCTCTTTCGCGCGGCTGGCCGGTGAGGGTCTGCGGGTCCGGGCCACCGGCGGTCCCTCGACCGGCGTCGAAGGCCCCGGGGGTGCCACGGCGGGCCCCGGGGGTGCCACGGCGGGCCCCGGGGGTGCCACGGCCTCGCTCGGGGGTGCCGCGGCCTTGCTCGGGGTGTCCGAGCTGGTCGCGGAGGCCGCACTGCTCCAGGCCCGACTCGACTGGTTCCAGAGCCAGTTGGGCCGGTTGCAGGACAGGGGAACCCAGGGATAGCGCGGGCCGGCCCGGGTAGTGGAAGGAGCCGGAGGGGAACGACGCGGCGGCGGACCGGACGCCGGCCCGCCGCCGCGTCGTACGCACGCCGCCGCCTCTCCCCTCACGCCCGCTCGGCGGTGTCCCGGCCGGCCTGTGCGCCCGTCGGCGTGATCCCCGACTCCACCTTCTCGCGGGCCGCCCGCAACGCCCGCAGACGCGGGGGCCATGTGCGGGTGTCGCGCGGTTCGACGTAGGGCTCCTCGGTCGGGGGCCGGCCCTCGGTGATGGCGCGCTGGCGGGCCAGCTCCGCGTCGAACTCCAGGCCCAGCAGGATGGCCAGGTTGGTGAGCCACAGCCAGACGAGGAAGACGATGGCGCCCGCGAGCGTGCCGTACGTCTTGTTGTACGAGCCGTAGCCGGCGGCGTAGACGGCGAATCCCGCGGACGCGGTCAGCCAGACCAGGGTGGCGAGGACGCTGCCCGCGCTGAACCAACGGAAGCCGCGGCCGGAGACGTTGGGGGCCGCCCAGTACAGCAGCCCGATCATCAGCTCGACGAGCACCAGCAGGACGGGCCACTTGACGATCGACCACGCGGTGATCGCCGCGCCGCCGAACCCGAGGGCGGTTCCGGCGCGTTCGGCCAGCGGACCGGTGAACACCACGATGATCGCGCTCCCGGTGAGGAGCAGCATCAGCGTGACGGTGAGCGCCAGCCTCAGCGGCGTGACCTTCCAGACCGGACGGCCCTCCGGCAGGTCGTACACCGCGTTGGACGCACGGATGAACGCACCGACGTACCCGGACGCGGACCACAGCGCGGCGAGCAGCCCGACGATCGCCAGCACCCCGCCCGTGCCGCCGCTGTGGCCCAGTTGGGTCACCGCGTCACGCAGGATGTCGCGGGCCGGGCCCGGCGCCAGGTCTCCCACGTTGTCGAGGAGCCGGTCCGTGACGCGCCGGCCCACGACACCCAGCAGCGAGACCACCACGAGCACCGCGGGGAACAGCGACAGCACGCCGTAGTAGGTCAACGCCGCCGCGCGGTCGGCGAGTTCGTCGTCTCGGAACTCCTTCACCGTGCGCCACGTCACGGCCCACCACGCCCGCGCGGGCAGCTTGACGCGACCGTCCTTCCCGGCGGACCCCTTCGCGCCCGCCTCTGCGCCCACGTCCGCACCCGCGCCCGCGCCCGTGTCCGGAAGAGCTCGCTGCTTCGATTCCGGTCGCTTCTCGTCCATGCCCGCCGTGTTGCCCGAATCCTGCTCCTGAAGCCCGCCGGGAGGGCTCCGGCCGTCCCGGAACACCGGCCCGGCGAAACTCCCGCCCCCCGGAGCGCCGACCCTGCGACCCACCGACGATTCGAACCGTCTGGACAAGAAAAGTTTTCGGTGGGAGTCTGGAGTCATGTTGGACGTGACCGTGATCGAGGACGCCGAGGCCGCCGCCGTGTCGCTGGACCCCATACGGGCCCGGCTGCTCGCCGAGCTGGCCGCCGGACCGGCGTCGGCCGCCATGCTGGCCGGCAAGGTCGGCCTGCCCCGGCAGAAGGTGAACTATCACCTCAAGACACTGGAGCGGCACGGCCTGGTCGAGCTGGCGGGCGAGCGCCGCAAGGGGAACGTCACCGAGCGGATGATGCGCGCGACGGCGGCGTCGTACGTCATCTCTCCGCAGGCGCTGGCCGCCGTACAGCCCGATCCGGACCGTTTCCGGGACCAGTTGTCCGCCCGCTGGCTCCTCGCGCTCGGTGCCCGGCTCGTCCGGGACGTCGGTTCCCTCCTCACCGGGGCCGCGAAGGCCCGGCAACGGCTGGCGACGTACGCGCTCGACGGCGAGGTGACCTTCGCGTCGGCGGCCGACCGGGCCGCGTTCATCGAGGAGCTGACGGCCGGGGTGAGCGCGCTCATCCGCAAGTACCACGACGGGGACGCGGAGGCCGGGCGTCCGCACCGGATCGTCGTCGCCGTCCACCCCACGCTCAGACCCGAAGCCGTGGCACAGACCGAAACCGAAGCTGTGACGCGGACCGGACCCGAAGCCGTCCCACAGACCGGAGCCGGGGCCGGAGCCGAGGCCGGACCCGAAGCCGTGGAGGCCCCCGCGGGCCCCGAAACCACCCACTGATCATCCAGGAGTCATCATGCCCAAGGAATTCGAGGTCGCCCGCGAGTACGAGGTCGACGTCCCGCCCGCCCAGGTGTGGGACGCGATCACCAGCGGGAGCGGCGGCTGGCTGTGGCCCATGGAGTTCGAGCCCCGCCAGGGCGGGGCCGGGCCCTTCGGCAGCACCATCACCACCTGGGACCCGCCGCACCGGCTGACCGTGCGTACCGAGGACGTCGGGTTCCCGACGCAGAGCCTCAACCAGATCGACCACACCATCGAGGCCCGCGGCGACGGCCGGAGTTCCTGGGTCCGGTACGTGCACAGCGGCATCTTCACCGACGACTGGGACAACCAGTACGACGGAGCCGACAAGCACACCGACTTCTATCTGCACACCCTGCGCGAGTACGTGACCCACTTCGCGGGCCGCCCGGTGGCCTTCGCGACCTTCGACGGGCCCGGCGTGTCCGCGACCTCCGACGCCTTCGCGGCCGTCGGAACGGCGCTCGGCCTCCCGGACGGCACCGCCGAGGGCGCGCGGGTGCGGGCGAAGGGGCCCGGAGGCGAGGACCTCGACGCCGTGCTCGACTACCGCGACCCGTACTTCATCGGGCTGCGCACCGACGGCGCGCTCATCCGCTTCTTCGGGCGGGGCCGCTGGGGCGCGCCGGTCGGCATGAGCGTCCACGACTTCGCGCCCGGCGCCGACGCCAAGGCGAACGAGACCGCCTGGAAGGGCTGGCTCGACGAGGTCTTCGCGGGCTGAGACGGGCGCGGGCTGAGCCGAGCACGGCCGGAGCGCCGCGCCCGGCGAGCCGGAGCGGACTCCCCGAGCAGGCGAAGAGCCCGGCCCCCCGGACGACGGGGCCGGGCTCTCGCGTACCGGAGCGGCTACGACCGATGGCCGGAGCTGCTGCGGGCCGCAGGCCGGAACGGCTACCGACCGATGGCCGGAACGGCTACCGGCCGTATGCCGGAGCGACTACGGACGGAACCGCAGCACCTGCGGGTCGTGGTCGCTGATCTGGTCGGAGAACTCCGAGTTGATGTGCACGCTGTCGTAGTCCAGATCGCAGCCCTTGCGGATCGAGGGGCTGACCAGGATCTGGTCGAGTACCTGGGCGTTGCCCTGGTAGTCGTACGTGTAACGCTGGCTCTTCGGCAGCGACTTGATCGCCGACCAGAGCTCGCCGTGACCCTCCAGGATCTTGGCGGTCTCGGAGAACTCGAAGTCGTTGATGTCGCCGAGCGCGATGACGTCGGCGTTCTTCTGCGTCTTCAGGATCTCGTCGACGAACGCGTTGACCAGGGTCGCCTGGGCGTGCCGCTGGACCTCGGAGCTGCGCGTCGGGGGCTGGTACTGCGCGGTCAGCCCCTGGTCGCCGCCCTTGGAGTTGAGGTGGTTGGCGATCACGAACACCGTGTGACCGCGGAAGACGAACTCGCCCGCGAGCGGCTTGCGGCTGCTCTTCCAGGCGGCGTTCGCCGGGTCGATGCGGCCGGGCGACGTGGTGAGCTGCGCCTTGCCGTGCACCTTCGTGACACCGACGGCGGTCGTCGAGTCGCCGCCCGCGCGGTCGGTGAACGAGACCCGCTCGGGGTTGAAGAGGAAGACCTGGCGGATGTTGCCGCCGGGCTCGCCGCCGTC
Source organism: Streptomyces sp. NPDC096324 (assembly GCF_044763015.1). Classification (NCBI taxonomy): domain Bacteria; kingdom Bacillati; phylum Actinomycetota; class Actinomycetes; order Kitasatosporales; family Streptomycetaceae; genus Streptomyces; species Streptomyces sp. NPDC096324. Next base: position 148,164 of record NZ_JBIWFK010000004.1, on the reverse strand, counting down.
CTGGTCATTGACCGGGTCGATGGAGCGCCAGTCGTACTTCGGGCCACCCGCCGCGACGATCGCGTCGATCAGCTTGTTCACCGTCTGGTCGGCGGCGACCGTGCCGTCGTCCGTCGCGCCGTTGTTGTCCTGGATCTCCTCCAGGGACACGATGTCGGGCGAGCTCAGGTTGTTCACGATCGCGGACGCGTGCGCGGCGAACGTGGCGTCGCCCGGGTCCAGGTTCTCGACGTTGTACGTCGCCACGGCCAGCTCGCCGCGCGACTGCTTCCGGGTGGTCTCGCGCTCCAGGCCGCCCTTCTGGAGGGTGCCGAGCTGGTTCGCGACGAGGGTGTAGCCGCCGAACTGGTTGTAGTCGAGCGGGCCCGCCGTGATGCCGGTGAGCTTGTCACCGACGTTCGCGGTCGGGAAGTCGGCGGTCGCGCCGAGGGACTGTATCTGTATGCGTCCCGTGTTCTGCGAGGAGTACGAGCCGTACACCGTGCCGCCGCGGCGGGTGGCGTTCTCGTGCGGCTTCACCGTGACCCACAGCTCGGTGTACGGGTCGGTGGCGGTGACCACGCGGGTGTTCGCGACCTGGACGTTCATGCCCTCGAGGGACTCGTAGTAGTCCAGGGCGTACCGCGACGGCTCCAGGGTGATGGCGTTGACCGAACCACCCGCGGCGGTGTCGCCGGCGGGGGCGTAGTCGTCCGGCACGGACCGGGCGTCGACGACCGTCGCGGCCGGGACGGGGTTGCCGCCGGAGACGACGGTGACCGTCGGCTTGGTCACCTCGGTGACCGACTGGTTGCCGGTGGAGACGCCGCCCGGGACGTACTCCGAGACCGTGCCCGTCACCGTGACCGAGTCGCCGACGGCGACCTTGGGGGCGGAACTGGTGAAGACGAAGACGCCCTCACTGGTGGCGGGGTCGGCGTCCGGCGTGGGGTCCTGGTACCAGAAGCCCTTGGACGAACCGTATGTCCGCACGCCGGTGACGACGCCGGGCACGTCGGTGACCTTCGTACCCGCGAGGGGGGAGGTCCGGGTGGTGCCCTGGATGTCGTGGATGTGGACGGTGTCCGCCTGGGCCGGTGTGGTGAGCACAACGGCGGAGACGGTGGAACAGACCGCGGCGACGGTCAGCGCGCCGATGCGCGCGGTTCTCTTGCTCGGCAAGGGAATCCCTCCGGGGACGTTCGTGAGCGCCGGGACGAGGGTGGACTGGTGGGGGGAGCGCGCCCTGCTTGCGGGCCAGTGACGCGCGTAGAAGGGTTCGACCGTACGGCCGTTGAACTTCTACGCGCGTCAATCTCGTGTGTAGCGGGGGGAGTTGTCAAGGTTTCGACGGTGTACGAGACCTGTCGGACACATGAACCGGGCGGCATGGGTGGAAATCCGTCTAGGCTGAGCAGTTGGCACGGATCCCCCGGGCCGCCTCCGGGCTCCCGTGCCCGCCGGTGTCCGGCGGGACACGGCGCCCGTCGTGGACCCGGTCGGACCGCTTGCCTGCCTGTCCCTGCTCGTCGTGGTTGTTCGGAGGAGAACTCAGCCGATGTCAGACAGCTCTTCCCTGCCGCCGGTGCGGCTGCACTCCGAGGCGCAGCTCGCCCGCGACGCGCTCGCCGCGCCGCTGCTCTCCCGCGCCGCACGGCTGGCCCGCTGGGCGGGCCCCGCGACCCGGGTCGGCGCCGGGGGCGAACTCGTCGAGGAACAGCTTCCCGAGGCGGCCGGAGTCCTCGGCCTGACCGGCGACGACGCGGCCGCGCTGGCCGGTGAGGCCTGGCGGGTGGCCGTCGACACCGGGCTCGTCGAGATCGTGGACGAGGAGGAGGGCACCGTCACCACGGGCGAGGAGCTCGCCCGGCTCACCTCCGGCGCCCCGCAGGACGTCCTCGGCTTCTGGCTCGGCGCCCTCGACGTCGTCCTGGCCGACGCGAGCGTGCCCGACCTCGGTGAACTCGTCGACGCGATGGACGAGCAGGGCGAGATCGACCTCTCCTCGCTGGACTGGGACCCGGAGGCCGAGTCCGAGTTCCTCGACGGCGTGCTCGGCAACCTGTACCTGCTGACCGTCGGCGAGGACGCGCTCGGGGAGGTGCCGGTGCCGCTTCCCGCGCTCGCCGCCTCGATGATCCTGCCCGACGACATGGGGGAGCCCAGCAACGACGTCCTGGAACAGGTCTCGGACGCCATGATGCGCCTCGACGACCAGTTCCGGCTGCTGGAGCCCATCGGACTCGTCGTCTTCCAGCCGGTCGACGAGGCCCTGATGGCGGAGACCGCCGAGGAGCCGGCCTCCGTCGACGACATGGACGTGTCGCGGTACGGGGTGGTGCGGCTGACTCCGCTCGGCCTGTACGGGCTGCGCGCCCGGCTCATCGAGGCGGGCTTCTCCGCCCCGGCGGTGGGCGAGCTGACCGACAAGGGCGCGGACACGCTGCTGGACGGCACGGCCGGCTTCCCCCCGACCGCCGCGCAGGCCGAGATCGAGCAGTGGCTCGCCCGGCGTGAACCGCTCTCCGCCGCACAGGAGTTGCTCTCCGCGGCGCGCGGCACGGACCCGAACGCACCGCTGCGCCGCCTGCACTGCCAGCAGGCGCTCGCGCTCGTCGGTACGGAGGCCGAGCCGGCGCTGCGCGAGGTGCTCGACGACGCCGAGCTGGGCGGTCTCGCCCGGGTCTGGCTCTCCGAGCGGGGTGCGCCCGACGTGCCGCCGCCGTCCGAGGCGATGGTCTTCTGGCTGACGATCGACACGGTGGCGGCACAGCTCGCCGCCGAGGGGAACTCCGACGAACTGCAGGCCCTGGTCGAGGGTCTGGCCGAGCAGCACAGCGGTTTCTTCGACACGGCCTGGCGGGTCGAGCACCCCGCGGCCCCGGACGTCCTGGAGGCCATGGGCCGGCTGCACCCCGACAAGAAGGTCGCCAAGGAGGCCCGCAAGGCGGCGTTCAAGGCCCGGTCGCAGCAGGGGGCTTGAGGCGCCGGTGAATTGACGGGGTGACCTGGGGACGTCGTGACGCGGGGCCCGGGTGGGGTGGGGGTCCGGTGACCGGCGTCTGGTGCTGGGGAGCTTGAGGCCGGGGCCGGGAGCCAGGTGCCAGACAATCGGCGTTGGGCTCCGGGGCTGGGGCCGGATGCCAGGTGCCAGGTGTTCGGCCCAGGGCCCAGGGGCCGGGGTCAGGGGGCAGGTGTTCGGCCTTGGGTCGGGATCAGAGGTCAGGGCCCCGGGCGGCTCCCGCCCACGGAGTGGATGGTTCCGCTGCGCCGGTCGGGTGGATTCACGCAAGCGGGCCCACGGAAGTCGGCGCGCGTTCAACTCGTGTTCAGGAGGGAACGGGACGGTGTGGCCGCGAACCGAGGTCGTCAGCCGCCCCCCCCACGACAGTCCGAGTCCACCGTCACAGGAGACATCACATGTCGCTCTCTCGCAGGGACTTCGCCAGGCAGTCCGCGATCACCGGTGCAGGCGTGGTCCTGATCGGCAGCGTGGGCGCTCTCGCCACCGCCCCCAACGCGCTCGCCGCCACGGAGACGGAGACCGAGGGTGAGGGCTCGGCGGAGGCCCGCCACGGCGGCGTCGGCTACGGCCCGCTCGTCACCGACCCCAAGGGCCTCCTCTCGCTGCCCGCCGGCTTCTCCTACCGTGTCATCACCTACAGCGGCCGCACCAAGCTGGACTCGGGAGAGTTCACGCCGTCGAACCACGACGGCACCTCCACCTTCCAGGGCCCGCGTGGCGCCACCCTCCTCGTCAACAACCACGAGCTCAAGGGCCCCCGCTCCGGCTGGACCCACCCCGTGCCGCTCACCGAGGGACTCGTCTACGACCCCGCCGCGTCCGGCGGGTGCACCGTCGTCGAGGTACGTCACGAACACGTCGCCGAGTGGGTCGGCGTCGCGGGCACCTCCACCAACTGCGCGGGCGGCAACACCCCTTGGGGCACGTGGCTCACCTGCGAGGAGACCGAGGACAAGGCCGGCCAGAACGGCATGACCAAGGACCACGGCTACGTGTTCGAGGTCGACCCGCAGGACCGCCGCCGCAACAAGAACCCCAAGCCCCTCAAGGCGCTGGGCCGTTACGCCCACGAGGCCGTCGTCGTCGACCCCAAGCGCGGCCGGCTCTACCTCACCGAGGACGCCTCGGGCCCCAACGGCCTGCTGTACCGCTGGACCCCTCCGCAGGGCTTCGAGCACGGACACGGACGGCTCGCCACCCTCGCGGACGACGCCGGAGCGCTCCAGGCCTTCAAGTGCTTCGACTCCGGCGGCACCTTCGTCGACGACCTCTCCCGCGCCACCAGGATCGGCACGGTGTACGGCGTGGACTGGGTCGACGTGCCCGACCGGGACGCCAAGACCGTCTCCGTCCGCAAGCAGTTCACCGACGTCCAGGTCACCCGCGCCCGCAAGCTCGAAGGCATGTGGTGGGGTGACGGCGGTGTCTACATCGTCTCCTCCTACGCCCGCGCCGAGAGCCCCGGCCAGGCCCACGACGGAGCCGTCTGGTTCTACGACCCCAAGCGCCGCACCCTGACGCTGAAGGTCCTCATCGGCGTGAACCCCGACCCGTCCGTCGACGGAGCCTTCGACGGACCGGACAACATCACCGTCTCCCCGTACGGCGGTCTCGTCATCGCCGAGGACGGAGAAGGCGTCCAGCACCTCTTCGGCGCCACCGAGAGCGGCCGCACCTACCCGATCGCCCGCAACGAGCTCAACATCGGCACCCCCGAGGCCCCGGCCTACAGCGAGTTCACCGGCGTCACGTTCTCGCCCGACGGCCGCACCCTCTTCGCCAACATCCAGGAGCCGGGCATCATGCTCGCCATTACGGGCCCCTGGAAGCGGCAGAAGCGCGGCTGAACTCCCCCCGCTTTCCCCGCGGATTAATTCACTCGCCGGGTTCGCGACCGCCCTCCTACAGTGGTGCACGTCCAGGTGCGAAGGCAGGACCTACTTCCACTGATAATGGGGCGGTCGCGGGTTCGAGTCCCGCCGTCGGCACAACGCGCCGATGTAGCTCAGGGGTTAGAGCACCTACGTCGGTTCCGCCGGCTTCGATCTCTGGACACCACAACTTCATGCACCTCCCGGTGCGCGGGCCACGGCTACTTCTCTCTCAAAGAATCCATGCCGCGGCCGACTTGATCTCGGGAGGCGCAGCTCATGGTGGGTGCCCGGTGCGCAGGCAGCGGATACTTCGGGAACTGGTGGGGTCGCGACCTCATGCGGGTTCGAATCCCGTCATCGACTTCGGGTCGGTGTGGCGGAACGGAAGACGCGCCAGTTTATAAGCGACCGACGCCGATCCCTGATCTCGGACACCCTCCATTTGCTGTGCCTCCCTCCGAAATGCTCATGAATTCGGGGGAATTCACCGTGGCACGCTTCAACAACAAGGCGGCGAAGGCGCAGCCCACTTCTCGCGTGACGTCCACCGGCCGAGTGCTGCGGACGCACCAGGGCGGCCTCGGCCGCGAGCGCGACGCGCGCTCCGAGCTCTTTCTGCTGGCGATCGCCAACTTCGTCTCGCAGCAGACCTTCTACGAGACCGGCGACGCCCGCGACGACCGGTTCGCCGCGCTCGTGCGTGAGCTCGCCGTCGCCGACCCGTCCTGGACCGCCGGCCTCCTGAGCTGGCTGCGCGGTGAGGGAAACCTCCGTACCGCCTCGCTCGTGGGCGCCGCCGAGTACGTGAAGGCGCGCCTGGACGCCGACGCCACCGACGGCCCGGCCAACCGGCAGGTCGTCGCCTCCGTACTGCGCCGTCCGGACGAGCCGGGCGAGCTGCTCGCCTACTGGACCTCCCGGTACGGCCGGAACGTGCCCAAGCCCGTCAAGCGGGGCATCGCCGACGCCGTACGACGCCTCTACAACGGCAAGTCGCTCCTGAAGTACGACACCGCGTCCAAGGGCTACCGCTTCGGCGACATCCTCAACCTGGTGCACGCGGCACCGGACCCGGACAAGCCCTGGCAGGGCGACCTGTTCCAGTACGCGCTGGACCGGCGCCACAACCCGGACACGGCCGTCGTCCCGAAGTCGCTGCCCGTGGTCGCCGCCCATCGCGACCTGATGGCGCTGCGGCCGGCCAAGCGGCGCAAGGTCGTGACCGGTGCGCAGGGGGCGCAGCGCCTCGCGGACGCGGGGATGACCTGGGAGGCGCTGGCCGGCTGGCTCCAGGGGCCGATGGACGCGGCGGCCTGGGAGGCCGTCATCCCGTCCATGGGTGCCATGGCGCTCGTCCGCAACCTGCGCAACTTCGACGAGGCCGGCGTCGGCGACGAGGTGGCGGCACGGGTCGCCGCGAAGATCAGTGACCCGGAGGAGGTCGCGCGCTCGCGGCAGTTCCCGTTCCGCTACCTCGCGGCCTACCAGCACGCGCCGTCGCTGCGCTGGGCGTACCCGCTGGAGCAGGCGCTCGGTCACTCGCTGGCCAACGTGCCCGCTCTGCCCGGCCGGACCCTGGTCCTCGTGGACCGTTCGGGCTCGATGTTCTACTCGCGGCTGTCGGAGCGTTCCGAGCTCAACCGGGCCGACGCGGCGGCGATCTTCGGCACGGCGCTCGCGCTGCGGGCGGCGGACGCGGATCTCGTCGAGTTCGGCACCACCAGCAAGCGGGTGGCCTTCGGCGCGGGCGAGTCCGTGCTCAAGGTCCTCGGACGGTTCGGTGACCTCGGCGGCACCAACACGACCGAGGCGGTCCGGGAGCACTACAAGAAGCACGACCGGGTCCTCATCGTCACCGACGAGCAGGCCATGTACAGCCAGTTCGGCGACCCGACCGAGCAGGTTCCGGCGCACGTTCCGGTCTACACGTGGAACCTCGCCGGCTACAGCGCGGGCCACGGCCCGTCGGGCAAGGGAAACCGCCATACGTTCGGCGGCCTCTCGGACGCGGCTTTCCGGATGGTGCCGCTTCTGGAGTCGGCTCGGGACGCGGACTGGCCGTGGGCCCAGGCGGGGTGAGGGATTCGGCTTCGGGCGGCTGGAGCTTTTGGCTCCGGTCGACCGGAGGTGTGCCGAGGCGTCCGGTTTCGGGACAGGGCGCGGCCCGTGGTTGCGGGTCGCGCCTCTGTTCGGCCGGGTGGGATTTCTAAGCGCCGCGTTCGCGTTTTGTGTTCGTGAGCACCAGCGCCGACAGCACCAGCGCGGTCAGGGCGATCAGCGAACCGGCGCCGAACGCTCGGGCCGAGCCCTCGGTGAGGATCTCCGACGGGGAACCGTGAGCGTGCCGGGTCGCCGTGCCGAAGACGGTGACCAGGACGGAGAGTCCGAGCGTGCCGCCGAGCCACTGGAGGGTCTGGAGCAGTCCGGACGCCGATCCCGCCTCGCGCGGTGCGACGCCCGCGAGAATGGTGGCGTTCAGCGGCAGGAAGCTCAGACCCACACCCAGTCCCATGACCAGCAACGGGCCCAGCAGACCGGTGACATAGCCGTCGCCCGGCTCCAGCCGCCACAGCCAGACGCCCGCGACGGCGATCAGCGAGATACCCGACAGCAGGACGGGCTTGGCACCGAAGCGCTGAAGCAGCCGTGGCACGAGGCGCACGGTCGTGAACATCACCAGAGTCAGCGGCAGGAAGGCGAAGCCCGTGCGCAACGGGCTGTACCCCAGCGCCTGCTGGGCGACCAGGGTGAGGAAGTAGAACGCGCCGAACATGCCCGCGGGCAGCAGCAGGACCCCGGCGTAGCCGCCCGCCCGGTCACGGCTCGCGAAGAGACGCAGCGGCATGACCGGCTGCTCCGCGCGCGCCTCCACCAGCAGGAAGCCGACGAGCAGGGCCGCCGCCGTGCTGAACCCCAGCATCGCCTGGGTGTCGCTCCAGCCCTGCTCGGAGACCCGGATGAACGCGTAGACCAGCGAGGCCGTGCCGGCGGTGCCGGTGAGTGCCCCCGCCGCGTCGAAGCGACCCGCGTGACGCGGGGTCTCGGTGACGAAGCGAGGCAGGGCGGCGGCGACCGCGATGCCGATCGGCACGTTGATCAGCAGCGACCAGCGCCAGGACGCCCACGACGTGAGCATGCCGCCGAGGACCAGGCCGACCGACGCGCCGATCCCGGCCATGGAGGAGTAGATCCCGAGCGCGTGGTGGCGTCGGGGGCCCTCGGGGAAGTTGGTGGTGATGAGGGCGAGGGTGCTGGGGGCGATGAGCGCCGCGCCCACGCCCTGGAGCGCGCGGGCCGCGAGCAGCCAGGAGCTCTCGGTGGCGAGGCCGCCGAGCAGTGAGGAGGCGGCGAAGAGGAGGGCGCCCGCGGTGAGGGTGCGGCGGCGGCCCGCGATGTCGCCGATCCGGCCGCCGAGGAGGAGCAGACCGCCGAAGGCGAGGGTGTACGTGTTGAGGACCCAGGACAGGCCGGTGGGGGTGAAGCCGAGGTCCCGCTGGACGTCCGGCAGGGCGACGTTGACGACGGTGGAGTCGATCCCGACCATCAGATAGGCGGTCACGATCACGAGGAGGGCTGTCGTGCCGGTCGCCTGCGTGGGGCGGAGTCGCCGCGGGGGTAAGGCTGCTGACGGGGTGTCGGGAGTGGGTGTGCCGGTGCCGGTGGACATGGAGTTCTCCTGGTCTGGCGTCCCCGGTACGGTGCGAGTGGGCAGCACGGACTGCCCGCGAAATAAGCGGGGGCTGTCTCCGTTTAACCCTCGCCAAGATACGGAGAGGGTCCCCGGTTCGCAAGGAGTAGCTGAATGGCCCAGGTCAAGCCGATGCGGGCGGATGCGCGGCGGAACTATGAGCGGCTCCTCGCGGAGGCGGCGGTCGCGTTCGCCGAACACGGGGAGGGTGCGTCTCTGGACGACATCGCCAAGCGGGCCGGGGTGGGGTCGGGGACGCTGTACCGGCACTTTCCCACCCGGCAGACGCTGCTGGAGGCCGTCTACGTGGACGCCATCGAGGCGATCGCCGTCCGCGCTGACGAGATCGCCGCCGAGCTGCCGCCGGGGGAGGCCCTCGTGGAGTGGCTCAACGAGCTCGGCCTCGGGATGATCCGGGTCCGTGGGCTGAAGGCGCTGCTCGGGTCGGCCGTCGCGGACGGGAGCTCGGAGGTGCTGGCCCGGTGCGGGTCCTCTGTGAAGGGGGCGGCGGGGAGGCTCGTCGAGGCCGCTCAGCGGGAGGGGACCCTGCGGATGGACGTGGAGCCGATCGATGTGTTGCGGCTGGTGCACGGGGTGGCTACCGCGTCGGAGCTGGGGAGCTCGGACGGTGCGTACATCCGGCGGTATCTGCTGTTGCTGACGGAGGGGTTGCGGGCGTAGCCCTTCCGGGGTGTCACCGGGTGCGGTGTCGGTCCGGTGGGTGGGTCGGGGCCGTGCCGGTGCATCAGCCCGTCGCCGTTGGGTGAGGAGTGGGCGTCGGTGGCGACGGGCATCGATGTACCGGAACGGCCCCTCACGCCGGATCCCGGGTGCGGAATCCAGCCCCTCCGGCGTTTGAGGAGCGGGGTCTGGGGCGGAGCCCCAGGGTGGGTCGGGTAGGGGCGGAGGGGGCGAGGGAAACGGGGTGACCGGAGCCGGGCCGGATTCTCGCCCCCGGCCATGGGGGGGCCGTGGGTCAGAGGGACTCGGCTGCCGGCTTCACCATGCCTCGGACCGTGCGGGACTTGACGAAGTTGCCCATCGCGGTCATGTCCCACTCACCGGAGAACTGCTTGATCAGCTTGGCCATCATCACGCCCGTCTGGGCCTCGGCGTTGGTGAGGTCGAAGCGGACGAGTTCCTCGCCGCTGGAGGCGTCGATGAGGCGGCAGTAGGCCTTGGCCACCTCGGTGAACTTCTGGCCGGAGAAGGAGTTGACCGTGAAGACCAGGCCGGTGACCTCCTGGGGGAGACGGCCGAGGTCGACGGTGATCACCTCGTCGTCCCCGCCGCCCTCGCCCGTGAGGTTGTCGCCGGAGTGCTTGATCGCACCGTTCACGATGGAGAGCTTGCCGAAGTAGCAACTGTCGATGTGGTTGCGCTGCGGGCCGTACGCGATGACCGAGGCGTCCAGGTCGATGTCCTTGCCGCGGAACGCCGGTTCCCAGCCGAGGCCCATCTGGACCTTGGCGAGCAGCGGGGCGCCGCCCTTGACCAGGGACACCGTCTGGTTCTTCTGGAGGCTGACCCGGCCCTTGTCCAGGTTGATCTTGCCGGTGGCGGCGGGCGGCGCCGGGGGCATGGGCGGGACCGGGGGAGCGGCCGGGGACTGCGGGGCGGAGAGGCGGGGGTCCGCGGCCGGAGGCTGGGCAGCGGGGGTGGGCTGGGCGGCCGGGGTGGGCTCCTCCACGCTCACGCCGAAGTCGGTGGCGATGCCCGCCAGGCCGTTCGCGTAGCCCTGGCCGACCGCGCGGGCCTTCCAGGCGCCGTTGCGGAGGTAGACCTCGACGATCACGAGGGCCGTCTCCGTGCCCAGCCGGGGTGGGGTGAAGGCGGCGAGAATCGTGTTGTCGTCCGCGTTGCGGATCGTCGCGGTGGGTTCGATGCCCTGGAAGGACTGGCCCGCCGCGTCGGGGCTCGCCGTGACGACGATCTTCTCGATGCCCGGGGGCACCGCGGCCGTGTCGATCGTGATCGCGTCGGGCGCGGTGCCGCCGCCGGACCGGTAAGTGACACCGGGGCCGGTGGGCTGGTTGTAGAAGATGAAGTCGTCGTCGGAGCGCACCTTGCCGTCGGCGGTGAGCAGCAGGCTCGACACGTCGAGCCGCACCGGGGCGGTGACGTCCACCGTCACGCGGGAGACGGGGAGAGGGATGTTCGAGCCTGGCGTCATAGCTGTCATGACTGGGGTAACGAGCAAAGGCGCTTTACCGTTCCCTTACCCAAGGGGTGAGGTGTGTGGCGGCGTGTGGCGGAATGTTCCCCCCGGCACGGGTTGCCTCCCGGATCCGGGCGCGGGTGCCCGGGCACCGGTCGCACCGGCTCAGGGCACGACGACGATCTTGCGTCCCACGCCCGACGCGAACTGTTCCAGTGCCTGGGGGTAGCTCGTCAGGGGGAGGCGGTCGCTGATGAGGACGGACGGGTCGAGGACTCCCGCGGCGAAGAGTTCCGCCGCGCGTTCGAAGCTGTGCAGGACGGCCATCGAACCGGTGATGGTGATCTCCTGGTTGTAGATGCGGTACGGGTCGACGGTGACCCGGGTCGCGTAGTCCGCCACGCCGAACTGGAGGAAGGTCCCCGCCTTCGCCACCCGGTCCAGGCCGTCCTGGATCGCCGCCGCGTTTCCGGTCGCGTCGACGACGACGTCCCAGCCCTGGGGGCGGTCCAGCTCGTCGGCGCTCTCCGCGGCCGCGGAGACGCCGAGCAGCCGGGCGGTGGCCAGCCGTTCGGGGTTCACGTCGACGACGTCCACGCTCGCCGCGCCGGTGCGCTTGGCGAGCTCCAGCATCATCAGGCCCATCGTCCCGGAGCCGTAGACCAGGATGTGGGCGCCGAGCCGGGACCGCAGGACGTCATAGCCGCGGACGGCGCAGGAGAGCGGTTCGATCAGGGCCGCGTCCTGGGTGGCGACGTGTTCGGGGAGCTTCACACAGTTGGCGACGGGCGCGGTCGCGTACTGGGCCGCCCCGCCCGCGGTGGTCACGCCGATCGCCGCCCACCGCTCGCAGAGGTTGCTGTGGCCCGTACGGCAGTAGCGGCACTCGTGGCAGTACAGGGACGGGTCGACGGCCACCCGGTCGCCGACCGCGAGTTCGGTCACCCGGGTGCCGACGCCGACCACCGTGCCCGCGAACTCGTGGCCCGGCACGATCGGCAGTTCGGGCGCGAACTCGCCCTGGAGGATGTGCAGATCGGTGCCGCACAGGCCGCAGGCGGCGACCTCGACCACGACCTCGCGGGGGCCCGGCGTCGGGTCGGGGACCTCGGCCACGACGGCACGGCCCATGGACTCGATGACTGCGGCCTTCATTTCACGGCTCCCAGCGAAAGGCCCTGGACCAGTTTGTCCTGGGCGGCGAACCCCGCGGCGAGCACCGGCAGGGAGACGACGAGCGACGCGGCGCACACCTTCGCCAGGAACAGGCCCTGGCTGGTGATGAATCCGGTCAGGAAGACGGGGGCGGTCCCGGCGACCACACCCGTGAGCACCCGGGCGAACAGCAGCTCGTTCCAGCTGAAGATGAAGCAGATCAGGGCCGTCGCCGCGATGCCGGGGAGAGCGATGGGGGCGACGACTCGGGCCAGGATCGTCGGCAGTTTCGCGCCGTCGAGCTGGGCCGCCTCGATCACCGCCACCGGTACCTCGGCGAGGAACGACTGCATCATCCACACCGCGATCGGCAGGTTCATCGAGGTGTAGAGGACGACCAGCAGCCAGATGTTGTCGAGCGTGCCGGTGTTCTTGGCGAAGAGATAGATCGGGAGGAGGCCCGCCACCACCGGCAGCATCTTCGTCGACAGGAAGAAGAACAGGACGTCCGTCCACTTCTTCACCGGGCGGATCGAGAGGGCGTACGCCGCCGGGAAGGCCAGCAGCAGGACGAGGAGGGTCGAGGCCACCGACGCGACGGTGGAGTTGACGAGCGCGGGCCAGGGGCTCGCCCCGCCGCCCGTGCCGAAGAACTCCCGGTAGCCGTCGAGGGTCAGGGCCGCGCCGAAGGCCGGCGGGTTCTTCGCCGCGTCCGGTTCGGAGTGGAAGGACGTCAGGGCCATCCACGCGATGGGCAGGAAGAACACGATGCCGAGCGCCCAGGCGGCCAGGCCCAGGCCGGCGCCCCCGGCGCGGCGGGGGTGGAGGCGTGGCGTGGTGGTACTCATCAGCGGGACCCCTCCTCGCGGAACAGGGACGACACCACGCGCAGGGCGAAGGTCGCGATGACGATGGAGCCGACGACCACCAGAACGCCCGCGGCGGAGGCGAGGCCGTTCTCGTGGGCCTGGTAGAAGCTCTGGTACACGGTGTAGGGCAGGTTGGCGGTGCCCAGGCCGCCGGAGGTGATGGTGAAGACCGCGTCGAAGTTCTGCACGATGTAGATCGAGCCCAGCAGCGCCCCCAGTTCGAGGTAGCGGCGCAGGTGGGGGAGGGTGAGATGGCGGAACACCTGCCAGTCGTTCGCGCCGTCCACGCGCGCCGCCTCGATCTGCTGGTGGTCGCGGCTCTGCAGGCCGGCGAGCAGGATCAGCATCATGAACGGCGTCCACTGCCAGACCAGGGACGCCTCGACCGCGAGCAGCGGGGTGTCCGAGATCCAGTCGGGCGCCGGGCCGCCCACGTAGTGCAGCAGACCGTTCAGCAGGCCGTACTCGGGGTTGAACAGCACGTGCTTCCACAGCAGGGCCGCGGCGACCGGGACCACCAGGAACGGTGCGATCAGCAGGGTGCGGACGATGCCGCGGCCCCGGAACCGCCGGTCCAGGAGCAGGGCGAGGACCAGGCCGAGGACGAGACTGACGAGGACCACGGTGACGGTCAGCAGGACCGTCGTCCAGACGGAGTGCCGCAGGCCCGCGTCGGTCAGCACCTCCGTGTAGTTGCCGAAGCCGGTGAAGCGGCGGGCCTTCGGGTAGAGGGCGTTCCAGTCGAAGAACGAGATCACCAGCGTGGCCACGAAGGGCAGTTGGGTCACCGCGATCATGAAGATCAGGGCCGGGAGCAGGGGGCCGCGAGCGGCCCAGGCGCGCAGCCGGGCCGACGGCCGTCCGAGGGTGCGTACGGGGGGAGCGGCCACGCGGGCCGTTGTCGTGGCGGTCATCGGCCCTCGTACTCCTTGGAGATCTTCTCGGCGAGTTCCTGGGACGTGTTCAGGGCCGCGTCGACGGACTGGCGTCCGGCGATGGCCGCGCTGATCTCCTGCGAGACCTTGGTGCCGAGGTCGGTGAACTCGGGGATGCCGACGAACTGGATGCCGGGCGCGGGACGCGGCTGGACGCCGGGGTCGCGCGGCCGGGCACCCTCGATGGCCTGGCGGGTCATGTCCTGGAAGGCCGCGGCCTCCTTGACGTAGGCGGCGTTCGTGTACGTCGAAGCGCGTTTGCCCGCCGGGACGTTCGACCAGCCGGAGGTGTCGCCGACCAGTTGCTCGTAGCCCTTGCCGGAGGCCCAGGAGATGAACTTCCAGGCCTTGTCCGGGTTGCGCGAGGCCTTCTGGAGTCCCCAGGCCCAGGTGTAGAGCCAGCCGGACGACTCGGTCTTCTCGACGGGGGCCGGGACGTAGCCGAGCTTGCCCCTGACCGGGGAGTCCTTGGCCTCCAGCAGGCCCGCGGCCGAGGTGGCGTCGTACCACATGGCCGTCTTGCCCTGGGTCATGTTGTTCAGGCACTCGGCGAAGCCGGACTGGGCGGCGCCGGACTCGCCGTGCTCGCGGACGAGGTTCACGTAGAACCTGGTGGCCTTCTCGAACTCGGGGGAGTCCAGGCGCGCCTTCCAGTCCTTGTCGAACCACGTGCCGCCGAAGGTGTTGACCACGGTGGTGAGCGGGGCCATGACCTCGCCCCAGCCGGGCAGACCGCGCAGGCAGATGCCCTTCATGCCGGGCTCGGCGCCGTCCGCCTTCGCCGCGAGGCCGGCGACCTGCTGCCAGGTGGGGTGCGCGGGCATCTTCAGGCCCTTCGCCGCGAACACATCCTTGCGGTACATCAGGAAGGACGACTCGCCGTAGAACGGCTGCCCGTAGAGCTTTCCGTCGGCGGCCGTCAGCGACTGCCGCATGGGCTGGAGGATGTCCCGCTCGTCGTATCCGCTGTCCTGGCGGACGTACGAGTCCATCTCGTGCAGCCAGCCGTTGCGGGCGTAGATCGGTATCTCGTAGTTGGAGAGGGTGGCTACGTCGTACTGGCCCGCCTGGTTGGCGAAGTCCTGGCTGATCTTGTCGCGGACGTCGTTCTCCGGCAGGACGGTGAAGTTCACCTTGATGCCGGTCTCTCGGGTGAAGTGGGCCTTGGTGAGCTTCTGAAGCTCGACCATCTGCGGGTTGTTGACCATCAGGACGTTGATGGAGTTCCCGCCGGAGCCCGACCCGCCCGCTCCGGTCCAGCAGCCGGAGAGGAGCGGGGAGAGCAGCGTCCCTGCGGCGGCCGCGGCGAGCAGTGCGCGCGGCCTCCGCCGGCTCGGGGTTCGCATGGATCACTCCTGGGGGAGGGGAGGGGAGGGGAGGGGAGGGAGGAAAGGGGGAGGAATAGGGAGAGGCTGGGTGATTTGGGGTGGGGTGAGGTGTGGAGGTGCCTTGGGAGCGGCCCAGGGGGAGCAGGTGGTTGGGGGCTTGGGGGCGGAGGGCTTTCAGACGCGGATGACCTGAGGGCCCAGCAGTGAGTAGCGGTGTGCCTCGGAGGCCGGGAGCAGGGTGCTCGTCACGATCGTCTCCAGGGCGCCGATGCCGGCGAACCGGCAGAAGCTGACGGCGCCGAACTTGGTGTGCACACCGACGAAGACCGTGCGCCGGGAGGCCCTGATCGCCTGCGCCTTGACCTCGCTGACCGCCGGGTCGGGGGTGGTGAGGCCGTGTTCGCGGGAGATGCCGTTGGCGCCGATGAACGCGAGGTCGATGACGAAGCCGGCGAGCATCTTCGTGGTCCAGTGGTCGACGGTCGCGAGCGTGCCGGGGCGGACCCGGCCGCCGAGCAGCAGGACGCTCGTGTTCTCGGCCTCGGCGAGCGCCCCGGCGGTGGCGAGGGAGGCGGTCACCACGGTCAGCGGCCGGTCCCTGGGCAGGGCTTCGGCGATGAGCTGCGGGGTGAACCCCTCGTCGACGAAGACGGTCTCGGCGTCCCGGGCCAACTCGGCCGCGGCGGCGGCGATCCGGCGCTTCTCGGGCACATGGCTCGTGGTGCGGAAGGCGAGCGTCGTCTCGAAGCCGGCGCTCTCCACGGGGTAGGCGCCGCCGTGGGTGCGGCGCACCAGCCCGTGGTCCTCCAGGGTGCGCAGATCCCGTCGTACGGTCTCCTTCGCGACGCCCAGTTCGGCGGCGAGTCCGGTGACCTCGACCGAGCCCGTGCGGCGCGCGGTCCGGACGATCTCGCGCTGCCGCTCCTCCGCCGTCCTGCCCGTCATCGCCGTCACCCGCTCCCCGCGCACCGTCGCGCACTGCCCGTTCGGACCCGGTGGGGCCCATGAGGGAAGTTCTACAGCGGGTGTCCGTCACTGACCAGGTCTGTTGCGGGCCCGATGCTGCCCGGCTGCGCCCGTTCGGCGCCGCGGCCGCCCGCGGCGGACCTGGGGTGGAAGCGGGGGAGCGGTGGGATCGGGCAGGCGCCGTGCCCGAACGCGGGGGCGGGCGGGCCCGTTCGCTGCCCGCCCGCCTCTTGCCGGGCGGTTCCGCTGCCCGCCCGTCCCTGCGCCGGGCGGTCCGCTGTCCGCCCGTTCCCGCGCGGGCGGATTCGCTGTCCGCCCGTCGTCCCCGCCTTTTCGGCCGTGGTCAGTACGGCCAGATCGGCGGGTGCGTCGTGAAGTGCCCGCCCAGGTGGGCGTGGTCCGGGTTGGCGGGGTCGAGCTCCCCCTGTTCGGCGATGAGCTTCTCCGCGTACGGCTCGGAGTCGTCGCGCGGTTCGTAGCCGAGGGCCCGCGCCGACGAAAGGTCCCACCACAGACGGGTGTTGGCGGACGAGCCGTAGACGACCGAGTGGCCCACGTCCTGCGCGGTCAGGGCGGCGTGGAAGAGACGGGCGCCGTCCTCGGGGCTCATCCACACCGAGAGCATGCGCACGCTCGTCGGCTCCGCGAAGCAGGACCCGATGCGCACCGAGACGGTCTCCAGGCCGTGCTTGTCCCAGTAGAGCTGGGCGAGGTCCTCGCCGAACGACTTGGAGAGCCCGTAGAAGGTGTCGGGGCGGCGCGGGGTGTCGACCGGGATCAGGGGGGCGTCGCCCACCGGGCGCGGGGTGAAGCCCACCGCGTGGTTGGAGGAGGCGAAGACGACACGGCGTACGCCCTCCTCGCGCGCCGCCTCGTACAGGTTGTACGTCCCCTCGATGTTGGCCTTGAGGATCTTGTCGAAGGAGGCCTCCAGGGAGATGCCCGCGAGGTGGACGATCGCGTCGACGCCCCGCACCGCCTCGCGCAGCGCCGCCCGGTCGGCGAGGTCCGCGGTGATCGCCTCCGGTTCACCCTCGACCGGGAGCATGTCGAGCGGGCGCAGCTCGTAGCCGTACTCCGGCAGCAGCCCGCGCATCAGGGTGCCGAGTCCCCCGGCGGCGCCGGTGAGCAGAACGGTGCGGGGAGCGGGCATGGGGGTCTCCTCCGTGGGGGCGGGTGTGCCGGGGCCGGGGCCGGGGCAAGGTGCCGCGGGCGGTCGGTGGGGCAGCGGGCGGGACACTGGCGGTCAGTCGTATGCGTGTATGGCATTCACATTCATGGACACGCTAAGGAGCGTCGGCGTGCCGCGTCAAGTGTCGCGCGAAGGGGCGAAATCCGCCTTCGAGTTGCGGGTTCGCGTGCTTGACCGGCCGCGAGGCGGCGGCTTAGCGTGGGCGAGTTCAGAGATATGTACATGGATCAGAAACATGCACTCGGTGGGCACCTTTTAAGGGAGAGTCCGTGACGTCAGCCCCTCTTGCCGCTCGGCTGAGCATCCCCAGCGGGCCGCTCTTCTTTCCCGTCACCGCGTACGGCCACGACGGCGCTGTCGACCCCGGCGTCTACCGGGAGCATGTCCGGCGCGGTGTCGAGGCGGGCGCGGCTGCGGTCTTCGCGTGCTGCGGCACCGGCGAGTTCCACGCGCTCGTGCCCGAGGAGTTCGAGACCTGCGTACGGGCCGCGGTGGAGGCGGCCGAGGGACGCGTCCCGGTGATCGCGGGCGCCGGATACGGAACCGCTCTCGCCGTGCGCTACGCGCGCCTCGCGGAGGCCGCCGGGGCCGACGGGCTGCTCGCCATGCCGCCGTATCTCGTGACGGCCGGGCAGGAGGGGCTGCTCCGGCACTACCGGGAGATCGCCGCCGCCACCTCCCTCGATGTCATCGTCTACCAGCGCGACAACGCCGTCTTCACCCCCGCGAGCGTGGTCGAACTCGCCCGCACCGAGGGGATCATCGGCTTCAAGGACGGGCTCGGCGACCTGGACCTGATGCAGCGGATCGTCAGCGCCGTACGCAGCGAGGCGCCCGGCGACTTCCTCTACTTCAACGGTCTGCCGACGGCCGAACTGACCGGGCTCGCCTACCGGGGACTGGGGATCACGCTCTACTCCTCGGCGGTCTTCTGCTTCGCCCCCGAGATCGCGCTGGCCTTCCACCGCGCCCTGAACACCGGGGACGACGCCACGGTGAACCGGCTGCTGGACGGCTTCTACCGCCCCTTCGTCGACCTGCGGGCGCGAGGACGCGGCTACGCGGTCGCCCTCGTCAAGGCGGGTGTCCGGCTGCGCGGACTGGACGTCGGCGAGGTCCGGCCCCCGCTGCACGAACCGGCCGAGGACCACGTCAAGCAGCTCGCGCAGCTCATCGACCGCGGGTACGCGCTCATCGAGGAGGGCGCGTGAGGGCGTCCGCGTTCCTCTACCCCTGGGACGTCAACGGGGACCCGGAGGCCGCCGCCAGGACCGCGGCTCTCGGCGTCCGCCAGGTGACGCTCGCGTCCGCCTACCACTCCACGCGCGCGCTGACCCCCCGCCATCCGCGGCACCGGATCGTCACCGCCGCGCACTCCGCCGTGCTGTATCCGGTGGACGAGGCGCGGTGGCGCGGCCGGGCCCTTCGCCCGTACCCGGCCGGCGACTGGGCGCCCGGTGACGCGTACGGCGAGGCCGCCGCCGCGCTGGCCGGGGCGGGGCTCGACGTCCACACCTGGGTCGTGCTCGCGCACAACTCCCGTATGGGGGAGGAACATCCGGAGACCTCCGTCGTCAACGCCTACGGGGACCGCTATCCCTGGGCGCCCTGTGTCGCCCGGTCCGCCACCCGCGCCTACCTCGCCGACCTCGCGGCGGAGGCCGCGGTGCGGCCCGGTGCCACGGGTACGGAACTGGAGTCGCTCGGCTGGTACGGGCTCGCCCATCTGCACGCCCACGACAAGACCGGCGGGGTGCCGCTCGGGGACGCCGGGCAGTATCTGATGTCGCTCTGCTTCTGCGCCGTGTGCGCGGACGGATACGGCCGGCAGGGCCTGGAAGCCGAGGAGTTGGCGTCCTTCGTGCGCGGGGCGCTGGAGCCGGTGTGGCGGGGGGAGCCGTCCGGCGGCGGCTGGGCCGGAGTGGAGAAGCTGCTCGGTGCGGGGACCGCGGCGGCCACCCGCGTCTGGCGCGACCAGGTGGCCCGCTCGCTCCAGGAGGAGACGGTCTCAGCGGTCCGTTCCGCCGCGCCGGCCGGGTTCCAGGTGCTGCTGCACGCCGACCCCGTCTCCTTCCACTGCGGCGCCAACGCCGGGGTGGACCCCGGCCACATCCTGTCCCGGGCCGACGGTGTGGTCGTGCCGTGCACCGGGGGCGCGGGCCTGCTGACGCCGTTCGCGGACGCGGTGCGGGCGGGGGCGCGGGGGAGGGTACTGGCCGCCAACTTCACCGTCGTGTCCGGGATGGGGGGCCGGCCGGACGCTCTGGCGGCCGACGCGGCCCGCGCCGCCGAGCTCGGAGCCACGGAACTGCGGCTGTATCACGCGGGGTTGGCCTCGGACGCCGATCTGGAGGCCGTGCGGGGGGCGTTGGCGGGGCTGGACTAGAGGGGGTCCGTGACTCCGCGGTCCTGTCGGGCGACCTCATCGCTCCGCCCCCGCTGCCCCGTTCGGGGGCGGAGGGGGCGGAGCGGGTCGTGCCTTCAGCCCTTCACCGTGCGGGCGGTGATGTCGCCGCGGGCGGTGGTCGCGTGGATCGTCAGGCCGGGGGTGGCGCCGGCGTTGTGGAGGGTGTTGCTGATCCGGCCGAGGGTGGTGCCGGCGTCCAGGGCGGCGGAGACCCCGGGGGCGGCGCCGACGGTGATGTCCCCCAGCTGCGTGCTCAGCGTGAGCGTTCCGCGTGCGGCCTCGCTGACGGTCAGATCGCCCTTCTGGGTGCTGATCTCGGCGGGGCCGTGCAGGCGGCCGACGGAGATGTCGGCGTCGAGGCCGGTCAGGCGGACGCTGTCCGCCTCGTCGAGCTCCACCGAGCGGTGGCCGCCCTCGAAGGTGACCTCGCCGAGCCGTCCCACGCCGCGGAACTCGGCGGCGGCCGCCTTCGCCTCGACGCGGGAGCCGGCCGGAAGCCGCACGGTCACCTCGACGGACCCGGACGAGCCGAGGAGCCGGTTCCTCGCCTCCGGGGCCTGCACACGCAGGACGCCGTCGGTGTAGGAGACCTCGGTCTGCTCCGCCGCCTTCACGTCGCGGCCCTTGGAGGCGTCGGAGGGCAGGACCTCGACGGTGGTGTCGGCGCGGTCGGCGGCGATGAAGCGGATGTGTCCCGCGGGGATGTCGATGATCGCGGAGACGGGGGCGGTGGTGTCGAACTTCTGCATGATGCTCTCCATGGCTGCGTCGCGTGCGTTCTCTGTGTTTCTGACATTGGAAACGCTACGTTGCGTTCGAGGATCGAGCAACATGCTTGTTGCGCAATTCTGTTGTTGTCGCAGGTGAATGCCGAGATTTCATTGCAATGATTCTGGTCCTAACGCAACGCTCCTTGTCGAATCTGTTGCAATGGTCTGAAGGTGAACGCTCCGCGGGGAGCGGGCGCCCGGACTCTGCGAGCGCCCGCCGGCGCCCGTCAGTCCTTCAGCAGCGCGCAGACGAAGTTCTCCTCGACCGTTCGCAGCCGCTCCAGCAGCACGGGCTTGTTCGTCTTGTTCACCTGGGTGGTGAGCGTGAAGGTCAGGGACCTGCGGCCGTCCGGCGTGGCCGCGATCAACTGGGTGTAGCCGGGGAAGTTGCCGGTGTGGCCGAGGACCACTCCGCAGCGGGTGGAGTAGCGGAAGATCGCCGCTCCCGCCTTGTTCCTGCCGGGACCCGCCGGCTCGGAGGCCCCGTCGATCCATTGGCGCTGCTCGCGCAGGGAGGCCTTGGAGATGAGGGCCCCGCCCGCGTACCCGCGGATGAAGCGGGTCAGGTCCGCCGGGGTCGAGACGATCCCGCCCGACGCCCACACACCCGACGCGCTGAGTGCCTCGCTGACGTCCTCCGGGGGATTCGGCGGCGTGACGTCGTAACCGCGCATGTACGGCTCGGGCAGCTCGTAGCCCTGCGGGAGGCTCGTGTCGCGCAGGCCGAGCGGCCGGTAGACGAGCTCCCGCAGCAACTGCTCGTAGGGCCGGCCCGTGACCGCCTCGGCCATCAGCGCCACCGCGATGTTGTCCGAGTTCGAGTACTGGTACCGCGACCCCGGGCGGAACAGCAGTGGTTCGTCGGCCACGAAGTCGAGCAGTCGGCGCGAGTCGAAGTGGTGGCGCGGATCGGCGGTGAGGATCCTGAGGAACTCGGGGTCCTGCGAGTAGTCGGGCAGCCCGCTGGTGTGGTTCAGGAGCTGGCGCAGCGTCACGGCACGCCACTGCCGGGGCAGGGACGGCAGCCGGCGGCCGATCGTGTCGTCGAGGGAGAGCGCGCGCCGGTCCACCAAGGTCAGGGCCACGGCACCGCTGAACGCCTTCGCCGTGCTCGCGATCCTCGTGTGGTCGTCCGGGTCGATCGGACGTCCGCTGTCCAGGTCGGCGACCCCGGCGCGCACGATGCGGGACTCGCCGCCGCGACGCAGGACGGCGATGACTCCGGGCGGGCCGCCGGGGCTGCGCACCAGCTCTTCGAGCTGCTGACGCAGGGCGCGGTCGCGGTCGGCGGAACCGGAGCCGGAACCGGAGCTGGAGCCGGCGTCGGCCGGTCCGGACACGGCGCCGGTCAGACAGGCGGCGGCCAGCAGGGCGCCGAGGGACGTGCGGAGCCGGGGGCGGCGAGGCAGTGGCATGGGGGTCTCCCGAGTCGGGCGGGGCCAGGGCACGCCCAGCTTCGGTCCCGGCCGATCCGCCCGCCTGCGCCGCTGCTGCATACGGAGGAGCGGGCGGCCGGGTGTCGGGCCGTCCGGCCGCCCCGGTGCGGGAGCCTTCGGTCCGGGGAACCGATGAGTTTCCGGTACGGACGGGGTCTACCCCACGGGAGTGCACCCACGGGCCCGCCCCGCACGGGCTTCGCTCGCGGGTGTGCGTCCACGGGCCCGCCCCGCGGGCTGCGCCCACGGGAGCCGCCCCACGGGCTTCGCTCGCGGGTACGCCCAGGGGCGTCGCTCAGGGGTGTACCCCGAGGGCCTGTCCCGCGGGACTCGCGAGCGAGGTGACCCGACGGGTCTCGCTCACGGGAGAGCCACCCAAGGTCCCGCGGGTCCACGGACCGGACCGGCGGACGAAGACGCGTACTGAGGAGAATCGGATGACCGGCCAGACTTTCGACTTCGGGCCGCAGGCCCTTGTCGTGGCGCGCCTCGCGGAGGGTGTCACGGACGCACAGCTCGACGGGGCGACGCCCTGTCCGCAGTACGCGGTGCGCAATGTGCTCGGGCATCTGGCCGGACTGGCCGTCGCCTTCCGCGACGCCGGGCGCAAGGACCTGGGCCCGACGACCGACACCAGCCCCACCGCCGCCGTGCCCGACATCGAGCCGGGCTGGCGCGAGGCCCTGCCGAAGGCGCTCGACGAACTCGCCGACGCCTGGCGGGACCCGGCCGCCTGGACCGGTACGACCCGGGCGGGCGGAGTGACGCTCCCGGCCGAGGTCGCGGCGGCCGTCGCCGCCGACGAACTGGTCGTGCACGGCTGGGACCTCGCGCGGGCCACCGGCCAGGACTACGCACCCGACGAGACCGCCCTGCGGGTGACGCACCAGTTCCTCACGGGCGTGGCCGACGACCCGACCCGCGTCGGGGGCATCTTCGGTCCCGTCGTCCCGGTGCCCGACGACGCGCCCCTCCTCGACCGCGTGATCGGCCTCAGCGGCCGTGACCCGGGCTGGAAGCCGTAACGGAAGATCTGTTCACGCGAGCACACGCGTCCGGGCACTCCCTCGACGCGTCACGGGCCGCCCGCCGAGCGGGCGGCCCGTCCGTGTGCCCGGGGCCGCATCGCGTGAGCGAACATGCGCCGCGCCCCGCCCCGGGGCATGCCGAGGGGTCGTTCGCGCCGGCCGCCACGCCGACGGATCCGGGAGGTCCGGGCCCCACGGCACCCCCGTGCCCCGCGCGGCGTGGCCCCCGTGCCCCGCGCGTCTCCGCAACTTCCTCTGTGAGAAGCGTTGACGAAACACGGTCACGCTCCTACCTTCAACGCGTCGTACTTCGTACGTCATATATGAGACGCGATACATGAGACCGGGAACCGGCGTCCACGGACGGTGCCCGGCTCCCGTGATCCGAGACGTGAGACCAGAGAGGCGCGCATGACCTCTGTGCCCACCCCGATCCCGTCCCGCACGCAGTTCGTGCTGGAGGGGATCAAACACCGCATCCTCACCGGGCAGTTGACCCCAGGACAGGCCCTGGTCGAGACCGACCTCGCCGCGCAGTTCGGGGTGTCGAAGACCCCGGTGCGCGAGGCGCTCAAGACCCTGGCCGGCACCGGGCTCGTCGTGATGAACCAGTACAAGGGCGTCACGGTGCGCATGGTGGACGCGGACATGGCGCGCGAGGTGTACGACGTACGGCTGCTCCTCGAACCCGAGGCGCTGCGGCGGGTGGTGCGCCGGAAGGCGTCCCTGGACGACGCCCGCGACGCGCTCACCCGTGCCGACGCCGCCGCCGACACCGCCGAACGGTCCCTGGCCAACCGGGAGTTCCACCGCGCCCTGTACGCACCCTGCGGCAACCCGCTGCTCGGCCGGATGCTCGACGAGGTGCGCGACCAGGCGGCCCTCGTCTCGGCCGTCGCCTGGGCCTCCGATCCCTCCTGGGAGCGGGAGGCGAGCGAGCACCGCGAGATCCTGCGCCTCGCCCTCGACGGTGACGCCGACGCCGCGGCCGCGGCACTGCACGCGCACATCGCCTCGTTCGTGCGACGGGCCTTCCCGCGGGGCCAGGAAGAGGACGGACAGGAATGACAGCGACGTTCGAGACCCAGCGGACGGCACTCGCCGAGGTCGTGGCGATCCCGGTGACGCCGTTCGCCGAGGACGGCACGATCGACCGGGACGCCCACCGGGCCCTGCTGCGCCGGCTCGTCGACGGCGGCGTCCGCACCCTCACGCCCAACGGCAACACCGGCGAGTTCTACGCCCTCACCCCCGAAGAGCGCCGGACCATCACCGAGTTGACCGTCGAGGAGGCCGGCGACCGCGCGGCCGTCCTGGTCGGCGTCGGACACGACCTGCCCACCGCCGTCGCCTCCGCGCGGCACGCCCGCTCCCTCGGCGCACCGATGGTGATGGTCCATCAGCCCGTCCACCCGTACGTCTCGGAGGGCGGCTGGGTCGACTACCACCGGGCGATCGCCGAGTCCGTTCCGGAGCTGGGCGTCGTGCCGTACATCCGCAATCCGGTGCTCGCGGGTTCCCGGCTCGCCGAACTCGCGGACGCCTGCCCGAACGTCGTCGGCGTGAAGTACGCCGTCCCCGACGCGGCGCGCTTCGCGTCCTTCGCGCGGGACGCCGGCCTCGACCGGTTCGTGTGGGTCGCCGGACTCGCCGAGCCCTACGCCCCCTCGTACTTCTCCGCCGGCGCCACCGGGTTCACCTCGGGCCTGGTGAACGTCGCCCCCGCCGTCTCGCTGAACATGATCGAGGCGCTCCGGTCCGGCGACTACCCGGCCGCGATGAAGGTCTGGGAGCGGATCCGCCGCTTCGAGGAACTGCGCGCCGCCGACGCCTCCGCCAACAACGTCACCGTGGTCAAGGAAGCCCTCTCCTCGCTGGGCCTGTGCCGCCGTGACGTGCGCCCGCCGAGCAGGCCGCTGACCGCGAACGAGCGGTCCGAGGTCGCCGCCATAGCCGCCGGATGGTCCCTGTGAAACGGCCCGAGGACCTCCGAAGCCACCAGTGGTACGGCACCGACGGGCTCCGCTCGTTCAGCCACCGGGCCAGGACCCGGCAGCTCGGCTACCTCCCCGAGGAGCACCTGGGCAAGCCGGTCGTCGCGATCCTCAACACCTGGTCCGACATCAACCCGTGCCATGTGCACCTGCGCGACCGCGCCCAGGCCGTCAAGCGGGGAGTGTGGCAGGCCGGCGGATTCCCGCTCGAATTCCCGGTGTCCACGCTGAGCGAGACGTTCCAGAAGCCGACCCCGATGCTCTACCGCAACCTGCTCGCGATGGAGACCGAGGAGCTGCTGCGGTCGTATCCGGTGGACGGGGCCGTGCTGATGGGCGGCTGCGACAAGACCACGCCCGCGCTGCTCATGGGAGCCGCCTCGGTCGACCTGCCGACCGTCTTCGTGCCCGCCGGGCCCATGCTCCCCGGCCACTGGCGCAACGAGGTCCTCGGCTCCGGCACCGACATGTGGAAGTACTGGGACGACAAGCGCGCGGGCCTCATCGGGGACTGCGAGATGACCGAGCTGGAGAGCGGGCTCGCCCGGTCGCCGGGGCACTGCATGACGATGGGCACCGCGTCCACGCTGACGGCCGCCGCGGAGGCGCTCGGCGTCACCGTCCCCGGCGCGTCGAGCATCCCGGCCGTCGACTCGGGCCACGACCGGATGGCGGCCGCGGCGGGCCTGCGGATCGTCGAACTCGTCCACAAGGGGCGGACGTTGTCCGACATCCTCACCGCGGAGGCCTTCACGGACGCGGTCACGACGGTGCTCGGCATCGGCGGTTCGACGAACGCCGTGATCCACCTGATCGCCATGGCCGGACGCGCGGGCGTCTCCCTCACCCTGGACGACTTCGACCGGATCGCCCGGACCGTCCCGGTGCTCGCGAACGTCAGGCCCGGCGGACAGAAGTACCTCATGGAGGACTTCCACTTCGCCGGCGGCCTGCCCGGGTTCCTCTCCCGGATCACCGACCTGCTGCACCTGGACCGGCCCACGGTGTCCCACGACAGCCTGCGCGAGCAGCTCGCGGGCGCCCGGGTCCACGACGACGACGTCATCCGCACCCGGGACGACCCGGTCGCGGCCGAGGGCGGAGTGGCCGTCCTGCGCGGCAACCTCTGCCCCGACGGCGCCGTCATCAAGCACATCGCCGCCGAACCGCACCTGCTGAAGCACACCGGTCCCGCGGTCGTCTTCGACGACTACCGCACGATGCAGCGGACCATCGACGACCCCTCGCTCGGCATCACCGCGGACAGCGTCCTCGTGCTGCGGGGCTCCGGCCCCAAGGGCGGCCCGGGCATGCCCGAGTACGGGATGCTGCCCATCCCCGGCCATCTGCTGAAGCAGGGTGTCCGGGACATGGTGCGGATCTCCGACGCCCGGATGAGCGGCACGAGTTACGGCACCTGCGTACTGCACGTGGCGCCCGAGTCCCACGTCGGCGGCCCGCTCGCCCTCGTACGCAGCGGGGACCCGATCACCCTCGACGTCGCGGCACGCTCGCTCCGGCTCCACGTGGACGACGCGGAGCTGGAGCGCAGGCGGGCCGCGTGGACTCCGCCGCCCGTCCGCTACGAACGCGGCTACGGCGCGCTCTACAACGACCAGATCACCCAGGCCGACACCGGCTGCGACTTCGCGTTCCTGGCCCGTCCGGGCAAGGTGCCGGACCCCTACGCCGGCTGAGGCCCCGACGACCGCACACGGAAGGCACCGCCCGACCCATGAGCACGTAGCAAGCGCTTCCTGCACTCGCTGTACCTGCCCCACTGCGAACGGAGAACAGTCATGGCCCAAGCCGCAGCCGTGGCGAAACCGCCCGCGCCACCCCGGCGGCGCCGTGCCTCCGCGACCCCGCGCAGGCTGCCCTATCTGCTGATCGCCCCGGCGGCGCTGCTGATGCTGGGCTTCATCGCCTACCCCGTCATCAGCGTCTTCTACTACAGCCTGCAGAACTACAACCCGACCAAGCCGTGGCGCAACGGCTTCGCGGGCCTCGACAACTTCACGCACGCCTTCACCGACGACCCCCAGTTCTGGGACACGCTGACGTTCAGCGCGCAATGGGTCGTCGTCGAGGTCGGCCTCCAGCTCCTGTTCGGCCTGGCGCTCGCACTGATCGTCAACCAGACCTTCGTCGGCCGGGCGGCCGGGCGCGCGCTGGTCTTCTCGCCCTGGGCCGTCTCCGGCGTGCTGACCTCGGCGATCTGGGTGCTGCTCTACAACTCCCAGACGGGCATCACCCGTTACCTCGCCGACGCGGGCATCGGCTCGTACGGGACGAGCTGGCTCTCGGACACCTCCACCGTCTTCCCGGCGGCCGTGGTCGCGGACCTGTGGCGCGGGGTCCCCTTCTTCGCGATCCTGATCCTCGCCGACCTCCAGTCCGTCTCGAAGGACCTGTACGAGGCCGCGGAGGTCGACGGGGCGAGCCGCCTCCGCCAGTTCCTGCACATCACGCTGCCGCACCTGAAGGACGCGATCATCCTCTCCACGCTGCTGCGCGCCGTGTGGGAGTTCAACAACGTCGACCTGCTCTACACCCTCACCGGCGGCGGGCCCGCGGGCGAGACGACGACCCTGCCGCTCTACATCGCCAACACCAGCGTCGACGCCCACAACTTCGGCTACGCGTCCGCCCTCACCACGGTCGCGTTCGTGATTCTGCTGTTCTGCTCGATCGTCTATCTGCGGCTGAGCAAGTTCGGAGGCGGCGACAAGTGATCACCAAGGAAGCCGGGACCATCGCCCCGGCCGCACCCGCCGCCCCGCCCGTCGAAGAACCCCGCCCGTCCGCGGCGAGGAGACGGCGCGCCTGGGACGAGGCCCCGCGCTGGCAGATCTACGTCCCCCTGGGCGGCTACCTCCTCTTCACCCTGGTCCCCTTCTACTGGATCCTGCTCTTCGCGCTGCGCCCCGCCGGATCCACCTCCCTCGTGCCCTGGCCCATGACGCTGGACCACTTCGACAAGGTGTGGACCGAGCGCAGCTTCGGGACCTACTTCCAGAACAGCGTGATCATCGCCGTCGCCACCCTGGTGATGACCACGCTCGTCGCGCTGGCCGGCGGCTACGCGCTCGCCCGCTTCGACTTCAGGATCAAACGCGGCTTCATGCTCGCGCTGCTCTGCTCCCAGTTCGTGCCGGGCGCCCTGCTCCTGGTCCCGCTCTTCCAGATCTTCGCCGAGCTCCGGATGATCAACTCGCTGGTCAGCGTCGTCATCGCCGAGACCGTCTTCCAGCTCCCGCTGTCGATGATCCTCATCAGCGGCTTCATCCGGAACGTGCCCTACACCCTGGAGGAGGCCGCCTGGGTGGACGGCTGCAACCGCTTCGACGCCTTCCGGATCGTCGTCCTCCCGCTGCTGCGGCCCGGACTGATCGCCGTCGGCTCCTTCGCCTTCGTCCACGCCTGGAACCACTTCCTGTTCGCCCTGATGTTCCTCAGCGACCAGAGCAAGCAGACCATCCCGGTCGGCCTCAACACCCTGATGAGTTCCGACAGCGTCGACCTGGGCGCGCTCGCCGCGGGCGGCATCATCGCCGCCGTCCCCGTGGTCGTCGTCTTCGCCTTCATCCAGAAATGGCTGATCACCGGATTCAGCGCCGGGGCGGTGAAGGGATGACCACCACCTCCCGTCAGGGCCGCGACCGGTACCTGGCCGGCACGCCGCTGCCCGTCGTCCTCGCCGGGGCGCGGGGGCACGGCCGCTGGCACCTGGACAACATCCGCCGGCTCCAGGACAAGGGCCTGGTGCGCCTCGCCGGGGTCTGCGAGCTGAACCCGCTCACCGAGGCGGAACTGGGCGGACAACGCGTCGAGCAGTCCGCCGACCTCGGGGCGCTCCTCGACTCCACCGGCGCCGCCGTCGCGGTGATCTGCACCCCCATACCCACCCACACCGACCTCGCGCTGACCGCCGCGCGCCGGGGCGTCCACCTGCTCCTGGAGAAGCCGCCCGCGCCCTCCTACGTCGAGTTCCGGCGGATGGCCGACGGCGTCGCGGCGGCCGGAGCCGTCTGCCAGATCGGCTTCCAGTCGCTCGGCTCGCACGCGGTGCCGGCGATCAGGAAGATGATCACCGAGGGCGCGCTCGGCCGGATCACCGGAATCGGCGGGGCCGGCGCCTGGGTCCGCGACGAGGCCTACTTCCGTCGCGCGCCCTGGGCCGGCAGGCGCCGGCTCCACGGCGCCGACGTCGTCGACGGGGTCCTGACGAACCCGCTGGCCCACGCCGTCGCCACGGCCCTCGCGCTGGACGGCTCGACCCGCGCCGAGGACGTCACCGCCGTCCGGACCGAACTGCTGCGCGCCAACGACATCGAGTCCGACGACACCTCGTGCGTACGGGTGACCACCACCGGGGGCCGGATCACCGTCGCCGCCACACTCTGCGCCGAACGCCCCGGCGAACCGTACGTCCTGGTGCACGGCACGGGCGGCCGGATCACCTTCTGGTACAAGCAGGACCGGGTGCTCGTGCAGCGGTCCGGACACGGCCCCGAGGAGATCCGGTACGGCCGCACCGACCTGCTGGAGAACCTGGCCGGGCATCTGACCGGCGGCGCCGACCTGCTGGTCACGCCCGAGTCGACGGGCGCCTTCATGAAGGTCGTCGAGGCGGTCCGGAGGGCCCCCGACCCGGTCGCACTGCCCCCGGACGCCTGGCGGACGGTTCCCGGCGAACGACGCCGGGTCGTGCCCGGCATCGACGGACTCGTCGCGGCCGCCGCCGACACCCTCGCCCTCTACTCCGAACTCGGCGCCTCCTGGGCGCGCCCGAAAGAGGTGAGCTCCGGATGAACGACGACTCGATGGCCTTGCGGATCGG
This sequence comes from Streptomyces sp. NPDC096324, assembly GCF_044763015.1. Taxonomy (NCBI): domain Bacteria; kingdom Bacillati; phylum Actinomycetota; class Actinomycetes; order Kitasatosporales; family Streptomycetaceae; genus Streptomyces; species Streptomyces sp. NPDC096324. The sequence continues at coordinate 118,517 of NZ_JBIWFK010000004.1, read as the reverse complement.
CGGCCGCCCCGTCGCCCGCTACGTCACCCGGCCCGCGCTGCCGGCCCGGCTCTCGCCGCGCCCGTACCTGCATCCCGTCACCACCCTGGCCGGTACGGCCGTGACCGAGACCGGTCCGGCCGATCACACCCACCACCTCGGCGTCGGTGTGGCCGTACCCGACGTCGAGGGGCACAACTTCTGGGGCGGACGCACCTATGTCCGCGACCAGGGGCCGACCGAGCTGGACAACCACGGCGTCCAACGGCACGCGGGCTTCCAACTGCGCGACCCGGACGGCTTCGTGGAGGAGCTGCGCTGGACGGCCGCGGGCACCGAACTGCTGCGGGAACGCCGTACGGTCGCGGCCGTCGCCCTCACCGACAGCGCCTGGGCGCTGGACTTCACCTTCTCGCTCACGAACATCGCCGGGCGCGTCCTCTCCATCGGCAGCCCCGCCACCAACGGACGGCCGGGCGCGGCCTACGGAGGCTTCTTCTGGCGGGCCCCCAAGGAACCGGACGCCCCGCGCGTGTTCACCGCCGACACCGAGGGCGAGGAAGCGGCGCACGCGCGCCCCGCGGACTGGCTCGCCCTCGCGGGAGCCGGCTGGACGCTCGTCCTCGCCGGGGCGACCGCCGAGACCCGCCGCGACCCGTGGTTCGTCCGCGCCGCCGAGTACCCGGGCGTCGGTTCCTCGCTCGCCTCCGACCGGCGGCTCACCGTCGAGGCGGGGGACACGCTCGTACGCCGGGTCGTCACCGTCGTCGCCGACGGCGCCCTCGACCGGACCGGGGCCGCCGCGCTGGTCCGCAAGGCGGTGAGCCCCTGATGGCCCTGCCCTCCGCCGACCTCGGTGACGGCACCTACCGCAACCCCGTCCTCGACGCCGACTGGTCCGACCCCGATCCGCTCCGCGTCGGCGACGACTTCTACCTCACCGCCTCCAGCTTCGGCCGCGCCCCCGGCCTGCCGCTGCTGCACTCGCGCGACCTGGTGAACTGGACCCTCGTCGGGCACGCTCTCCAACGCCTGGAGCCGGCTGCCGAGTTCAGGACTCCGAAGCCCGATCGCGGGGTGTGGGCTCCCGCGTTGCGCCATCACGACGACCGCTTCTGGATCTTCTGGGGCGACCCCGACCACGGTATTTTCCAGGTCAACGCCCCGCGGATCAGAGGCCCTTGGACCCGGCCGCGCCTGGTGAAGGAGGGCCGGGGACTCATCGATCCCTGCCCGCTGTGGGACGAGGAGACCGGCGAGGCCTATCTCGTGCACGCCTGGGCCAAGTCCCGTTCGGGAGTGAAGAACCGGCTCACCGGACACCGGATGTGTCCCGACGGCACCGCTCTGCTCGACGAGGGGAAGGTGATCGTCGACGCCGACCTGATCCCCGGCTGGTTCACCCTCGAAGGGCCCAAGGCCTACCGCCACGAAGGCTGGTTCTGGATCTTCGCGCCCGCCGGGGGAGTCGAGACCGGCTGGCAGGGCGCCTTCCGGTCGCGCGGCTTCTTCGGGCCGTACGAGGAGCGGGTGGTGCTGGAACAGGGGAACACCCGCGTCAACGGCCCGCACCAGGGCGGCTGGGTGCGCACGGCGGCGGGCGAGGACTGGTTCGTGCACTTCCAGCAGCGCGGGGCCTACGGGCGGGTGGTCCACCTCCAGCCGATGCGCTGGGGCGCGGACGGCTGGCCGGTGCTCGGCGACGGGGGTGCCCCTGTGCGCGTCCACCGCAAGCCGGACCTGCCCGCCCAGCCGCCGTCCGCGCCCGCCACCGACGACGAATTCCCCGGCGGCCGTTTCGGGCGCCAGTGGCAGTGGACCGCCAACCCCCAGGACGGCTGGGCCACCCAGCATTCCGGCGACGGACTGCGGCTGACCTGTGTCCGTACGGCGGACGCCCACGACCTGCGCCGGCTGCCGCACGTCCTCACCCAGCGGATGCCCGGCACTGCGGCCACGGTCCAGGTCGACCTGTGCCTCGACAGCGAGGAGCCCGGGGCGCGGGCCGGGCTCGTGGTGCTCGGGGACGCGTTCGGCTGGATCGGGCTTCAGCGCGAGCCGGGGGGATCGGTGCGGCTCGTGCACCGGTTCGCCGAGACCGCGGCCGTCGGGGCACCCGCCGTGCGCTCGGGGCGGTGCGAGGGCGAGCGCGACGCCGCTCCGGCCCGCCCGGCGCCCGAGGGCCGGGTCCGGCTGTGGATCGAGATCGGCGCGGGAGCCCGCTGCCGCTTCTCCTACGACGTCGGCGGCGGCCGGCAGCCCTCGGGACAGGTCTTCGCCGCGACCGGCCGGCGCTGGACCGGCGCCCTGCTGGGCCTGTTCGCGCTCGCGCCGTCCGGCGCGGGGCACGCGGGGGCCGCCACCTTCACGCGATACCGAGTCACCGCGGCCCCCTGAGGGTCACCGTTCGTCAGCGCCGTCACCGTTCGTCAGCGTTCATCAGTGTTCGTCAGCCGTTCGTCCGCCTGTTGGGAGCCGCAATGTCGCACCTTCGCAGCAAGCGCTTGCCGGATGTGGAGGGAAGGGCGCGTCCCTTCCGCGAGCAGCCGGGTGCCGATCTCCGAGGACACCTCACCGACCCCACCACCCCGTTGGATCCGGAAGAAGAGAGCCGACCGATGAAGATCAGCCCACTCGGGAACAGCACACTCGGGAACAGCCCAGTAGGGAACAGCCCACTCGGGAACGGCCCACTGGCGACCGGTCCGAGAAGGACCCGCGTGCCGGGTGCCCGGCGTGCAGCCGTGGCCGTCGCCCTCGGATCCGTGCTCGCGCTGACCGTCACCGCCTGTGGTGACGACGGCAGCGGCAGCGCGGGCGACAAGGGCACCGAGGGCTCCGGCAAGGGCGAGATCACCTTCTGGGACAACAACGGCGGTGTCCGCACCGACATCTGGAAGCAGATCATCGCCGACTTCGAGAAGAAGTACCCGGACATCAAGGTCAACTACGTCGGCATCCCGGCGGCGAGCGCGCAGTCCAAGTACGACACCGCCATCCAGGGCGGCGGCCTGCCCGACGTCGGAGGCGTGGGCACCGCCATGCTCGCCGAGGTCGCCGTCCAGGGAGCCCTGGAGCCCCTGGACAGCCGGATCGAGAAGAGCGCGCTGAACGGAAAGCTGAGCCAGAACCTGCTCGGCGTCAGCCGGTCCGCGAGCGGCGGCGACACGCTCTACCAGGTGCCGACCTCCGCCAACAACGGCACGCTCTGGTACCGCACCGACCTGTTCAAGTCGGCGGGCCTGGACGCGCCGACCTCCTGGTCGGCGTTCTACGACGCCGCCGCGAAGCTCACGGACAAGGGCAAGAACAAGTTCGGCTTCACCATCCGCGGCGGCGAGGGCTCCATCGCCCCGGCGCTGGACGCGGCGTACGGCCAGAGCGGCATCACCTCGTTCTGGAACGGCGACAAGACCACCGTCAACGACCCGAAGAACGTGGCGGCCCTGGAGAAGTACGTCGCCCTCTACAAGAAGGCCACCCCGTCCGCCGACGTCAACAACGACTTCACCAAGATGGTCGCGCAGTGGGACAGCGGCACCATCGGCATGCTGAGCCACAACCTCGGCTCCTACCAGGACCACGTGAAGGCGCTGGGCGCCGGCAAGTTCCGCGGCATCCCGAATCCCACCCTGGACGACGGCACACGGGTGCAGATCTCCAACCCGGTCGACGGGCTGAGCCTGTTCAAGTCGGGCAAGAACAAGGCGGCCGCTTGGAAGTTCATCGAGTTCGCCGTCTCGGCGGAGGAGAACTCCAAGTTCAACGAGTCGGCGGGCCAAGTGCCGGCGAACACCGACGCCGCCGAGGACGCCTGGATCCAGCAGGCCGAGCCGACCAAACTGGCCGCCGAGGCGCTGAACGGCGCCGGCACCAAGATCGTGCAGCTTCCTTACTACCTGCCCGACTGGAACACCATCTCCAAGGCCGACAACGAGCCCGGCTTCCAGAAGGTGCTGCTCGGCAAGATGAGCGTGAAGGACTTCCTGGACACGCTGGCCGACCAGCTCAACACGGCGCAGGCCGACTGGAAGGCCCACCACTAGTCCGACGCGCCCGCGGGACCCGGCCGTGGCGCCCGTCGCGCCACGGCCACCCCGGGGTCCCGTCGCCCGGTCGTACCGCCGAATTCCCGGCCGGACCCCTGGCCGGACCCGCCGGACCCCCGGCCGGACCTCGGCCGAATCCTCGGTCGGACTTCGGTCGCCCCCGGCCGGACTTCAGCCGGACCCGCCGAACCCCTGGCCGGACCTCGGCCGGATCCCCGGCCGGACTTCAGCCCAACACCGATCGAACCCCCACGGAAACCTCTGTCGAAAGGCACACGCCCGTGTCCCTCACGCGCAGACAGGTCACCTCGGCGGCCGTGGCCGCCTTACCGCTCGCCGTCGCCGCGGCGGGCCCGGCGCTCGCCGCCCCGCACCGCGGGCCGCGCACCCTCCACATCGCCGGCGACTCCACCGCCGCCCAGAAGTACGCCGACGCCGCGCCCGAGACCGGATGGGGCATGGCTCTCCCGTTCTTCCTCCGCGAGGACGTCACGGTCGCCAACCACGCGGTGAACGGCCGCAGTTCGAAGAGCTTCATCGACGAAGGGCGACTCGCCGCGATCCTCGACGTCATCCGGCCCGGCGACCTCCTGCTCGTCCAGTTCGGGCACAACGACGAGAAGACCGCCGACCCGACGCGCTACACCGAGCCGTGGACGACGTTCCAGGACTGCCTGCGGCAGTACCTCGACGGGGCGCGGTCCCGGGGCGCCCAACCCGTGCTCGCGACCCCGGTGGAGCGCAGGAAGTTCGACGCGGACGGCGACGCGGTGCCGACGCACGGCGACTACCCGGCGTCGACGCGCGCGCTCGCCACGGCCGAGCGTGTGGCGCTCCTCGACATCCAGGCCCTGTCCATCGCGCTGTGGCAGAGGCTCGGCGTCGAGGAGACGAAGCGGTACTTCAACTGGACCGCGACCGAGCAGGACAACACGCACTTCAACCCGCCCGGCGCCATCGCCGTGGCCCGTCTCGTCGCGGGCGCGCTGCTGCACCGCCGCGTGCTCACGCCCCGGGACGTACGCCGTCTCGGCGCCGCGATACCCGAGTCCTGGATCACCTGGCCCACCGCCTGAATCGCCGAACCCGAAGGAAAGGGAGTCGCACCATGCGTACACAAGAATGGCATGATCATGGCACAGGCTGGCGCGCGGTCACCGTGCGGAGAGCCGCCGCGCTGATCGGCTGCACCGCTCTGGTGCTCGCCGTCACCGGCACCACCGCCGAGGCCCGCCCGCGCGACCTCGGCCGGCAGACGCTCGCCGCGGGCGACGGCTGGGCGTCCGACGGGACCGGCACCACCGGTGGCTCGGCCGCCGCCCCCGCTCGGGTCAGCACGGTCACGACCTGGGCGGAGTTCAAGGCCGCGCTCGCCGCGGGCGGCAGCGCACCGAAGATCATCAAGGTCAGGGGCACGATCGACGCCAACGCCTCCGGCTGCGACTCCTTCGCCGCCCCCGGCTACGACTTCGACCGGTACCTCGCCGACTACGACCCGGCGGTGTGGGGCTACGACCAGGTGGTCAGTGGCGAGCAGGAGGACCTGCGGGCCGCCTCCGCCGCGAACCAGGACACCGCCATCAAGGCGTACGTCCCCGCCAACACCACCATCATCGGCCTCGGAGCGGACGCGGGCTTCACGGGCGCGAGCCTCCAGATCAAGGACGTCGACAACGTCATCGTCCGCAACCTCACCTTCGAGAGCCCCCTCGACTGCTTCCCGCAGTGGGACCCCACCGACGGCGACACCGGCAACTGGAACTCCGAGTACGACAGCGCCGTCGTCTACGGCGCCACGCACGTCTGGCTCGACCACGACACGTTCACCGACGGCGACCACCCGGACAGTTCGCTGCCGACCTACTACGGCCGGATCTACGAACAGCACGACGGCGAACTCGACATCGTCAAGGGCGCCGACTACGTGACCGCCTCCTGGAACGTCTTCGCCGACCACGACAAGACCATCCTGATCGGCAACAGCGACAGCGCGGCGACCGCCGCCGTGGACCGGGGCCATCTGAAGGTCACCCTCCACCACAACCTGTTCACCGGCCTCGTCGAGCGCGCCCCGCGCGTGCGCTTCGGGCAAGTGGACTCCTACAACAACCACTTCGTGGCCGATTCCACCTACGGCTACAGCTACGGCATCGGCATGGAGTCCCAACTCGTCGCCGAGCACAACGCGTTCACGCTGCCGGACTCGGTCGGCGCCGGGCTGATCCTCAAGAAGTGGAAGGAGGCACCGCTGACCGCGGCCGACAACTACGTCAACGGCGTACGCACCGACCTGATCGCCGTGCACAACGCGGAGATCCCGGCGGAGACGCTCCAGTCCGGTGCCGGCTGGACACCGGTCCTGCGGACGAAGGTCGACGCGCCGAGGGCCGTTCCCGGCATCGTCGACCACCGCGCGGGCGCCGGAAGGATCTGCTGACCATGACCGGACTGCCCCTCGGCAGAAGGGCGTTCATCGCCGCGGGCACCGGAGCCGCAATGGCTCCCGTGCTCGCGGGCCCCGCCCGCGCCACCGCCCGTGCCACCGGCCGGACACCGTTCGGGCGCCACGGTTCGCCGTCCGCGCGGCGCGACGCGAGGACGCTGTACGTCCACCCCGGCGGCCTCGGCGACCACACCACCGTGCAGGGGGCCGTGACGGCCGCGACCGCCGCCGGATTCACCCTGGTCATCGCTCCCGGCGTGTACCGCGAGACGGTCTCGGTCGGAGCGATCGACCCGGCGACCGGCCTGCCCGGCGCCGCCGGATCCGAGATGACCTGGATCGGCGCCTCCGGCGACCCGCGTGATGTCGTCGTCGTGTACGACAACGCCAACGGCACGCCCAGGCCAGACGGTTCGGGCACCTACGGCACCACCGGGTCGGCGACGACCACCGTGCGCACCGACGGGTTCACCGCCCGCGCGGTGACCTTCGCCAACGACTGGCTGCGCGCCGACCACCCCGGGATCACCGGCACCCAGGCCGTGGCGATCAAGGTGCAGGGCGACCGGTCGGCGTTCCACCGGTGCCGCTTCCTCGGTCACCAGGACACCCTGTACGCCGACACGATCGCGCTCGGCACCTTCGCCCGGCAGTACTACCGGGACTGTTACGTCGAGGGGGACGTGGACTTCGTCTTCGGGCGGGCGACGGCGGTCTTCGAGCGCTGTCACTTCCGCACCCTGGGCCGCACGGACCTGGCCGGCGCCCCGTACGGCTTCGTCTTCGCGCCGTCCACGGCCGTCGCCGACCCGCGCGGATACCTGGTCACCCGCTGCGGGATCAGCAGCGCCGCGCCGGACGCGTACTACAAGCTGGCCCGCCCCTGGGTGCCCGGCTCGGACCCCACCGCCCGCCCGATGCTGACCGTCCGCGACACCCGCCTGGACGCCGGTGTCGACGCGGTCGCGCCCTACGCGAACATGTCCGCCGCCCACCCGTGGCAGAGCCAGCGCTTCGCCGAGTACCGCAACACGGGCCCCGGCGCGCTGATCACCGTCCCGGAGAACCGTCCCCAGCTCACGGACGCGGAGGCCGGGCAGCACACCCGTGCCGCCTATCTCGGCGACTGGTGTCCGTGATCCCTCTCCATGCGGAGGGGGCCCGAATCGTCCGGCGCGAGGCCCAAGTCGGCCGAAAAGTATGTATCGATCCGGCAAAAGACCTCGCGCCCACGGACGTTACGCGCGTAGAAAACCTGTCATGCATAAGCCACTCCGCATCGCGGCCGTCGCCGCGACCTGTGCCGTCGCCGGTGCCGCCCTGTACGGCACCGGTGTCGCCACCGCCGGTCAGTCGACGGCGAACTCGACGCACGAGCCTTACAACATCGGCGTCCTCGTCAAGGACATCGACACCTACTACGGCACCACCGCCGACAGCAACGGTGTCTACCAGGCGTCCCCCGACAGCCCGTACGCCAAGGACCTGGCCCGCCTCGACGCCTCCGCCAAGCGGTACATCGACCAGGCGGCCCGCAAGGCCCACCACCGGCACGAGAAGGCCGCGGTCGTCTTCGACATCGACGACACGCTGCTGCTGTCCCTCGACTACGAGAAGAAGACCAACTACACCTACAACTCGGCCTCCTGGGCCGCGTACGTCGCCCAGGCGGACCGCCCGGCCGTCTTCGGCAGCCCGGAACTCGTCAAGTACGCCGCTTCCAAGGGCGTCGAGGTGTTCTACAACTCCGGCCTGAAGGAGTCGCAGCGCGTCTCCGCGGTCGACAACCTGAAGAAGATAGGCGTCGACGTCAACCTCGACGCCGCGCACATGTTCCTCAAGGACGCGGCCAACCCGCCCGCCTACCTGGGCGACTGCGCCACCGCCGCCGCCTGGAACTGCACGACCGTGCAGTACAAGGCCGGAACCCGCAAGCACATCGAGTCCCTCGGGTACGACATCGTCGCCAACTTCGGCGACCAGTACTCGGACCTCGAAGGCGGCTACGCCGACAAGACCTACAAGCTCCCGAACCCCACGTACTTCGTGAGCTGACGCCTTCCCCCCCATGGGCGAACGCCCCCGCCGGTCCTCACCGTCGGGGGCGTTCGCCTGTCGGCGGGAGGGCCCGGGCCGACGCGTCGCTACGGACCTCCGCCGCCCGCGCTCGGGGCCGTGAAGTCCCCGGCCACGGAGGCCCGTTCGCCGTCCGCCGCGGTCGCCGTCACCGTGTAGCCGTCGCCCTTCGCGTCCCGGACGCCGCGGTCGTGGCCGTACTGGCCGGCGAACACCCAGGTGCCCGGCCAGACCGTGCGGCCGGGCCTGAGGGTCCAGGTGTAGACGAGGAAGCCGTCCCGCTCGGCGACCTTGGTGGTGAAGTCGCCCCCGGGCAGCGAGAGCCAGGCACCCGCCTCCCTCACCCCGCCGGTCTGCCCGACCTTCAACGTGACCGCCAGCGAGGTGAGTCGCTTCGTGGTCCTCAGGCTGACATCGCTCTGCGCCCAGAAGTCGTCGCTGTGCGGGTCGACCGAGCCGTCCGACCGCAACGGGCCGTCCGCGGCGTCCCCGGCGGGCGTCCCAGCCGGGGTGGCGGCCCCGGTCGCCGCGGGGATGTCGGAGGGGGAGGGGCGCGGTCCGTCCGACGTTTCCGGTGTCCCGGTACGTGGTCCGGGTCCGGGCGTGACCACCACCCCTCCGGTCGGGTCCGGCGAGGGGTCGGTCGCCGGTGGGACGGCCACGGTCCGCGGAGCCGGGCCGTCGTCCCGCACCGCCGAGGCGACCACGTACCCCCCGACCGCCAGGACGCCCGCGACCGCCGCCGTGGCGCCCAGGACGCGCACCCAGCCGGGCAGCGGCGGGCGTGCCGTGCGCCGCTGCGGCCGCCCACCGGGGCCCGCCATGCCACGCTCGACGCGGGCCAGGATCCGGGCGCGGTCCGGCTCGTGGGACCCGGCCGCCTCGCGCAGCCGGACGCGCAGCTCGTCGTGCACCTCCCGCGACTCCCTCACCGGTCCCGACCTCCGGCCCCGCCCGCGGGCAGCGCCCCCGCGTGCATTCGTACGGCCGCCTCGTCCGTGCCGAGCAGCCGCTTCAGTTCCGCCATGCCCTTGGACGTCTGGCTCTTCACCGTACCCACGGACACGCCGAGGGCGAGTGCGGTGTCCTTCTCCGACAGGTCGAAGGCGTGCCGCAGCACGACACAGGCGCGTTTGCGGAACGGCAGCCGGCGCAGCGCCTCCTGGACGTCGACCGTGCCGGGCACGTCCGGGTTCTCGGTCCTGTCCTCGCGCTGCGACCAGAAGAGCGTCATGCGTCGGCGCTCGCGCACCGCGGCCCGGATCCGGGTGCGGGCGAGGTTGGCGACCACCCCCCGCGCGTACGCCGTCGGACGGTCCGCCGCGCGCACCCGGTCCCAGCGGTGCCACAGCGCGAGCAGCGCGTCCGCGGCCAGATCGTCGGCGGCGTCCGCCTCACCCGTCAACAGATGCGCCAGCCGCGCCAGTTCGGCGTAGTGACGTTCGAAGAAGGCGTGGAACTCCGCGGCGGCGGCGTCGTCGACGAGCGTGCTCACGGGACACCTCCCTCGCTTCGGCTGCCGCACCGGTGCGGGCGCGGCGGGTGCGGATCCGTGATTCCGGTGTGGGGCAGGGGAGTTCCGGCGGAGCGGGACGCGTGAGCGTAGCAGCCGGTCGTCCGGGCCCCGGAACAGTGCCTGGCGGGCCGAACCCCATTCCGTAACACGGGGAAAACCTGAAACGGGTTGATCGGGGGAACAATCCAGCCAGCATCCGCACACCGGGCCCGCAGGCAACGAGGAGTAACGCCATGTCCGAAGCGCAGAAGGTCGACAACCGGCCAAGTGCCGCACCACCGACGGCAAGAGGGGTCGACGGGTTCTTCAAGATATCCGCGAGAGGCTCCACCGTCGGCCGGGAGATACGCGGCGGGTTCGCCACGTTCTTCACCATGGCGTACATCCTCGTGCTGAATCCCATCATCCTCGGCAGCGCCAAGGACAAGTTCGGGCACACGCTCGACACGGGTCAACTGGTCACCGCCACCGCGCTGGTGGCGTGCGTGATGACCGTGATCATGGGCATCGGCGGCAACCTCCCGCTCGCCATCGCCGCGGGCCTCGGCCTCAACGCCGTCGTCGCCTTCCAGCTCGCCCCGCTGATGAGCTGGGACGACGCGATGGGCCTGGTCGTCCTCGAAGGCGTCCTGATCTGCGTCCTGGTGCTCACCGGCCTCCGGAAGGCGATCATGAACGCCATTCCGCAGCAGCTCAAGCAGGCCATCGGCGTCGGCATCGGCCTGTTCATCGCCTTCATCGGCTTCGTGGACGCCGGGTTCGTCAGCCGCATCCCGGACGTCGCGAACACCACCGTCCCCGTGCAGCTCGGTGCCGTGGGCCGCCTCACAGGCTGGCCCGTCCTCGTCTTCTGTCTCGGTGTCCTGCTGACCATCGCGCTGATCGCCCGCAGGGTGAAGGGCGCGATCCTCATCAGCATCGTCACCATGACGGTCGTGGCGATCGTCATCAACGCCGTCGCCGACATCAAGAGCTGGGGCCTGACCACCCCCAAGGTCCCGGACAAGATCGTCGACAGCCCGGACTTCGGGCTCATCGGTCACTTCAGCCTGTTCGGCGGCTTCGCCGAGGCCGGTGTCCTCACCGCGGTCCTGCTGATCTTCACGCTGGTCCTGTCGGACTTCTTCGACGCCATGGGAACCATCGTCGGGATCAGCGCCGAGGCCGGGCTGCTCGACGAGCAGGGGCAGGTGCCGGGCATCGGCCGGGTCCTGTTCATCGACGGCGCCGCCGCCGTCGCGGGCGGTCTCGGCTCCGCCTCCTCCAACACCGCCTACATCGAGTCCGCGGCCGGCGTCGGCGAGGGCGCCCGCACCGGCTTCGCCAACCTGGTCACCGGCGGCCTCTTCGGTCTCGCGCTCTTCCTCACCCCGCTGCTGACCATCGTCCCGCTCCAGGCCGCGGCGCCCGCGCTGATCGCGGTCGGGTTCCTGATGATGACCCACGTCAAGCACATCGACTGGGACCAGTACGAGATCGCGATCCCGGCGTTCCTGACCATCGCCGTGATGCCGTTCACGTACTCCATCACCGACGGCATCGGCGCCGGATTCCTCGCCTACGTCGTCATCAAGACGGTGGTGGGCAAGGCGAAGGAGGTCAACTGGCTGCTGTGGGCGGTCTCGGCCCTGTTCCTGGTGTACTTCGCGATCGACCCGGTGGAGCAACTCCTCGGCGTGAAGTGACCGGCCCGCACGCGGGAACCGGCTTCTGAGGGGACCGGCCGCGACGGCGCCGGTGCCCGGAGCGGCCGGTCCGTACGACGGAGCCCCCGTGCGAACGGCCCCGCACCCCGTCCGTCGGGGTGCGGGGCCGCCTCGCGTACGGGCCGGGCGCGCCTCAGCTCTTCAGCGCGGCCCGCATCATCGCCTTGGCGACCGGCGCCGCCAGTCCGTTGCCGCTGACCTCGGAGCGCGCCGCGTCCGACTGCTCGACCATGACCGCGACGGCGACCTCCTTGCCGTTCGAGTCGGACTTCGCGAACGACGTGAACCAGGCGTACGGCGTCTTGCTGTTCTTCTCGCCGTGCTGGGCCGTACCGGTCTTGCCGCCCACGGTGGCGCCGGGGATCAGGGCGTTCGTGCCCGTGCCGTCCTCGACGACCGTCTGCATCGCCGACCGGAGCTGCCGGGCGGTGTCCGAGCTGACGATCTCGTCGGTGTCCACGCTGTCGTCGTAGTTCCTCAGCACATTGCCGTCGGCGTCGCTGGTCTGCGACACCATGTGCGGCGAGACCAGCTTGCCGTCGTTGGCGATGGCGGCGGACACCATGGCCATCTGGAGCGGCGTCGCGGTGACGTCGTACTGGCCGATGCCGGTCAGCGCCGTGGACGACGGGTTCATGTCCTTGGGGTACACGCTGGTGTACGCGCGCACCGGCACGTCCTGCTGCGTGTCGTTGAAGCCGAACTTCTCCGCCATGGCCCGGACCTTGTCCTGGCCCAGGTCGACCGCCATCTTGCCGAAGACGTTGTTGCAGGAGTACTGGAGCGCGACCCGGATCGAGGCGTTCTCGCAGGGAGCGGACGCGTTCTCGTTCTTCAGGAGGGTCGTCGTGCCGGGCAGGGTGTACGGGTCCGGGCTGTCCGTCTTGGCGTCCACGTCCCCGTAGAGCCCGTCCTCCAGCGCGGCGGCGGCCACGACCAGCTTGAAGGTCGAACCCGGCGGCAGCGGCTGCCGCAGCGCGCGGTTGACCAGCGGCTTGTCGGGGTCGGTCGTCAGCTTCTTCCAGACGCTGTTGTTCCCGGTGCTGATCGTCGTCGGGTCGTACGACGGTGTCGAGGCGACCGCGAGGATCTTGCCGGTCTTCGGGTCGATGGCGACGGCCGCGCCCTTGTTGTTCCCGAGCGCGTTGTAGGCGGCCTTCTGGACGTCCGGATCGATCGTCGTGACCACGTCACCGGGGTCGGCGCGCTTGTTCGTGAGCGTGTCCAGCGGGTTCTTGAGCTGGATGTCCGAGCCGTCGAGAAGCTTCTGGTAGATGCCCTCGAGCTGGGTCGCCCCGTAGACCTGCGAGCTGTAGCCGGTGACCGCCGCGTACAGGCTGCCGTCCTTGTACGTCCGCTTGTACTTGAGGTCGCTCCCTGTCGTCTGCGCGGAGCCGGTGATCGCGTCGCCGGCCACGATGATGTTCCCGAGCGGGTTCGCGTACAGCGCGATCGCGTTCCGTCGGTTTTCCTTGTCGTCCGCGAGTGCCCGACCGTCGTAGAACTGCACCCAGGTCGCCCTGACCAGCAGGGAGAGCACGAGCAGCAGCGTGAAGACGGCGGCACGCCTGATCGTCTTGTTCATTCCGACCAGAAGGACGAGCGATCAGGGGTGAATCGTTCCCGTCCGCCCGGTTTTCTCATCGGTTCCTCATGGGGCCGCCGGGCCGGCCGCCCGCCTTCTCAGAGCCTGCGGGTGGCCAGGGTGAGCCGGTCACGGGCGTCGAACAGGGCGTCCTTGACCATCTGCTCGTGCGCGGGGGTGAGCCGGGCCACGGGCACCGAGCAGCTGATCGCGTCACGTGCGGGCGTGCGGTACGGGATCGCCACACCGAAGCAGCGCAGCCCCAGCGTGTTCTCCTCACGGTCCACCGCGAAGCCCTGCTCCCGCACCTGGCGCAGCTCCTCGATGAGCTTCTCCCGGTCGGTGATCGTGTGCTCGGTCAGCGCGGGAAGCGTCTCCGGCAGCATCTTGCGGACCTGCTCGTCGCTGTACGTGGCCAGCAGCGCCTTGCCGAGCGAGGTGGAGTGGGCGGGGAGCCGGCGGCCGACGCGGGTGAAGGGGCGCAGATAGTGCTGTGACTGCCGGGTGGCGAGATAGACGACGTTCGTGCCGTCCAGGCGGGCGAGGTGGATCGTCTCGGTGGTGTCGTCCGAGAGGCGGTCGAGGGTGGGGCGCGCCGCGGCGACCACCTCGTCGCCGTCGATGTACGAGGTGCCGACCAGCAGGGCCCGTACGCCGATGCCGTACCGCGTGCCCGTCGCGTCCGTCTCGACCCAGCCGAGCTCCACGAGCGTGCGCAGCAGCATGTACAGGCTCGACTTGGGATATCCGACGGCCTCCTGGACCGCGGCGAGGGAATGCATTCCGGGCCGGCCGGCGAAGTACTCCAGCAATTCAACGGTCCGCACCGCGGACTTGACCTGCGCCCCGCCACCTGTCTCGCCTGCCGGCATCGCCCTTGACCCCTTCGTTGGACGGAAATAGTCTCCGACCAGAAGTTCATCATCAGAGACAGCGTTCAGCATATCGAACACCCCTGGTGAGTGACACAAGAACTTCGGCGAGAACTGTGGCATCACATCGGAAGGGACCCGCGGTGGCAGCAGCACCAGTCTGGAGTGTCGACCCCCGTACCGGGAAGCAGCGGGAACAGGTTGCGGTGGAGGCCACAGGCCAAGAGGTGGACGAGGCCGTCCGCGCCGCGCACGACGCGCGCCCCGCGCTGGCCGACCGCGCCGTGCGCGCCGCGTTCCTGCGCTCCGCCGCTGACCAGCTCGAAGCCGCCAGGGATCTGCTCGTCGAGGCCGCCGACGCGGAGACCGCGCTCGGTCCGGTCCGGCTCACGGGTGAACTCGCCCGGACCTGCTACCAGTTGCGCGCTTTCGCCGGAATCGTCGACGAGGGCGCCTTCCTCGACGTCGTGATCGACCACCCGGACGCCACCGCGACCCCGCCGATCCCGGACCTGCGCCGCTACAAGGTGCCGCTGGGTGTCGTCGCCGTGTACTCCGCCTCGAACTTCCCGTTCGCCTTCTCGGTGGCCGGCGGCGACACGGCGAGCGCGCTGGCGGCGGGCTGCCCGGTCGTCGTCAAGGCCCACCCCGACCACCCGGCGCTCTCCGAACTGGTCGCGGCCGTCCTGCGCCGCGCGGCCGCCGGGCACGGCATCCCCGAGGGTGTCGTCGGCCTCGTGCACGGCTTCGAGGCCGGTGTCGAACTGGTCCGCCATCCGCTGGTCACGGCCGCCGGGTTCACCGGCTCCGTCCGGGGCGGGCGCGCGCTGTTCGACGCGGCCGCCGCGCGGCCGGTGCCGATCCCGTTCCACGGCGAGCTGGGCTCCCTCAACCCCGTCGTCGTCACCGAGGCCGCCGCCGCCGAGCGCGCCGAGGAGATCGGCACGGGACTCGCCGGCTCGATGACCCTGGGCGTCGGCCAGTTCTGTGTGAAGCCCGGCCTGGTCCTCGCGCCGGCCGGCGCGGCGGGCGACCGGCTGCTGAAGTCCCTGACCGACGCCGTGAGCGACACTGCCTCCGGGGTCCTGCTCGACCACCGCATGCGCGACAACTTCATCGCCGGGGTCGCCGAGCGCGCCGGGCTCCCGGACGTCCAGGCCCCGGTGACGCCGGGCGCGGGCGGTGAGCACACGGTGAGCCCCGGCTTCCTGACCGTTCCCGCGAGCAGGCTCGCCGCCGAGGGCGAGCACGATCTGCTCCTGGAGGAGTGCTTCGGGCCGCTCACGGTCGTGGCGCGCTACGAGGACGAGTCCGAGGCGGGCGCGGTGCTCTCCCGGCTGCCCGGCAACCTCACGGCCACCGTGCAGCTCTCCGCGGAGGAGGCCGCGGGCGAGGGGCGCGGTGCGGAGATCCTCGCCGAACTCACCTCTCTCGCGGGCCGGGTCCTGGTGAACGGCTGGCCGACCGGCGTCGCCGTCGCTCCGGCCCAGCACCACGGAGGGCCGTACCCGGCGACGACCTCGACGTCCACCTCGGTCGGCGGCACCGCCATCGAACGCTGGATGCGGCCGGTGGCGTACCAGGGAGTGCCCGAGGCGCTGCTGCCGCCCGAGCTCCGCGACGCCAACCCGCTGGGGCTGCCGCGCCGGTACGACGGGCGCCTGGAGCGCTGACGCGGCTTCATGCCGGGCCGGTGCCATGACGGCCCGGTGCCGTGGCGGTCGGCGTCGTGGCGGTCGGTGTCGTGACGGCCCGGTGTCGTGACGGCCGGTTTCGTGCCGTGGCGGCCGGTGCCATGACGGCCGGTTTCCGCGGCACCGGCCCGGTTCCGGTTCCGGTGCCGTTCGTTCCGTGAAGGGCCGGTCCTTTCTCCCGAAGGGGCCGGCCGGGAACCTGAGAGACTTCGGACCATGGACGTCACACTCCCCGAACTCCCCTTCTCCCTCCGTACCTACGGCCCCGACGGGAACTGGTCCTACGAGGACGGTGTCCTCACCGGCTGGGCCGGCCCCCGGCAGGACCGCTTCGTGCCGCCCACCGGCGAAGGACTCGACCCGGCCTCCGACGCGCCGAGGCTGCTCGGTTCGCCCGAGGGGGACTTTCAGCTCATCGCCCGCGTGACGGTGGGCTTCGGCGCGGCCTTCGACGCGGGCGTGCTCTACGTCCACGTCGGGGAGCGGGCCTGGGCGAAGCTGTGCCTGGAGAACTCCCCGGACGTCCCCACCGTCTGCACGGTCGTCACCCGGGGACACTCCGACGATGCCAACTCCTTCACCGTGGAGGGCAGTTCCGTCTGGCTGCGGGTGAGCCGCACCGGCCGTGCCTTCGCCTTCCACGCCTCCCGCGACGGCGAGCGATGGACCTTCATCCGCCTGTTCACCCTGGGAGACGAGAAGGAGACCGGGGCCGCGCTGGTGGGTTTCATGACCCAGTCGCCGATGGGGGAGGGATGTGTGGTGACCTACGACCACATCGAGTTCAGGCCCGCCTGGCCGCGCGACCTGCGAGACGGAAACTGAGGACGTACGTCACCGTGAGCAGGGCCGCCGAGGCGGCCAGGCTCAGGCGCATCCCGGCCTCGAACCCGTCGGCGACCAGCGCGCCGAACACCGCGATGCCCAGGCCCCCGGACACCTGCCGGGCCGCGTTGAGCACACCGGCCGCCAGCCCCGCCCGCTCGGCGGGAACGGCGTCCAGCATCGCGGTGGTGAGCGGCGGCACGGTCAGGGCGCACCCCAGCGCCAGCGGGACCAGCAGCAGCGACACCAGCACCGGGGGCGTATCGGCGTCGACGCTGAGGAGGGCGAGCAGCCCGGCGACCGCCACCGGCTGTCCCACCAGCATCGGCAGCCGGGGCCCGTAGCGTCCCGTGAGCTTGCCCGCCACCACGTTCGTCACCGCGATCAGGCCCGTCATCGGCAGGAACAGCAGCCCCGAGTACAGCGCCGAGTGGTGCTGCACCTGCTGGAAGAAGAGCGAGAAGACGAACACCATGCTGTAGAACGCCACGCTGACCGCCGATCCGGCGGCGACCGTCGTGGCCACCGTCCGGTCGCGGAACAGGCCGAGCGGCACCACCGGATGCGCCTGCCGCGACTCGATCCACAGGAACGCGGCACCCGCGGCCACGGCCACCGCGAGCGCGACGTGGCCCGCCGTCCCGCCCTCGATCACCGCGAAGGCCAGCGCCGCGAGGGCCACCACCGCCGTGAGCTGGCCCGGCAGGTCCAGCGGGGCCGGGCGGGGCCGCGAGCGCGGGGCCCGGACCAGCAGGACCAGGATCGCCGCCCCCACCGGCAGGTTGACGAAGAAGATGCCGCGCCAGCCCCACGCCGTGGTCAGCGCGCCGCCCGCCACCGGGCCGAGCGCCACCGCCAGCGAACCGCCCGCGGCCCAGGCGGCCACCGCGCGGGCCCGCCGTGCCGGTTCCGTGTACGCCTGCCGTACGAGCGCCAGGGAGGCCGGGAGCACGACCGCCGCCGCCACACCCTGCACCACCCGGGCGCCGATGAGGGACGGCAGGTTCGGGGCCAGTCCGCAGACCATCGAGGCGAGCGTGAACACCGCGGTTCCCAGCGCGTACGCCCGGCTCGCCCCGGCCCGGTCGGAGAAGGCGCCGGTGGACAGCATCAGTGCGGCGAAGGCCAGGGTGTAGGCGTCCACGACCCACTGCTGACCGGACATCCCGGTGCCGAACGAGGAGCCGATCGTGGGGAGGGCCACGTTCACCACGGACGCGTCGAGACAGGTCAGCGCGAAGCCGAGCAGAGAAGCGGTGAGCGTGAGCGCGGCAGCCGGCCCGCCGGCTCCCGACTCCCGCTGTTCGATGCCCGGTTCGGAGGATCGGGACATCTGGTTCGTTGGCATGTCCCCATGCTGCGGACCCGTGGCGCCGTACAGTAGTGGCCTGAATGCCATACGTCCGGAGGTTCTGGCCATGCCCGACCGGCTCACCCCGCATCGCGTCACCGTCATCGCCCCCTCGCCCGTCGCGCTGTTCAACCTCGCGATGCCGGAGATGCTGTTCGACAAGGTCGAAGTGGACGGCCGGCCCGGTTACGAGGTGGTCGTCTGCACGGCCGAGCCCGGCCCCGTGCCCACGACCGGTGGGCTCGACCTGTACGTCCCGCACGGTCTGGAGGCCGTACGGGAGGCCGACACGGTGATCGTCGCCGGCACCGGGGCACCGTTCGAGCCGGACCCGCGGATCGTGGCGGCCGTCAGCGCGGCGGCCGCCGCCGGCAAGCGCGTCGCGTCCATCTGCACCGGCGCCTTCCAGCTCGCCGAGGCGGGCCTGCTCCAGGGCCGCAGGGCCACCACCTACTGGGCCCACGCGGAGGAGATGCGCCGGCGCTACCCGCAGGTCGACCTGCGGGGAGACGTGCTGTACGTGCAGGACGGGCCGTTCCTCACGTCCTCCGGCTACGCCGCCGGCATCGACCTGTGCCTGCACGTCATCCGCACCGACTACGGCGCCGCCGTGGCCAACGAGGTGGCCCGCCTCGCCCTGGTGGCCCCCGTGCGGCCCGGCGGCCAGACCCAGTTCACCCAGACCCCGTTGCCTCCCGAACGCGGCAACGTCTGCGCCGACACCCGGGGCTGGGCCATGCGCAACCTCGACAAGCCGCTCACGCTCACCGACCTGGCCCGGCACGCGGGCGTCAGCGTGCGCACCCTCACCCGCCGGTTCCACGCCGAGAGCGGGGTCAGCCCGCTGCAGTGGCTGCTCCACCAGCGCGTCGAACGGGCCAAGGAGCTCCTGGAGACCACGACGCTGCCGATGGACCGGGTCGCCGCGGCCTGCGGCCTGGGCACCGCCGACTCGCTGCGCGCCCATGTGGTCCGGCGGACCGGCCTCCCCCCCAGCGCCTACCGGGCGCAGTTCAGCCGGCGCGGAACCGTGACCGGAGCCGTGACGTCCTCCGTTGCATGATCAGTGATCGTGTGACCGGCGCGCCGGTGATTCGCACCGCTCTGCCCGCCGAGGCCCGGACCATCGCCGACCTGCACTTCCGGGCCCGTTCGACGTACTACCCGGACGGCGTCCCGCAGAGCGACGTCGACTGGACCGAGGCCTGGCGCGGCTCCATCGCACGCCCGGACGGGCATGTGCTGTGCGCCGTCGCGCAGGGCCGGATCGTCGCCATCGCCTCCTTCCGTACGGACGAGGGCGCGCCCGCAGACACGGTCAAGCTCTTCCAGTTCCATGTCGACCCCGACCGCTGGCGGGCCGGAATCGGGCGGGAGCTGCACGCGGCCTGCGTGGAGGAGTGGCAGGCGGACGGGAAGCGCATGGCGACCCTCGACGTGCACGTGGACAACCTGCGCGCCCAGGCCTTCTACGCCCGCCTGGGCTGGGTCCCCGATCCGGGGAACCCGCCCGAGGAGGGTGATCACCACCTGTATCTGCGGTACGCGGTGGCCGGGGAATGACCCGAGCCGCTTGAATGTTCACCTAACGACGTCCCCGGAGGGTGTCCCGTATCCGCACGACCTGGAGAGAGCCGAAGAATGCGCGTCGAGATCTGGTCCGACATCGCCTGCCCCTGGTGCTATGTCGGAAAGGCCCGTTTCGAGAAGGCGCTCGACGCCTTCCCGCACCGTGACGAGGTCGAGGTCGTGCACCGGTCCTTCGAGCTGGACCCCGGCCGCGCCAAGGGCGACATCCAGCCCGTGATCACGATGCTCACCAAGAAGTACGGCATGAGCGAGGCACAGGCGCAGGCGGGCGAGGAGAACCTCGGCACGCAGGCCGCCGCCGAGGGCCTCGCGTACCGCACCCGGGACCGGGACCACGGCAACACCTTCGACATGCACCGCCTGCTGCACCTCGCCAAGGCGCGGGGCCGCCAGGACGAACTGATCGGCCTGTTCTGCGAGGCCAACTTCGCTCAGGAGCGGACCGTCTTCGGTGACGACGAGCGGCTCGTGGAGCTGGCCGTCGCCGCCGGGCTCGACGCCGACGAGGCCCGCGGGGTGCTCGCGGACCCGGCCGCCTACGCCGACGACGTCCGCGCCGACGAGCGCGAGGCCGCCGAGCTGGGCGCGAACGGCGTCCCCTTCTTCGTGCTGGACCGCACGTACGGGGTCTCCGGCGCACAGCCCGCCGAGGTCTTCGCGCAGGCGCTGTCCCAGGCCTGGGGCGAGCGTCCGGCGCTCACGCTGATCCAGGACGAGACCGGCGACGCCGAGGCCTGTGGCCCGGACGGCTGCGCCGTCCCGCAGAACTGAGAAGCGCGGGAGAGGGGCCCCGGCTGCGGAAGACGCAGGTCGGGGCCCATGCATAAGCGCTGCTTGGGGAAACCGCGTAAAACCTCGCAATGGACTTGGGGCTCGTACGGGCCCACAGTGGTCCCATGGAGACCTTCGAGACCCTCGTCCGTGCCGAGTTCGCCCCGAAGAACACCTTTCTGAACACCGCGAGCACCGGCCTGCTCCCCGCCCGTACCGTCGACGCCCTGCGCGAGGCGGTGGCCCTGCGGGCCGAGGGCAGGCCGATCGACTCCCTCTTCGAGGACGTCGAGCTGGCCCGCGCCTCCTTCGCCCGGCTGGCCGGTGTCCCGGCCGCCCGGGTCGCCGCCGGTCCGTCCGTCGCCGCACAGACCGCGCTCGTC
Organism: Streptomyces sp. NPDC096324; assembly: GCF_044763015.1. NCBI lineage: Bacteria > Bacillati > Actinomycetota > Actinomycetes > Kitasatosporales > Streptomycetaceae > Streptomyces > Streptomyces sp. NPDC096324. The sequence continues at coordinate 97,677 of NZ_JBIWFK010000004.1, read as the reverse complement.
GCGGCCGGGCTGGCCCCGGGGTCCGAAGTCCTCACCGCCGAGGACGACTTCACCTCCGTGCTGAACCCGTTCCACGTCCGCGGCGACCTGAAGGTGCGCGCCGTACCGCTGGAGCGGCTCGCCGAGTCCGTGCGGCCCGGCACGGCGCTCGTCGCGGTCAGCGCCGCCCAGTCCGCGGACGGCCGGATCGCCGACCTGCCCGCGCTGCGCGAGGCGGCCCGCGCCCACGGGGCGCGCACCTACCTCGACTTCTCCCAGGCGGCGGGCTGGCTGCCCATCGACGCCGACGGCTACGACTTCACCGCGTGCACCACCTTCAAGTGGCTGCTGGGCCCGCACGGTGCGGCCTTCCTCGTCGTGCCCGAGGACTTCGGCGGGCTCGTCCCGCTGAACGCGGGCTGGGTCGCCGCGGAGCGGCCCTGGGACTCCTGCTACGGCCCGGTGCAGGAACTCGCCCACTCCGCCCGCCGCTTCGACGTCAGCCCCGCCCTGTTCACCTATGCCGGGGTGCGCCACTCCCTCGCCCTGATCGAGGAACTCGGCGTGGACGCCGTGCACGAGCACGACCTGGCCCTCGCCGAACGGTTTCGCGCGGGGCTGGCCGCGCTGGACCACGAGGCGCTGCCCGCGCCGGGCTCCGCCATCGTCTCCGTGCCCGGACTCGGCCACCGGCAGGGCGAGTTGAGCCGGGCCGGCATCGAGGTGTCCAACCGCGCGGGCAATCTGCGGGCGTCGTTCCACCTCTACAACACGCCCCCCGACGTCGACCGCCTCCTGGACGTACTGGCCGGCTGACACGGCGGACGGCCCCGGGGAGCACGCGCTCCCCGGGGCCGCCGGTCTCCCGCTCACCCCGCCGGAGGGGTCATCGCACCGGCGTGAAGTCCCGCGCCCCGATGAACTCCGGCCTGCGCACGGGCGCCGCGAACGGCTCCACCGCGGCGTTCTCCACGCTGTTGAACACGATGAAGACGTTACTGCGCGGGAACGGGGTGATGTTGTCCCCCGAGCCGTGCATGCAGTTGCAGTCGAACCAGGTCGCCGAACCCGCCCTGCCCGTGAAGAGCTTGATGCCGTGCCGGCTCGCGAGGCCGGTGAGCGCCTCGTCGGAGGGGGTTCCGGCGTCCTGCATCTGGAGCGACTTCTTGTAGTTGTCCTTCGGTGTGGACCCCGCACACCCGAGGAACGTCCTGTGCGACCCCGGCATGATCATGAGGCCGCCGTTGGTGTCGTGGTTCTCGGTCAGCGCGATCGAGACGGACACGGTCCGCATGTTCGGCAGACCGTCCTCCGCGTGCCAGGTCTCGAAGTCCGAGTGCCAGTAGAAGCCACTGGCCCCGAAGCCCGGCTTGACGTTGATCCGCGACTGGTGGACGTAGACGTCCGAGCCGAGGATCTGCCGGGCCCGCCCGACGACGCGCTCGTCGCGCACGAGACGGGCGAAGACCTCGCTGATCCGGTGCACCTCGAAGACGGACCGGATCTCCTGCGTTCTCGGCTCGACGATCGAGCGCTCGTCGGCGCGGACCGCCGGGTCGGCGACGAGCCGCTCCAACTCCTGGTGGTAGACGGCGACCTCGTCCTCGTCGATGAGCCGCTCGACGGGGAGGAAGCCGTCGCGCTCGTAGGAGTGCAGGTCGGAGACCGAGATCGGGCCGGGTGCGTCCGGCGCGCCCCAGACGACCGGGTCCTGGCGGGGCACGGCCACTTCGGTGGCGGCGCGGCTGGGGTACGGATCGGTGAGTGTGGTCATCGGTGTGTCACACCTCCTCGGGTTCGGTGAGCAGGGGGTAGACGCCGTTCTCGTCGTGGTCCTCCCGTCCGGTGACGGGCGGGTTGAAGACGCAGACGCACCGGAAGTCGGTCTTGGGGCGCAGGGTGTGGCGCTCGTGACCGTTCAGCAGGTACATCGTCCCCGGCGCGATCCAGTGCTTCTCGCCGGTCTCGTGATCGGTGAGTTCGGCCTCGCCCTCGACGCACAGCACGGCCTCGATGTGGTTCGCGTACCACATCGACGTCTCCGTGCCCGCGTACAGGACCGTCTCGTGCAGGGAGAAGCCGACCTTCTCCTCGGCGAGGACGATGCGCTTGCTCTCCCAGGTGCCGGACGCGGCCTTCACATGCCGGTCGGTGCCCTCGAGTTCCTTGAACGAACGGACTATCACGGTGGTGCGCTGCCTCTCTCTCGTGCGGTTCGTGCGAGTCGTGCCGGTCGTGCTTCCAGTGCTCTCGTGCTTCCGGTGCCGCTCGCGCTGCTCACGCTTTCCCGCCGGTCTCCGGGGGAGGAGCGGCGGGCTCAGACGGTCTCGCGGACGGCGCGTTCGAGGGTGCGCAGGCCCTCGTCCAGTTCGTCGGGGGTGATGGTCAGGGCCGGCAGCAGTTTCACGACCTCGCTCTCCGGACCCGACGTCTCGACGAGCAGCCCGAGTTCGAAGGCGCGACGGGCGATCCGCGCGGCGCGGGCCTTGTCCTGGAACTCGATGCCCCAGACGAGTCCGCGGCCGCGGTACTCCTTGACGTCGGCGAGGTTCTCCTCGGTGATGGAGATCAGCGCCTGTTCGATCTGCTCGCCGCGGGCGCGGGTCTGCTTCTCCATGGCGGACCCGTCGGCCCAGTAGGCCTCCAGGGCGGCGGTGGCCGTGACGAACGCCGGGTTGTTGCCGCGGAAGGTGCCGTTGTGCTCGCCCGGCTCCCAGATGTCCAGCTCGGGCTTGAACAGGCACAGCGACATCGGCAGCCCGTACCCGCTGATGGACTTGGACACGGTCACGATGTCGGGCACGATCCCCGCCTCCTCGAAGGAGAAGAACGCGCCGGTCCGCCCGCAGCCCATCTGGATGTCGTCGACGATCAGCAGCATGTCGCGACGCGCGCACAGGTCGGCCAGGGCGCGCAGCCACTCGGGCCGCGCGACGTTGATGCCGCCCTCGCCCTGCACGGTCTCGACGATCACCGCGGCGGGCTGGTTGAGACCGGATCCCTGGTCCTCCAGGAGCCGTTCGAACCACAGGAAGTCCGGGACCTGACCGTCGAAGTAGTTGTCGAACGGCATCGGGGTGCCGTGCACCAGCGGGACGCCGGCGCCCGCCCGCTTGAAGGCGTTGCCCGTGACGGCGAGCGAGCCGAGCGACATCCCGTGGAACGCGTTGGTGAACGACACGATCGCCTCGCGCCCCTTCACCTTCCGCGCGAGCTTCAGCGCCGACTCGACGGCGTTGGTGCCGGTCGGGCCGGGGAACATCACCTTGTACGGCAGGTCGCGCGGCCGCAGCACCAGGTTCTGGAAGGCCTCCAGGAAACCGCGCTTGGCGGCCGTCGACATGTCGAGCCCGTGGGTGACGCCGTCGCGCTCCAGATAGTCGATCAGGGCCCGTTTGAGCACGGGGTTGTTGTGTCCGTAGTTCAGCGACCCGGCACCGGCGAAGAAGTCCAGGTACGCGTGCCCGTCCTCGTCGTACATGCGGCTGCCGCGGGCCCGGTCGAAGACGGTGGGCCAGTTGCGGCAGTAGCTGCGGACCTCCGACTCCAGGGTCTCGAAGACGCTCAGGTCGGGCTGGGTGATGGTCAAGGGGATTCGCTCCTCGAAGCTTGTGGGGGAGGGGAGGAAGGAGGGGGATCAGCCGGGGAACGGGCCGATGCGGTAGAGCACTTCGGGGTCGTGCGGCCCGTCGGGGAACTGCCCCGCCTCGAACAGCACCTCGCGCTCGACGGAGGCGCCATGACGTCGTGCGTACGACGTGAACAGGCGCTCGGAGGCGGTGTTGCCCGGAGTGATGGTGGTCTCGACGGCGGACAGTCCGCGCTCGGCCGCCACGCGCGCGGTCAGCCCGTCGAGGAGGCGCGCGGCCAGTCCGCGGCCGCGGTGCGCCGCGTCGACGGCCACCTGCCACACGAGGAGGGTCCCCGGACGCTCGGGGCGCACGTACGCGGTGACGAAACCGACGGGCCGCCCGTCGGCGTCCCGTGCCACCACCGAGGTGCCGGCGAAGTCACGGCACCACAGGAGGTAGCTGTAGGAGGAGTTCAGGTCGAGGGTTCGGGAGTCCTTGGCGATACGCCAGAGGGCGGCCCCGTCGGCCACCTCCGGACGGTCGATCCGAAGGCCCTCCGGCATTTCCACGAATTCCGCTGACAGGTCTGCTTGGGCGACGGTCATGCGGCTTGAATTTACCGACGGAAAGCTCGGATCGCATCGTCGGACGGGGTTACGGACGGCGCGTCCATGTGTTATCACGCGCCCGTGAAAGGTCCCCCAAGAGGGTGCCCTTATCGACGGCTTTGCCCGGTAAATACCCCAGAAAACGGGCGCCTGTGGAGTGTGTCACAAGGATGAAATGTGTACGAGGTCTCCCCGAATCCCGCCCGCTCGTGTTCGCCAAACCTTTGCGTTTGGGGGCACGGAAAGCGGGCAGAAGAATGCGGGAAGCTGTATCGAAGGAATTCGGATCCGAATTGACGGCAGGATAGGGGCGGGGGGATGGAATTGCCATTCCCGCGGTATCGCCGTCCCGGATCCCGGGCGCTCCCCGGTCCGGCGAAGGCCCGGACGCCCGCGCCCGCCGGACTGGCGAAGGCGTTGACGTTCCCGTACGCCGGACTGGCGAAGGCGCTGACGTTCCCGCCCGCCGGTCCGGCGAAGGTGCTGGAGCCCCCATCCGCTGCGCCGACGAAGGTCCGGACGCCTCCGCCCGCCCGACCGGTGAGGGCGCGGACGCCCGCGCCGGCCCCTCGGCCGGTCCCCTCACCGGCCCCCTCGGAGTCCTCCGCGTCCTCCGGGTCAGTCCCAGGCCAGGGCCACGGCCCGGCGCGCCCCCTCCAGGTCCACCGTCAGGCCGGACTCGGCCAGCGCCGCGCCGAGGGCCGCGAGGCTGGAGTGGACGGCGCCCCGGGTGGCGTCGGGGCCGTAGTGGTTCACACGGATCATCGACTGCGCGAGCGCGCCGCCGCCCGCGGCGAGCGGCAGCGCGGGATCCGCGGCCAGCGCCTTCGCGACCACCGCGGACGCGTCCACGTTCTCGGGCACCCGCAGGGTGGTGGCGACGGGCGCAGCGTCGGAGGCGGCGTCCACGTACGGCGCCAGACCGCCGCCGAGGGCCACCGCTCCCGCCCGGGTGGCCGCGGCCGCCGAGGCGTGACGGGCCATCACCGCGTCCAGGCCCTCGCCCTCGATGCGCTCGACGCACGCCTCCAGCGCCAGCATCTCCAACTGCGCCGGCGCGTGCAGCAGTGCCGTGCGGCCGCCGTCGACCCAGCGCTCCTTCCAGTCGAGGAGCGAGAGGTACGAGCGGCGCGGCGCGCCGGGGTTCGCCGTCATCCGCGCCCATGCCCGCTCGCTCACCGACACCGCCGACACGCCCGCGGGACCGCCCATCGCCTTCTGCGCCCCGATCACGCACAGGTCGACGCCCCAGGCGTCCGGCAGCACCGGCTCGGCGCCGATCGACGCGACGGCGTCCAGATAGAAGAGCGCGCCGTGCTCGCGTACGACCTCGCCGATCTCCGCCACCGGGTTGGTGTTCCCGGTGGCGGCCTCGGCGTGCACGAGCGACACGAAGTCGATCGACGGGTGCTCGGCGAAGGCCTCGCGGATCTGAGCGGCGGTGACCGCGGTGTGGAACGGCACCGCCAGATCGATCACGGTCGCGCCGCAGTCCCGCAGCCAGTTCCCGAACGTCTGGCCGTAGGGGCCGGTGATGACGTTCAGGGCGGTGGTGCCGGGACCGGCCGTACCCCGGATGGCCCCTTCCAGGGGAAGCAGGGCCTCGCCCTGCATGATCACGACGTCCTGCTCGGTGCCGAGCAGCCGGGCGACACGGTCCTCGATCGACGCGAAGTGCGCGGCGCTCAGCGGGGCGAGGTCCAGGAACGGGTGTGTCACGGCGGTGCTCTCTTCACTCATGGGGTACAGGTGACGAGATTAACTGTCGTGCCCCAGACCCCGCCCACTGGTGACTTCTTAGGTCAAGTGGCCCCGTTGCCATCGGTTTGATTTGAGAGCCTCAAACATCTCCTTATAATCGGAACCCACAGTTCCCTGACAGGAAGGCCCGCCGTGAACACCCTCTCCGGCCGCCGGACCCGAGTCCTGGCCGCCATCACCCTGACGGCAGGGCTGACGCTCGTGGCCGCCTGCACCTCCAGTGGCGACGGCGGCAGCGGCTCCAAGACCGCGTCCGGCGGGGTCCAGCTCGTCAAGGCGGGGCAGCTCACCACGTGCACCCACCTGCCGTACCCGCCCTTCCAGTCGGAGATCGACGGCAAGGTGCAGGGCTTCGACGTGTCGCTGATCGACCTCGTCGCCGCGGACCTGGGCGTGAAGCAGGCGATCGTCGACACCCCCTTCGAGAACTTCAAGACGGGCGCCTTCCTCAACTCCGAGCAGTGCGACCTCGCCGCGGCCGGTATGACGATCACCGAGGAGCGCAAGAAGAACGTCGACTTCTCCGACCCGTACTTCAACGCCACCCAGGGCGTGCTGGTCGACAAGAAGAGCGGCATCACCTCGCTGGCCGACGTCAAGGCGAAGGGCAAGAAGCTCGGCGCCCAGGCGCAGACCACCGGCGAGGACTACGCGAAGCAGCAGGGCTTCGACCCGGTGTCCTTCGAGTCCTCCGACGCGGTCCTCAGCGGACTGCGCAGCGGTCAGGTGCAGGCCGTCGTCATCGACTACCCGGTGGTCCAGGGCTGGCTGAAGGACAAGGCCAACGCCGACGCCTTCAAGGTGGTCGACAACGTCAGCACCGGTGAGCAGTACGGCTTCACCGTGAAGAAGGGCAACACCGAGCTCCTCGCCGCCATCAACAAGGCCATCGCGGACTCCAAGGCCGACGGCACGTACAAGAAGCTCTACGAGAAGTGGATCGGCCCGTACGACGCGGCCGCGGCCTCCGCCTCCCCGTCCGCCTCATGAGTGGTGCCGACACACCCCTCCAGCCCCGCAGGTCCGGCCTGAGCCGGCGCCAGAAGCGCCAGATCTCACGCGGTGTGCAGTACGTCGTCTTCGTCGCCGTCGTGATCGCCTTCGCGGTCACGGCGGACTGGGGCCGTCTGCAGAACCAGTTCTTCCAGTGGGACCTGGTCAAGCAGATGTTCCCCGACGTCATCACGCTGGCGCTGAAGAACACCGTCCTCTACACGACGTCCGGCTTCGCCGTCGGTCTCGTGCTGGGCATCGTCATCGCCCTGATGCGGCTGTCCTCGGTGGGTCCCTACCGCTGGTTCGCCGGAATCTACATCGAGGTCTTCCGCGGTCTGCCCGCCCTGATGATCTTCATCTTCGTGGGCGTCGCGGTGCCGCTCGCGTTCCCGGGCACGGAGATCATCGGCGGAACGTACGGAAAGGTCGCCCTCGCGCTCGGTCTGGTGGGGGCCGCGTACATGGCCGAGACCTTCCGGGCGGGCATCCAGGCGGTGCCCAAGGGGCAGATGGAGGCGGCCCGTTCGTTGGGCTTCTCGCACGCGCGGGCGATGGTCTCGATCGTCGTCCCGCAGGCGTTCCGGATCATCGTCCCGCCGCTCACCAACGAACTCGTGACCCTCTTCAAGGACTCCTCGCTCGTACTGTTCCTGGGTGTCACCCTGGAGGAGCGCGAACTGTCCAAGTACGGCCGCGACCTGGCCAGCACGACCGCCAACTCCACGCCGATCCTGGTCGCGGGTCTGTGCTACCTGCTCGTCACGATCCCGCTCGGCTTCGTCGCGCGACGCCTTGAGGCGCGGCAGAAGGAGGCCACCAAGTGAGCACACCCGAGATCCAGGTGAAGGACCTGCACAAGTCCTTCGGCGACAACGAGGTGCTGCGCGGGATCGACCTGGAGATCGGCCAGGGCGAGGTCGTCTGCGTGATCGGCCCGTCCGGCTCCGGCAAGTCGACGCTGCTGCGCTGTGTGAACCTCCTGGAGGAACCCACCAAGGGCCAGGTGTTCGTGGGCGGCACGGAGGTCACGGACCCCGACGTCGACATCGACGCCGTACGCCGCCGCATCGGCATGGTGTTCCAGCAGTTCAACCTCTTCCCCCATCTGTCGGTGACCGGGAACCTCACGCTGCCGCAGCGCCGGGTGCTCGGCCGGGACAAGGCGGAGGCGGCCCGGACCGCCGCCGAGAACCTCGCCCGGGTCGGGCTCGCGGAGAAGGCCGACGCCTATCCGGCCTCCCTCTCCGGAGGCCAGCAGCAGCGCGTCGCGATCGCCCGCGCGCTCGCCATGGGACCCGACGTGATGCTCTTCGACGAGCCGACCTCCGCGCTCGACCCCGAGCTCGTCGGCGACGTCCTCGCCGTCATGCGGATGCTCGCCGACGAGGGCATGACGATGATGGTCGTCACCCACGAGATGACCTTCGCGCGTGAGGTCGCCGACCGGGTCGTCTTCATGGACGGCGGTGTGATCGTCGAGGACGGCACCCCGGCGCAGGTCATCGGCAACCCGGCCAACGAGCGCACCCGGCACTTCCTCTCCCGGCTGCTCGACCCGGCGATGGCGGACGTCGCCGAGGGGACACCGGACCGGCAGGCCGGAAACAGCGCAGGGCGGGGCGAGGACGGGAAGCCGCCTCACTAAGGTGCCGTGCATGAGCGATCACCCGGTACTGCACGTGAAGGGGCGGGTCCTCGTCGGGCCCGACGACGTCCGCGACGAACTGTGGGTCGTCGGCGGCAGGATCTCGTACGAGCGCCCCGCCGGCGCCCGTGACGTCCGCGCCGTCGAGGGCTGGGCGCTGCCCGGCCTGGTCGACGCGCACTGCCACGTCGGGCTCGACGCCCACGGCCCGGTCCCGGCGGACGTCTCCGAGAAGCAGGCGCTGACCGACCGCGACGCCGGTACCCTCCTCGTCCGGGACGCGGGCTCGCCCTCCGACACCCGCTGGATCGACGACCGCGAGGACCTCCCGAAGATCATCCGAGCGGGCCGGCACATCGCCCGCACCCGCCGCTACATCCGCAACTACGCACACGAGATCGAGCCGGAGGACCTGGTCGCGTACGTCGCCCGGGAGGCCCGGCGCGGTGACGGCTGGGTCAAGCTCGTGGGGGACTGGATCGACCGGGGCACCGGCGACCTGAGCGCCTGCTGGCCGCGGGACGCCGTCGAGGCGGCGATCGCCGAGGCGCACCGGCTCGGCGCCCGGGTCACCGCGCACTGCTTCGCCGAGGACTCGCTCCGGGACCTGGTCGAGGCGGGCATCGACTGCGTCGAGCACGCCACCGGCCTCACCGAGGACACCGTCCCGCTCTTCGCCGAGCGCGGTGTCGCCATCGTCCCGACCCTCGTGAACATCGCCACCTTCCCGCGGCTCGCGGCCGGCGGCGAGGCCAGGTACCCCCAGTGGTCGGCGCACATGCGACGGCTGCACGAACGCCGCTACGACACCGTGCGCGCCGCGTACGACGCCGGAATCCCCGTCTACGTCGGCACCGACGCGGGCGGCTCCCTCGCGCACGGCCTCGTCGCGGCCGAGGTCGCCGAGCTCGTCACCGCCGGCATCCCGCCCGTCGAGGCGCTCTCCGCCACCACCTGGGGCGCCAGGAGCTGGCTCGGACGGCCCGGACTCGACGAGGGGGCACCGGCGGACCTCGTGGTCTACGCCGGGGACCCGCGCGACGACGTACGGGTCCTGGCGGATCCGCGACGGGTGGTCCTCAACGGGCGGATCGTCGGCTGACGCGGCTGACGCGGCTGACGCGGCTGACGCGGCTGCGGCGGACGTGCCGGAGGTCGCGGACGGCCGACCCGGGCGCGGTTGACGGAGCGTGACGGACGGGGTGGCACGCTCGTTGGGCATCCTCCGGTGCGCTCCGGCGCGTCACCCCGTCGTCAACCGGCGCGTCAACCAGCGTGTTCGTCCAAGGGTGTTGAGCGAGTGACGGCGGGGAACGACTGTGCCCCCGGATTCGAAGACATGCGCGGAAACCCCACGATGGAGTGAACTCACGTCAGGTGCCTGACTGTTCACTCTCAGTGCGTAATTCTTTCCGGGTCCCAGGCTTTCTCCTATGGGGGTCCCACCCTTGAACAGCATCAACCACCGCATGCCCGCACGCCGTCTCGCCGTCACCGCGGCCGCCACCGTCCTCGCCGCGGGTCCCGCCGCGCTGGCCGGCGCGGGCTCGGCCCACGCGACCGGCGACCACGGCCGCGCGAGTGCCGTCGTGCTCCGCACCGGCCTCGACGTGTCCCTCCTCAAGAAGACCGTGAACGTCCCGCTCGCGGTCTCCCTGAACGAGGTGCAGGCACCGCAGAGTGCGGAGAAGACCGCCCTCACCGCCCAGTTGGACGGCGTCGACCACGGACGTCCGTTCAGCGTGCTGCGCGCCGAGGTCGCCACCGCCGAGGCCACCGTCTCCGCGGAGAAGGCCGAGGGCTCGACCCGTCTCGCGCACGCAGCCGTCCACGTCCCCGGGCTGCCGCTGCTCTCCCTCGTCGAGGTCCAGGAAGTGACCTCGAAGGCGACCTGCGAGGTGGGCAGGAAGCCCGTCGCCACCGCGAACCTGCTGGGATCCGTCACCGTTCTCGGCAAGAAGGTCACCCTGACGACCGGCGGCCCGACGCACGTGAAGGTCCCCGGCGTCGGTGAGGTGCGGCTCGACCTGTCCAGGACCGAGACCACCTCCCGTACGGCCGCCGCCACCGCGCTCGAACTGAACGTGTCCGTCGACCCGTTGAAGCTCGGCGTGGCCGAGGTCGAGGGCACGGTCACCCTGGCGAAGGCCACCTGCGAAGCACCGGCCGCGCCCGCTCGGGAGGTCGCGCCGGACACTCCCTCGGCGACCCCGGCCAGTCCCTCGGCGGCCGCCGCCGAGCCCACGGCCGAGGCGAGCCCGCAGGGCGGTCGCGAGGAGGGCGACCTCGCCGAGACCGGGAGCAGTTCGATGACGCCGTACCTGGCGGGCGGCGCGGTGGCCCTGCTCGCCGCGGGCGCCGGAGCGGTCACCCTCTCCCGCCGCCGCAGGAGCTGACGCCTGCTGTTCTCCCCGACGCCCGGAGACACTGAACGGACGTGGTGCGCCCGGGGGCCCAAGGCCCGAGGGGCTGAGAGCCCCGGAGTTCAGGCTCCAGGGCGGTCGTCAGGACGAGGAGGACGTCCGGGGCGGCTCCGGGCGCGGGCCGGGCGGGGGCGGCGGGGGCTGCCGGGGCGGAACGATTCCCGTGCCGCCGGCGCAGCCGTCCCCGGCGACGGTCATCGCCCGGTCCACGGCCTGGAGGAACCGGTTGACCGTCGCCCGGTCCCGTACCGCGATCCGCAGCCATTCGTCCCCCAGCCCGGGAAACGTGTCGCCGCGCCGCACCGCGAAGCCGAGATCCCGGAGCGCGCGGCGCACCCCGGCGGCCCGCGGCAGCCGGACCAGCACGAAGGAGCTCTCGGCCGGCTCCACCACCGCCAGCCCGTCGGTGCAGGCGAACTCCCGCAGTCCCGCGACCAGATGGTCCCGGTCCTTGGCGATCCGGCGTGCCGCGTGCGCCGCCTCCGCGAGGGCCTGTGCGGACACGCACGCCTCCGCCGCCGCTAGCGCGGGCGTGGACACCGGCCAGAGCGGCTGGGCACGCTCCAGCCGGGCGATCGTCGCGGGTTCGGCGAGCACGTACCCGATCCGCAGCCCCGCGAGACCCCACGTCTTCGTGAGACTGCGCAGCACGACGAGACCGGGTACGTCCGTCCGCCCGGCCAGCGACTCGCGCTCACCCGGCACCGCGTCCATGAACGCCTCGTCGACCACCAGCACCCGCCCGGGACGGGCCAGCGCGGCGACCGTCCCGGCCGGGTGCAGCACCGAGGTCGGATTGGTCGGATTGCCGATCACGACGAGATCGGCGTCCTCGGGGACGGCGGCCGGATCGAGCCGGAAACCGTCCTCCTCGCGCAGCAGCACGCGGCCCACCGTGTGGCCGGCGTCCCGCAGCGCGGCCTCGGGCTCCGTGAACTGCGGATGCACGACGACCGGCCGGCGCACCTCCAGGCCACGCGCGAGCAGCACGAACGCCTCGGCCGCGCCCGCCGTGAGCAGCACCCGTTCCACCGGCAGCCCGTGCCGCGCCGCGACCGCCGCCCGCGCGGCCCGCCCGTCCGGGTAGGCCGCGAGGGACGGCAGTGACGCGGCGATCCGGTCCAGCAGCCACGCGGGCGGAGTGTCCGCCCGGACGTTCACGGCCAGATCGGTCAGCTTGGAACCGTCGTCGCGCACCTCGGCGTCCCCGTGGTGCCGCAGATCGTGCCCGCCCTCGGCGGCCTGGTCAGTGGGCATGGGAATGCGTGTGTCCCCCGTGATGGTGGTGCCCGTGTCCGTCGTGGTTCCCGTGCCCGTCGTGGTGGCCGTCGTCGTCCGGGTGGAAGTGCGGCTGCTGGGGCAGTCCCACCTTGTCCTCGAAGCCGGGCAGCGCGATCCGGTACACGCAGGAGTCGCAGTTCATCCGCAGATCGCCCGCGACGGCCTCACGGTAGCGCTCCATGACCAGGTCGAGCAGCTCGGGCTCGGGACCGATGACCTCGGCGGAGCCCACCTCGACCCCGGGGTGCGCGGCGGCCCAGTCCTCCGTCTGCCGCCGCACCCGGTCCGGGAGGATGCCGGTGAACAGGAAGTAGGGCAGGACCACGATCCTGCGCGCGCCCAGCTTCACACAGCGGTCGAGGCCCGCGGGCACGTCCGGCGCGGCCAGGGACACGAACGCGGTCTCGACGCCCGCGTACCCCCGGCCCTCCCACAGCAGCCGCGCCGCCTTGTGCACCTCGGCGTTGGCGTCCGGGTCGGTGGACCCGCGGCCCACGAGCAGCACGGTCACCTCGGCCCGCTCCTCGGGGGTCGTGACGCCGTCGCCGAGGACCTCGTCCAGCCGCCGCTCCAGCACGGCGAGCAGCGAGGGATGCGGGCCCAGCGGACGCCCGTACGTGTACGAGATCCCGGGGTGCCGCTCCTTCTCCCGGGCCAGCGCCGCCGGGATGTCGCCCTTGGCGTGCCCGGCGGACACCAGCATCAGCGGTACGGCGGCGAATCGCCGGACGCCCTGTCCGACGAGTTCACCGACCGCTTCGCCGAGCGGCGGCGGCGACAGCTCGATGAACCCGCCGGCGACGGGCAGTTCGGGATGGCGGCGGCCGAGCTCCCGTACGAAGGAACGGAAGGCCTCGGCTCCGGCCTCGTCCCGGGTGCCGTGTCCGGCGATGAGCAGCGCGGGGGGAGGGGTGGTCACGATGTCTCCTCGGCGGCCGAGTCGGCCGCGGCGGTTGTCGAGGCCTGGTGGGCCTCAGCGGTCGTCGAGGCCCGGTCGGTCCGAGCCGTCTTCTGGAGGGCCGGGTCGGCCCGAGAGGTCTTGTGGGCCGGGTCGGCCCGAGCGGTCTTCCTCGCGGCCGGGTCGGCCTGGGGAACAGCGGGGTGCGGCGGACGGCCGACGGGCTCCCGCCGGGCGCCGGGCGCACCGGCCCGGCGTCCGTGCCGAGGCCGGATCACCGGGCTCACTCGGCCTCCTTCTGCCAGCGGTAGCCGCGCGGGGTCACCATGCGCCCGGCGATCTCGCGGGTCGCCGTGTTGCCCACGGTCACCACGGTCATCATGTCGACGATTGCCGGATCCAGGGACCCCAGCGTCGTGACCCGGCTCGACTCGTCCGGACGGGAGGCGTTGCGCACCACACCCACCGGTGTCGTCGGCTCCCGGTGCTCCGCGAGCAGCGCGAGCGCCTTGGGGAGCTGCCAGTCACGGCCCCGGCTCCGCGGGTTGTAGAAGGTCACGACGATGTCGGCCTCGGCCGCCGCGCGCACCCGGCGCTCGATGACCTCCCACGGCGTGTGCAGGTCGGACAGGCTGATCGACACATGGTCGTGGCCGAGCGGCGCGCCGAGGATCGCACCCGCCGCGAGCGCGGCGGTCACCCCCGGCACCCCGACCACGTCGATGTCGTCGGACGCCTCGGCCAGCGCGGGCGAGGCCATCGCGTACACGCCGGCGTCGCCGCTGCCGATTAGCGCGACGGCCTGTCCCCGGCGCGCCTCGGCCACCGCCGTGCGGGCCCGTTCCTCCTCGGCGCCGAGCCCCGACTCCAGGATCAGTGTGCCGGGCCGCAGCAGGTCGCGGATCTGGTCGACGTACTGGTCGAGCCCGACGAGCACCGCGGCCCGCCGCAGTTCCGCCGTCGCCCGCGGGGTGAGCAGATCGCGGGCCCCGGGGCCGAGACCGACGACCGCGAGGCGTCCGCGCGCCGGGCGGCGCACGACCGCACAGGTCGCCATCGCCGGCTGCCCGTCCGTCCGTACCGACTTCCGCTTGGGCACAAGGAGTTCGCCGCCGCCCAGCAGCGCGGCGGCCTCCGCCACGGACGGCGTTCCCACGGCGGCGAGCGGCGCGTCGGAGGGGTTCGGGACCGCCACCGCCGCCAGCTCCCCGGCGGTGTACGTGACGACCGGGACCCCGAGCCGGGCGGCGGCCAGGGCGATGCCGGGCTCCTCGGACTTGGCGTCCACGGTGGCGAGTTCGGCCACCGACGACGCGGAGAGCCCGGCCTCGCGCAGAGCGTCCCCGATGAGACCGAGGACCTCCTCCACGGGCGCGCCCCGGGAGGCGCCGACACCGACGACGAGGGACGGCGGACGCAGCACGACCTCGCGCGCGGCGCTCGCCCGGACGCGGTCGCTCACCCGGACGACGGCGGCACCCGGCGCCGCGGGACTGCCCACGTTCGGCGGCAGCGCGGGCAGCGGCCAGGGCGACTCCCGCTCCAGCACGACCGGTTCGCCGTCCAGCATGGCCCGCGAGACCCCGGCGAGATCCCCTTCCACCGGGAGACCGAGCGTGTCGAGACCGGGCACGCCCACCGCGTCGGTAGCCGTCGTCACCACCGGCTCGGCGCCGAGCAACTCGCCGACCTCACGCGCGAGTTCGTTCGCCCCGCCCGCGTGGCCGCCGACCAGCGACACGGCGAACCGTCCCGCCTCGTCGACGCACACCACCCCGGGGTCCGCCCCCTTGTCCGAGAGCAGGGGCGCGACGAGCCGTACGACCGCGCCCGTGGCGAGGAAGCACACCAACTGGTCGCACTCCGCGAAGGCCCGCCGTACGGCGTCCGCCACGGGCCCGTCGTACACCCGGGTACGCGTGGACCAGGCAGCGGCGAGCCGGTCACGGGCCGCCGCGCCCGCCGCCGTCGCGGAAATCAGGCCGATCACTGGGGAACTCCTTCGGTACGGGCCGGAGGCCGGACGCCCCACAGCACGAAGACGGGATTGGCCGCCGCGAGCCGGGAGACCCCGCCCGGCAGCGGGGCGAGCCGCGAGGACTGCAACAGGACGCCGTCGCAGGTGAATCCGGCGGAGGCGAGCGCGTCACGGGCGGCCGGCACCCGGTCGAGCGAGGCCATCGCGACGACGACGGCACGCCGGGCACGGCGCGCGCACTCCGTGACGATCCCGGGCAGTTCACGTCCGCCGCCGCCGATGAAGACGGCGTCCGGACCGTGCGGCTCGTCCAGGCCGGACAGCACGTCGGGCGCGGACCCGCGCACGACCCGTACGTCCACGCCGTGCGCCGCCGCGTTGGCGCGGACGCGCTCGCAGCCGTCCTCGGTCTTCTCGACCGCGGTCACCGCGGCACCGAAGCGCGCGCACTCCACGGCGACGGACCCCGAGCCCGCGCCGATGTCCCAGACCAGGTCGCCGAGCCTCGGTCCGATCCGGGCCAGTGCCAGCGCCCGTACCTCGAACTTGGTGATCATCGAGTCGCGGTGGGCGAACTCGCTCTCGTCCAGGGCCCATCGGCCGGGACCGGCCGGCGCCCCGGCGACGGTCCGGACGGTAGCCGGGGACCGCGACTCGTCCAGGCACAGCACGACACCGACCGCCGGACCCCAGTCGCGCGCGGCGGCCTCGGCGGGCGTGACCCGCTCGACGTCCTCGTGTTCCGGATCGCCGAGGGACCGCGCCACCACCAGGACGCGCTCGGCGTCCGCGTCGGCGAGGGCGGCGCCCAGCTCGGCGGGTCCGGACCCGGGAGCGGTCAGCACCGCCACCTTGGGCCGCGACCGGCAGATCTGGACGGCCGTCCGCAGATCGCGTCCGTGCGCGCTGACCACCACGGCGTCGTCCCAGGGAAGGCCGAGCCGGGCGAAGGCGGTCGCCACGGACGAGACGCCGGGCCGGACGTCCAGCCGCGCGTTCCCGAACCGCTCCGCGAGCGCCCGTACGATCCCGAAGAACCCGGGGTCGCCCGACGCGAGCACCACGACCGGACCCTGCGGCGCCCCGGCGTCCGTGTACCGCTCGATGCGGTCCAGGGCCGGCGCCAGCGGTCCGAGCACCAGCCGCTCGGCCCGCTCGGGCAGCCGGGCCGCCGCCAGATGCCGACCGGCACCCACGACCAGCCCCGCTCCGGCGAGCGCGGCCCCCTCGTCCGGGGCCGGCGGCGCCCCCGTGCCCGTACCGACGACGGTGATCACACTCACGACGCGGGGCCCTGCGCACTGCCGGCACCGCTCCGGCGGGCGGCACGCAGCTCGGCGCGCGCCTGCGGGTCGGCCTTGCGGAAGCCGTGGAAATGACCGGGGTGGTAGAGGTGCGAGCGGGTGCCGCTCGCGTCGAGGGCCGGGCCGACCAGGAAGAGCGTGTGCTTCCAGAGCTTGTGCTCCTTGACGGTCTCCTCCAGCGTGCCGATCGTGCACTTCACGATCAGCTCCTCCGGCCAGGTCGCCTGGTAGGCGACCACGACGGGTGTGGTCGTCGGATAGCCGCCCTCCAGCAGCTCCCGCACGAGCTGTCCGCTGCGCGCCGCCGACAGGAACAGCGCCATCGTCGTGCCGTGCTTCGCGAACTCCCGTACGTCCTCGCCGGGAGGCATCGGCGTCTTGCCGCCGCCGAGCCGGGTGAGGATCACGGACTGGGCGACCTCGGGGATCGTCAGCTCGCGCTGAGCGATCGCGGCCACCGCGGAGAAGGACGAGACACCCGGCACGATCTCGGTCTCGACACCGAGCTCGGCGCACCGGTCGACCTGTTCCTGCGTGCCGCCCCACAGGGCCGGGTCGCCGGAGTGGATCCGCGCCACCCGCAGGCCCTCGGCACGGGCCCGCTCGTAGACGGCGACGACGTCCTCCAGCGACATCGTCGCCGAATCGAGGATCTCGGCGCCCTCGCGCGCGTGGCCGAGGACCTCGGCCTGCACCAGGCTCGCCGCCCAGATCACGACATCGGCCTCGGCGATGGCGCGCGCGGCGCGGAAGGTCAGCAGATCGGCGGCGCCGGGGCCGGCACCGACGAAGGTCACTTTGCCGGTGGGGGCATCGGCCATGGGAATCGGTCCTCTCCTACGGGTCCTACGGGACATCAGGGGTGCTGCGCATCAGGGGTGCCGTGAACGCCCGGGCGGGCGCGGGGCCGTCGCCCGATGTGCGCGCACGGGGGTGCATCGGATAGCAAGGGCGTATGGCGGTCCTCGTCGCGCTCGGCGCGTTCCTGATGACGCTCGTCGGCGGCTGGACCGCGCAGCGGGTGACCGACCGCCGTCATCTGGTGCTGGGCCTGGCCGGTGGCCTGATGCTCGGCGTGGTCGGCCTCGATCTGCTGCCGGAGGCACTGGCCGCGGCGGGCACCGAGGTGTTCGGCGTACCGGCCGCGCTGCTCCTGTTCGTGGGCGGCTTCCTGCTGGCCCATCTGGTCGAACGGCTCCTCGCCCACCGCCAGGCCGCGCACGGCGGTGACGAGCACGCCGAACGCGCGCCCGAGGTGGGGCTCACGGCGGCCGCAGCCATGGTCGGCCACAGCGCGATGGACGGCGTCGCCATCGGCGCCGCCTTCCAGGTCGGCGGGGGGATGGGCCTGGCGGTGTCCCTCGCGGTGATCGCCCATGACTTCGCGGACGGATTCAACACGTACACGATCACGAGCCTGTACGGGAACGCCCGCCGCAAGGCGCTGTTCATGCTGTACGCGGACGCGGCGGCCCCGATGATCGGCGCCGCCTCGACGCTGTTCTTCACCATTCCCGAGCGTCTGCTCGGCGGCTACCTCGGCCTCTTCGGCGGCGTACTCCTCTATCTCGCCGCCGCCGAGATCCTCCCGGAGGCCCATCACGAGCACCCGGCCCGCTCGACCCTGCTGTGCACGGTCGCGGGCGTGGCCTTCATCTGGCTGGTGGTGGGCCTCGCGGGCTGAGCCCACGAGGTCCGCCGGGTGCGGCGGAGGCCCCGCGGGCGCGGGGGCCGCCGGGCGTGCGGGGCGGGTGCGGGTCACAGCTTTCCGCCGCGGGTCCCGTCGCGGCGCGCGGGCGCGATGAGCGTCGAGAGGTACGGCAGCGGCTCGCCGTCGAGCTCGGCCGCGGGCCGGATCGACTCGTCCTCCAGGCCGAGGGCCGACCCCCAGACGGCGTCGTCGATCCGCCCGCTGTCCCGCAGCGCCTCGGCCACCTCGGCGGCCTGCCGCCCGAACTTGTAGGCGACCACCGTGCCGGGCCCGTTCAGCGCGTCCTTGAGCACGGCCGCGCCCGCGGTCACCGGGACGAGCGTGAGCGGTTCGGTCCCCTCGGTGAGAACGGCCCCCGACCGCGCGGCGAGGTCCTGCATGGCGGTGATGCCGGGCACGGTCTCCACGACCGTGCCGGGTACGAGCTCCTCGATCGTGTGGGCGAGATACGTGAAGGTCGAGTACACGTTCGGGTCGCCGATGGTGGCGAAGGCGACCGTGCCGTGCCGGCCGAGGAGTTCCGCGACCCGCGCGCCGGCGGCGTCCCAGGCGGCCTCGCGCCGCCCCCGGTCGCTCCGCTCGTTGAGCGCGAACACCACCCGGACGACCTTCTCGACGGGCACGTAGTGCAGCACGGTCGCCTCGGCCCGCCCCCGCTCACCGCCGTCCTTCCCATCCGAGGCAGCCATCACGGGTACGACGACCACGTCCGCGGCGCGCAGGGCGTTGACGCCCTTGACGGTCACCAGCTCGGGGTCGCCGGGGCCGACCCCGACCCCGATCAGCTTGCTGCTCATGACGTCAGGCACCTCTCGACGAACCTACGGGCCACACCGGGCTCGGACGCCCAGTGCGTGTGGAGATAACTCGCGTGCACGCCGTGCTGCACGAAACCCTCGACGCGCCGCTCGGGGGCGCGCACCCCCCAGGCGGGAGCCGCCCCGGCGCCGGGCTCCACGACCGTGCGGTGGAACTCGTGACCGCGCATCCGGGTGCCGGCCGCGGCGAGCACGCTGTCGCTGACCGCCACCGCGTCCCGGTAGCCGAGGGTGAGCCGCTCGTCCATCCGGGCGGTCGCGTCGAGCACCCCGCACATCGGCCGTCCGTCCAGCTCCCGGCATAGATAGAGCAGCCCGGCGCACTCGGCGGCCACGGGGGCGCCCGACTCCGCGAGGGCCGCGACCGCCTTGCGCAGCGGCTCGTTGGCGGACAGCTCGGCCGCGTACACCTCGGGGAAGCCACCGCCGATGACCAGGCCCCGGGTTCCGTCCGGCAGGTGCTCGTCGCGGAGCGGATCGAACGGGACGACCTCGGCACCGGCCGCGGCGAGGAGCTCGGTGTGCTCGGCGTAGGAGAAGGTGAACGCCTCCCCGCCGGCGACGGCCACCACAGGCGCTCGCTTCCCGGCCGGGCGAGTCGGGTGGTCGTGGGTGGGCGATTCGACGGCCTCGGCCGGGTCCCAGGCCGCGCCCGACAGCGCACCGGCACCGCGCGCCAGCGCCGCCAGCGCGTCCAGGTCGCACCCGGCGGAGACCTGCGCGGCCATGGCGGCGACCGCCTCCACCGCCTCCGACCGCCGCTCGGCGACCGGCACGAGACCGAGGTGCCGCGACGGCGTGTCCACCTGCGGCGCCCGGCGCAGCACCCCGAGCACCGGCACCCCGGACGCGTCCAGCGCCTCCCGGAGCATGGCCTCGTGCCGGTCGGACCCCACCTTGTTGAGGATGACGCCCCCGATCCGCACCTCGGGGTCCCAGGAGGCGAAGCCGTGCACCAGCGCGGCCACGGACCGCGACTGCGAGGACGCGTCCACGACCAGCACCACCGGCGCCCGCAGCAGCTTCGCGACCTGCGCCGTGGACGCGAGCTCTCCCTCGCCCGCGGCCCCGTCGTACAGCCCCATCACGCCCTCGACGACCGCGAGATCACAGCCGCGCGCCCCGTGCGCGAACAGCGGGCCGATCAGCTCGGTGCCGCACAGATACGCGTCGAGATTGCGTCCCACGCGTCCCGTGGCGAGCGCGTGATAGCCGGGGTCGATGTAGTCGGGCCCCACCTTGTGCGGGGACACGGCGAGCCCCCGCGCGGCGAAGGCCGCCATCAGCCCGGTGGCGACGGTGGTCTTGCCGCTGCCCGAGGAGGGCGCGGCGACCACCAGCCGGGGAACGGACGTCACCACTCGATGCCCCTCTGGCCCTTCTGGCCGGCGTCCATCGGATGCTTGACCTTGGACATGTCGGTCACGAGATCGGCCAGCCCGACCAGCTTCTCCGGGGCGTTGCGCCCGGTGATCACGACGTGCTGGGTGCCGGGACGGTCCCGCAGCACCGCCACGACCTCGTCGGTGTCGATCCATCCCCAGTGCATCGGGTACGCGAACTCGTCGAGCACGTACAGCTTGTACGTCTCGGCGGCGAGGTCACGCTTGACCTGCTCCCAGCCCTCGCGGGCCTTCTCCTCGTTGTCCATCTGCGCGTCGCGCTGGACCCAGGACCAGCCCTCGCCCATCTTGTGCCAGTCGACGGTCCCGCCCTCGCCGGAGGCCCCGAGCACGCGCAGCGCGTTCTCCTCGCCGACCTTCCACTTCGCCGACTTGACGAACTGGAACACCCCGATGGGCCACCCCTGGTTCCAGGCGCGCAGCGCGAGCCCGAACGCGGCCGTCGACTTGCCCTTGCCGATCCCCGTGTGCACGACGACCAGCGGCCGGTTACGGCGTTGACGGGTCGTCAGTCCGTCGTCCGGTACGACACTCGGCTGTCCCTGCGGCACTACGCGGCCCTCCTCGAAGTCCCCTGCGCACCCTGTACGTCCCGGACGAGACCGGCGATGGAGTCGGCCCGCAGCTCGTCCAACGTCACGGCGGTTCCGCCCAGTTCACCCGCGAGCCGGCCCGCGAGAGCGAGCCTGACCGGTCCGCTCTCGCAGTCCACGACCACCGAGGCGACCTGGTCGGCCGCGAACAGCCGTGCCGCGCGCCCGGCCAGCGCCACCGGCTCGGGCCCGCCCGTGGCGCGCCCGTCCGTCACCACCACGACGAGCGCCCGGCGTGCCGGGTCCCGCAGCCGTTCCACCCGCAGCACCTCGTGGGCCCTGAGCAGCCCGGCCGCGAGCGGAGTGCGGCCGCCCGTGGGCAGCGACTCCAGCCGGGCCGCGGCCGCCTCCACCGAGGAGGTCGGCGGCAGCGCGAGCTCCGCGGCCGACCCGCGGAAGGTCACCAGGCCCACCTTGTCCCGCCGCTGATAGGCGTCGAGCAGCAGCGACAGCACCGCGCCCTTGACCGCGCCCATCCGCTGCCGCGCCGCCATCGACCCGGAGGCGTCCACGACGAACAGCACGAGGTTGCCCTCACGGCCCTCGCGCGTCGCCTGCCGCAGATCGTCCCGCCGTACGACCAGACCGCGGCCCGACCGCCCGCGCGCCCGCTGATGCGGGGCCGCCGCCTGTACGGTCGCCGCCAGGTGCAGCTTGGTGAGCGTTCCCCGGGGCCGCCGCGCCCCGGTCGTACGGCCGTGCTCGGTCCGCGCCCGCGAGCGCCGCCCGGCCGCGCCCTCGCCGAGCCCCGGCACGCTCAGCATCTTCGTGCGAAAGGGCTCGGCGGCCCGTACGGGCGACTGCTCGCCGCCCTGTCCGGCCGGCGCCTTCCCGTCGTCCGAGGGCTCGCCCTGCGCCGGGACGTCACCGGCGGGGGAGCCGTCGTCCGGACCGTCCTGAGGAGGCTGCCCGCCCCCGCCCGGCCCGTCCGGATCCGGGTCCGGGTCGTCGTCGGAGGAACCCTCGCCGGAGGAGTCCTCGTCCGAGCCGCCGAACTCCTCCAGCGTCTCGTCGAGCTTGTCCTCGTCGAGGCCGGGCGCGTCGAAGGGGTTGCGGCGCCGCCGGTGCGGCAGCGCGAGCAGCGCCGCCTGCCGTACGTCCTCGGCGATCACCTCGGTCCGTCCCGCCCACGCGGCGAGCGCGGTCGCGGTCCTGGCCATCACGATGTCGGCGCGCATGCCGTCCACCTCGAAGGCGGCGCAGGTCGCCGCGATCTGCCGCAGCGGCCCGTCCCCGAGACGCACGGAGGGCAGCAGCGCGCGGGCCGCCACGATCCGCGCCCGCACGGCGGCCTCCTCGTCGGCCCAGCGGGCGGCGAAGCCGGCCGGGTCGTCGTCGTGGGCGAGCCTGCGCCGCACGACCTCGACCCGCTGATCGGGCTCGCGCGAGGCGGCCACCTCGACGGTCAGCCCGAACCGGTCGAGCAGCTGCGGCCGCAGCTCGCCCTCTTCGGGGTTCATGGTGCCGACGAGCAGGAACCGCGCGGCATGCCGTACGGAGACACCCTCGCGTTCCACGTACGAGGCGCCCATCGCGGCCGCGTCCAGCAGCAGGTCGACCAGATGGTCGTGGAGGAGGTTGACCTCGTCGACGTACAGGAGCCCGCGGTGGGCGTCGGCCAGCAGCCCCGGCTCGAAGGCCTTCACGCCCTCCGCGAGCGCCCGTTCGATGTCCAGGGCGCCGACCAGCCGGTCCTCGGAGGCGCCGACGGGCAACTCGACCATCCGGGCGGGGCGTTGTGCGCCCGAGCCCGCCTCGTGCGCCTCGTGGGGCCCGTCCGGGCAGGCCGGGTCTGCGGCGGCCGGATCGCAGGAGAACCGGCAGCCGGGCACGACGGCCACCTCAGGCAGCAGCGCCGAAAGGGCGCGTACCGCCGTCGACTTGGCGGTGCCCTTCTCGCCGCGCACCAGCACACCGCCCACGGCGGGCGACACGGCGTTCAGCAGCAGCGCGAGCCGCAGGTCGTCCTGGCCGACCACCGCGGTGAACGGGAACGGGGTACTCACTGGTCGTCGCCCTCCAAGTCGCCTTCGAGCTCCAGATAGGTGGCGCGCAGCCGCTCCAGCGTGTCCGCGTCCGGCTCGGCCCACAGACCGCGGTCGGCGGCCTCCAGCAGTCGTTCGGTGATCCCGCGCAGCGCCCAGGGGTTGGACTTCTTCATGAAGTCCCGGTTCTCCGCGTCGAAGACGTACTCCGCGCTGAGCTTCTCGTACATCCAGTCGTCCACGACCCCGGCGGTGGCGTCGTAGCCGAACAGGTAGTCGACGGTCGCCGCCATCTCGAAGGCGCCCTTGTAGCCGTGCCGGCGCATCGCGGCCATCCAGCGCGGGTTGACCACCCGGGCCCGGAAGACCCGGTGCGTCTCCTCACCCAGCGTGCGGGTCTTGACCTGGTCGGGGACGGCCGAGTCCCCGACGTACGCCTCGGGGGAGGCCCCGGTGAGGTGGCGGACCATCGCGACCATGCCGCCGTGGTACTGGAAGTAGTCGTCGGCGTCGACGAGGTCGTGCTCGCGTGTATCGACGTTCTTCGCCGCCACCGCGATCCGCCGGAACGCCGTCTCCATGTCCCCGCGCGCGGCCCGCCCGTCGAGCCCGCGTCCGTAGGCGTAGCCGCCCCAGACGGCGTACACCTCGGCGAGGTCGGCGTCCGAGCGCCAGTTGCGGGCGTCGATCAGCGGCAGCAGCCCGGCGCCGTACGCGCCCGGCTTGGAGCCGAAGATACGGGCGGTCGCGCGCCGCCGGTCGCCGTGCTCGGCGGTGTCCTCGTCGGCGTGCCTGCGCACGAAGTTCCGGTCGGCGGGCTCGTCCAGCTCGGCGACCGCCCGTACGGCGTCGTCCAGGAGCCCGACCACGTGCGGGAACGCGTCCCGGAAGAATCCGGAGATACGGACCGTGACGTCGATACGGGGGCGGCCGAGCTCGTCGAGCGGGACGATCTCGAAGCCGGTGACCCGTCGCGAGGCGTCGTCCCACACCGGGCGGCAGCCGAGCAGCGCGAGGATCTCCGCGATGTCGTCGCCCTGGGTGCGCATGGCGGACGTGCCCCACACCGTCAGCCCGACCGAGGTCGGGTAGTCGCCGGTGTCCTGGAGGTAGCGCTGCACGAGCGAGTCCGCGAGGGACTGGCCGACCTCCCAACTCAGCCGGGAGGGGATCGCCTTGGGGTCGACGGAGTAGAAGTTGCGGCCGGTCGGCAGGACGTTCACGAGCCCGCGGGTCGGCGAGCCCGACGGACCGGCCGGGACGTAACCGCCGTTCAGGGCCTTGAGGATGTGCCCGATCTCGTCCGTCGTGCGGGCGAGCCGCGGCACCACCTCGCGGCAGGCGAACTCCAGCACGGCGACGGCGTCGGGGAGTTCGCTGCCGAGGACGTCCCGCACGAGCGCCGGGACGGCGGCCGGGTCCCAGCCCCGCTCCTCCATGCCGAGCGCCGCCCGGCGGCAGAGCTGTTCCAGCAGGTCGATCGCGTCGGCCGCCGTACGGGCCGGGCCCTCGACGAGGTCCGTCAGCTCGACGGGTGCCTTCACCGGAGCGCCCGGCTCGGCCAGCAGCTCCTTCTCCACCAGGCCGAAATGCTCCGCGAGCGCGGCGCGCAGACCGGGCAGCGCGTTCGCCGCGCCGCCCCACACCTGCGAGGCGCGCAGCACGGCCAGCACCAGGTTCACCCGCGGCTCGGCCTCCGGGCCGCCGCCCAGGATGTGCAGACCGTCGCGGATCTGCACGTCCTTGATCTCGCACAGATAGCCGTCGATGTGCATCACGAACGCGTCGAAGTCGCCGTCGTCCGGCTGGTCGTCGACGTGCAGGTCGTGGTGGAGCTCGGCCGCCTTGACCAGCGTCCAGATCTGCGCGCGGACCGCCGGGGCCTTCGTCGGGTCCAGGTCGGACACGAGCGCGTACTCGTCGAGGAGCTGCTCCAGCTTCGCGAGGTCGCCGTAGGTGTCGGCGCGGGCCATCGGCGGCACGAGGTGGTCGACCACGGTGGCGTGCCCGCGCCGCTTGGCCTGCGTGCCCTCACCGGGGTCGTTGACGATGAACGGGTAGACGAGGGGGAGTTCGCCGAGGACGGCGTCGGGCGCGCAGCCCCCGCTGAGCCCGAGGCCCTTGCCCGGCAGCCACTCCATCGTGCCGTGCTTGCCCATGTGCACGACCGCGTCCGCGCCGAAACTGTTCTCCAGCCAGCGGTAGGCGGCCATGTAGTGGTGCGAGGGCGGCATGTCGGGGTCGTGGTAGATCGCGATCGGGTTCTCGCCGAAGCCGCGCGGCGGCTGGATCATCACGACGACGTTCCCGAACTCCAGGCAGGCGAGCACGATGTCGTCGCCGTCGACGTAGAGGGAGCCCGGCGGCTCGCCCCAGGCCTCCAGCATGCCCTCGCGCAGCGCGGGGTCGAGCGTGTCGAACCAGGCCCGGTAGTCGGCGAGCGGCACCCGCGCCGGAGCGGCGGCGAGCTGCTCCTCGGTCAGCCACTCGACGTCGTGACCGCCGGCCGCGATCAGCCGGTGGATCAACTCGTCGCCGTTGTCGGGGTATTCGGTGAGCGCGTAGCCCGCGTCGCGGAGCGCGTCGAGCACCCGTACCGCGGAGGCGGGGGTGTCGAGGCCGACCGCGTTGCCCACCCGCGAGTGCTTGGTGGGGTAGGCGGTGAAGACGATCCCCAGCTTCTTCTCCGCGTTCGGCTTGTGCTTCAACTGCGCGTGCCGCAGGGCGATTCCGGCGACCCGGGCGGCCCGCTCGGGGTCGGCGACGTACACCGGGACGTCGTCGGGACCCTGCTCCTTGAACGAGAACGGCACGGTGATCAGACGGCCGTCGAACTCCGGGATCGCGACCTGCATCGCCGCGTCCATGGGGGACAGGGCCGCGTCCGAGGCGTCCCAGGCGCTCTTCGACGAGGTCAGGCAGAGGCCCTGGAGCACCGGGATGTCGAGGTCGGCGAGGGCCCCGATGTCCCAGGCCTCCTCGTCGCCGCCCGCGGACGCCTGCGAGGCGTGCGTGCCGCCCGCCGCGAGGACGGTGGCCACGAGCGCGTCGGCCCGGCCGAGGATCTCGTACAGGCCCGGGTCGGCTCCGCGCAGCGAACCGCAGTACACGGGAAGGGCGTTGGCGCCGCGTGCCTCGATGGCCTCGCACAACGTGTCCACGAACGCGGTGTTCCCGGACAGTTCGTGCGCCCGGTAGAACAGCACGCCGACCGTCGGCCTGCCCTCGGTGAACCCGTGCTCGCCGTGGACGCCGAACTCGGCGGTCCGGTGCGGCTCCTCGAAGCCCTCGCCCGTCAGCAGCACGGTGTCGGAGAGGAACCGGGCCAGCTCGCCGAGGTTGGCGGGACCGCCCTCGACGAGATAGCGCAGCGCCTCGGCGACCACGCCCGCGGGCGCCGACGACTCGGCCATCAGCTCGGCGTCCGGGACGGACTCGCCGCCCAGGAGCACGGTCGGGATCCCGGCCGCCTTCAGGAAGGCCAGCCCGTCCTCCCAGGCCCGCTTGCCGCCGAGCAGCCGTACGACGGCCAGGTCCGCGCCCTCGACGAGCGCGGGGAGTTCGCCGGTGACGTCCACCCGGGTCGGGTTGCCGATCCGGTAGGCGGCGCCACTGGCGCGGGCCGCCAGCAGATCCGTGTCGGCGGTCGACAACAACAACACTGTGCTCATGCGGGTGCTCCCGGTGGAATGAAGGGCAGTCCTTGCGGTGCGCCGGACTCGATGAGCCGCCAGAGCGCGTCCGTGTCCGCGTGTTCCTCGATCAGGTCGCCGAGCCGGTCGAGCTGCTCCTCGCGCAGCGCCGAGAACGACGTGTCGGGGGCCGGCACGAAGCGGCGGCCCGCGGCGGCGGCCACCTCGCGCAGGAAGGCCCGCCGGAAACCGTCCGACTCCAGGGAGCCGTGCCAGTGTGTGCCCCAGACGGAGCCGACCCGGCAGCCGTCCAGGAAGGGGGTGCCCCCGGTGACCTCGGCGACGCCGTGATGGATCTCGTACCCCTCGACCTGCTCGCCGAGGGCCTCGCCGACCGGCCGCGCCAGCGTCTTCTCCCGCGCGAACCGCACCCGCACGGGCAGGAGTCCGAGCCCCTCGACCTGGCCGGCGCGGGACTCGACCTCGTCCTCGATGTGCTCGCCGAGAAGCTGGAAGCCGCCGCAGACGCCGAGGACGGGCCGCCCCTCGGCGGCCCGGCGCGCGATGGCGTCCGCCAGGCCGCGCTCGCGCAGCCACCGGAGCGCGCCGACCGTGCCCCGGGTCCCGGGGACGACGACCAGGTCCGCGTCGGCCAGTTCCTCGGCCCGGTCCACGAACCGCACGACGACACCCGGTTCGGCGGCCAGCGCGTCCACGTCGGTGAAGTTGGACATCAGCGGGATCGCGCAGACGGCGACCCGCAGGATGTCCTCGCCGGCGGGGGAGGAGACCGCCGACTCGCGGACGGTCCCGCGCAGCGAGACCCGCAGTCCGTCCTCCTCGTCGATGCCGAGTCCGTGCCGGAACGGCAGGACGCCGTACGAGCGCCGCCCGGTGAGGCCGTGCAGCATGTCGAGGCCGGGCTCCAGCAGACTCACGTCGCCGCGGAACTTGTTGACGAGGAACCCGGCGACGAGCGCCTGGTCCTCGGGCGACAGCAGGGCGACCGTCCCGAAGAACGAGGCGAACACCCCGCCCCGGTCGATGTCGCCGACGACGAGCACGGGGAGACCTGCGTTCCGCGCCACCCCCATGTTCACGATGTCGGTGCGCCGCAGATTGATCTCGGCCGGGCTGCCGGCCCCTTCACAGATCACCGCGTCATACGTGCCCCGCAACTGCGCCAGACAGTCGAGGACGGTGGCGAGGAGTGCTTCCTGGCGCCCCCCGCGCAGCCGGTCCCCTGCCGGCGCGGCACCTGACGAGGGGTCCGTCACGGACCCGGTCGTCCCGAAGAACCCGCGGGCGCTCATCTCGCCCACCGGCTTTCCCATCAGGACGACCTGGCTGCTGCGGTCGCTGCCCGGCTTGAGCAGCACGGGATTCATCAGCGCGGTCGGCTCCACGCGGGCGGCCTGCGCCTGCATGGCCTGCGCCCGCCCGATCTCGGCGCCCTCGCGCGTCACGAACGAGTTCAGGGACATGTTCTGCGCCTTGAAGGGCGCGACCTTGACGCCCTGGCGCGCCAGCCACCGGCAGATCCCGGCGGTCACGACGCTCTTGCCCGCGTCGGAGGTGGTCCCGGCGATCAGCAGCCCGCCGCTCATGCGGTGCGCCCCTTCCTGGTGACCGGAACCCGTCCGGCTCCGGTGAGCAGAATCCGGCCGGCGGCGCTCACGCCGAGCGCGAGCCAGCCCACGCGCCGCGAGAGCCGTACGGCCCGTTCGATGTCGTGGACGTGGACGGCGCGCCCCGCGCCGTTGAGGACGGGCCGGTGCTCGACCCGTCCGCCGTACGAGAGGGTGCCGCCGAGCCGCACGCCGAGCGCGCCCGCGAACGAGGCCTCCACGGGCCCGGCGTTGGGGCTCGGATGCTTGCGGGCGTCGGCGCGCCAGGCCCGCAGGGCACCGCGCGGATCGGGTCCGGCCACGGCCGCGAGGACGGCGGTCAGCCGGGCGCCCGGCCAGCCGGCCAGGTCGTCGAGCCGGGCGGAGGCCCAGCCGTAGCGCCGGTGGCGGGGGGACTTGTGTCCGACCATGGCGTCGAGCGTGTTCACGGCGCGGAAGGCGACGAGTCCGGGCACGCCGGCGATGGCGCCCCAGACCAGAGCGCCCACGACGGCGTCGGAGGTGTTCTCGGCGACGGACTCGACGACCGCGCGCGCGACGCCGTCGGCGTCCAGCGCCTGCGGATCGCGTCCGCACAGGTGCGGCAGCCGTTCCCGGGCCGCGCCGAGGTCACCGGCCGCGAGCGGGCCGCCGATCGCCCGCGCCTCGCGGCCGAGGGAGGTCCCTCCGACGACGGCCCAGGTGGCGGCGGCGGTCAGGGCGATCGAGGCGGTACGGGAGCGGCGTACGGTGCGGCTCGCCAGCGCGGCCAGTCCGGTGGCGCCGCCGACGCAGACAGCCGTGTGCAGGGCGCCCCACCCGCGGTGGTCCCGCCACAGGGTCCGTTCGACGGTCGCGGCGGCCCGCCCGAACGCGGCGACCGGATGCCCTCGGCGGGGATCGCCGAGCAGCAGGTCGCCGAGAAGGCCGGCGGCGGCGCCGTACGCGAAGACGCGATCGGCACGCACGGGGTCAGCCGGCCGTGGGGTGGAGCGGAACCCTCGTACTCAGCGAAACGGGCAACGGGCAGCCGCGCATGGCGATATGTCCTCACTCAGGGTGTCCACGCCCTGGTTCGACGAGACCGGCGGTGAGAGTTCCTGGCTCCCGGGGAGTTTCTTCCCCGATGACAGTGGCGGGACCGCGCCGGATTCGCACCGGCTTCCTCTCATGCCGCCGTACTTGGCTCCGGCAGTCCACCACGGGGTGAGAACGGCCGTCAACTGGCTGTTGACCTGCGGAGGGACAGTGTGCGCAGGCCCACATACGCGTGGGGTGCGGGACGGTGATCCGTCCCGCACCCCACGCGCGGTTCCGTTCGGCGCGACCCGGTTCCGGGCCGCCGACGGGCTACTTGGTGATGATCAGAGAGATGCCGTACGCCACCGCCGCGGCACAGGCCGCGAAGCAGACGTACGCGCCGGTGGCCGCCGCGACCGCGGAACCGCCCTGGGCGGACTCCTTCTTGGAGAGGCCGGCGACGCCGAGGGTGAAGAGGGCGACGAGGGCCACGGTCACTCCGAGGCTGACCCCGAAGACGGACCCGAGGGCTGACCAGTCGATGCTCATGCTGTTTCTTCCTTCGGTTCTCAGGCCACTCGGGACGGCGCCGACGGGTTCACCGTGGGCTCGGCCGGAGCCGGGATGGTGGCCGTGAGGCCTTCGGCCACGGTGCCGGCCGGGGGCGGGGTGACGGCGGCGATGGCCTGCGTCACCACACCGGCGGGCTCCTCGGTGTCGTTCACGTTGTTGTGGTCGATCACCTCGCGGCGCGAGCGGCGCCAGATCGCGAAGCTGGAGCCGACCAGGAACGCGGCGACGAGCGCGGTGCCCCAGGCACCGAAACCGGTCACCCACTCGGCGCCGGCGCCGACCAGGGCGGCGGCGGGCAGCGTGAGGACCCAGGCGACGACCATGCGGGTGGCGGTGGACCAGCGGACCACACCGCCCTTGCGGCCGAGACCCGCGCCCATCACGGAACCGGAGACCGAGTGCGTGGTGGAGAGGGAGAAGCCGATGTGCGAGGAGGCCAGGATGACCGTCGCCGCGCTGGTCTGGGCGGCGAAGCCCTGCTGCGGCTGAAGGTCGGTCAGGCCCTTGCCCATCGTGCGGATGATGCGCCAGCCGCCCAGGTAGGTGCCGAGCGCGATGGCGAGACCGGCGGAGAGGATGACCCAGACCGGCGGGTCCGAGTCGGGAGCGACGGCGCCACCGGCGACCAGGGCCAGGGTGATGATGCCCATCGTCTTCTGCGCGTCGTTCGTGCCGTGGGCCAGCGAGACCAGGCCCGCGGAGGCGATCTGGCCGGCGCGGTAACCCTTCTTGGTCGCCTTGGTGTCGGCGCCGCCGCTCAGCTTGTACGACAGCCGGGTGGCGAGCATGGCGGCCAGACCGGCGACGATCGGGGCGGCGACGGCGGGCAGAAGCACCTTGCCGACCAGGACGTCACCGTGCACGGCGCCGGTACCGGCGGAGGCGATGGTGGCGCCGACCAGGCCGCCCATGAGGGCGTGCGAGGAGCTGGACGGGAGTCCGACGAGCCACGTCACCAGATTCCAGAGGATCGCGCCGACGAGCGCGGCGAAGATCACCTCTGGCCGGATGCCCGTCTCGTCGACGAGGCCCTTGGAGATCGTGTTGGCGACCTCGACGGAGAGGAAGGCGCCGACAAGGTTGAGGGCGGCGGACATGGCCACCGCGACCTTGGGCTTGAGTGCGCCGGTCGAGATGGTGGTGGCCATCGCGTTGGCGGTGTCGTGGAAACCGTTCGTGAAATCGAACACGAGAGCGGTGACGATCACGATTCCGAGGAGGAGCGTGATGTGTTCCATTTACCCAGGCTTCTGTTGGACGTCAGTGGCAGGTGGACCGTAGGCAACCTGGGTGAACGGAAGATGAACTGGGTCGGGCTGCGTGGTGTCTTAAACGGTGGATCGTCATTCCGCTTGTGTCGAGGCGCAGCGCGACGGCTTCGAACGGATACGGAATTCCGTACTCCCCTTGGGGTCGGCGCCTTGGATGAATCGTTCGGTTCGGGGCGGGTTTGGGCGGTGAGATCCGCGTCACCCGCAGGCTGTAGCCGTCGTCACAGCGTCCGAAGGTCCGAGAGGGCCGCTCCGCGGGGGTGCGCGGGCGCTGCCGGGTCGTAGCAGGTCGACCACGGGGTGTGATCCGCGGTAAATGTCCGACCCCGGGTGACGTCGGCGTTCCCTTCGTGTGACGTGATGTAAATCACATACAACCATGGGGTCTTGGCGGGCCCACCCCTCCCGCATCCGTCCTGAAGCACGCCCGTGCGGGGTGCGCGGGAAGCGGCGGCTGGCAGGATCGCGTCATGACTGAGCGGCATCAGGACACACCGGGCGGGCCCGAGCGGGGACGGACTCCGGGGGAGCCCGCCGGGCCCGCCGAACCCGGTGGATCCGCGGAACCCGACGGGCGCGCCGGGCGCGACGGATCGGCCGCGCCGGACGGGCGGGACGGCCTCCGGCGGGCCTGGGACGAGTTGGTCTCCACGGCCCGGCGCACGGTCGCCGACGGGCTGGTCGTCGGCACGTCCGGCAACGTCTCGGTCCGCGTCGGCGACACCGTCCTGGTCACCCCCACGGGCGTCCCCTACGACCGGCTGACGCACGACGACATCACCGGCGTCGCCCTCGACGGCCGGCAGGTGCTCGGTTCGCTGCGCCCGACCAGCGAACTGCCCATGCACCTCGCGGTGTACCGCGCGACCGGGGCGCGGGCCGTCGTCCACACCCACGCACCGCACGCGACGGCCGTCTCGCTCCTCGTCACCGAACTCCCGCTCGTCCACTACATGGCGGCGGCCCTCGGCGGCCCGGTCCGTGTCGCCCCCTACGCGGCCTACGGCACACCGGAGCTGGCCGAGAACACCCTCCGGGCCCTGGCCGGCCGCACCGCCTGCCTCCTCCGGAACCACGGCACCATCGCCCACGGAGCCTCGCTGGACCAGGCCTACGACCGCACGGCCCAGCTCGAGTGGATGTGCCGCGTCTGGCTCCTGTCCGCCTCGGTCCCGGGCCTCACCCCCGCCCTGCTCTCCCCGGCCCAGCTGGAGGAGGCCGGCGAGCGCCTGCGGGGCTACGGCCAGCAGCCCTGAAGCCCGCCCCGGCACCAGGCCCGGGGCACCGCACCACGCCCCGTCCGTCACCCATCGGCGCGCTCCCGCTGGCCGATGGCCGGATCCCCCGGGAAACTGGTCGAGTGCGCACCCTAAGAGCCACGGCAGCGGCCGTCACCGTAGCCATAGCCGCGGGCGCGGCCTCCGTGGCGGCGGGCCGGTTCGCCAGCGACGCCGCGCTGAAGACGAGGCCCGGCAAGCCTCTGCCCACCGAGCCCCGGCTCACCGTGCACGCCACGACGTCGGGCGGAATCACCCTCACCAGGGCCCTCGCGTCCCGGCGCCCGGGAACCTACGGCCTCGCGGGCGACGGATCGCACGCGGTCGTCGGCCCCCTCCAGAACTCCGTGCCCCACACCGCCGACACCGTCGTACGCAGCCTGGAACGCGTCACGCACGGCTCCCTGGAGCCCGGCGACAAGGTGTGGCTGACCCCGAACCTCTACGTCGGCGACCCCGGGTCCGCCCTCGGACTCGAACACGCCGACGTCGACGTGCCCGGCGAACTCGGCGCACTGCCCGCCTGGTTCGTGCCCGCGGTCCGAGACACCTGGGTCATCACCGTGCACGGTCTGGGCAGCACCCGGGAACACCCCATGAACCTGATGGGGTTCCTGAACGGCCGGCACTTCCCCGTCCTCGACCTCGCCTACCGGGGCGACCTCGGCGCCCCCCGCCCGCCCGACGGCCTGAACCACCTCGGCGAGACCGAGTGGCGCGACCTCGACGCGGCCATCCGGTACGCCGTGCGGTTCGGCGCCGAGCGGGTCGTCCTGTACGGCTGGTCCACCGGCGCCACGATGGCCCTGCGCGCCGCCGCCCACTCCGCGCTGCGCGAGCGCATCTCCGGGCTCGTCCTGGACTCACCGGTCCTCGACTGGGAGACCACGCTGCGCGCCCTCGCCGGCGCCCGCCACACCCCGGCCTTCCTGCTGCCGCTCGCCGTGCGCGCCGCACAGGGCCGCACCGGCGTACGCGGAGACCGCATCGCCCATGCCGCGCACCCCGACCAGGTCAAGGTGCCCACCCTGCTGGTGCACGGCCCCGACGACGGCATCGCCCCCTGGGGCGCCTCCCGCCGCCTCGCCGCGAGCCGGCCCGACCTGGTCACCCTGCACACCGTCCCGAACGCCCCGCACGGCGCCATGTGGAACGCCGACCCGGCGACCTACGAAGAAGCCCTGCGCCGGTTCCTCACCCCTCTGATGTAGGTGTCCCGGCCGCCGCGGAGACGGGCTTCCGGTTGGGTCCCCGACAACTCCGCGCGGCCCTCGTTCCCGCGCGCCGGGCGCCCGGGGAGACCCCCGCTCCCGGCGCCCCCGCGGCCCGCGACGGCATTCCGTTTGGGTTTTCGGACTGTCAACCGCAAGACTGCACCCGTGACGTCCCGTAACCCGCGCGACTCCAGGCTCCGACTCGTCAGCCCGCGGTCCCTCGCGACCGCTCCCCGAGCGGTGACCCAGCGCCGCACCCGCCGCCCCGCACCGCGCCCGCCGGAAGGCACACCGCCGCCCGCGGAACTCGCCCGCATGGCGCGCACCGGCCTGTCCGACGCGGCCCGCGTGGCGCGCTGGGCCGACGCCGCCCTGCGCCCGGGACGCGACGGCGCGAACCCCGACGGCAGGGGCACCCTCTCCGACGCCACCGCCGAACGGGCCGCGACGGATCTCGGGCTGACCCCGGTCCAGGTCCGCGCCGACTGGGACACCGCACGCCTGGCCGGCCTCATCGAGGTGCACGGCGGCGACGCCCGCCCCGGGTGGCGGCTGCGCGCCTGGAGCCGCGACGACAGCGCCGTCCTGCGCGGCTGGGTCGCCCTCTTCGACGCCTGGTCCCTCGCGTACCCCGAACCGGTGGACCGCGAGCCCGCGGCCGTCGCCGAGGTCGTCTCCGCGATGCCCCAGGTGCTCTCCTTCCTCCAGCTCTCCGCCGGACCGGTCCCCGTGGACCAGCTTCTCGACCTTCTCGGGCAGCGCGTCACGGAACTGCGCACGGAGCGCTGCGAGATCTCCTACGGCCCCGACCCCGCGACCGACCCGGCCCCGGAACCCGCCGAGGTCCCGGACGCCCCCCTCGCCCCGCTCCTCGAATGGGCCCTCCAGGCACTCGCCTCCGTCGGCGCCCTGACCTACGGCGACGGACAGGCCACCCTCACCGCGCTCGGAAGCTGGGCGGTGTGGGTCAAGCTGGAGCAGATCTGCGTCGCCGCGCAGAGCCCCGCCGGCAACATCGAGCAGTCCGCCGAGGACATGCTCCGCGGCTGCGCCCAGCTCCGCCCCAACGCCGCCCGCGCCGAGTACCGCGCCTGGCTCGCCGCCCGTCCGGTCGGCGGCGCCGTCACCGAACTCATCGACGCGGCCCGCGGCGAGGACGCCCTCACCCGCGGCCTCGCCTTCGAGGCGCTGCGCGTGGTCGGCGCCCCCGCCGAACCGGACGTGCGCGCGGTGGTCGAGGAAACCTCGCTGCGCCCCTACGCCCTGCTGTGGCTCGCCGAGCACGACGGCTACGACCCCGAGGACGCCCACGAGGTCCTCACCCGCGCCGAGTCCACCTGGCTGTGGGTCGACACCGCCGCCGCCGTCGCCGACCACGGCGAGTCCCCGCTCCTGGTCCGCCATCTGGAGTCCGCGGTGCAGCCCACCGTGCCCGCGCTCCTCGACGAGGTGCGCGCGGTCGGGCACCCGCGCACGGTGCAGGTGCTGGTCGCGCTGGCCGCCGCCCACCCGGACCCGGCGCTCGCCAAGGCCGTGCGCCGGGCCGCCTTCCAGGTGCACACCGGAGGAAGCTGACCGGCCCGGCCGGGACCGCCCCGGGCCGGAGCCCGGAGCGGTCCTACGCGCCTATCTCCGGGGCGTAAGTGCCGAAGCTCCAGATGTTGCCCTCGAGGTCGCGGGCCATGTAGTCCCGCGAGCCGTAGTCCTGGTCGGTGGGGGTCATCAGGATCTCCGCGCCGTGCGCCACGGCCCGCTGGTGGTGTGCGTCGACGTCGTCCACGACGGTGTACACCCCGCACGGGCCCGCGCTCTTCATCGCCTCGTCGAAGCGGCCGCCGCGGCCCTTGGAACCGAGCATCACCGCGCCGTTGCCCTGCACCAGCTCGGCGTGCATCACCGAGCCGTCCTCACCCTCGTAGACCGCCAGCTCGGTGAAGCCGAAGGCCTCCGTGAGCTGCCTGATCGCCGCCTTCGCGTCCGCGTACAGCATCGAGGGGTAGATACTCGGGCGCCCGTTCGTGCCAGCCATACCGATCACTCCGTCTCGTCACAAACTGCCGGAATCCGATCCGCTGCCCAGTCTGGCACCGGCCACTGACAACGCCCCGCGGTCCGGAACCCCGGGACGCTCACGCTCACCGGAAGGTGTTGCACTGCGCCATGTCGCCGCTGATGAAGCCCTGGTAGAACCACTGCTGGCGCTGCTCGGCCGACCCGTGCGTCCAGGTCTCCGGCGTCACCCGGCCCTGGTAGCGCTCCTGGATC
The DNA here is from genome assembly GCF_044763015.1 of Streptomyces sp. NPDC096324. Taxonomy (NCBI): domain Bacteria; kingdom Bacillati; phylum Actinomycetota; class Actinomycetes; order Kitasatosporales; family Streptomycetaceae; genus Streptomyces; species Streptomyces sp. NPDC096324. The sequence goes on along the minus strand of NZ_JBIWFK010000004.1, from coordinate 61,863 downwards.
CGGTCGTCGCCGACGGCTGCCGCCGCGTCCAGACCGTCGCGGATGTCGGTGTCCGTCAGCGAGGTCAGCAGCGGCTTGCCCGACGAGGACGGTGTGGTGGTCGCGTGCCGCGCCCACACCCCCACGTAGCAGTCGGCCTGGAGCTCCGTCTTCACCGAGTCGCTGTTCGCGCCGGTCACGCCGTCCTGCGAGCCGGCCAGGGTGCCCGTCAGGTTCTGCACGTGATGCCCGTACTCGTGCGCCACCACGTAGGCCTGCGCGAACGGTCCCCCGCCGGAGCCGAACCGCGTCCGCAGATCGCCGAAGAAGCCGAGATCCAGATAGACCTTGCGGTCGCCGGGACAGTAGAAGGGCCCGACGGACGACGACGCGGTGCCGCAGGCGGTGCCGACCCGGCCGCCGAAGAACACCGTCGGGGCGCGCGTGTAGGTGCCGCCCCGGCGCGCGAACTCCCGGTCCCAGTAGGCCTGGACGCTGTTGACCACCGCCACGGTCCGGCAGTCCTCCCGGGCGTTGGCGTCCCGCCCCTTCAGACAGGTCCGCTGCACCTGCGCGAGGGAGGAGGAGGCGGCTCCGGGCTGGTCGCCGTCCGAGGTGAGCCCGAGCTGGTCGGGACCCACCCCGAAGAGCAGCCCGAGGACCAGGGCGATCAGACCGGCGAGGCCGCCGTCGATGGTCGCCCTGCCGCCGGGGACGCGACCGCCGCGTACGTCCCGCACCTCGGAGGTGTCCAGATCGGCGTCGTCGTCGAACCGCATGAGCACACCGCTTTCGTCGCTCCGTGGCGCCATCCTCGTACGCTCCCGGGCCCCCGGCCCCGGCCCGCGGTCCGAACGGGCGACCCCGGACCCGGCCGCCGGACCGGTCCCGTCCGGCGGCCGGAGCATCCCGGAAGGGGGCGAGCGTCACAGTGCGCACCGGAAAAGTGGTTGCACGGCCCCGTTAGACTTGGCCCATGGCCATTCTCCTCGCGCACTAGACGGCGGGAACGCCTCAGCCGCCCACCCCCGCCACCTATCCCGCTATGGAGCCTGTCCGTGATCTCCGCCTCCGGTATCGAGCTGCGCGCCGGCGCCCGCATCCTCATCGAGTCCGCCACCTTCCGCATCACCAAGGGCGACCGCATCGGTCTGGTCGGCCGCAACGGCGCGGGCAAGACGACCCTCACCAAGGTCCTCGCGGGTGAGGGACAGCCCGCCGCCGGAGCCGTCGCCCGCTCCGGCGAGGTCGGCTACCTCCCGCAGGACCCGCGCACCGGAGACCTCGACGTCCTCGCCCGCGACCGCGTCCTGTCGGCCCGCGGCCTGGACGTGCTGATCCGCAAGATGCGCGAGAACGAACAGCGCATCGCCAACGGCTCCGGCGCCACCCGCGAGAAGGCGCTGCGGCAGTACGAGCGCCAGGAGACGGAGTTCCTCACCAAGGGCGGGTACTCCGCCGAGGCCGAGGCCGCGACCATCGCCGCCGCGCTCAACCTGCCCGACCGCGTGCTCGGCCAGCCCCTGCACACGCTCTCCGGCGGTCAGCGCCGTCGTATCGAGCTGGCCCGCATCCTCTTCTCGGACGCCGACACCCTGCTGCTCGACGAGCCGACGAACCACCTCGACGCCGACTCCATCGTCTGGCTGCGCGACTACCTGAAGACCTACCGCGGCGGCTTCATCGTGATCTCCCACGACGTCGACCTCGTGGAGACGGTCGTGAACAAGGTGTTCTACCTGGACGCCAACCGCGCCACGATCGACGTCTACAACATGGGTTGGAAGCTCTACCAGCAGCAGCGCGAGGCCGACGAGAAGCGCCGCAAGCGCGAGCGCCAGAACGCGGAGAAGAAGGCCGCCGCGCTGAACGCGCAGGCCGACAAGATGCGCGCCAAGGCCACCAAGACGGTCGCCGCGCAGAACATGGCCAAGCGCGCCGACCGGCTGCTCGCCGGCCTGGACGCCGTCCGTGTCTCCGACAAGGTCGCCAAGCTGCGCTTCCCCGAGCCGTCGCCCTGCGGCAAGACCCCGCTCATGGCCGAGGGCCTGTCGAAGTCGTACGGCTCCCTGGAGATCTTCACCGACGTCGACCTGGCCATCGACAAGGGATCCCGCGTCGTCATCCTCGGCCTGAACGGCGCCGGCAAGACGACCCTCCTGCGGCTCCTCGGCGGTGCCGAGAAGCCCGACACCGGAGAGGTCATCGAGGGCCACGGCCTCAAGCTCGGCTACTACGCGCAGGAGCACGAGACGCTCGACCCCGAGCGCACGGTCCTGGAGAACATGCGTTCCGCCGCCCCCGACCTGGACCTGGTCGAGGTCCGCAAGACGCTCGGCTCGTTCCTGTTCTCCGGCGACGACGTCGACAAGCCCGCCGGCGTCCTCTCCGGCGGCGAGAAGACCCGCCTCGCCCTCGCGACCCTCGTCGTCTCCTCCGCGAACGTCCTCCTCCTCGACGAGCCGACGAACAACCTCGACCCGGCCAGCCGCGAGGAGATCCTCGGCGCGCTGCGCACCTACAAGGGCGCCGTCGTCCTCGTCACCCACGACGAGGGTGCCGTCGAGGCGCTCCAGCCGGAGCGGATCATCCTGCTCCCGGACGGTGTCGAGGACCTGTGGGGCGCCGACTACGCCGACCTGGTGGCCCTCGCCTGAGCCCTGAGCGGCCTCCTGGAGGGGGCCGCCGCCCCGTGATCGATTGACTGATCCACTGCGTATGGATCATTCGGCCGATCCGTGATCCATCATCTGTGTGAGATCTCCTCGTACCGAGGTGTGTCGTACATCGATTTCACGGCCGAGTCCCTTGTTCCCAAGGGCTCGGCCGTCTTGCGTCGCTGACCAGGTACTTCGTGGAGGAACCCGTTCGGCCGTACCGGCGACATCGGACGGAATCCCTGATTCCGTTCGTGGGGACGGACTCCTGTCGTCAAAACCTTGTCTTACGGACCTTGCCGAATGGGTGGCCATGACGCCCGAAAGGGGTGATCATGAGAGTCCAGAGCGCACTTCCCATGAGGAGGACCGGGTGGCCGAGACTCTGAAGAAGGGCAGCCGGGTTACCGGCGCCGCGCGCGACAAGCTCGCGGCAGACCTGAAGAAGAAGTACGACTCCGGTGCGAGCATCCGAGCGCTGGCCGAAGAGACCGGCCGCTCGTATGGCTTCGTCCACCGGATGCTCAGCGAGTCGGGTGTCACGCTCCGAGGGCGTGGCGGCGCGACGCGGGGCAAGAAGGCCGCCTCGGCCTGAGGCCGGGCGTCCCCATCGGCTTCGGTGGTGACCACCCGGTCGGTCGGGTGACCGACCGGGTGGTTACTGTGCAGTCACTTAGGTGCGTTCCTCGTCTTTGCGAGGCGCGCGTCTGATCCGACCGCACCCATCGGAGGCAGCCCATGGCTTCGCTCGACAAGGACCTCGACCCGGTACTCGACAAGGACGGCGTACGGCTCACCGTCGACGACGCGATCGCCACGGTGACGCTGACCAATCCGGCCAAGCGCAATGCCCAGAGTCCCGCTCTCTGGCGGGCCTTGACGCAAGCCGGTCGGTCACTGCCGGGCTCCGTCCGGGTGGTCGTCCTGCGCGCCGAGGGCCAGTCCTTCTCCGCGGGGCTCGACCGGCAGGCGTTCACGCCCGAGGGGTTCGACGGGGAACCGTCGTTCATCGACCTCGCGCGCGGCTCCGACGCCGAGCTCGACGCGACCATCGCCGAGTACCAGGAGGCGTTCACCTGGTGGCGGCGCAGTGACCTCGTGTCCATCGCCGCCGTCCAGGGACATGCCATCGGTGCGGGGTTCCAGCTCGCCCTCGCCTGTGACCTGCGCGTCGTCGCCGACGACGTGCGTTTCGCCATGCGCGAGACCAGCCTCGGACTGGTGCCCGACCTCACGGGGACGCACCCGCTGGTCGGCCTCGTCGGGTACGCCCGCGCGCTCGAGATCTGCGCCACGGGCCGCTTCGTCCTGGCCGAGGAGGCCGAGCGCACCGGGCTCGCCAACCTCGCCGTGTCCGGCGAGCAGCTCGACGCCGCGGTCGCCGACCTCGCCGCGGCGCTGCTGGCCGCGCCCCGGGACGCCGTGATCGAGACGAAGGCGCTGCTGCGCGGGGCCCAGGAGCGGTCGTACGAGGAGCAGCGCACCGCCGAACGCGCCTCCCAGGCCCGCCGGCTCCGCGACCTCGCGGGCGTGGGCGACTAGCCCTTTCGGCCGAGGGCTTTGTGCGGCGGGACACCCCGCCGCGCGGGCCGGGCTCTACGCCGTACGAGGGTCACCTCTGTACGGCGCATGCCTACCCGTACGGAGGTGACGCGGCCTGCCTCACGGAGTCAGGCCCCACACCCGTACGGAGGTGGGGCCGCCCGTCGTACGGGGTCACGCCTCACGAGGACGGGTGCCCTCCCTCACGCCGGTCACCGAGGACGGGTGGCCCTCCTCACGACGGTCCCCGATGACGGATGCCCTCGCTCACGGCTGTCACCAGTACCGCCACGGACGGGCTGTCCTGTGCGGTCTCGGTGACCGCGGCCCTGACCGCCCGTGCCACGTCCACCGCGCGCTCGTCACCGGAGACCTCCAGCTCGACGCGGATGTGGCGGCGCGGCAGGGCCGGTTCCGTGGAGGTGGAGGCCGGCGCGCTCTCGACGTGGACCGGCCGGCCCAGGGAGTCCCTCAGACGGGTGACCCCCGGGACGGCCAGGACCTCCGACGCGATCCGCGCCTCCTCGGGGTCCCTCGGCACGGGCGTCGCCCTCACCTCGCCCGCCGGGCGGGACGGGGGCGCCTCGTCCTCGGCCTCGCCCTCCAGCAGGTCCGTCACCCGCAGGTCGACCTCGGTGACGTCGAGGCCGAGGAGCCGTGTCGCGGCGGACACGACGGCCAGGCGCAGCCGGGCCGCGACGGCCGGAAGGGGCTCGACGCCCGGAGCCGTGGGATCCACCGAGGCCCGGAACTCCGCGGTGACACGCAGCGGACCCGGCGGCAGGGCGCTGGGCGGTGGCGGCACGGCCGGTGTGCCGGCCAGGTCCGGATCGGCGAGCGCGACCCGCAGCGCCCCGAGCCGTACCCCCTCGACGGCCGCCGTCTCGCGCCGCAGCACCGACCCGGCCGCCTCCTCCGTGATCCACGCGCCGTCGAGCGCGAGACCCAGTGGCAGGAGTCTGCCGAGCCCGAGCTGCTGTCGTACCGCCTGCGTCCACCGGTCCGCCGTCATTGCTCCAGCGTGCCCCATCCACGGCGCGCGACCGCGCGACCCGACCTACTGTGAGCAGAGGAGGACGACCGAAAGGGACGTACGGCGATGACCGACATGAGCGAGCGGAACCGGACGGACAGCCCCGACACGGAGAAGGAGTCCCAGCAGACCCGCAAGCCCACCCGGCGAGGCGGCGGAGATCCCGCCACGCGGGGACGGACCACGATCGCCGACGGTGTCGTGGAGAAGATCGCCGGGCTCGCCGCCCGGGACGTCGTCGGTGTCCACACGATGGGCAGCGGGCTGAGCCGGACCTTCGGAGCGGTACGGGACCGGGTGCCGGGCGGTTCCACCAAATCCGTGACGCGGGGTGTGAAGGCCGAGGTCGGAGAGCTCCAGACGGCGCTCGACCTGGAGATCGTCGTCGACTACGGCGTGTCGATCTCCGACGTCGCGCACGCCGTGCGCGAGAACGTCATCGCCGCCGTCGAGCGCATGACCGGGCTCGAAGTGGTGGAAGTCAACATCGCGGTGAGTGACGTGAAGCTTCCGGAGGAAGAGGAAGAAGAGCCGGAGTCACGGCTCCAGTGACCTCCGGGCCGCCCGGGACCTCCGGACAACAGGCCACCGCACCCTGAGTGATCACGCGGCCACCGACTGCTGAGGAGCGCACCATGAGCATGGCCGTGATCGGCATGATCGCCGGAATGGCGCTGGGCTTCGCCGGGTACTTCGGCGGTTTCGGCGCCTTCCTCCTGGTGGCCGCCCTGGGGGCCGTCGGGTTCGTCGTCGGACGGCTCCTGGAGGGGGACCTGGACATCGGCGACTTCTTCCGCTCCCGTGACGACCGGCGGCGGTGACGCGTGCCAGGTCATGTCGACCGGCTCGGTGAGACCACGCCGGGCATCGCGAGGATCCCGCCGCCCGAACGGGGCGCCACCCGCATCGCCGACCGTGTCGTCGCGAAGATCGCGTCGCGGGCGGCACGGGAGGCACTGCCTCCGCTGCCCGCCGACGCCGTCCCCCCGCACGCGTCGGTCGTCGTACGGCGCCAGGCGTCGGGCTCCGGCGGCACGGACGGCACCCCGACGCACAGCGCCCGGGTCCGGGTGAGCCTCGAACTCGGCTACCCCGCCGACATCGGGGCCCAGTGCGGCGAGGTGCGTCGTCATGTCGCCGAGCGGGTAGAGGCGTTGGCGGGGATGGAAGTGCCCGAGGTGGCCGTCCAGGTGGAGCGGCTGCATCTGACGCCCGGGCCCGGCGCGGCACAGGGGAGGACGCAATGAGCGAGCCCCAGGGCTCCGAGGACACCCGCGGGATGCCCGTACTGGAGAAGACGGAGCAGCCGGAGACGGGGGACGGCGCGGGCGCCCTCGGACAGTCCGCGTCCTCCGCCGCCTACGAACCGCTGGGGACCGCCGACGACGAGGACGGCCGGCAGGGCCGGTTCTGGTCCGCGCGACGCGTTCCCGCCGGCATCCTCGCGCTCCTGCTCCTCGTCGCCGCCGGCGCCTTCCTGTACGACGTCGTGGCCGTGCGCGCCGGACGGTCCGCGCTGCGCTGGCGGACCTGGCTGGCCGAACAGCTCGCCGAACGGCCGCTCGACGACACCGCGGTCCTCATCGGCGCGGGAATCGCCGCCGCGGTGGGACTCTGGCTGATCGTCCTCGCCGCCACCCCGGGACTGCGGGACGTGCTGCCGATGCGGCGCACCCACGCCGACGTCCGCGCCGGACTGCACCGGGGCGCCGCCGCGATGGCGCTCCGCGACCGGGCCATGGAGGTCGCCGGTGTGCAGTCGGTCCGCGTGCGCGTGAAGCGCCGGAAGGTCGACGTCCGCGCGTTGTCGCACTTCCGGGAGCTCGACGACGTGCGCGCCGACCTCGACACCACCCTCGCCGACGGCATCAAGGGTCTGGGGCTGTCCCGTTCGCCCGCCCTGGCGGTGCATGTCGCGCGCCCCGGACGGAAGAGGTGAGGTCCGTGCTGCGGATCGTCAACCGCGTTCTGATCGGCTTCATCGGGCTCGTGCTGCTCGTCCTCGGCGGCTCCGTGCTCGCCGTGGGACTCGGCGTACGGCCCCCGTCGTGGTGGATCCACGACGGGCGGCACGACGTGCTGCTCAGTACCGCCGAACGGACCAAGTGGCGTGACCAGGGCTGGTGGTGGCCCGTCGTCATCGCCGCGCTCGCCGTGCTCCTGCTGCTCGCCCTGTGGTGGCTGGTCGCCGTCGTACGGCGCCGACGGCTCGCCGACGTGCTCGTCGACACCGGTGACGGGGCAGGGGCGCTGCTGCGCGGACGGGCCCTGGAGAGCGTGCTGGCAGCCGAATCGGCCCGGCTGAGCGGTGTCGACCGCGCCGACGTCCACCTGACCGGGCGGCGCACGCTGCCCGAGGCACGGGTGCGGCTCCTGCTGGAACCGCATGTGGACCCCGGGCAGGCGCTGCGGCTGCTGACCGTGGAGGCGCTCGCGCACGCACGCGACTCGGCCGGCCTCGCCGCGCTCCCGGCGGAGGTGCGGCTGCGCGGAGTCAAGCACGGCGCCGAACGCGTGACGTGACGGGCCGGGGGCCAGCACCGGGGGTCCGGACCCTCGCCCGGCGTTCCGTGGTGCCCGGCGTCCGGTGTTCCCCCAGCGCCTCGCCGGGGGTCTGGAGCCCGCCTGGCGTCCCGCGGCGCGCGGCCTCGCCGGGCTCCCGGCGGAGGTGCGGCTGCGCGGAGTCAAGCACGGCGCCGAACGCGTGACGTGACGGGCCGGGGCCAGCACCGGGGGTCCGTACCCTCGCCCGGCGTTCCGCGGGTCCCGGCCCGGTGTCCGCAGAGCCTCGCCGGGGGGCCGGAACCCGCCCGGTGTTCTGGCGTGTCCCGCCGGGGGGTTGGAGATCCGTCCAGCGTTCTGGCGTGCCCCGCCGAGGTCTGGAACCCTGCCCGGCGTTCCGCGGTGCCCGGCCCGGTTCCCGCAGCGCCTCGCCGGGGGTCCGGAACCCGCCCGGCGTCCTGCCGCGCCCGCTGTGCCCGGCCGCCCGATTCGGCGTCCCGTCGCGTTCCGCCGGGGGGCCGGAGCGCGTCGCGCGTTCTGGCGTACCGCGGGGTTCTAGAACCCGCCCCGCGTCCCGCCGTCCACCGGGAGCATGATGCCCGTCAGGTAGGACGCGGCGGGGGAGAGCAGGAACGCGGCCGCGCGGCCGAACTCCTCCGGGGCGCCGTAGCGGCGCAACGGGATGCGGGACTCGTTCGCCGCGCGGGTGGCCTCGGGGTCGGCGGACAGACCGTCGAGCTGGCGGACGCGGTCGGTGTCGATGCGGGACGGCAGCAGCCCGACGACGCGGATGCCGCGCGGACCCAGCTCGTTCGCGAGGGACTTGGCGAACCCGGCGAGGCCCGGACGCAGACCGTTGGAGATGGTGAGCCCGGGGATGGGCTCGTGCACCGAGCCGGAGAGCACGAAGCCGATGACACCGCCCTCGCCCAGCTCCTCGGCGGCCGCGCGGGCCAGCCGTACCGCACCGAGGAAGACCGACTCGAACGCCACCATCCACTGTTCGTCGGTGTTGTCCGCGGCGAACCCGGGCGGCGGTCCGCCGACGCTGATCAGGATGCCGTCGAAGCCGCCGAAGTGCTCACGGGCACCGGCGATCAGCCGGGCCGGGGTCTCGGCGGCGCCGTTGTCGGCCGCGACGCCCACCGCGTTCGGGCCGAGCGCGGTGGCGGCGCCGGCCGCGCTCTCCTCGTCGCGTCCGGTGACGACCACCCTGGCGCCGTCTGCGACGAGTTCGCGCGCGGCGGCGTTGCCCAGGCCCCGGGTGGCTCCCGTGACGACGTACACACGATCCTTCAGTCCAAGATCCATGGCCCCATCCTCCCCTATCCCGGGTTACCGGCCTCCGGTGCTTCCCCCGTCCCGTCGACCGTCCCGCCGACCGTCTCGTCGACGCCGAACAGGCTGAGGGCGGTCACGACCAGGCCGATGTGGCTGAAGGCCTGGGGGAAGTTGCCGAGCTGTCGGCCCGCGACCGGGTCGTACTCCTCGGACAGCAGCCCCAGGTCGTTGGTGAGGCCGACCAGCCGCTCGAACAGCTCCCGCGCCTCCCGCGTACGGCCCGTCAGATGCAGGGCGTCCGCGAGCCAGAACGAGCAGACGACGAAGGTGCCCTCGTCGCCCGGGAGCCCGTCGACACCGGCCGTCGTCGTGGTGCTGTAGCGGCGCACCAGGAAGCCGTCACGGGCGAGTTCCGCGCGGACCGCGTCGACCGTGCCGACCACCCGCGGATCGTCGGGGGGCAGGAAGCCCACACGCGGGATGAGCAGCAGGGAGGCGTCCAGTTCGGGTGAGCCGTAGGACTGCGTGAACGTGTTCCGGACGGGGTCGAAGCCGCGCTCGCACACCTCCCGGTGCACCTCGTCGCGCATCGCCCGCCAGCCCTCGATGTCGCCGTCGAGGCTCGGGTCGTCCTCCAGGGTGCGTACGGCGCGGTCGGCGGCCACCCAGGCCATCACCTTCGAGTACACGAAGTGCCGGCGCGGGCCGCGCACCTCCCAGATCCCCTCGTCGGGCTGCCGCCACGCCACCCGGAGGAACTCCATCATGGCGCACTCCACCCGCCACATGTGGGGCCGGGACGGCAGGCCCGAGCGCCGGGCGAGCGACAGCGAGTCGATGACCTCGCCGTACACGTCGAGCTGGAGTTGCTCCACCGCGCTGTTGCCGACGCGGACGGGCGAGGAGTCCGCGTAGCCGGACAGCCAGGGGATCTCGTACTCCGACAGCCGGCGTTCGCCCGAGAGGCCGTACATGATCTGGAGGGCCGCCGGGTCGCCGGCGACCGCGCGCAGCAGCCAGTCGCGCCAGGCCTCGGCCTCCTCGTGATAGCCGGCCGACAGGAGCGCGCCGAGGGTGAGGGTGGAGTCGCGCAGCCAGCAGTAGCGGTAGTCCCAGTTGCGGACGCCGCCGAGTTCCTCCGGCAGCGAGGTGGTGGGGGCGGCCACGATGCCGCCGGTCGGCGCGTAGGTGAGGGCCTTGAGGGTGATCAGGGAGCGGACGACGGCGTCCCGGTGCGGCCCGTCGTAGCGGCAGCGCGCCGCCCACGCCCTCCAGTCCTGGACGCTGGTCTCCAGGGCCTCGAAGGGATCGCACAGGGGCGGCCGGGGCCGGTGCGAGGGGTGCCAGGTCAGGACGAAGGCGACCTTGTCGCCCGCTTCCACGGTGAACTCCGAGTGCGTGCGGAAGTCCTTGCCGTAGGTGTGCACGGGCGGTTCGCTGCGCAGCCACACCGAGTCCGGGCCCGCGACCGCGACCCGGTGGCCGTCCGAGCGGCGCATCCACGGCACGACCGAGCCGTAGTCGAACCGCAGCCGCAGCAGACTGCGCATCCGGACCCGGCCGCTGAGGCCTTCGACGACGCGTACGAGATCGGGGGCGTGCTCGCGCTGCGGCATCAGGTCCGTCACCCGGACCGAGCCCTCGTCCGTGTCCCACTCGGTGTCGAGCACCAGGGTGTCGGGGCGGTACGCGCGCCGGGTGCACGCGCCGGCGTTCTCGGGCGCGATCCGCCAGTGACCGTTGTCCTCGTCGCCGAGCAGGGCCGCGAAGCAGGCCGCGGAGTCGAAGCGGGGCAGGCACAGCCAGTCGACGGAGCCGTCGCGGCCCACCAGAGCGGCGGTCTGCTCGTCCCCGATGAGCGCGTAGTCCTCGATGCGTCGGTGCACGGTGGACGGGTTCCCGACCGGGGTGACGGTCAATCGGGCCGCCAGAGTGGCATGGACGCCGGTGGCGCGTGCCGCGGGCGGCCGGGGGCTCCCTGGCGCCGGTCCACAGGCCCGCCCGTCCACCGGCCCGACGTGCTGAACACCCGACGTGCTGTACGCCCTACCGGTCTACACGCCCACCGGTTTACGCGCCTACCGGTCTACACGCCCGCGGGTTCCGCCTCCGGAGCGCTCTCCGTGGCGGCGGCCTCCGCCCGGTCGCGGCGCTCGCGGCGGACCAGGACGACCCAGCCGAACGGGACGCCCGCGGAGAAGAGCCACCACTGGATCGCGTACGCCATGTGGGGGCCGATGTCGCTGTGCTCGGGGTCCGGGATCAGCTCGGGGGAGCCGCCCCCGGGCGCGGGCGCGGTCTGCTCGACGTAGCCGCCGAGGACGTCCTTGCCGAGCCGCTGCGCCTCCTGCCCGCTGCTGATCAGCATGACCTGGCGGTCGGGCAGGCCCCGGACGTTCTTGATGCCGCTCTCGGCGGTGGTCTGGTCGGCCATCAGCCGGCCGGTGACGGTGATCTCGCCCGGGGCGGGGGCCGGGATCTTCGGGAAGGCGGTCTGCGCGCCGTCCGCCGGGACCCAGCCCCGGTTGACCATGAGGACGCGGCCGTCGGTCAGGACGAACGGGGTCAGGACGTGGTAGCCGACCTCGCCGTCGGCGTTGGTGCGGCGGCGGACGACCTCTTCGTGCGCGGTGTCGAAGCGGCCCTTCGCGGTCACCCGGCGGTACAGGTCGGCGTCCCGGATCTGCCGGCCCGGTGTGGTGACCGTCTCCACGGGAACCGGCTTCGCGGCGAGCGAGTCGGAGATCACCGTGTTCAGCGCGACCTTGTGCTCGTGCCGGTGGAGCTGCCAGAAGCCCAGCTTGATCATCGTCGGGATGAGCGCGAGGGCCACGAGGGTGAGGATCACCCACTGGCGGGTCAACAGGAAGCGGTACACCCCATTGACGGTACTCGGCATGATTCGGCCCCCGACGGGAGGGTCCCGCCGAGGGCCGTCCGATGCCCTGTCCGGGGGGACGGGCAAGGGCTCAGACCTTGTCGACGATCCCCGCCTTCCCCTCCGCGCGGGCGCAGTGCGCGCCGCAATACCAGTGGCCCTCGACCTCGACGCCCTGGCCGATGACCTGGACGCGACAGTGCTCGCAGATCGGGGCCATCCGGTGGATCGCGCAGGAGAAGCAGTCGAAGACGTGCACGGCGCCCTGCGCGTGCACCTCGAAGGTCATTCCGTAGTCATTGCCGCATACTTCGCATCTCGCCATGCGCCACAGGGTGGGGTGCCGGGGCGGCGCGATCGAGCGGGCGCGGGGCGAGTCGCCCGTCAATCACCCGTACGCCCGTCACCCTTCCGACGCGGGTTCGACGTCCCGCAGGAGCTGCCCGAACGCGGCCTCGTCGACCACGGGTGTTCCGAATTGGCGCGCTTTGACCACTTTCGAGGTGCCGGAGTCCGGGTCGTTGGTCACCAGCAGACTGGTCAGCCGCGACAGGCTCGTCGCGACATGCAGTCCGGCCTCGACGGCACGGTCCTCCAGCAGTTCGCGGTCGACGGACGTGTCCCCGGAGAACGCGATCCGCATGCCCTGCTTGAGCGGTTCGTCCGCCGTGTACCGCCCGGGGTTCGGATAGGGGCACGCGGGGCGCTTGCGGGAGGGACGCCAACTCCCCGACGGGTAGCCGCCGGACGCGTACCCCCCGGACTGCCGTCCGATCCGCGGGGCCGCGGCGCTGTCGGACCACTCCTTCAGCGGCAGGCATTCGAGGAGCGGCAGCCGCACCCCGCCCTCCGCGGCGGCCCGCAGGCTCGGCCGGAACGCCTCGGCCAGCACGCGCGCGTCGTCCAGCGCGTGGTGCGCCCGCTGCTGCACGACACCGAAGTGCGCGGCCAGCGACTCCAGCTTGTGGTTGGGCAGCGGCAGCCCCAGCTCCTTGGAGAGGGCGATGGTGCACAGGCGCTGACGCACCGGCGCCTCGCGGTCCGCGCGGGCGTACTCCCGCGCGATCATCGACCAGTCGAAGACCGCGTTGTGCGCGACCAGCACCCGCCCCGCGAGCCGGGCGGCGAACTCCTCGGCCACCTCCTGGAAGAGCGGCGCGCCTTCGAGCATCTCGCTCGTCAGACCGTGGATCCACACCGGGCCCGGGTCCCGCTCCGGATTGACCGTCGTGTACCAGTGGTCCTCGACCTCGCCGCGCGCGTCCAGCCGGTAGACGGCGGCGGAGATTATCCGGTCGTCGCGGGCCAGTCCTGTGGTCTCCACGTCGACGACCGCGTATCCCTGCGGATACGCGGCCGGCCAGGAGGCAGGGGACGCTGCGGTCGTGAGGTCTTCGAGCATGGTCAATGAGGATACGGGCCCCGACTGACATACCGGCCCCCGCCTTCCTGATCGGACACCCCCGGCGGCCCGCCGACGGGCCACGCGCGCGCGGGCGCCGCAACCGGGTCCGCCGGTCCCGGTGTTGACGCGCTCAGCCCAGCGCCGCCACCAGGTCCCCCGCCGTCAGGGGGGCGAGACCGCAGCCGTCGACCGGGCCGGGCAGCAGCCGGTACACCGATCCGCTCGCGCCCTCGGGGGCGACACCGCCGTGCACCAGGGCGAGCAGGACGTGTCTCTTCGCGGCCGCCCCGGCGGCGAGCGCGTCCGCGTCCTCGGCCGGACTGCGCCGCTCGGGAGGCGCCAGCGCGCCCACGCGGGCGGCGAAGGCCGGGGCGCTCTCGCCCTCCCCGCGCGTGTAGTGCCACAGTTCCCCGCCCGACCGTGCCCGCCGGACCACCACGACCTCGTCCGTACGGGCCGCCGCGTGCCACACCGCCAGGTCCCACAGCGTCGTCCGGCCGGTCGTGAAGTACTGGAACAGGTCCCTGCCGACGCGGCCGAGGTCGGCGCCGTGCCGGTGCACGCTGTGGAAGCCCTCGGAGGACGGCAGATGCAGGTCCGTCCACAGGAACGTGCGGCGCTCCAGGTCGACCAGCAGCGGGACGTGGATGCGCGAGTCGCCCTCCAGGTCGTAGCGCTGACGCACCGTGCGGGGGTCGTACGAGGCGTCCCGGCCGTCCGTCGAGGGCAGGGCCATGAAGCCGGCGAAGGCGTCGAGGAGCTCCTCGAAGGCGATGTCGTTGTAGCTGAACACGACGGGCACCGCGAAGCGCACCGGGCCCCCGGCGAGTGCCGCGAGGTCCAGGTCCACGTACTCGGTGGCGCCGTCGGGCGCCGGGGCCGAGGTCAGGTCACCGGAGTGGACGATCGCCCGCTCCCCGTGGACGAGGTTGGTGTAGTCGCACACACCGACGAACGCCCAGTCCTCGTCGTACAGCGCGACGGACAGGTCGAGGTCCACGCGGATCCTCGCGGGCTGCGTCCAGTGCAGGAACAGGCGCAGGACCTGCCCCTCGGGGAGCGGCTGGGTGCTGCCGCGCGGCACGGAGACCAGCGCCTTCGCGGACGCCCGCTCGACGGAGGGGACGGCCAGGCCCGCGAGGTCCGCGTCGAGGACGGCGAGGTCGAAGCGCGGGGCCGACGCCGTCCGGCGTACCGCCTCGGCCTCCAGGAGCGCGCGGACGCCGTCGGTGACCGCCTCGGCCAGCGGGGCCCGGGTGTCGTCCAGGGTGAAGGACCGTGTGACCCTGCCGCGGGGGAAGAACACCCGTCGCTCGCCCGGGAGATGACGGATCCGCAGCCGGCCGAGCGCCGCGAGCAGCGGACCGGGACCGGCCCCCGGGAGCACCCGCCGCAGCGTGTCGGCGAACCCCTCGGGCAGCTCCGCCAGGTCGTTCAGGCGCAGCAGGTGGTCGAGCCTGCGCAGCAGTTCGCCCGGCCGCCGGGCGAGCAGGTCGAGCGCGCGGGCGAAGTCCTTGTCCCGCAGGGCCTGTTCGGTGTGCGCGCCCCAGGAGTCGGGCCGGATGCGCGTGCCGTCGATCCGTACGGCCTCCGGGTGCGCGGCCGCGGTGCGCAGCAGGGCCTCGCCCAGGGGGGTGTCCGAGGTGTCGGTGGCGCGCAGCACGGCGAAGGCGAGGGCGGCCTTCGGATGCCGCTCGTGCCGCTCGTACGGGTGCAGGATCTCGGCGGCGCGCTTCCAGCCGAGCGGATGCCGCAGTACGTCCTCGACGAGCGACGCGGCCTCGAACCCGTCGAGCACGGCGAGCAGTTCGCGGCGCAGCGGTCGGGGCAGCGAACGCAGACGGCGCGGCTCGGCGAGATCGGCCTCGCCGCCCGACCACACCTGGAGCAGCCGCAGCACGTCCGTCGCCGTGGTGAGGTGCGCGGCGAGCAGCGGGCGCACGGCCGCGCGCGTGCGCCGGTCCAGCAGGAGGCTCCCGAGCACCAGGGCCTTCGTCTCGCGGACGGGAATGTCCGAGGGCAGCCAGCCGAGACCGGTGGGCGCGTGTCCGAGGAGCAGCTTCACGTCGTCCCGGTCCTGCGGCGGCAGCGGCGTCCGCCGGGCCAGCAGCCGGAGCAGCGCCGTCGTCGCGTCCGCCCGCTGGTCGGTGCCGAGCGCCAGCAACTTCAGCGGCCCGACGGGCAGGTCACGCGCAAGCCGGGGCGGGGCGGGCTTCAGGAAGGGGTCCGTGCCGTCGATCCGGCGGTGGCACAGGGGGCAGCCGGCGTAGTCGCCGCCGTCCCAGCAGACGCGGCACACCAGGTGCGCGCACGGCGACACGGGATGCACGCTGCCGACCGTGCCGCACAGCACGCACGGCTGGGCGGGCCACTGGAGCAGCAGGGTGAAGACGCGGTCGACGTAGAGCCGGAAGGTGTCGTCGGGCACCGACGCCGGGAAGCTGCGGAACAGCGGCATATGGGTGCGGTCCGCGCCCAGTTCCGCGTCGATCTGCCGGATCAGGGTGGTGCCGGCGTCGGCGAGCCCGGCGGGGCCGAGCCAGGCGAGCGCGGCGCGCAGCGGTGCGGCCGGGGCGAATCCCCGATCGAGCAGTTCCGCCTCCAGGGCGACGAGACCCTCGGTCGTCGCCGGGTCTCCCGGCCGTGGCCCGGCCTGGTCGACGTAGACGGTACGCAGGCGGCGGAGCAGCACGGACGACAGTACGGACAAGCGGAGATCCCCCGGGATCGGAAGTGGGTGAGGCGGGGGCGGAGAGTGAGCGCGCTACGGCAGTCGTAGAAAAGAGAGAAGGAAGCACGCTTGCGGAGCCGCCCCCGCGCTTGCGGAGTCTAGGAAGGTGCGGCCCTCCGGGGCCACCGATTATTTCCGCGTCCCGGGACGGACGGCCGTCTCGCTCCCGAACGGGGCCCGCGCAAAGGGACGTTGGGCTTCGGGAGCGCATGGCTATGGACCTTTCGCCCGTGCGGTGCAAGCGTGCTCCGCGCCCCAGCAGGTAGCGCCTACGAAGGGCGGTACGGACATGGCACGAGTGAGGTACGGCGCGCGGACCGAGGCGGAGATCGACGCCGCGCGTGCCGCGAGCTCCAGACTCCCCGACATCTGGTCGACCGGTGTCGTGGCCGTCTGGGAGAGCGATCCGGACGCGGTCGCGGCGGTCCTGCCGCCCCCGCTGAAGCCCACCGCGCGCCCGCTGGTGCGGGTCAACATCAGCAAGGTCGATCTGGCCGGATACCCGCTGGGCGCGGGCTCGTTCGCCGTCGCCGCGGCGCACGAGGACGTCGAGGGCTGGTATCCGCTGGTCATGCCGATGACCCACGAGCGGGCCCTGACCGGTGGCCGCGAGGTCTTCGGGGAGCCCAAGAAGCTCGGTGAGGTGACCGTCGAGCGCGACGGGCTCGTCGTACGGGCGGTGCTCGCCCGGCACGGCATCGAGTTCGTCGAGGTGCGCGGCGCGGTGAGCGGGCCCCTGCCGCTGCCCGAACCCGTGCGGAAGACCGACTTCTACTTCAAGTTCCTTCCCGCGGTGGACGGTTCGGGATTCGACGCCGACCCGGTCCTCGTGCACTGCGTACGCGACGAGAAGGTCCGCAGACTGGAGCGCGTCACCGGGGACGTCGTTCTGCGCGAGTCCATGTACGACCCGGTCGCCGATCTGCCCGTACGCCGACTGCTGGAGATCACCATCGGCGAGAAGACCACCGCCCAGAAGGGCCGGGTCGTCGAACGCGTCAGCGCGCGGGCCCTGCTGCCGTACATCCACCAGCGCTACGACGATCCGCGGCAGATCCTCGACGGTCCGCCCGAGGGGAGCGTCTGATGGAACTGCGCGCGGGACAGGTCGCCGTCGTCACCGGTGCGGCGAGCGGCATCGGGCTCGCGATGGCCCGGCGCTTCGCGGCGGACGGCCTGAGGGTGGTCCTCGCCGACGTCGAGGAGGGCGCGCTGGACAAGGCCGCCGCCGAGCTGCGCGAGGACGGCGCCGACGTCCACGCGCGCGTGGTCGACGTCTCGGAGCGCTCGGAGGTCCTCGCACTCGCCGAGGACGTGTACGGCACGTACGGCGCGGTGCACGTCCTGTGCAACAACGCCGGTGTCGGCTCCGGCGCCGAGGGCCGGATGTGGGAGCACGACCCGAACGACTGGAAGTGGGCGTTCGCCGTCAACGTGTGGGGTGTCTTCCACGGCGTCCAGGCGTTCGTGCCCCGGATGCTCGCCGGGGGCGAGCCCGGCCACGTCGTCAACACCTCGTCCGGCGACGGCGGGATCGCCCCGCTGCCCACCGCCTCCGTGTACGCCGTGACCAAGGCGGCCGTGGTGACGATGACCGAGTCGCTGTACGCGCATCTGAGGGCGGAGCACGCGCGCGTGGGCGCCTCCGTGCTGTTCCCCGGGCCGCACATGCTGCGCACGGGCCTGTGGGAGTCGCACCGCAACCGGCCCGAGCGGTACGCGAAGGAGCGGCCCCGCAGGACCCCGTACCGCAGCCTCGCCCAGTGGGAGGCCGCGATGAACGAGGCGGGCAACGAGGTGCGGTTCACCCCCGTCGAGGAGGTCGCCGACCTCGTCGTCGAGGGGATCCGCGCGGGCCGCTTCTGGCTGCTGCCCGAGAGCGAGCACAGCGACCGGCAGATCCGGGCGCGGTCGCGGTCGATGCTCGAGCGGGCCGATCCGTCGTACCTGGAAAGTTTCATCCTCGACTGAGGGGGCGCGGTGACCGAACAGGACCCGTATCTGATCATCTCCTCCGACTGCCACGCCGGGCTTCCCACCGAGGAGTACCGGCCCTATCTGGACTCCCGTTTCCACCGGGAGTTCGACGAGTTCCTCGCGGGCCAGGGCCGGCGCCGCGAGGAGATGAACCGCCTCGGCATCCGCAACGAGGCCTTCGCCGACAAGTGGTTCCAGGACAACGAGGAAGGCCTGCGCGGCGGTTGGGACACCGCGCAGCGGCTCAAGGAGCTCGACGGCGACGGGGTGGCGGCCGAGGTCGTCTTCCCGGACGCGGACGCCGTGGACAGCCGCACCGCGGCCCCGTTCGGCGTGGGCCTCGGCCTCTCCGGCGACCAGGACCCCGAACTCGGCATGGCGGGCGCCCGGGCCCACAACCGCTGGCTCGCCGACTTCGTCTCCGAGCACCCCGAACGGCACTGCGGGGTGGCCCTGTTGCCGGTCACGGGCGAGACCGGACGGGTCGTCGCCGAGGTGTACCGGGCCAAGGAGTCGGGCCTCGGCGCGCTGATGATCCCCTCCATGTGGGTCGACAAGGAGCCCTACCACGACCGCCGTTACGACCCCGTGTGGGCGGCGGCCGCCGAGTGTTCGATGCCCGTGCTCACCCACTCCGGCGCCGCGCCACGCCACGAGTACGGCGACCACCTCGGGATCTACGTCTCCGAGGTCACCTGGTGGCCCGCGCGCCCCCTGTGGTTCCTGCTCTGGTCGGGGGTCTTCGAGCGGCACCCGGGACTCCGCTTCGGCGTCGCCGAGTCGGGCTGCTGGTGGCTGCCCAACCTGCTGTGGTTCATGGACCGGCTGTATCTCGGCGCGCACGGCGGCAAGAAGCTGTCCCCCTTCGCGGAGCTGAAGCGGCCGCCGCACGAGTACCTGGACCGGCAGGTGTTCATCTGCGCGACCAACACCAAGCGCCGCGAACTCGCCCAGCGCTACGAGATCGGCGTCGACAACATCCTCTGGGGCAGCGACTTCCCGCACCCCGAGGGCACCTGGCCCGACACCCGGGCGTGGCTGGCGCGGACCTTCCACGACATCCCGGTCGCCGAGACCCGCCGCATGCTCGGCCTCGCTGCGGCGGAGGTGTTCGGCTTCGACGTCGGCGCGCTCGCCCCGTTGGCTCGGCGGATCGGGCCGACCCCGGCCGAACTGGGCCAGGACGCGGACCAGGCGGCGGTCGAGGCGTCCTGGGCGCGCTCGCGCGAGGTCGGCCGCCACTGGCTGACGGACCACGACTTCCCCGTACTGGGGGTGAACCCATGACCGCCGAGAACGCCGTGACCGCCGGGAGCCGCGCCGGTGGCGAGGACCGCTACACCGTCATCTCCGCCGACTGCCACGCGGGCGCCGATCTCCTCGACTACAAGCCGTATCTGGAGCGCCGGTACCACGACGACTTCGACGCCTGGGCCACCGACTACGTCAACCCGTACGAGGACCTGCTCGCCGAGACCGCCGACCGGAACTGGAACTCCGCGCGGCGGCTCGCGGAGCTGGAGGAGGACGGCATCGTCGCGGAGGTGGTGTTCCCGAACACCATCCCGCCGTTCTTCCCGTCGGCCTCCCTCATGGCACCGGCCCCGACGGCGGCGGAGTTCGAGGAGCGCTGGGCGGGGCTGCGGGCCCACAACCGCTGGCTCGCCGACTTCTGCGCGGCGGCACCCGGCCGGCGCGCGGGTGTCTTCCAGATCCTCCTGAACGACGTCGACGCGGCGGTCGAGGAGATCCACCGGTCGGCGGGCGCGGGCCTCAAGGGCGGGCTGCTGCTGCCCGGCACACCCCCCGGTTCGGGCCTGCCCGAGCTGTACTCACGGGCGTACGACCCGATCTGGGCGGCCTGCGCCGAGCTGGGCGTCCCGGTGAACCACCACGCGGGCTCCGCCTCGCCGCCGCTCGGGGACGAACCGGCGGCCCGCGCGGTCTTCATGGTGGAGACGACCTGGTTCTCGCACCGCGCCCTGTGGCACCTGGTGTTCGGCGGCGCGTTCCGCCGGCACCCCGGTCTGAGACTGGTGCTGACCGAGCAGGGCTCGGGCTGGATCCCCGGGGTGCTCGACATGCTGGACTACTACCACCGAAGGCTGGTCGCGGCGGCGGGCCGGGCGGCGACGGCCGAGTCGAAGTTCGGCGCGGGCCTGGCCGCGGCGATGGGTGAGCGCCCCTGGGAGGTCTGGCGCGCGAACTGCTTCGTCGGCGCCAGCTTCATGCGCCCCCACGAGGTGCCGCTGCGCCACCGCATCGGCCTCGACAAGATCATGTGGGGCAGCGACTACCCGCACGACGAAGGCACCCACCCCTACACCCGCGAGGGTCTGCGCGTCGCGTACGCGGGCCTGCCGCGCGAGGAGGTCGCCGCCATGGTCGGCGGCAACGCGGCCCGCGTCTACGGCTTCGACCTGGCGTATCTCGACGAGATCGCCGCCAAGGCGGGCCCGACGGTGGCCGAGATCGCCGAACCGCTGGACACCCCGCCCGCCGATGCGACGAGCCCGGTGTTCGCGAGAGGAGGCTCGGTGCGCGTGTGGTGAGCGCGGGGTCCGTGCGGGCGCGGCGAGCGCCCCGCCGGAGCCTTGCCGAAGCCGTGCCCGGTCGGGTGGGCGGGGGAGCGTGGGGCCGGCCGCGTGACGCCTCCGGCCGGTTCCGTGGTGGTTCCGGCCCGTCTCGTGACGGCTCGTGGCGACCGCGCGACGGTTCTTGGCGGAGGTCGCCGAGAAGTAAGCGCGTACCGCCGGTAATACTTGTTGGTAACAGCCTCTGTACGCGGCCGACCAGCGCATCTACGGTTCACCCATGCCGAACCTGCCGGATGTCGTGGTGTTGTCGATACCCGCCTTCATCCTCCTCGCCGTGATCGAGATGATCAGCGTCCGGATCCATCCGGACGAGGACGACGCGGGGTACGAGAAGAAGGACGCCGCGACGAGCCTCGGCATGGGACTGGGCAGTCTGTTCTTCGACTTCCTGTGGAAGTTCCCGATCGTCGCCGTCTACAGCGCGGTCTACGCGCTGACGCCGCTGCGGGTGCCCGTCCTGTGGTGGACGATCCCGCTGATGCTGCTCGCGCAGGACTTCTTCTACTACTGGTCCCACCGCGGCCACCACGTGATCCGCCTCCTGTGGGCCTGCCACGTCGTGCACCACTCCAGCAGGAAGTTCAACCTCACCACCGCCCTGCGCCAGCCCTGGACGGGCTTGACGTCGTGGCCCTTCTACCTCCCGATGATCGCCCTCGGGGTGCACCCGGCCGTGCTCGCCTTCTGCTCCTCGGTGAGCCTCGTCTACCAGTTCTGGATCCACACCGAGCGCATCGACAAGCTGCCCCGCTGGTTCGAGTTCGCCCTCAACACGCCCTCCCACCACCGCGTCCACCACGCCTCCCAGGGCGGCTACCTGGACCGCAACTTCGGCGGCATCCTCATCGTCTGGGACCGGCTCTTCGGATCGTTCGTCGCGGAGACGGAACGGCCCGTCTACGGACTCACCAAGAACATCACCACGTACAACCCGCTGCGCGTGGCCACCCACGAGTACACCGCCATCGCCCGCGACGTCCGGGCGGCGGCGACCTGGCGCGAGCGCGCCGGACGGCTCTTCGGCGGGCCCGGCTGGCAGCCCGCGCCGCCGGCCGCAGGACAGACCGCCGCGCAGGCCCCGGTGGCAGGACAGACCGCCGCTCAGGCCCCGATCGCGGAGACCGCCGCGTGAGCCCCCGCACCGCACGCGTCCTGCTCGTCTGCTTCGCGCTGACGGCGGCCGTCGACCTCCTCTCGCTGCTCGCCGGATTCGACCCCGGGCACCGGATCGCCAAGCCGCTCCTGATGCCGTTGCTCGCCGCCCACGCGGGCGTGCGCGGCGCACCCCGGCCGCTCCTGGCCGCCCTGCTCCTCGGCTGGTGCGGCGACCTGGCGCTCATGTCCGACGCCGACCCCGCCTTCCTCGTCGGCATGGCCTCCTTCGCGGCGGGGCACGTGTGCTATCTCGTGGTCTTCCGCCGGACGGCACGCGTACGGGACGCGCGGCTCGTCCTCGCGTACGCCACCGTTCTCGTCGCCCTCGTCGTCCTGCTGTGGCCCGGGCTGCCGGCCGGCCTGCGCGTCCCCGTCGCGGCCTACAGCCTGCTGCTGACCGCGATGGCGTACGGCGCCACGCGCCTCGGGCCCGTCGCGGCGCTCGGCGGCGCCCTCTTCATGCTCTCGGACACGCTGATCGCCACCGGCGTCGCCGACTGGCCGCAGCTTCCGAAGGCGGCCTTCTGGATCATGCTCACGTACATCGCGGCCCAGTTCCTGCTGGTCCGCGGCGTGCTCGACCCCCTCGGCGCGCGACGCGTGCCCGTGGCGGCGTACGGTGAGATGCGCTCAACCACCCCCTGAGCGCATCTCACCCACGCTTCAGACGAGAAGGATCCTCGCCATGCGCGCCACCACCATCCACGCCCCGTTCGACATGCGTGTGGAGGAGGTGCCCGAGCCCATGGTGCAGCTCCCCACCGACGCGATCGTGCGGGTGCTGCGCTCCTGCATCTGCGGCAGCGACCTGTGGGCGTACCGCGGCGAGGCGGCCCGGCAGCCGGGCCAGCGGATCGGGCACGAGTTCCTCGGCATCGTCGAGGAGACGGGCTCCGCGGTGGCCGGCGTGCGGCGCGGCGACCTGGTCGTGGCGCCCTTCATGTGGTCCGACGGCGTCTGCGACTACTGCCGTGACGGGCTCACCACCTCGTGCGTGCACGGCGGGTTCTGGGGCTCGGTCGGCTACGACGGCGGCCAGGGCGAGGCCGTACGCGTCCCCTTCGCCGACGGCACCCTCGTACAGCTGCCCAAGGAGGCGGCCTCCGACGATCACCTGCTGTCCGCGCTGCTGACGCTCTCCGACGTCCTCGGCACCGGTCACCACGCGGCCCTCGGCGCCGGTGTCGTCAAGGGCTCGACCGTCGCCGTCGTGGGTGACGGGGCCGTCGGCCTGTGCGCCGTCCTGGCCGCCAAGCGGCTCGGCGCCGACCGGATCATCGCGCTCGGCCGCCACCAGGTCCGCACCGACATCGCGCGCCGCTTCGGCGCCACGGACGTCGTCGCCGAGCGCGGCGAGGCGGCCATCGAGGCCGTCCGCGAGCTGACCGGTGGCCAGGGCGCGCACTGCGTCGTCGAGGCGGTCGGCACCGAGCAGTCCATGAGCACGGCCGTGAACATCACCCGCGACGGCGGCGCGATCGGCTTCGTCGGGGTGCCCCACGGCAGCGGTACGGGCCTCGACCTGGGCGTCATGTTCGACCGGAACATCGCCCTGCGCGGCGGGGTCGCCCCGGTGCGCGCGTACATCCCCGAGCTGCTGCCCGACGTCCTGGACGGCACCATCGACCCGTCGCCGGTCTTCGACATGACCG
This sequence comes from Streptomyces sp. NPDC096324, assembly GCF_044763015.1. Classification (NCBI taxonomy): domain Bacteria; kingdom Bacillati; phylum Actinomycetota; class Actinomycetes; order Kitasatosporales; family Streptomycetaceae; genus Streptomyces; species Streptomyces sp. NPDC096324. The sequence goes on along the minus strand of NZ_JBIWFK010000004.1, from coordinate 38,474 downwards.
TCGGCCTGGACGGCGTGCCCGAGGGCTACAAGGCGATGGACGAGCGCACCGCGCTGAAGGTCCTCGTCACCTCCTGACCCGGCGGAGCACGGGCGCCGGGCGGGCATCGCGCCCGGCGCCGCGGTCCCTCAGCTCCAGCGGGCCGGGTCCGTCCCCCAGCGGCCCGGAGGGCGTGACCAGTCGGCGGGGCCGCCCGCGAAGGTGACCGGGGGCAGGGCGTGGGCGAGCAGGCCGACGGGGGCGACCCGCTCCGACAGCCAGGCGTCGGGACGGTCGTACGGTTCCCCCGCGGAGGGGTCCGGCACCGCGCCGGACGCCGAAGAGCCCGGCACCGCGCCGGACACCGAGGAGCCCGGCACCGCGCCGGACGTCGAGAAGCCCGGCACCGCGCCGGACGTCGAGGAGCCGGGCACCGTGCCGGGTTCCTCCTCCCGTCCGATCCCGTCCGTCAGCCACATCGCCGTGCGGGCCAGCGCCAGCCGTACGACGGCGCCGTGGCCCCGCTCCTCCCGCTCGGTCAGCGCCCGCAGGACCGCCGCCGCCAGCAGATACCCGGTGCCGTGGTCGAGGGCCTGCGCCGGCAGCGCGCCCGGCCGCTCGGGCGATCCCTCCGCCACCGCGATCCCGGTGGCCACCTGCACCAGGCTGTCGAAGCCCCGCCGTCCGCCCCAGGGCGCGTACGCCCCCCACGCCGACACCTGAGCCACCACCAGGCCCGGACGGCGCTCGGCCAGCGCCCCGGGCGAGAGCCCGAAGCGGTCCAGGGCGCCGGGCCGGTACCCGGTGACGACCACGTCCGCCGACGCCAGCAACTCGTCGAAGGCACGGCGGTCGGCCGCCAGGTCCAGCAGCGTCGAGCGCTTGCCGAAGCCGGTGTCGGCGTGGGCGTCCGGGTCCTCCGGCAGCTGCGGCGCGTCGATGCGCAGCACGTCGGCGCCCAGCAGGGCCAGGGTGCGGGTGGCGACCGGGCCCGCGATGACCCGGGTCAGATCCAGGACCCGCACCCCGGCGGCGGGCAGCAGCACCCCACCCCCGGACAACGGCCCGAGCCCCCGTCCGCGCCGGGCACCCGGTCGGTCCTCCCCGGCGGACGCGGAGGAGTCCACCGGTGCGCCCCGCCCGGCGGACCCGCCCCACTCGATCAACGGGCGCTCCGCCAGCGCGAGGCCCTGGGCGTGGACCGCCCACTCCTTCGACGTGCGCAGGGCGACGGCGAGGCCGCCGGCGGCGTACACCGTCTCCTCGATCTCGCGCGCGGAGCGCCCGGCGAGCAGGGCGGCCACGTCCTCGGGGCCCGCGTCGTCCGCCGCGCCCAGCGCGTGCAGCAGCCGGGCCCGGTGATGCGGATAGTTGGCGTGCGTCCGCACCCAGCCGTCCGCGGTCCGCCAGAACCGCGACAGCGGCGCGAAGTTCAGCGGCGCGCGCCCGTCGATCCGCAGATGCCGCTCGCTGACGAAGGCGGTGGCGACCGCGCCGTCGTCCACGCTCACCCGCGGAACCCGCGCGAGCCCGGCACGCCGGGCCCCCAGCTCGGCGGCCGCGAGCGCGCAGGCGCCCACGCAGGCGCGCGCCAACGCGCGTACGGGCAGGGCGGCTTCCAGCGCCCCGGCCCGCGCCACGGTCGAAACCCCGGGGAGCAGCGCCGGGTCTCCGCCCAGCTCCTCCCACACAGCGGCCATCGGTGTATGCGTCATACCGGCACTATGCGGTGTGGACGCGATCAATACGGGAGGCGGCCCCGACCGCGCGTGGCCCCGGCGGCCCCACAGGGCGGCGGCCGAGGCCACGGGGGTTACGGCAGGCGCTACTTGACCGCCCGCAGGGCGTTGACGATGCCGGATCCGTAGAAGCCGTTCACGTGCTTGCCGCCCACGCAGGTCGCGTCGACGACACCGTCACCGTTGCCGTCGTACGGCTCGGCCGGGCAACCCGGGTTGTCCGCCTCGGCCTTGAGGAGGAGCTGGAGCTGAGCGGGCGACGCCCACGGGTACTCGGACTTCAGGAGCGCGGCCACACCGGCGACGTGCGGGGTCGCCATCGAGGTGCCCTGGAGGAAGCCGTACGTGTTGTTCGGCAGCGTGGAGAGGATGCGGCCGTTCCCCGAGGGCGTGTCCGGGATCTGGTAGCGGTCGCCGCCGGGCGCCGCGACGTCGATGACACCCTTCCCATAGCTGGAGAAGTACGACTTGGCGCCCTTGACGCCGGTCGAGGAGACCGTGACGACGCCGGGCAACTGGGTCGGGATGTCATAGCACTTGTGCGGGTCGACCGTCCGCGTGGTGGCGGTCGAGTCGTCGGGGCTGGACGCGTCGGTGAGCGCGTTCGAGTCGAGGTCGTCGTTGGAGTTGCCCGCCGCGGCGACGTTCAGCGTGCCCTTGTGCTGGGCGTAGAGCTGGGCGCGGTTGACGGCGTCGACGATGGCCTTCTGGTCGGGGTCGTCGACGCAGTTGTACAGCCACGGGTCCACGTAGTAGCTGTTGTTGGTGATCTCGACACCGTGGTCGGCGGCGAACACGAAGGCGCACACGACGCTCTCCGGGTAGAAGAGCTGGGTGGAGTCGGGCTCGGCGACGGTGATGCCGGAGACCTTCACACCCGGCGCGACCCCCGCGACACCGACGCCGTTGCGGGCCGCCGCGATCTCTCCCGCGACATGCGTGCCGTGGTAGTGGTCGGCGTCCACCGGGCGCCAGGAGCCGTACGTCGTGTCCGGCTTGCCGCCCACACAGTTCGCGGACTGCGAGGCGGAGAAGTTCGGCGCGATGTCGGGGTGGGTGTCGTCGACGCCGACGTCGATCACCGCGACGGTCACCTTCTTGCTGCCCGGGTTGATCGTGGCCGCCTTGTCGGCGCCTATCGCGCGCAGGTCCCACTGGTCGGCCTCGAGAGGCTCCTGGCCCGCGTCGGCGGCCTTCGCGACCTTGGCGGCCTCGGCGGCGGACAGCACCTGCGCCGCGCCCTCGTCCGTCGTGCCCGCGGCCTTCAGCGGCGAGGTGCGGGTGGCACCGGCCGACTGCACTCCGCGCACCGTCCGGATCCGCGTGCCGAAGTCCGGGTTCGCGGAGTGGACGACGATCACGCCGATCTGCTCGTACGCGATCACGACACTGCCGCCGGCCGCCGCGATCGCCTTCTTCACCGATGCGATCGTCCGGTGGTCCGTCGTCGTGTTGACCACGTACGAGAGGTTCGGCCCGTCCGCGGTCGTCACGGCGGGCGTGCTGAGAGGTGTGGCCGTCGCGACGCCCGGCAGGAAGCCGAGCGAGGCGGTGAGCGACAGAACGACCGGCACGGCGAGGGCGAGACGGTGTCTGGAACGCAGATGAGCCATGGGATCTCCACATCATCCGGAAAACGGAGCTGCCCGAACACGGATGGTGCTCGGGCAGGTACATGACGGAATGGTGCAGGCCGAAGCTATCCTCCCGCCGACCGGCCCAGCAATGACTTGCGGCGACGACTTCAGAAAGAGGACGGGGGAGCGCGGCGACGACTCCCGGGAGAAGCCGAGGGTGTGCGGCCGTGATTTCCGAAAGAAGCCCGGTGAGTTGAACCGGTCCACGCGTGGCGCCGTGACCTTGGGCAGGGAGCCCGTGGACGATCGAGCCCCCGGCTTTGATCACGGAACGGACGCGATCGACAGCGCTCCGTCACGTGACGCTCGTCGATGTGAGGTCGAAGTCCCATGTCCGTACCCGAACCGTCCCCGTCCACGGGCCCCGGCCTGCCCCCGTCCACCGGCGTAACCGCACCCGCAACGCGAGGAGACACCGTGGCCACCGACGCACCACCACCCGCGAGGACCGGAGCAGAGCTCCCGTCCACAGAACAGTTCGTCGAGATGCAGGAGAGCGCCGAATTCGGTGAACTGCGCAGCTCGCACCGCTCCTTCGCCTTCCCGCTGACCGTCGGATTCATCCTCTGGTACCTGCTGTACGTCCTGCTCTCGAACTACGCGGGCGACTTCATGGGCACCAAGCTGTTCGGCAACGTCAACGTCGCCCTGGTGCTCGGCCTCGCCCAGTTCCTCACCACCTTCCTCATCGCCTGGTGGTACTCGCGGCACGCGGCCACTCAACTCGACCCCAAGGCCGACGCCATCAAGTCCCGGATGGAGGGCGGCGCATGAGCCCCGTACAGACCACCGCGCACACGACCGTGCTGGCCGCGGGCGAGGCGAGCCAGCACCGCCCGCTGATCATCACCCTGTTCGCGGTGTTCGTCGCCGCGACCCTCGTCATCACCGTCTGGGCCGGCCGCCAGACCAAGGACGCCGCCGACTTCTACGCGGGCGGACGCCAGTTCACCGGATTCCAGAACGGACTCGCCGTCTCCGGCGACTACATGTCCGCCGCGTCCTTCCTCGGCATCGCCGGCGCGATCGCCCTCTTCGGCTACGACGGCTTCCTCTACTCCATCGGCTTCCTGGTCGCCTGGCTCGTCGCCCTGCTCCTGGTCGCCGAACCCCTGCGCAACTCCGGCCGCTACACGATGGGCGACGTCCTCGCCTACCGCATGCGCCAGCGCCCGGTCCGTACCGCCGCAGGCACGTCCACCATCGTCGTGTCGATCTTCTACCTGCTGGCCCAGATGGCGGGCGCGGGCGTCCTGGTCTCCCTGCTCCTCGGCATCACCAGCGACGGCGGCAAGATCGGCATCGTCGCGCTCGTCGGCGTCCTGATGATCGTGTACGTCACCATCGGCGGCATGAAGGGCACCACCTGGGTGCAGATGGTCAAGGCGGTCCTGCTCATCGCGGGCGCCGTCCTGCTCACCTTCCTGGTCCTGCTGAAGTTCCACTTCAACATCTCCGACCTGCTCGGCAAGGCGGCCGAGAACAGCGGCAAGGGCTCGCCGTTCCTGGAACCCGGGCTCAAGTACGGCGCGACCTCCACCACCAAGCTGGACTTCATCTCGCTGGGCATGGCACTGGTCCTCGGCACCGCGGGCCTGCCGCACATCCTGATCCGTTTCTACACCGTGCCCACCGCCAAGACCGCGCGGAAGTCGGTCAACTGGGCGATCGGCCTCATCGGCGCCTTCTACCTGATGACCCTCGCCCTCGGCTTCGGCGCCGCCGCGCTGATCAAGCCGGACGAGATCATCGCCTCCAACAAGGCGGGCAACACGGCGGCACCCCTGCTCGCCCTCCATCTCGGCGGCGTGGACTCCAACTGGGGCGCGATCCTGCTCGCCACCATCTCCGCCGTCGCCTTCGCCACGATCCTCGCGGTCGTCGCGGGACTGACGCTCGCCTCGTCCTCCTCCTTCGCGCACGACATCTACGCGAACGTGATCAAGAAGGGTCAGGCGTCGGAGAAACAGGAGATGAAGGCCGCCCGGTACGCGACCGTCGGCATCGGCGCCGTGTCCATCCTGCTGGGCGCCCTCGCCCGCGACCTCAACGTCGCCGGCCTGGTGGCCCTCGCCTTCGCGGTCGCCGCCTCCGCCAACCTGCCGACGATCCTCTACAGCCTGTTCTGGAAGAGGTTCACCACCCCGGGCGCCCTCTGGTCGATCTACGGCGGCCTGGTCACGGCGGTCGGCCTGGTGCTGTTCTCCCCGGTCGTCTCGGGCAAGCCCACCTCGATGTTCCCGGACGTCGACTTCCACTGGTTCCCGCTGGAGAACCCGGGCCTCATCTCCATCCCGGTCGGCTTCCTGCTGGGCTGGCTGGGCACCCTCCTCTCCAAGGAGGAGCCGGACGCCGGCAAGTACGCCGAGCTGGAGGTCCGCGCCCTGACCGGCACCGGAGCGCACTAGCCACGGCATCGCGCGGGCCCGTCGCAGGACCACCGGTGGATCACCACTGGTAGATCCCTACGACGGGCCCGCGCCGCGTCTCGTGCGATCGGGCCCGCTGTCCCCGCCCGCCCGGTCACGTAGGCTCAGAGGTATCCGGAGAAAGAGATCGCAACGAGGGAGGGGGCCCACGTGCTCATCGACACCTACGGCCGGGTCGCCACCGACCTGCGTGTCTCACTGACGGACAAGTGCAACCTCCGCTGCACCTACTGCATGCCTGAGGAAGGCCTGCAGTGGCTCGCCAAGCCCGACCTCCTCACCGACGACGAGATCGTCCGCCTGATAGAGATCGCGGTCACCCGCCTCGGCATCGAAGAGGTCCGCTTCACCGGCGGCGAACCCCTGCTGCGCCCCGGACTGCCCGGCATCGTCGAACGGGTCGCGGCCCTCGCCCCCCGCCCGCGGATGTCCCTCACGACCAACGGCATCGGCCTCAAGCGCACCGCGAGCGCCCTGAAGGCCGCCGGCCTGGACCGGGTCAACGTCTCGCTGGACACCCTGCGGCCCGACGTCTTCAAGACCCTCACCCGCCGCGACCGCCACCAGGACGTCATCGACGGCCTCGAAGCCGCCCACACCGCCGGACTGACCCCCGTCAAGATCAACTCGGTGCTGATGCCGGGCCTGAACGCCGACGAAGCCCCGGACCTGCTGGCCTGGTCCATGGAGCACGCCTACGAGCTCCGCTTCATCGAGCAGATGCCCCTGGACGCCCAGCACGGCTGGAAGCGCGACGGCATGGTCACCGCCGCCGACATCCTCGCCTCGCTGCGCACCCGCTTCCGGCTCACCGAGGAAGACGCCGGCGAGCGGGGTTCCGCACCCGCCGAGCGCTGGATCGTCGACGGCGGCCCGCACCGCGTCGGGGTGATCGCCTCGGTCACCCGCCCGTTCTGCGCGGCCTGCGACCGCACCCGCCTCACCGCCGACGGCCAGGTGCGCACCTGCCTGTTCGCCACGGAGGAGACCGACCTGCGCGGAGCGCTGCGCTCGGGCGCGCCCGACGAGGAGATCGCCCGCGTCTGGCGCGTGGCGATGTGGGGCAAGAAGGCGGGAGCGGGTCTGGACGACCCGTCGTTCGTGCAGCCCGACCGCCCGATGTCGGCGATCGGCGGCTGACAGGCCCCGGGGCGGACGGCCCTACGGCGTGTCCTGGTCCTCCCCGCGCTCCGCGGGCCGGGAGGCCTCCCACTCGGCGAGGGGCACGACGTCCTTCAGGAACCCGCGCATCCCGAGGAACGACGACAGGTGCTCGCGGTGCTCCTCGCACGCGAGCCAGGTCTTGCGGCGCTCGGGCGTGTGCAGCTTCGGGTTGTTCCAGGCGAGCACCCACACGGCGTCCGCGCGGCAGGCCTTGGCCGAGCAGACGGGGGAGACGGGACCGGAGCCGGGAGCGTTCGAAATCACCCTGCCGACCCTAGCCGAGGCCGAGCGACACGCGTTCCGCGCGGTGGGCGGACCCTTCGCGGGCCGGGCTCCGAGGCTCCGAAAAGGCGACGCCGAGCAGCCACGGGGGGAGCTGCCCGGCGTCGGTCTGTCGCTCCGACGGGGGATGCGGAGCGCGTACGAAGTATGTCACGGGTAGCCCGCCGCCCGGCACTGGAACAACATGATTGATCTGAGCTTTTCTTGAGCTTGCCGGTGTGCGGATATTCCGTTTTCGGGGAATGCGCGGACGTCCGTCCGGAGCCGAACCGGCTTTGTCCCAGGGCGAGTTCGCCCTCCTTCCGGCTCCGGCCGGTTCTCAGGCCGGGTCGCGCGGCTCGGCACCCGAGCGCGCCTCGGGACCGGTCGCGGCGTCCTCGGCGGAGGGCTCGTCGGTGCCGTCCCGCCGGGGCGCGGTGATCATCGGACGCGACGGAGCGGTGACGAAGGTGGAGGGGAGCGAGGGCGCGTTCTCGCGTCCGGCGTTCGCGATGACCACCGCGACGTACGGGAGGAGGATTCCGAGGACCAGAGCGACCAGAGCGACGGGCCGTTCGACGTTCCACAGGGTGGCCGCCAGGATCACCGACACGGTACGGACGGACATCGAGATCACGTAGCGGCGCTGCCGGCCGCGCACGTCGTCGTCCAGGCTCTGTCTGGCTCCCGTGATCCGGAAGACCTGGACGTTGCTCTGCTTCCTGATCACACTCCACCACCCGCCTGTTCGGACACTCCCGGCCCGTACCCGGCACGAACCCGTCGAGGGAGCGGGCCCGGACGGCTTCCACGTTACGCCGCGTCTGCGCCACCTTCGAGACCGGGGGCACGCCGCGTCCGGGGAGAGCGGGTGCGCCGTAGCGCGTACGGCCGAGCCCGACATGCGACGTATGGCGGGCGGCCCGAGACTGGCCGTACGGCTCACCCGGAGCGGTACGAGGAGGCGGACATGGGCTGGCTATGGGCGATCATCGTCGGATTCGTGCTGGGCCTGATCGCCAAGTTGATCATCCCGGGGAAGCAGCACAGCCCGCTCTGGCTGACCACCATCTTCGGCATGCTCGGCGCCATCGTGGGCAACGCCCTCGCGCGCGCCTTCGGCGTCGAGGCGACGTCCGGCATCGACTGGACCCGTCACCTGTTCCAGCTGATCGCCGCGATCGTCATCGTGGCGCTGGGCGACATGGCGTACATGGCCCTGTGGGGGAACAAAAAGGCGCAGCAGCGGGCGTGACCCCGTCCGGACGGACGAAAGGCGCGGGCCGCCTCCCGATCCGGGAAGCGGCCCGCGCCCTCGCTGTCGTCGGAACGCTCAGCCGCCCGTGACCTCCACCGCGGCCAGGCTCTTCTTGCCCCGGCGCAGCACCAGCCAGCGCCCGTGCAGCAGGTCCTCCTTGGCCGGGACCGCGTCCTCGGCGCCGACCTTCACGTTGTTCACGTACGCCCCGCCCTCCTTGACCGTGCGGCGCGCGGCCGACTTGCTGGCCACCAGGCCGACCTCGGCGAACAGGTCCACGACCAGGCCCGCCTCGGCGACCTGGATGTGCGGCACCTCGGACAGGGCCGCGGCGAGCGTGCGCTCGTCCAGGTCGGTCAGCTCGCCCTGCCCGAAGAGGGCCTTGGACGCGGCGATCACGGCGGCCGTCTGGTCGGCGCCGTGCACCAGCGTCGTCAGCTCCTCGGCCAGCGCGCGCTGGGCGGCACGGGCCTGCGGACGCTCCTCCGTCTGCTTCTCCAGCTCCGTCAGCTCCTCGGGGGACCTGAAGGACAGGATGCGCAGGTACGTCGAGACGTCCCGGTCGTCCACGTTCAGCCAGAACTGGTAGAACGCGTACGGCGTCGTCATCTCGGGGTCGAGCCAGACGGCGCCGCCCTCGGTCTTGCCGAACTTGGTGCCGTCCGCCTTGACCATCAGCGGGGTCGCCAGCGCGTGCACATGGGCCGCCGGCTCCAGGCGGTGGATCAGGTCCAGGCCCGCCGTGAGGTTGCCCCACTGGTCGCTGCCGCCCTGCTGAAGGGTGCAGCCGTACCGGCGGTACAGCTCCAGGAAGTCCATGCCCTGGAGGAGCTGGTAGCTGAACTCCGTGTAGCTGATGCCTTCCTCGGACTCCAGGCGGCGGGCCACGGAGTCCTTGGTGAGCATCTTGTTGACGCGGAAGTGCTTGCCGATGTCCCGCAGGAACTCGATGGCCGAGAGCCCGGCCGTCCAGTCCAGGTTGTTCACCATGACCGCGGGGTTCTCGCCCTCGAAGGACAGGAACGGCTCGATCTGCGAACGCAGCCGGGTCACCCAGTTCGCGACCGTCTCCGGGTCGTTCAGGGTGCGCTCGGCCGTCGGGCGGGGGTCGCCGATCTGGCCCGTGGCCCCGCCCACGAGGGCGAGCGGCCGCAGCCCGGCCCGCTGCAGCCGGCGCATCGTGAGCACCTGGACCAGGTGACCGACGTGGAGGCTGGGCGCGGTCGGGTCGAAGCCGCAATAGAACGTGACGGGACCGTCCGCGAGCGCCTTGCGCAAAGCATCTTCGTCGGTGGACAGGGAGAACAGGCCCCGCCACTTCAGCTCGTCGACGATGTCCGTCACGGTTCTCGTATCTCCTCGGGTGGTCTCGTGAATATCAGGTACGAGGTTATACGCCCTGGCTGACAGAACTCATATTGAAATCCGGTACCCGCAGGGCGGGCATCGCGGCCCGGGTGAACCAGTCGCTCCACTCACGGGGCAGCGTCTTCTCCGTCCGCCCCGCCTCCGTGGCCCGTCCCAGCAGGCCCACCGGCGACTCGTTGAACCGGAAGTTGTTCACCTCGCCCACGACCTCGCCGTCCTCGACGAGGTAGACGCCGTCGCGGGTGAGCCCGGTCAGCAGCAGCGTCGCCGGGTCGACCTCGCGGATGTACCAGAGGCAGGTCAGCAGCAGACCGCGCCCGGTCGCGGCGACCATCTCCTCCAGGGAGCGGTCCTCGCCGCCGTCGAGGACGAGGTTCCCGATCGTCGGCGTCACCGGCAGCCCGGTCAGGCCGGCGCTGTGCCGGGTGGTGGACAGATGCCGCAGCTCGCCCTCCCGGATCCAGTCGGTGGCCTTCAGCGGCAGCCCGTTGTCGAACACGGAGGCGTCGTCGCCCGAGGAGTGCGCGAGGACGAAGGGGGCGGACTCCAGACCGGGCTCGTTCGGGTCGCTGCGCAGCGACAGCGGCAGTTCGGTCAGCCGCTCACCGATGCGGGTGCCGCCCCCGGGCTTGCTGAAGACGGTCCGGCCCTCGGCGGCGTCCCGGGCCGCGGCCGACCACATCTGGTAGATCAGCAGGTCCGCGACCGCGGTCGGCGGCAGCAGGGTCTCGTACCGCCCGGCCGGCAGCTCGACGCGCCGCTCGGCCCAGCCGAGCCGTACCGCCAGCTCCGCGTCCATCGCGGCCGGGTCGACGTCCTTGAAGTCCCGCGTCGAGCGTCCCGCCCAGGCCGAACGCGTACGGTCCGGGGACTTGGCGTTGACCTCCAGCGTGCCGTTCGGCTGGTCGTGCCGCAGCCGCAGCCCCGTCGAGGTACCCAGGTAGCTGGTGACCAGCTCGTGGTTGGCGAAGCCGTACAGCTCACGGCCGCCCGCACGCGCGCGGGCGAACGCCTCGCCGAGCGCCGGCGCGAAGTCGGCGAAGACGGTGGAGGACGTCTCGGCGGGCGCGTCCGTGAAGTCGGGGGACTCCGGCACGCCCGTCACCAGCGGCCGGCCGTCCTCGGCGGGACCGGCGCCGCGCGCCGCCGCCTCGGCCGCCCGCACCAGGGGCTCCAGCTCGTCGGCGGTCACGGCCGAGCGCGAGACGACACCGGACGAGGTGCCCTCGCGGCCGTCGACGGTGGCGATCACCGTGAGCGTGCGCCCGCGGGTGACCCCGTTCGTGGTGAGCGTGTTGCCCGCCCAGCGGAGATTGGCGGTGGACTGCTCGTCGGCGATCACCACACAGCCGTCGGCCCGGGACAGTTCGAGGGCACGCTCGACGACTTCGTGCGGCTTGCTCGTACGGGCGCTCATCGACCGGCCTCCTGCGTGGTGTTGAGGATGTTGACACCCTTGAAGAGGGCGGAAGGGCAGCCGTGCGACACCGCGGCGACCTGGCCCGGCTGGGCCTTGCCGCAGTTGAAGGCACCGCCGAGGACGTACGTCTGGGGGCCGCCGACGGCCGCCATCGAACCCCAGAAGTCGGTGGTCGTCGCCTGGTACGCGACATCACGGAGCTGGCCCGTGATCCGGCCGTTCTCGATCCTGAAGAAGCGCTGGCCGGTGAACTGGAAGTTGTAGCGCTGCATGTCGATGGACCAGGACCGGTCGCCGACGACGTAGATGCCCCGGTCGACACCCCCGATCAGGTCCTCGGTGGACAGCCCGCCGGGGTCCGGCCGCAACGACACGTTGGCCATCCGCTGCACGGGCACATGCCGGGGCGAATCGGCGTACGCGCAGCCGTTGGAGCGCTCGAAGCCGGTCAGGTCCGCGATCCGCCGGTCGAGCTGGTAGCCGACGAGCGTGCCCTCCTTCACCAGGTCCCAGGACTGGCCCTCGACGCCCTCGTCGTCGTACCCGATGGTCGCGAGGCCGTGCTCGGCGGTGCGGTCACCCGTCACGTTCATCAGGTCGGAGCCGTACCTGAGCTTGCCGAGCTGGTCGAAGGTGGCGAAGGAGGTCCCGGCGTACGCCGCCTCGTAGCCGAGCGCGCGGTCCAGCTCGGTGGCGTGCCCGATGGACTCGTGGATGGTCAGCCACAGGTTGGACGGGTCCACGACGAGGTCGTACACCCCCGCCTCCACGCTCGGCGCCCGCATCTTCTCCGCGAGCAGTCCCGGAATCCGCTCCAGCTCGCCCTCCCAGTCCCAGCCGGTGCCCAGCAGGTACTCCCAGCCGCGCCCGACGGGCGGCGCGATCGTCCGCATCGAGTCGAACTCGCCGCTGGAGTCGTCGACGGCCACCGCGGTGAGCTGCGGATGCAGCCGCACCCGCTGCTGCGTGGTCACCGTCCCGGCGGTGTCCGCGTAGAACTTGTTCTCGTGCACGGTCAGCAGGGACGCGTCGACGTGGTTGACACCGTCGGCCGCCAGCAGCCGCGCGCTCCAGTCGGCCAGCAGCCCCGCCTTCTCCTCGTCCGGCACCGAGAAGGGATCGATCTCGTACGACGAGACCCACGTCTTCTCGGCGTGCACCGGCTCCCGGGCCAGCTCCACCCGCTCGTCCGACCCCGCCGCCTTGATCACCTGCGCCGACAGCTTCGCCATCGCCACGGCCTGCGAGGCGACCTTCGCGGCCGCGTCCATCGTCAGGTCCACACCCGACGCGAACCCCCAGGTCCCGCCGTGCACGACCCGTACCGCGTACCCCAGGTCCGTGGTGTCCGACGATCCGGCCGGCTTGGCGTCGCGCAGCCGCCAGGACGCGCTGCGCACCCGCTCGAACCGGAAGTCCGCGTGGTCGGCGCCCAGCGCCCGCGCCCGCGCGAGCGCGGCGTCGGCGAGTGCGCGCAGCGGTAGCGCCGTGAAGGCTTCGTCGATGGAATGAGGCACCGAGGTTCTCCCTGCTGTCGTGGCCCGTCGGGTCCGATCATGTCGCGCGGGCGGCCCCGGCGGCCACGCCTTTGCCGTGACCGGGCGCGTCTTTCGGCCGCGAGGCGTCCGTCTTACGGCCGTACCGCCCCGGCTTTCTGTAGAGACCCGACAGCAGTCACCCGAACCCACTGTCGGTGCCCGATTCCCTGGGAAGCCTGGCGGACCGATAGGTTTTCGAGGAAGGCGCCTGTATTGCAGGGGTTTCAGTCCGCTAACGAAAGGGTGATCCGTTGAGCCGCTCGGTTCTCGTCACCGGAGGCAACCGGGGCATCGGCCTCGCCATCGCCCGAGCATTCGCCGACGCCGGCGACAAGGTCGCGATCACGTACCGGTCCGGTGAGCCGCCGGCCGGCTTCTTGGCGGTCAAGTGCGACATCACCGACACCGAGCAGGTGGAGCAGGCCTACAAGGAGATCGAGGCCGAGCACGGCCCGGTCGAGGTCCTGATCGCCAACGCCGGCGTCACCAAGGACCAGTTGCTGATGCGCATGTCCGAGGAGGACTTCACCTCGGTCGTCGACACGAACCTCACCGGCACCTTCCGCGTCGTCAAGCGCGCCAACCGGGGCATGCTGCGCGCCAAGAAGGGCCGCGTCGTGCTGGTCTCCTCGGTCGTCGGGCTGCTCGGCTCGGCGGGACAGTCGAACTACGCCGCGTCCAAGGCCGCCCTTGTCGGCTTCGCGCGCTCGCTCGCCCGCGAGCTCGGCTCGCGCAACATCACCTTCAACGTCGTCGCGCCCGGCTTCGTCGACACCGACATGACCAAGGTGCTGACCGACGAACAGCGCGCCGGCATCGTGTCGCAGGTGCCGCTCGGCCGTTACGCGCAGCCGGAGGAGATCGCCGCGACGGTGCGGTTCCTCGCCTCGGACGACGCCTCATACATCACTGGAGCCGTCATCCCTGTTGACGGCGGACTGGGAATGGGTCACTGATCACCATGAGCGGAATTCTTGAGGGCAAGCGCGTCCTGATCACCGGTGTGCTGATGGAGTCCTCCATCGCCTTCCACACCGCGAAGCTGGCCCAGGAGCAGGGTGCGGAGATCATCCTGACCGCGTTCCCGCGGCCCACGCTGACCGAGCGCATCGCCAGGAAGCTGCCGAAGCCCACCAAGGTCATCGAGCTGGACGTCACCAACGAGGAGCACCTCGGGCGTCTCGCCGACGTCGTCGGCGAGGAGCTGGGCGGCCTCGACGGCGTCGTGCACTCCATCGGCTTCGCGCCGCAGGACGCCCTCGGCGGCAACTTCCTGAACACGCCGTTCGAGTCGGTCGCCACGGCCATGCACGTCTCGGCGTTCTCCCTGAAGTCGCTGACGATGGCCTGCCTGCCGCTGATGCAGAACGGCGGCTCCGTCGTCGGCCTCACCTTCGACGCGCAGTACGCGTGGCCGCAGTACGACTGGATGGGCCCGGCCAAGGCCGCCCTGGAGGCCACCAGCCGTTACATGGCCCGCGACCTGGGCAAGCAGAACATCCGCTGCAACCTCATCTCCGCCGGCCCCATCGGCTCCATGGCCGCCAAGTCCATCCCGGGCTTCGGCGAGCTGGCCTCCGTGTGGGACACCCGCGCCCCGCTGGAGTGGGACCTGAAGGACCCGGAGCCGGCCGGCAAGGGCGTCGTCGCCCTCCTGAGCGACTGGTTCCCGAAGACCACGGGCGAGATCATCCACGTGGACGGCGGCCTGCACGCCATCGGCGCGTAAACGCTTACGCGCGGTACCGGCGCCCCGTTTCCCGCAGCGCGCGGGGAGCGGGGCGTCCCCCGTTCGGCCCAGTCGGCCGGGCGGCCGGGACCCCCTGACCGGCACCCTGGGAGGACGCACCGCCCGCCCCGTAGCCGTTCGGCCGAGGAGGTCCCCTTGTGCGCCTGTCCCGCCGCTTTGCTCCGGTGTTCGCCGCTGTCGCTGTCGTCCTGGCCGTCCCTCACGACGCGATGTCCTTCCCGCACGCGGAGAGGGTGAACGAAGGGTCCCGGCCGGCCGCCGCGGGCGAGGAGGCGCGGAAGCCCGCCGTGCCCCAGCCGTTCGGCGCCGAGTGCCGGACCACCGTCACCGGTTCCCAGGTCGTCGCGTACTGCCACAACCCCTATGTGGGCACCGACCACGTCGCTCTGCACGTCGAGTGCGCCCGCTGGTGGGACATCGACACCGACGGCACCCCGGTCGAGGTCGGACCGGCGATGACCGTCCGGCTGACCGGCCGCTGCTGGAAGGAGATCCGCGCGGTCTGGATCACGCACGAGAAGTGACGCCCCGGGCCACCGGGCCCGGCGCCCGTGCCTACTCCGTGCCGGCCGGCGGGCCCGGTCGGCACTGGAAGGGATAGCTCGCGGCCTCCGCGGCGGCCGCCTCCGCGTCGCCCGCCCGGATCGCGTCGACGAGCAGGGCATGGTCCATGTACGACTCCGGCGTCAGCTCCTTGCCGACGTCCACGCGCAGCCAGTCGCGCAGCACCTCGCCCAGATCCGCGTACATCGCCGTCATGACGTCGTTGTGGGACGCGGCCACCACCGCCAGGTGGAAGGTCGCGTCGGCGGCCACGAAGGACTCCGCGTCGCCCGACTCCCAGGCCTCCTCACGACGTACGAGGAGTGCCTCCAACTGCTTGAGATCGCGTTCCGTGCGCCGTTCGGCGGCCAGCCGGGCGGCGCTCGACTCCAGCGTGGACCGCAGTTCGGCGATGTGCCGCGGGTCGGCGTCCGCGAACCGGCGGTGCATCACGCCCGCGAGCTCGCTGGTCGCCACCACGTAGGTGCCCGATCCCTGCCGGATGTCCAGCAGCCCGTTGTGGGCGAGCGCCCGGACCGCCTCGCGCACGGTGTTGCGGGCGACGCCGAGCTGGTCGACGAGCTCCGGCTCGGTGGGGATACGGGAGCCCACCGGCCACTCGCCCGAGGTGATCTGGTTCCGCAGCTCGGCGATGACCTGCTCGGACAGGGCCGAACGGCGGGGATGGCTCAGCGGCATGGCGGTCCTTCGTACGGGCCCGGGTGTGATCGTTCGCGCGGGGCCGGAGGTTCCGGAGATTAACGCAGCGCGATTGGACACCCAATCATCCCATGATTCTATGATGGGCCTCATGGTCCCCGAGGAAACCCGTACGCCGACGCGTCCCCCCGCGATACGCCGCCCCGTCCGGAGCACGGCAGCCGCGAAACCCCACCCGCGCGCGTGGACGACACGGCTCGTGGTCGCCGGCATCGTCCTCGCCGCCCTCAACCTGCGCCCGGCCATCACCAGCCTCGGCGCCCTCCTCGAAGAGGTGCGCGGGGGCCTCGGCATGAGCGGCAGCGTCGCCGGACTCCTCACCTCCGTGCCGCCCCTGTGCTTCGCCCTCTTCGGCGTGACCGCACCGCGGCTCGCCCGCCGCTTCGGGGCCGCCGCCGTCGTCTGCGCGGGCATGGTCGCCATCACCACGGGCCTGGCCGTGCGGCCGTACATCGGGGGAACGGCCGGCTTCCTGGCCGCCAGCGCCCTCGCGCTCATGGGCATCGCCGTCAGCAACGTCCTGATGCCGGTGATCGTCAAGCGCTGGTTCCCCGACAGGGTCGGCTCCATGACGGGCCTGTACTCGATGGCCCTCGCCCTCGGCACGTCCGCCGCCGCGGCGGCGACCGTCCCCATGACCGACGCCCTCGGGGGCGACTGGCGCTCCGGCCTCGTGGTGTGGGCGGGCCTCGCGGCGGCTGCGGTGCTGCCGTGGATCCTGCTGGTACGAGCCCGGGGCACGGCTCCCGACACCGGTGACGGCGCGCCTGCCGCGTCCGCGGACCTCGCCGCCGGCACTGGCACCAGCGGCACTGACACCGCGACCGCGTCCCGCGCCGGCGTCACGAAGCCTCCTACGGCTGCCGCCGCCGTCGCCCGCCCGGAGCCCGGCGGGCTGCGCATCACCCGCAGTCGCACCGCCTGGGCCCTGGCCGTCTTCTTCGGTCTCCAGGCCACGGCCGCCTACATCACGATGGGCTGGATGGCGCAGATCTTCCGCGACGCGGGCGTCGCCGCGAGCACCTCCGGGCTGCTCCTCGCCGTCACGATGGTGATGGGCGTGCCCCTGGCCTTCGTCATCCCGCGCCTCGCCACCCGCCTGCCCCGGCAGGGGCCCATCGTGGTCGCCCTGGGCCTCTGCGGACTCGCCGGATACGCGGGCCTCTACCTGGCCCCGGCACAGGGTGCCTGGGCCTGGGCCCTGCTGCTCGGCATCTCCAACTGCGCCTTCCCCCTGGCCCTGACCATGGTCGGCATGCGCGCCCGGACCGGCGCCGGTGTCGCGCAACTGTCGGCGTTCGCCCAGAGCACGGGATACCTGATCTCGATCCCGGGCCCGCTGCTCGTGGGCGTGCTCTACCAGCACAGCGGCGGCTGGGGCCTGCCGATCGCGCTGATGGCCGGGCTGATGATCCCGCAGATCGGGGTCGGCATCCTGGCGGGCCGCGACCGCACCGTGGAGGACGAGGCGGCCGGCTGACCCCGGCTGCCGGAAACGGGCCCCGGCGACGGCGCGACGTACCAGGAGTGCGAGACTGACCGCATGCCTGTGCTCGACCCGAACCCCCAGAACGGCCAGAAGAAGCTGCTGCTCGTGCTCGGCGCGATGCTGGCCATCACGGTGATCATCGGCATCATCGCGTCCATCGCCTCCCCGTGACCGGCGGAGCCCCGAGCCCGGTGCCCTCGTCCCGATCACCGAGACCGGCGACCTGGCACTGACCGCCGTCGCACCGGTGCCCTGACACCCCGCACACCCCTCGGGCCCGTCCCGTCGGCGACGCCGGGGCCGACCGCCGGCCCGGAGGTGGGGATAACCCCCCATCCCCTAGGGGGTGAGTGTCAGGGTCAAGTGGGTGGATCACCGGATGGGCCGAGAGCGGCGTATTCCGTAGCTTCGAATCGTGACCGCGAACCGCGGCCAGGGACCACTCGAAGACTCACGGAGGCGGCATGTCGGCCCCTACGCACACCCGGCCCCACCCGGCGACCACGGGCCGCGTCGACATCCGCCTGCCCTGGTGGGCCCTCGCCCTGCCCACGCTCTCCTTCGTGGTCCTGCTGATCATGATCCTGAACCCGGCGGACGCGCACGCGGCGACCGGCGACCCGGCGATCACCCACCTGTTCGAGCGCGTCCAGCAAGCGGTCCTGCACAACGCCTCCTGAGCGGCGTACCGAGGGCCCGCCGCCGCACACCCGCGAGCCCCGGCCCCACCGCACCGCGCCCCCTCCACGGGGATGCCATCACCCCTGACGGGGCACGGCTTCACCCTCGCCGGGGGACCACATCAACTCCTTGAGCCCCATGGCATGTTTCGTGCGAAGCTGGGACGCATGAGCGTCGCAGAACCCCGCAGGATCGTCCTCTTCCGGCATGCGAAAGCCGACTGGCCGCAGGTGTCCGACCATGAGCGGCCGCTCGCCGACCGGGGCCGCATGGACGCCGCCATCGCCGGACGCAGGCTGGCCGACAGCGGCATCCCCCTGGACCTGGCCCTGTGCTCCACCGCGATTCGCACCCGCGAGACATGGAAGCACGCCGTCCTGGAGCTCCCGCACCGGCCGAAAACGGTCTACGAGGAGCGGATCTACGAAGCCTCGCCCGGTGAGCTGATCGCCGTGATCAACGAAACCCCGGACGACGCCCGGAGCGCGATCCTGATCGGCCACAATCCCGGCATGCACGGCCTCACCGAGATCCTGGCGGGCCGGGCGGAGGGTGACAGCCGCGCCCGGATGAACGCCCAGGGCTTCCACACCGCGGCGTTCGCGGTCCTCACCTTCGACGGCCCCTGGAAGTCCCTCGAACCCGGATCGGCGGCCCTGACCGACTACTGGGCCCCGACGGAGTGACCCCGCCCCGACAACCCACGAGGGCCCGGCACCGTCACGGTGCCGGGCCCTCGTCCGTCCGAGGACCGTCGCTCAGTGAGCCAAGTCGTCCTCGTGCATGTCGGCGGCCTCGACCTCTTCACGGGTGACGCCCAGCAGATAGAGGACCGTGTCGAGGAACGGGAAGTTCACCGCGGTGTGCGCGGCCTGCCGTACGACCGGCTTCGCGTTGAACGCGACCCCGAGACCGGCGGCGTTGAGCATGTCCAGGTCGTTGGCGCCGTCGCCGATCGCCACGGTCTGGGCCAGCGGGATCTCGGCCTCGGCGGCGAAGCGGCGCAGCAGCCGCGCCTTGCCGGCCCGGTCCACGATCTCGCCGGTGACCCGGCCGGTCAGCTTTCCGTCGACGATCTCCAGCGTGTTGGCCTGGGCGAAGTCGAGCCCGAGCCGCTCCTTCAGGTCGTCGGTGACCTGAGTGAACCCGCCGGAGACGACACCGACTTGGAAGCCGAGCCGCTTCAGCGTGCGGATCAGGGTGCGCGCGCCCGGCGTCAGCCGCACCTCCTCGCGCACCTTCTGCACCACCGACGCGTCCAGCCCCTCGAGGAGCGCCACGCGCGCGTGCAGGGACTGCTCGAAGTCCAGCTCACCGCGCATCGCGGCCGCCGTGACCTCGGCGACCTCGGCCTCGCACCCGGCATGCGCGGCGAAGAGCTCGATCACCTCGTCCTGGATGAGCGTGGAGTCCACGTCCATCACGACGAGACGCTGGGCCCGCCGGTGCAGGCCCGCGGCCACGACCGCGATGTCGACACCGAGTGCCGACGCCTCGGTCACCAGCGCGGTGCGCAGTTCCTCGGTCTCCGTGCCGGACACCGCGAACTCGACCGCGGTCACCGGGTACTTGGCCAGCCGGAAGATACGGTCGATGTTGCCGCCGGTCTTCGTGATCCGTGCGGCGATGGCGGCCGTCGACTCCGCGGTGAGCGGGTGTCCGAGCACCGTGACCAGCGAACGTCCCAGACCGCGCGGGCGGTTGTCGCCGAGGCCGGAGATGATCTCCGCCTGCATCTTCATCGACTCCGCCCAGCTGTGGACGGTCGACCGAAGATCGCCTTCGAGGCCTCCGGGCGGCTCGGTCACGAGCGCGCACAGCACGATCCGGCCCCGGGTGACGACCTGCTCGATGTCGACCACGTCGACGGAGTAGGCGGCGAGGGTGTCGAAGAGTCCGGCGGTGATGCCCGGCCGGTCCTTGCCGAAGATCTTGACAAGAAGAGTGGGCACATCAGGGGTATGTGAAGCGCTCATGGTATTTCCCACCGTATCCGGCACCCAGTGCCGCCCGCCCGCCCGGTCCGCCTAGCGGACACGGAACACTGGGTGACACCCCGGCGTCCCCCGAGTGACGAACACCCACCCGCCACCCCGAGACGCCCCCTCACCCCCGCCACCGGTCCCCGCCCCGCCGCACCACCAAGCCTCTTTCGCCCCCTCCGCCCCTACCCTCCCCCAAGGTCTCGGCTTCGCTCGACCAGGGGGGACCCCCATGACCCTGGGGCTCCGCCCCGGACCCCGCTCCTCATTCGCCGGAGGGGCTGGATTTTCCCGGCCGGGGCTGAATTTCGCACCCGCAGCCGTGCTCCGGCAGAAGACGCCGGCGCGGCCACCACGACGCACCCGCAGTCGGGAGCGCCCGGATCGGGCCGGCGCGGTCACCACGATGCACCCGCAGCCAGCAGCTCCCGGAACGGGCCGGCAAGGTCACCACGACGCACCCGCAGTCGGCAGCGCACGGGAGGGGACGTGCCGGTACATCAAATGCCCGACAGGCCGGACGGATCATCACCCACCCGCACTTCTCGACCCCGCTGGGATCCGTTCGGATGCGGGCGGATGTACCGGCGCGGCCCCGCCCCACCCACCGGACGGAATCCGACACCGGCACCGAACGGAACCCGGCGCCGACACCGGCACGGGCAACACCCGGCACCGCGACCGCCGGCGCAGCGCCCTCAGCGTCGAGGCCGGCGCGGACCCGGCCGCCCCTCGTCCGGCGAGGGCGGAACCGGCGGCGGGGGAGGAGGCAGCGGCGGCGGCCCGTCCGGCCTCCGCTTCGACGACGGCCCGACCGGCCCGACCGGGCCCACCATCGTGGGCGCCCCATACACGTCCCCCGCCCTACGATCCCCCGCCCTACGATCCTCCGGCTCCCGCAACTCGTCCGGCACCGTCAGGTACGGATTGGTGTCAGGGTTCGGCGCCCGATACGACCCCCGAGGCCGATAGGGCCCGGCCTCCGCATCGTGACCCGCACCCGCACCCGCACCCGCACCCCCAGGCCCCCCGGCCCCCCACGCCACCCCAGGAACCCCAGCCCCCCCGACAACCTCAGCACCCCCCGCAGCCCCCCGCCCCACAGCCCCACACACCCAAGCCAGCAACGCCCCCACAGCCCCCGCCCCGGCCCCCCAGAGAGCCCCCAGGACCAACGCCACCCCGAGCCGGCCCCGCAGCTCGATCCCCGCCCCGAACGCGTCGAACCCGAACACGGACAGGGACGCGTCCACCGACACCTCCGTCAGCCACGCGAGCAGCGGCAGCGCCAGCGCCGTGACACCCCCCAGCCGAAGTGCGCAGCGCGCCGCGAACCGCAGAGCACCGTCCCCCCGTACATCCGGGCCCCCCGGGGATCCTCCCGCCGCCGCACCCCCCACCCGTACGAATGGCGTACGCGCAGCCGTCAGGACGCCCGCGTACAGCATCATCAGAGCGGCCGCGAGCGCCAACAGCCATACGCGCCCGTCGAGTTCGGCGAGCCGCCCGAGGGTGACGGGCCGGGACGCGTCGGCGGTGAGGAGCTTGTCGAGGGGGTCGGGCAACAGCTTGGCGAGCTCACCGGTGGCCTTCCCGTCCCAGGGCACGAAGAGCCCGAGGGGGATGCCGAGCCACACGCCGTTGGGCGCGCCGAGCAGCGCGGCTCCCGCGATCCGCTTCGGGTGGTCGTCGCCGATCGCCGTGTACGCGGCCGCCGCGAGCCCGGCGAGGACGGCGACCAGCAGGACGGCGACGAGCGAGGAGACGGCCGGCCGCACCGCGCGATGCACGACGTCCCAGCCGCGCGGCAACGGCGTACGCCGGGAGGCCAGCAGCGCGATCAGCAGGACCGAGGCGGCCCACGCGGCCCCGCCGAGCAGGGTCGGCACGGTGTCGACGGAGAACCCCACGGCGGCCTTCGCCTTCACGAGGTCACCGATCTTGCCGGGCAGCAGACCGCCGAGGTCCCCGAGACCGCCGGGCAGTTTGTCGGTGATGGAGCCGAGCCCGTCGCCCCCGCCCCCGCCCACGGCCTTGTCGAGCCCGAGCTTGTCGCCGTCGATCGTGATGACGTCGTGTCCGGCCCAGGCGAGCCCGCCCAGGGTGGCCACGAACAGGGCGACCACCGAGCCCGCCCGCGCGAGGAGTTCGGCCGACGTGACGACAGCTCCTGCCCCACGCAGGGAGCGCAGGAAGAACCACGACAGCAGCAGGGCACCGACCAGCCCGACGCCGAGCGGTGTGATCTGGATGGCGGTGTGCGCCTGCGCGCCCTTCAGCCCGAAGGCGGACACGTTGCCGGACGGCGTCACCGCGCCGCCCGCCCCGAGGGCCACCATCGCGGCGGTCATCGGGCCGAGCGAGGCCGCCGCGTCCGCCCCGAGCAGATGCAGACCGAGCGCTGCGGTGCCCGCCATCCCGATCAACGCCCAGCTCACGGAGGCGATCGCGGACAACAGCACGTCTCCCCACGGCACCCGCCCGCCGTTCCCGCCGTGGTGCGTGGTCCCGATGCTCATCGCCAGACCCCCCGATCAGCGACGCGGTGATCCCGCGCATGTCCCCCTCGTGTGGGATTACCACTCTCCGGGCCGGTTTCAACCCCGTCAACGGATACGGACAACCCGCCCGCCATCAACGTTCACAAGGCCCGACTTTCGGTCAGGGGGCCTGAACTGAAATAGTTCCCCACGATGTTCGACATCCCTAGACTCCCTGTGATGGGGGTAACTCGGGGGACAACTCAGTGGGGCTGGAGTGCCGGAACTCGTACTGGAATTGAATGGACGGACCTGGACGCTCGACGCGTCCAGGCCTCACACCCTCGGACGTGATCCGCAGGGGGACATCGTGCTCGATGACGCCAGGGTCTCCTGGCGTCACGCCACGATCAGCTGGAACGGCCGTAGTTGGGTCATCGACGACCACGGGAGCACCAACGGCACCTTCGTACAGGGGCAGCGGATCCACCAGTTGGAGATCGGGCCCGGTTCGGCCGTGCACCTCGGCAACGCGACCGACGGTCCGCGGCTGAGTGTGGCCGGTGCCGCGGCCCCGGTGGCGCAGCAGCCGTTCGCGGCGCAGGGCGCCGGCCCCGGCTGGGCTCAGCAGCCGACGCCGCAGGGGTCGCAGGCCCCGCAGAACGCACAGCATTCGGGGGGCATTCCGCAGCAGCAGGGACCCGGCGGTGGCGCGGGGGCACCGCCGGTCTACGGCGACCGCAGCCCGACGACGTTCCACCAGTTCTCGCTGGGCCGCGTGATGCGCATCGGTCGTGCGCTGGAGAACGAACTGGTGGTCTCCGACCTCCAGGTCTCGCGCCACCACGCCGAGTTCCACGCGACGCCGGACGGCCGCTTCGAGATCCGTGACCTCGGCTCGCACAACGGCACGTACGTCAACGGTATGCCGATCGCCAAGGGCGGCTCCGCGCTGCTCGGCCCGAACGACATCGTCGGCGTCGGCCACTCGACGTTCCGGCTGGTCGGCGACCGGCTCGAGGAGTTCGTCGACACCGGCGAGGTCTCCTTCTCGGCCCGCCATCTGACGGTCACCGTCGACGGCGGCAAGCAGATCCTCAAGGACGTCTCCTTCGGCGTTCCCGAGAAGTCGCTCGTCGCGGTCATCGGCCCGTCGGGTTCCGGCAAGTCGACGCTCCTGAAGGCGCTCACGGGCTACCGCCCCGCCAACCAGGGTGACGTCCTCTACGACAACCGGAACCTGTACAAGCAGTTCGCCGAGCTGCGTCAGCGCATCGGTCTGGTCCCGCAGGACGACATCCTGCACAAGGAGCTGACCGTCAAGAAGGCCCTCAAGTACGCGGCCAAGCTGCGCTTCCCCGCCGACACCACGGGCGCGGAGCGCGAGGCGCGCATAGACGAGGTGCTGCGCGAGCTGAAGCTGGACATCCACAAGGAGAAGAAGGTCACCTCGCTCTCCGGTGGCCAGCGCAAGCGTGTCTCGGTGGCTCTGGAGCTGCTCACCAAGCCGTCGCTGATCTTCCTGGACGAGCCGACCTCCGGTCTCGACCCGGGCATGGACCGCGATGTCATGCAGCTCCTGCGCGGCCTCGCCGACGACGGCCGTACGGTCCTCGTCGTCACGCACTCCGTGGCGGAGCTCGCGATCTGCGACAAGCTCCTCGTGATGGCGCCCGGCGGCTCCGTCGCCTACTTCGGTCCGCCGGAAGAGGCGCTGAACTTCTTCGGCTACGAGACCTGGGCCGACGTGTTCTCCGCGTTCGAGAACTACCGCGACTACGACTGGGCGGGCCGCTGGAAGGGCTCGCAGCACTACCAGATGTACGCGGCGGACATCGACGCGGTGGCTCCGCAGTCGACGCAGATGCCGCCCGCGCAGGCGATGAAGCCGCCGAAGCCGCAGAGCTGGGGCTCTCAGCTCATGACGCTGATGCGCCGCTATGTCTCGGTGATCGTGTCGGACAAGGGCTTCCTGGCGCTGACGGTGATCCTGCCGGCGGTCCTGGGCTCGGTCAGCCTGCTCATCGACAACGGCAAGACGCTGCTGGTCAACGACAAGATCCTGCCGTCGGGCGCCCATGTGGCGAACGGCACCGCCACCACCGTGCTGCTGATCCTCGCGGTCGGCGCGTGCTTCGCGGGCGCCGCCAACTCGGTCCGTGAGCTGATCAAGGAACGGGTGATCTACGAGCGGGAGCGCGCGACGGGTCTGTCGCGCTCGGCGTACCTGATGTCCAAGGTGATCGTGCTCGGTGTGATCACCATGCTCCAGGGCGCGCTGGTCGGCGCCATCGGTTTCGGCAGCCGCGAGGTCCCGTCCGAGGGACTGATCCTCAAGAGCCTGCCCAAGGTCGAGCTCACACTGCCGATCATGGCGCTGGGCTTCGTGTCGATGATGTTCGGCCTGATCATCTCTTCGCTGGTGAAGACGGCCGAGAAGACCATGCCGCTGCTGGTCATGTTCGCGATCGTCCAGGTGGTCTTCACCGGCTGCCTGTTCATCCTGAACGGCACGGTGGGTGTCAACCAGTTCTCGTACCTGATGCCGGCCCGCTGGGCGGTGGCCGCGTCCGGGGCGACGCTGGACCTGAACAACATCTTCCCGAACCAGGACGATCCGACGAGCACGGACCCGCTGTGGAACCACACGGCCGGGGCCTGGACCGTGGACATGATCGCGCTGGTCGTCCTCGGTATCGCCTGCGGCTTCTTCGTGGCCCGCTTCCTGCGCCGCCACGAGCCCGAGGTCATGCGCAAGTAGACGCCCGGGAACGACGCGAGGGCGGCACCCCCATCGGGGTGCCGCCCTTCGGCGTCTGTGTGGGAACTCCGCGCTGAGTCCTCAGTACGCGCTGTTCACGTTGTCCATGGAACCGTACTTGTCGGCCGCGTAGTTGGCGGCGGCGGTGATGTTGGCGACGGGGTTGTAGATGTCCCACGAGGTGCCGGCCACGTGGTACGCCTTGAACGTCGGCGGGATGACCTGGAGCAGGCCCTTCGACGGGATGCCGTTGATGGCGTTGATGTCCCAGTCGTTGATGGCCATCGGGTTGCCCGAGGACTCACGCATGATGTTCTTGTGCAGCCCGTGGTAGGTGCCGGGGATGCCCTTCGCCTTCATGATGTCGAGGGACTCGCGGATCCAGCCGTCGAGGTTGTTGGCGTACGTCTTCGCGGAGACCGTCTGCATCTTGATGCGCTGCGTGGAGCGGCTCGCCGCGGCGGCCTTCTTCCTCGCGGCGGCCTGGGCGGCGGCCTTCTTCTTCGCGGCGGCCTCGGCGGCCGCCTTCTTCTTGGCGGCAGCCGCCTGGGCGGCCTTCTTCTTCGCCGCGGCCGCGGAGTCCGCCGCCTTGTGCTTGGCCTCGATGGTCTTGGCCTTCAGGTCGGCGACGCTGGTGCCGGCCACGCCGGACTCGACGCCCTGGATCTGCTTACCGCTGTAGGCGACGGGCGCCGTGGAGGCGGCGGCGTCGTCCGTGGTGGTGTGCGAGCCGCCCGGCGCCAGGGAGAACGCGAGGGTGGCGGCACCGAGGGTGGCCACACCGGCGAGCGAGTACTTGTGGAGCTTCGTCAGCTTCGGACTACGACCACGATCGGCAATGTTCTTGAGCATGACTGATAGACCTCTTCGAATAGCGCGGAGGTCGCTCTGCGTCCCGGTAGGGGACTGTGTTTCCGGAACAAACGCCCCGGGGGAGAACCCGAGGCGCTGAGCGACATGAGCAATTCTTAGCGGTCGCAAAATGCTCTGGCAAAGGTGTGACCTACGAAGCCAGGTAGTGGACACAGATGGGGCAAATCGGGGCAGACTGGCACGTCTCCGCTGGTCACCTTGTCCCTTTTATCTCCTATGCGCCTTCGTACGTGACCTGGGCCCTATGCGAGGGCTCACAGGGGTCCTCGATCATTCTGACGTGGGGTTGCGGGAGCAATGCTCAGAGTGAGGGCCGTTCCCGGGGAGGATGAGGTGCACGTCCCCGAACTCGTGCCAGAGATAGCGCCCGCGCAGGGCCTCGTCGTAGGCACGGTCGATCGCCGCCCCTCCCGCGATCGCCTCCAGCATCAGCAGATGCGAGGCCTCCGGCTCGTGCAGCCCGGTCACCAGCCCGTCGACGGCCCGCACCCCGCGCTCCGGAGTCACCACGAGTCCGGTCCACCCCTTCGCCGCCCGGACCAGCCCGTCCTCGCCGGTCGCGGACTCCACGGCCCGCACCGCCGTCGTACCGACCGCGACGATCCGGCCCCCACCGGCCCGCGCGGCGTTGATCAGCCGGGCCGACACCGCCGGAACCTCGTACCGCTCCGGATACGGCGGCTCGTGCGACTCCGCCGAGGCGACCCCCGTGTGCAGGGTGACCGGCGCGAACTGCACACCCCGGCTCACCAGCTCCGCCACCAGACGCGAGGTGAAGGGACGCGCCGCGCTCGGCATCTCCGCGCTCCCCGCCCCGTCGTCCGACGGCAACGCGAACACCGTCTGGTACACGGACAGCGGCTGGTCCCTGTCCGTGTAGGAGTAGCGGATGGGCCGCCCGTACCGCCGCAGCAGCCCCAGCACGTCCACGTCCGGCACCCGCCCCCACCACAGCCGCCGCCCCCGCGCGGTCAGTGGCTCCTCCAGTACGAGAGGTACGTCCCCGGGCAGGCGCACCACTGTCCCCGCGGGGCCGCCCGCCCGCGCGCGTGTGGTGCCGCGGCCGTCCGGATCCCGCAGCTCGACCGCCCACCGCCCGTCGTCGCCCCGGGTGGAGAAGTGCACCACCACGCGCGCGTGCCCGATCCGCCCGTCCACGGCCGCCGCCAGCGTGGCCGAGGTGTTGACGATCAGCAGATCCCCGGCCTTCAGCAACCGGGGCAGCTCCACGAACGCGTGATGCGACACCTCGGTACCGCGCGACACCAGCAGCCGTACGGAATCCCGGTCGCGGCCGGGACCGCGCTGCTCCGCCGGCACCCGCGCCGACAACTCCTCCGGAACGCTTCCCCACTCACGGCCGCGCCCGGCCCGAGAGACCCCCGCCACCGTCGTCACCGCTCCTCCAGCAGGTCCGAAGCCGTGTAGCGCCCACTGGCCGGCCGTTCGTCGAGCAGCCGCAGGAAGGCCGGGACCACACGCTCCGGCGCCGGGCGCGGATCGTCGTCGTCCGGTACGGCCGCCGCATAGAGGTCCGTCCCCATGTCCCCCGGATCCACCGCCCACACCCGCAGACCGGGCTCCTCCTCGCCGAGCACCGCCGAGAGATGGTCCAGCGCGGCCTTCGAGGCCCCGTAACCGCCCCACGTCTCGTACGCCTGCACCGCGGCGTCCGAACTGACGCCGACGACCGCGCCCGCCCCGGCCGCCCTCAGCAGCGGCAGCGCCTCCTGGACCAGGCCCAGCGCGGCGACCACATTGACCTCCAGGGCCCGCCGCAGCCCCTCCGGATCCAGCTCCTCCAGGCGCACCAGCGGCTCCGCGCCCAGCGCGCTCGCGTTGTTCACGAGCAGATCGACACCGCCCAGCTTCCGGGCCGCCGCCACCAGCTCGGCACGGTGACCGGCGTCCGTCACGTCCCCGGGCAGGGCCTCCACCCGCGTCCCGTACACGGAGAGCCCCCGCGCGGTCTCCTCCAGCACCCCGGGCGTCCTGGCGTCGAGCACCAGATCCCAGCCGCGCCCCGCCAGAGCCGCGCCGAGCGCCCTCCCCAGTCCCTTCGAGGCCCCCGTGATGATCGCTACCGGCATGACAACCGTCCCCTCGCTCGGACCGCCTTCCCGGCGGCTGCCCTCACGGTAGGAACGCGGTCCGCCCGGGCGCCTCGTCCGCGGGCCGCAATGATCAGGGGCCCTTCGTCCTAGGCCCAATGGCCCGGTGGGCGAGGCCGACGGCCCGATACGCACGGTCACACCCCGCCGGTACTTTGGGGGCATGAGTCACGGACCCCGGTCGGGCCTGTACGCGGTGAGCTCCGCGCTGCTGGCCATGAGCAGGCATCTCGAAGTGCGCGACGTCCTCAAGACGATCGTCGCCTCGGCCCGCGAACTGCTCGACGCGCAGTACGCGGCACTGGGCGTGCCCGACGACCACGGCGGCTTCGCCCAGTTCGTCGTCGACGGGGTCAGCGACGCGCAGTGGAAGGCCATCGGACCGCTCCCGCGCCAGCACGGCATCCTCGCCGCGATGCTGCGCGAGGCCCGCCCCGAGCGCCTGGCCGACGTGCGCAAGGACCCCCGCTTCGAGGGCTGGCCCGCGGCCCACCCCGACATGTCCGACTTCCTGGGCCTGCCCATCCGCGACGGCGACGAGATCATCGGCGCGCTCTTCCTCGCGAACAAGCTGCGGCCCGAAGGGGCGGGGCCGTGCGCCGAGGAGGACGGCCGCTGCGGCTTCACCGAGGACGACGAGGAACTCCTCACCATCCTCGCCCAGCACGCGGCGATCGCCCTGACCAACGCCCGGCTCTACGAACGCAGCCGCGAACTCACCATCGCCGAGGAGCGCTCCCGGCTCGCGCACGAACTGCACGACGCCGTCAGCCAGAAGCTGTTCTCCCTGCGCCTGACCGCGCAGGCCGCCGCCACCCTCGTCGACCGCGACCCCTCCCGCGCCAAGGGCGAACTCCAGCACGTGGCCGCGCTCGCCGCGGAGGCCACCGAGGAACTGCGCGCCGCCGTCGTCGAGTTGCGCCCGGCGGCCCTCGACGAGGACGGACTCGTCGCCACCCTGCGCACCCAGATCCAGGTCCTCGACCGCGCCCACTCCGCGCGCGTGACCTTCTCCAGCCACGGTGTACGAGCGCTGCCCGCCTCCCAGGAGGAAGCCGTGCTCAGGGTCTCCCAGGAGGCCCTGCACAACGCGCTGCGGCACTCCGGCGCGGCTCACGTCGACGTCACCCTGGACCGGCGCGGCCCCGGCGCCGTCCTGCACGTCCGCGACGACGGCGGCGGCTTCGACCCCACCGCGATACGCAGCGCCGGCCGTCATCTCGGCCTGGTGTCGATGCGGGACCGGGCGAGCGGGGTCGGCGGCACACTCACCGTGGAGTCGGCGCCCGGGAAGGGCACCGTGATCGAGATGGAGGTTCCTGGTGGCTGACGCAATCAAGGTGCTGCTCGTCGACGACCACCAGGTCGTCCGCCGGGGGCTGCGCACCTTCCTCGAAGTGCAGGACGACATCGAGGTCGTCGGCGAGGCGTCCGACGGATCCGAAGGCGTCACCCGCGCCGAGGAACTGAAGCCGGACGTCGTCCTCATGGACGTCAAGATGCCGGGGATGGACGGCATCGACGCGCTGCGAAAACTCCGCGAACTCGCCAACCCCACCCGCGTACTGATCGTCACCAGCTTCACCGAGCAGCGCACGGTGGTACCGGCCCTGCGCGCGGGCGCCGCCGGGTACGTGTACAAGGACGTCGACCCCGACGCGCTGGCCGGAGCCATCCGCTCGGTCCACGCGGGACACGTCGTCCTGCAAGCCGAGGTCGCGCACGCGCTGTTGTCCCAGGAGGAGGTCAACTCGGGTCAGGGAAGAGGTGTCTCGCTCACCGAGCGGGAACGGGAGGTCCTCGGTCTGATCGCGGACGGCCGCTCCAACCGGGAGATCGCGCGCGCCCTCGTCCTCTCCGAGAAGACCGTGAAGACCCACGTCTCGAACATCCTGATGAAGCTCGACGTCGCCGACCGCACCCAGGCCGCGCTCTGGGCCGTACGGCACGGGATCACGAACTGATCGTCAACTCGGAGGGTGTCGCTCCGGGATGAGATTCATACCGTCGGGTGTATGTCACCCGGATGGCGCATCCTTCCTGGAGCCCGGCCGTTCTCCAGTGCGCCGTGGCGGACCTGCCGCGGTGTTCGCGAGGAGGGGTTTCGCAAGTGAAGAACCTGAAGAAGTTCACGGCCGTCGCGATGGTGGCCGGCGGTCTGGTCGCCGCCGGCGCGGGCATGGCCTCGGCGGCGGACGGCGCGTCGGCGTCCGGCAAGGCCGTGGGCTCCCCGGGCGTCGTCTCCGGCAACCTCGTCCAGGCCCCGGTCGACGTACCGGTGAACGTGGTCGGCAACAGCGTGAACGTCATCGGCGCCCTGAACCCGGCCTTCGGCAACCTCGGCCTCAACCACTGAGGTTCCCCGTCGCGGCGACCTTGACCACCGGCCCTCCAGGGATCCCCTGGGGGCCGGTCGGTTTGTCGGCTCATCCGCGGACTGCACCGGACGGGGCAAACGTTACGTCTCCCCGTGCCGTCCCCGACTCGGCGGCGTTTCTCAGCGTACGACCCTCGGCAGGGTCGGATCCGTGAACGCAGGAGGAACAGTTTTCATGAACATCGCCAAGAAGGCCGCCCTGGCCGTCACCGTCGTCGGTATCGCCGCGGGCGCTGGTGCTGGTGCCGCTGTCGCCGACTCGGGTGCCGAGGGTGCGGCCGCGAAGTCGCCGGGCGCCGTCTCGGGCAACGTCGCTCAGGTCCCCGTGCACGTCCCCGTCAACGTCGTGGGCAACACCGCCAACCTCGTCGGCCTCCTGAACCCGGCGTTCGGCAACACGGGCGTCAACGGCTGAGCCATCCCCGTCGAAAGGGCCCCGCGAACGGAAACGTTTCGCGGGGCCCTTCCGCATGCCTCCCCGGACCCGCGCGCCCACCCCGAGCCCTCCGGAAGCCGACGCCCCCCGAACACAGGCGCCTTTCGCCCCCTCCGCCCCTACCCGACCCGTACCTGGGGCTCCGCCCCAGACCCCGCTCCTCAAACGCCGGAGGGGCTGAAACTTTCCCCGGCCGGCGCTGAAACCTGCTGCGGCCGGGGTTGGGACTTCCCCGGTCGGGGCTGTGACCGTCTGGATCTCGCACCCGCAGCCGGGAACGCGCCGTCGGGGACGTGCCGGTACATCGATGCCCGTCGCCACCGACGGTCACCTCTCCGTCCGACGGCGACGGGCTGATGCACCGGCACGGCCCCGACCCACCCACCGGACCGAACCGCGATCCGCACAAGCTCAGCGCGCCCCGCGTTCGCGTTCCTCCACGAAGGCGTTGTAAGCGGCCACCTGCGCCCGCCGGGCCGTCCGCTCCACCGGACGCAGCGCCTCGGTCCGACCGGACATCTCCGACGCGCTCACCGCGCCACCGTGCCCGCTCTCGTGCGCCACCGAGATCAGCGTCCCGACCCGCTGAGCCAGCTCCAGCACCCGCACGGCGCGCGGCGGGTACCCGGGCGCCAGCACCTCGCGCCCTCGCTCCGCCCGCGCCCGGTACGCGTCGATCGCCGCCGCCGCGACCGGCCCCGACCCGGCCACGTCCAGCCGCGACAGCACCTGCGTCGCGTCGCGGAGCGCCTCCGCCAGCTCCCGCTCGGCCTCCCCGAGCGAAGGCACATCGGCGGGCGGCGCCTCGCGTACGGCGAGGCAGTGCCAGACGACCTCGACATGCACATCGCCGGCCGGCCCGGCCTCGTACACCTCGGGCACGAGCCCCAGCGCCGCGCCGTGGCAGACCACGGCCTCCTCGGCGTCGAGGGCGCGCGCGTTGAACTCGGGCGGCCCACTGAGTCCCAGCGGATGCCCCGGCGCGGGCAACGCGACCCGCAGCCCGGTCACCCCGAGTCGGCGCAGCCGGCCGAGAGCGAGCGTGAGCCCGACGGGCCCCGACTCGCCGGGCAACCCCTCGACCCGGTGCACCGCGTCGTCCCCGACGACGGCGAGCACGGCGTCGTCCGGGGAAACAAGTCCGGCCAATAGGGCATTTCCCCATGCGGCCAGCCGTCCTGAGCGTGGTTCGGAGAGCATGCCCCCACCCTAAGGACCGGCCGATGGATCGGTGTGCCCGACCGGTGGCGTAGGTTTTCCCTGGGGGCTTCGTCCACAGACGCAAGCGACGGCCGAGACTGCAATGGGAGACAACGCGCTCATGAGCGATGTACTGGAACTGGTGGACGTATCCGTGGTCCGCGAGGGCCGCGCTCTGGTGGACCAGGTCTCCTGGTCGGTCAAGGAGGGGGAGCGCTGGGTCATCCTCGGCCCCAACGGCGCCGGGAAGACGACCCTCCTGAACGTCGCCTCCAGCTACCTCTTCCCCAGCTCGGGCTCCGCCACCATCCTCGGTGAGGCCCTGGGCAAGGTCGACGTCTTCGAACTGCGCCCGCGCATCGGCATCGCCGGCATCGCGATGGCGGAGAAGCTCCCCAAGCGCCAGACGGTCCTCCAGACGGTCCTCACCGCCGCGTACGGCATGACGGCCGGCTGGCACGAGGACTACGAGGACATCGACGAGCAGCGCGCCCGCGCCTTCCTCGACCGCCTCGGCATGAGCGACTACCTGGACCGCAGGTTCGGCACCCTTTCCGAGGGCGAGCGCAAGCGCACCCTGATCGCCCGCGCCCTGATGACCGACCCCGAACTGCTGCTCCTCGACGAGCCCGCGGCAGGCCTCGACCTCGGTGGCCGCGAGGACCTCGTGCGCCGCCTCGGCCGGCTCGCGCGCGACCCGATCGCCCCCTCCATGATCATGGTCACGCACCACGTCGAGGAGATCGCCCCCGGCTTCACCCACGTCCTGATGATCCGCCAGGGCAAGGTGCTCGCCGCCGGACCGCTGGAACTCGAACTCACCTCGCGCAACCTCTCCCTCTGCTTCGGCCTCCCCCTCGTCGTCGAGCAGGTCGGCGAGCGCTGGACCGCGCAGGGCCTGCCGATGGGCTGAACCGCTCCGTCCCGCGCACCCCGCACCCCTCAACCGGCGTATCCGACGTGATCGTGCGCTCTGTCCGCCAGGGGGCCGCGGTCCTACCATGACCATGTGGACGACATCAACGCATGGGTGTGGTGGCTCATCGCCGCGGCCGGACTCGGCATCCCGCTCGTGGTGACCGCGATGCCGGAGTTCGGCATGCTCTCCGTGGGCGCCGTCGCCGGCGCGGTCACGGCCGGTCTCGGCGGCGGTGTCGTCGTCCAGACACTCGTGTTCGTCGTCGTGTCGGTCGCACTCATCGCCGTCGTCCGCCCCATCGCGACCCGGCACCGCCGGCGCCCCGAACTCGCCACCGGGATCGAAGCGTTGAAGGGCAAACAGGCCATCGTCCTGGAACGCGTGGACGGTTCGGGCGCCGGCCGCGTCAAGCTCGGCGGAGAGATCTGGTCCGCGCGCTCCCTCGACGGCGCCCAGACCTACGAGGTGGGCCAGGAAGTCGATGTCGTGGACATCGACGGAGCCACGGCGATCGTCATGTGACCTCGTACAACGCAAGTGAACCGAACGCCCCACGTGGCAGACGACGTTCTGTCAGACTCGTCCAGCAAGATCTTCAACACCCATAAGATCTTTCGCAATTGCCGAGTGGAGAAGGGTACGGGGAGCATCGATGGAACCGATCATCATCGTCCTGATCATTCTGGTGGTGTTGGTCTTCATCGCCCTGATCAAGACCATCCAGGTCATCCCGCAGGCCAGCGCCGCCATCGTCGAGCGCTTCGGCCGCTACACGCGGACACTGAACGCCGGCCTGAACATCGTCGTCCCGTTCATAGACTCGATCCGCAACCGCATCGACCTGCGTGAACAGGTCGTCCCGTTCCCGCCGCAGCCGGTGATCACCCAGGACAACCTGGTGGTCAACATCGACACCGTCATCTACTACCAGGTCACCGACGCGCGAGCCGCGACGTACGAGGTCGCCAGCTACATCCAGGCGATCGAGCAGCTCACCGTCACCACACTGCGCAACATCATCGGCGGCATGGACCTGGAGCGGACCCTGACCTCCCGCGAGGAGATCAACGCGGCCCTGCGCGGAGTCCTCGACGAGGCCACCGGCAAGTGGGGCATCCGCGTCAACCGCGTCGAGCTGAAGGCGATCGAACCGCCCACCTCCATCCAGGACTCGATGGAGAAGCAGATGCGCGCCGACCGCGACAAGCGCGCGGCGATCCTCACCGCGGAAGGCATCCGGCAGTCCCAGATCCTCACCGCCGAGGGCGAGAAGCAGTCCGCGATCCTGCGCGCCGAGGGTGAGGCCAAGGCGGCCGCCCTGCGCGCCGAGGGCGAGGCCCAGGCCGTCCGTACGGTCTTCGAGGCCATCCACGCCGGAGACCC
Organism: Streptomyces sp. NPDC096324; assembly: GCF_044763015.1. Taxonomy (NCBI): domain Bacteria; kingdom Bacillati; phylum Actinomycetota; class Actinomycetes; order Kitasatosporales; family Streptomycetaceae; genus Streptomyces; species Streptomyces sp. NPDC096324. The sequence continues at coordinate 3,976 of NZ_JBIWFK010000004.1, read as the reverse complement.
GGACCAGAAGCTCCTTTCCTACCAGTACCTCCAGATGCTCCCGAAGATCGCCGAGGGCGACGCCAACAAGCTCTGGATCGTGCCCAGCGAGATCGGTGACGCCCTCAAGGGTCTCAGCGGGGCCATGGGCAACTTCGGTGGACTGGGCGGCGGTTCGGGCAACGGCGGTTCCTCGAGGGACTCCGGCGGCGGCTCGGAGCGCCGCGAGAAGCCGTCCATCACGGACTGACGCCCCACGACTGCCCGTACGACGATGGGGCCCACCTCCCGCGGGAGGTGGGCCCCATCGTCGTACGGACTACGCGGCCGGCTGGGCCAGCCACTCCGGCAGCGCGTCGAAGTCGTCCTGACCGAGCGCCAGCAGCATGGCGTCCGCGGGAGTCGGCTCGAACGGCTGCCGCAGCAACGGCATCTGGGCCTGCTCCGGCGTACGGTCGGCCTTGCGGTGATTGTCCTCGGCGCAGGAGGCCACGGTGTTCAGCCAGGAGTCCCGACCACCCTGCGCCCGCGGCACCACGTGGTCCACGGTCGTGGCCCGGCGACCGCAGTAGGCGCACCGGTGCCGGTCGCGTACCAGCACACCCCGCCTCGACCACGGAGCTTGTCTTCGGAACGGCACCCGGACGTAACGGCAGAGCCTGATCACCCGGGGCACGGGTATGTCCAGTGCGGCACCGCGCATGCGCAGTTCGGGGTGGGCCTGCTCGACGACGGCCTTGTCCGTCAGCACCAGAACGACGGCTCGGTTCAACGTCACCGTCGACAACGGCTCGAAGCTCGCGTTCAGTACCAGCGTGTCCCGCATCCGGCCCACCTCCTCTTGCGCACCGGCCCACCTGCGGCGGGCTGGGATCAACTTTGGCCGGGCACGCCGAGATGGACAACGCAATAAAAAATGCCCGCCCCTGATCACTTCCATGACCAGAGGCGGGCAAACGTTCGGTGAACGTCAGTCTGCGGCGGGATTGGCGTACTCGCCGATCAACTGGGCGCGCGCCAGCGTGTGGAACCGCAGATTGAAGCCCACCACGGCGGGCGACACGTCCGCGTCGGGACCGAGCTTCTCCTGATCCACGGCGTACACCGTGAAGACGTACCGGTGCGCGGGATCCCCGGCCGGCGGCGCGGCGCCGCCGAAGTCACGGGACCCGTAGTCGTTGCGCACCTGGACGGCACCGTCGGGAAGACCCTCGAACTTGCCGCTGCCCGCGCCCGTCGGCAGCTCCGTCACCGAGGCCGGGATGTCGAACAGCACCCAGTGCCAGAACCCGCTGCCTGTCGGGGCGTCCGGATCGAAGCACGTCACGGCGAAACTCTTCGTCTCCGGTGGAAAGCCTTCCCAGCTCAGTTGCGGCGAGGTGTTCCCGGCCGCGTGGACCTGCGCGTCCTTCAGCACCGCGCCCGGCTCGACGTCCTCGCTGGTGAGCGTGAACGCCGGCACCGGCGGATGGAAGTCGTGCGGAAGCGGCGGCCTCTTGAGCTCGGTCACGTCAGTACCTCCAGAACGGCGGATTCCGTGCCTCGAGCCTAGGCCGTGTCCGCAAAGTCTCGCCTGCCCGCCGGGCGGACGACGCGACTTTGCGGACATGTCCTAGAACCAGCTCCGCTTGCTGCCGACCTCCGACAGCCACTGGTTCAGGTATCCGGCCCAGTCGGTGCCGTGGAAGTCGTGCAGACCGACCTGGAAGGAGCGGAAGGAGTCGCTGCCCTCGCTGAAGAGGCCCGGCTTCTTGTCCATCTCCAGGACGACGTCCATCGCGCGGTCGTCCGCGACGAAGCTCAGCTCCACCTGGTTCAGCCCGCGGTACTGCGACGGCGGGTAGAACTCGATCTCCTGGTAGAACGGCAGCCGCTGACGGGTGTTGCGGATGTGCCCCTTCTCCATGTCCGCGTTCTTGAAGCGGAAGCCGAGCTGGATGAAGGCGTCGAGAATCGCCTTCTGCGCCGGCAGCGGGTGCACGTTGACCGGGTCGAGGTCACCCGGGTCGATGGCGCGGGCGATCTGCAGCTCGGTGGTGACACCGATGTTCATCCCGCGCAGGCTCTGCCCGTCGATCATGGTGATCGGCGTCTCCCACGGCACCTCCAGACCGAACGGGACCGTGTGCACGGCGCCGGCCTGGAGCTGGAAGGCCCCGCCGAGCCGCAGCTTCGTGAACTCGATGTTCTGCTTGTACTCCTGGTCGTCGTGGCCCTCGACCTCGACCTTGGCCTGAAGGCCGACCGACAGACCCTCGATCGCCTGGTCGACCGAGCCACCCTGGATCCGCACCTCGCCCTGGACGACGCCGCCCGGAACGGTGTTGGCCTCGGTCAGCACCGTCTCGACCGAAGCCCCACCGGCCCCCAAGCTCGCAAGCAGCCGCTTGAACCCCATGTCGTCACTTCCTCCCCAGGCAATGCCTGTTCGTCCACTGTCTGTCTGGATCCTTTGATCCCTACAAACGCGATCCGGCCCCGACCGGTTCCGCGCCCTCACCCTTACAAGCGGAGAGGCCCGCTGACCACCCCGCCGGCACGTATCCGTCCGGACTCCGCCGAACGGCTCCGGACCCCACCACACCGGGGAGAAGGGAGGGACTACGCTCGTACGCCATGATCGCGGCCCCTGACCGTACGCCCCTGACGCGGGACTTCTTCGACCGGCCCGTCCTGGACGTCGCCCCCGACCTGCTGGGACGCCTGCTCGTACGGGCCACGCCGGACGGCCCGATCGAGCTGCGCCTGACGGAGGTCGAGGCCTACGACGGCCCGAACGACCCCGGCTCGCACGCCTACCGCGGCCGCACGGCCCGCAACGGCGTGATGTTCGGCCCGCCCGGTCATGTGTACGTCTACTTCACCTACGGCATGTGGCACTGCATGAACCTGGTGTGCGGCCCGGAGGGCAGGCCCAGTGGAGTGCTCCTCCGGGCCGGCGAGGTCACGGAGGGCGTGGATCTCGCTCGTAAACGTCGACTCTCGGCCCGATACGACAAGGAACTGGCCAAAGGACCGGCGCGGCTCGCGACGGCCCTGGGGGTGGACCGGTCACTCGACGGGGCGGACGCCTGCGGCCCCGAGGCTTCGCCTCTGACCATGCTGACGGGGAGCCCCGTCCCCTCCGACCAGGTACGCAACGGGCCGCGCACCGGAGTCTCGGGCGACGGGGGCGTCCACCCGTGGCGTTTCTGGATCGCCGACGACCCCACGGTGAGTCCTTATAGAGCGCATGCGCCTCGCCGCCGTTCAACTTGACTCGCCCCTAGGGGATCCGTAATGTAGCCCGAGCCGCTTGAACCGGTTACGGCGTTCAGCCAGCAGCCGAGAGCGGCCAACCCACTACCTACGACTTCCCCGCAGCGGGGGCTTATTCGGCGTGCCTGCACGTCTGAATTCGAACCTGCGGAACTCGATTATGAGTCGCCGAGGAAATCCGCTAACGTAGTGAATGTCGAAAGGCCGCGAAACGCGAAAGCGCTGAAAGGCCGGTAGACAAAACCCGCTGACTGGGAGTCAGGCCCGAAAGAGTCTGATAGAGTCGGAAACGCAAGACCGAAGGGAAGCGCCCGGAGGAAAGCCCGAGAGGGTGAGTACAAAGGAAGCGTCCGTTCCTTGAGAACTCAACAGCGTGCCAAAAATCAACGCCAGATATGTTGATACCCCGTCTCCGGCCGATCGGCCGGGACGAGGTTCCTTTGAAAAAGTCCTGCCGGGCATTGTTCCGGTAGGCGCACAGCGAGGACGCTGTGAACGACCGGTCCTATTCCGACCGGTTGTTCCGCTCTCGTGGTGTCGTCCCGATTACGGGAAAACATTCACGGAGAGTTTGATCCTGGCTCAGGACGAACGCTGGCGGCGTGCTTAACACATGCAAGTCGAACGATGAACCACTTCGGTGGGGATTAGTGGCGAACGGGTGAGTAACACGTGGGCAATCTGCCCTTCACTCTGGGACAAGCCCTGGAAACGGGGTCTAATACCGGATAACACTCCT
>NZ_JBIWFK010000003.1:784859-790799 GCF_044763015.1 Streptomyces sp. NPDC096324 | reverse complement strand
ATACTCCACAAACACACCTCCCACAGACCGCTTGACGTTCTATAGGAGCTTCCTTGACGCCCTGGGCCGCGACTGCTCGGCTCTGCCTGGGTCGATGGCAGACGGGATGGGAGCACCCCCGCGCACGCCACACTCGGCCGGCACCCGCGAACGGCGCCCCCGCCATCTCGGAGCCTGAGGGCCCCCGCCGGAGGCACGTTCTGACCGAGCGACTTCGCGTTCAGGTCTCTCTTTATGGGCCGTAGCCTGCTGCGGCCCCAGGGTCCCGGCCCCGGCGCCGAAGGCGCAGAGGGGTCGGGCCCCAGGGGCCAGCCCGCGCTCGCGCGGGCACTTGATGAAGTAGGGAAAGTTTGGCCGCATGGCACCCATGTACCGTTGTCTTGTCTCGGTTGATGCTTGACGTTGTGGCCTCACCTGATGCTTGACACCGCTTGCCTCGGCTTGGCTGTGATGTGGTGCGGAGCCTCGGAACGTCGGAGGTTTCACGGTGGCCTTGCGGTCGCCGTCGTGGTGCAGACAGCGCCTGAATGCGGGACGAACGGCAACTGTCGAGTTGGAAACATCATGGTCACCCTGTTCGGCAGGGCGCTCCCGACACACATAGTTGCCTGGGTACAGGCCTGGGGTGTGGGCGCCGAGGGGGCATAGGACCGGTGATCAGGTACGTCCATCATCAGCTGAGGGGTACCTCGGTGGCGGCGTGTGTCATGGTCGTCAGCGCGGTCGTGGCGTTCGGCGTACGCGGCATTCCGGAACACGATGGCAAGTCCTGGTGGGTCGTCGGACTCTTTGTCGCGGTGGGTGCGCTCTCGGGGGCTGTCTCCATCACGCGGCTGAATTGGGTGGGTGAGGTGCGGGACTTCGAGTCCGCGCTTCCGCTCGCGAACCCCGTCGCCGCACTGCCGGCGCAGGACCCGCTCCGTTTCCGCCTCTTGGATGTGGATTACCTCGCCACGATGGGGGTCGTGATCGGGGTGCCGACTCTGGCCGCGTCCCTTCTGTGGCATCCCGCCGCGGCCTTCTATCCTCTGGTGTCTGCCACCGAGTGGCTGATGCGCGCCGCGCGGGCGGCCCGCTGGGAGCGGCGACACGGCGTGTTGCTGTGGCGCGGGCACGTGGAGGAACAGCCGCTTGGCAAGGGGCAGTTCCTGTATTCGTCGCAACGGCCAACACCGTAGCCTGCGTCACCGCCCACCTGGGGAGGACGGCATCTCCGTTTTGCGCGGCGTAGAACTCATCGCCGTCGTCCCCCCTCCACAGCAACACACGCCGTGACCGGTCAACTCACCCTGGAACAGGTCGAGTCGCTGTTCGCCGTGGCGAGGCACAAGCGTGCGTGGCTTCGCGCGGACTCGCCTCGGCACCCGGTCAGGCTTCGAGTGCTGGGGAGACGTAACAGACAGCGTCGATCTCCTGTCCCTCGCCGTACGCGTGCCTGGCGGTTCCGATGCGCTGCATCCCTATCCGCTCGTAGAGCCTGATGGCTGCTTTGTCCTTGGTCATCACGTCGAGAACGACTCGTAGTCCGTGGTCCCCGGCGTAGTCGAACGCGGTTCGCATCAGCCGCCCGCCGAGCCCTTCGCCTCGCGCCTCGGGTGCGATGAACAGACGGGCGCCAACGGCTACGTGGTCCGCGGTGTCGCCGCTCTGCTTGAGCCACATCTCCACGACGTCCTCGCCCTGCGGCCGGCTGAGCATGGCGTGCCCGACGATCTCGCCGTCCTTCTCCGCCACCCACGCCTGAAGAACGCCCGCAGGGCTCAGCCATTCCAGCGGGGCGTCGACACCTTCCACCGGGTATCCGTCGACCGCGTGAACGGCGACAAGCTACGGCAAGACCTGGGCCGAGTGCGACGCCAAGCGTCGGGAACTGCTCGCCAAGGTCGACCAGGGCGTACCCGTGCCCACCCGGTCGGCCAAGCTGTCCAAGTGGCTGCCGTACTGGCTGGAGAACGTGATCAAGCCTCGACGGAAGCGGACCACGTACGCGAAGTACGAGTTCCACGTCCGGCTCTACCTGGTGCCCATGCTCGGAACGAAGAAGCTGGAGTCTCTGAGCGTCGCCGACGTCCGCCGCTTCCTTGCCCGGCTGGAGCAGCAGACCACCGCGGCCACCGCGAGGGAGACGCACAAGGTTCTCCGCACGGCTCTCTCGGCCGCCTGCCGTGAGGAGCTGATCGCGAGGAACGTCGTCACCCTGGTCGACGCGCCGCGGGTCGAGTCCCGCAGTCTCGAACCCTGGAGTCTGGAGGAAACGCTCGACTTCCTTGCCGCGGCTCGGCGTGATCCGCTCTACCCCGCCTTCGTGCTCTCCATCGCTCTCGGCCTTCGTCGTGGGGAGGTCATCGGGCTCCGGTGGCAGGACGTCGACCTCGACAAACGTGAGCTCAGGGTCCGGAAGCAGCGGCAGCGGGTCGGCGGCGAGGTATACGAGGACGATCCCAAGGGGCGCCGCCGTCGGCAGGTGCTGCCGCTGCCGGCCATGTGCATAGCCCCTCTGCGATACCAGCGGATGCGCCAGGCCGCGATGCGCCTGCGTGCCGGTGATCGCTGGGAGGACAGCGACTACGTCTTCACCACGCGGTCGGGGCGGCCGATCGAGCCTCGCAACGTCTACCGGTCGTTCACCCGGGTCGCCGGGAACGCGGGGCTGCGGGTCATCCGGCTGCACGACGCACGGCACGGCTGCGCGACCCTGCTGACTGCGGCCGGTGTGGCACCCCACGTCGTGATGGAGATCCTGGGGCACAGCCAGATCGCCGTCACGATGAACGTCTACGCGCACGTCGTCCAGGACACGCAGCGCGAGGCTGTCAGTCACATGGATCGGCTGCTCACGCGGCGCCTACAGCGCGAGTAGCGACAGCACTGATGTCAGATCTGGATGTCAAAGGCCCCCAGCCATGATCGGCTGGGGGCCTTTTTCCTGGTGGGCGCGGACGGTTTCGAACCGCCGACATCCGCCTTGTAAGGGCGGCGCTCTACCGCTGAGCTACGCGCCCAGGACGAGTCGACAGCCTACATTGCCCGGGGGTATACCCCGCAAACCCGTATCGGGCGAGTTCGTGGCGGGGACGGGCAGGGCGGTCCGTGGCCGAGCCGGTGCGGGCTCTGCGGGCGGGGCCGGGACGGGTCGGGGAGCGGTTCGGGGTGGCTGGGCGGGGGTTATCCCCACCTCGCATTCGGGAGCGGGCCGGATCGTTCGGGGCTTCGTCCGTGCCTACCTTCGAAGAGGCAGGAGGCTTCGGCGATCCGCCGCGGACCAGGTGTCCCGGCAGGTGGCGGGTCCGACCGGGCCAGAAGTCGGCTTAATCACAGACCGTCACCAGGGGGAGATCGATCATGGCCCGCACACGTAGCCGCGGCACCAGCAGGAACCGGAAACACACCCGCACCGCCGCTCTCACCGCCCTCGCGCTCGGGCTCGTCGCCTCGGTCAGTGCGTGCGGGGCTTCCGCCGGGGACGACAAGGAGCCCGAGCAGCGGTCCTTCGGGCTGCACGGGCGGACCCTGACCGTCGACTCGGACGACTCCGCGCTCGATCTGGTGGTGTCGGACTCCGCGAAGGCCGGTGAGGTCCAGGTCACCCGGTGGTTCCAGGGACATGTCACTCTCGGCGGGGATCCGAAGGTCACCTGGGCGATGGAGGACGGCAACCGGCTGGTGCTGCGGATGAAGTGCTCGGGTGTCGTCGCCGACTGCTCGGCCAGGCACCGGATCGTGGTGCCGCGCGGGGTGGCCGTCAAGGTCGAGGACGGGGACGGGCCGGTGAGCGCGAAGGGCTTCGCGGAGGCGCTGAGCATCCGTACGGCGGACGGCTCGGTGCGGGTCAGCGACTCCTCGGGAGCACTGGATCTGCGCAGTGGCGACGGCTCGATCCGGGCCGTCGGCGTGGACGCCCGCAGTGTGCGGGCCCGTACCGACGACGGCTCCGTACAGCTCGAACTCGGCACCGTGCCGGACCTGGTGGACTCCCACAGCGGCGACGGCTCCGTCTCGATCACGCTGCCCCGCGCCACCTACCGGGTGACGGCCGCGAGCGGCGACGGCTCGGTCCATGTGGACGTGCCGCGCGACGGTTCCAGCTCCCACCGGGTCTCCGCGCACACCGACGACGGAAAGATCACGGTACGAACAGCGAACTGACCGGCCCGTGTGTTCGTCTTCAACCGGTGGGAGAATGACAGCCGGGCAAGGCGGATGACAGCACGGGAGAGGGATGTGACGGCGACACCTTCGCGGCCGTATTCGCCGTTCGCGGGGCCCGCGCGGCCCGCGCACCCCCTCGGCTTGCGGAGCCTCCTCGGCTTCCGGAGCTTTGTCGGCTTCCGGCGAGGCCCTCGGAGGCTCCCACTGACGCCGCCGATCCCGCCGACGCGGGCGACCTCGCCGACGCATGCGGCCCCGCGCATCTTGCCGACCTCGCCGACGCGGACGACCCCGCCGGCCCAGACGATCCGGCCCACCGGGTCGGTCCGGTCGGTCCGGCAAGGGCCACCCCCTCGCCCGTACGTCACCGCCCGTGACGTGCTCACGCTCGTCGCGCTGCCCCTGCTGGCCGCCCTCGCGCTGCCCGCGGCCTTCGCGGGGGGCGGCACCCGGCGCTGGTTCGGCGGGCGGTCCGAGAGTCAGCGGGCCGAGGCGCAGGCCGCCAAGGACGCCGCCGCGGCGGCGTTCTACGAACTCGACACCGCCCAGCGCGACCTGCGGATCTCGATCGAGACCATCACGGCGGTGGACGACTCCCCGGCCGCCCGGCGCGTGGTCTCCGACTTCGCGGCGCTGGGGCGGCGGATCGACGAGGCCAGCCAGAAGTACATCACCGCCGTCGACGCCCACGATCTCGACCGGGACGAGCTGGAGGCGTCGGTCGCGGTGCGGGCCCGCACCGAGCTCGTCGCCGCGAAGGACGAACTCGGCCGCGTGAAGGCCGACCTGGACCGGTTCGAGCAGAGTCTCGGGCCACTCCTCGGCAAGGCCGAGACCCAGCTCGCCCGGCTGGCCCCGGCCGTCGAGCGCGCCCGGCAGGCACTGCTCGCCGCCTCCAACGCCCTCGATTCCGTACGGCGGTCCGGGCTGAAGGCCGACGATCTCGCCGCACGGCTGGCCGCGCTGGCCCCCGAGCTGACCAAGCTCAACCGGGGCGCCGGGCAGCATGGCGTGCCGGAGACGCTGGAGCGGGCCGAACGGGTGTCGCGCGAGGCCGCGGCGGTGCGCTCGGAGGCGGAGCGGCTGCCCGAGCGGGCCGCCGAGATCGACCACCGGCTCGTCTCGCTGCGGACCCGGGCGCAGGCGCTGACGACCCGCTCGGGGCAGGTGGAGCCGGTGCTGAGCGAGCTGCGGCGGCGGTTCTCGGCGGCGTGCTGGCAGGACCTCCAGCATGTGCCGGACCAGGCCGCGGAGAACGTACGGCAGGCCGAGGCGAAGCTGAACGAGGCGCGGGCCGCGCGTGAGGCGCAGCGCTGGCCGGACGCGACCTCACTGCTGGCGACGGTGCGCGCGCTGCTGAACAGCACCGACGAGGCGGTGTCGGCGGCGGGTGACCGGCTGCGGCGGCTGAACGCCGTGCAGAAGGATCCCCAGCAGGAGATCGACCGCACGCGGTTCGCGATCCGGGACGCGCAGCGGCTGGCCATGGCGGGCCGTTCGACGCCCGACCCCCGGCAGGCCCGCCCGCTCGACGACGCCGTCGGCCGGCTCGACCGTGCCGTGGCCACTCTGGAGGGCCGGCACCCCGACTACTGGCACTTCCTCACCGAGACGGAGGCGGTGCGGCAGACGGTGGCCCACGTCGTCGCGCAGATCCGCGAGGAGCGCGGCGGCGCCTGAGGGGCAGGGGGCGCCGGGGGCGCCGGGGGCGCCGGGGGCGCCGGGGGCGCCGGGGGCGCCGGGGGCGCCGGGGGCGCCGGGGGCGCCGGGGGCGCCGGGGGCGCCGGGGGC